>CACNSD010000005.1 GCA_902623075.1 uncultured Pelagibacteraceae bacterium
CATTATAAATTTTTTGAATTTCAGGTTTTATTTTATTTGAGTATGAAATAAATTTTATATCTTCAGATTTTTTAGTAGGTATATCATTTAAATTTTTTGTTTTGCCTTTACTTAATTCATAAGCAAACCCTTTTTTATATGAGTAAAACATTCTTTTTTTTGCAGGAGCATTTATTAATCCAGCAACAGGCTTGTTATTAATTATTAAACCAGCGTTGATTGTAAATTCCTCTAGGTTGTTAATATAATCATAAGTTCCATCTATTGGGTCAACTAGCCAGAAATTTTTTAAATTTGAAATATCTTTGTTTTCACTTGTTTCCTCTGAAATAATAGGAAATTCAGGAGTAATTTCAGAAATTTTACTTAAAATTAACTTATTAACTTCAAGATCACCATTGCTCACTGGAGTATTGTCAGATTTTATTTTATTTATTAATCCTTTTTCTCTTAACTTTATAGCCAGATCTCCTGCAGTTAAAAAACTCTCAATTAAATGTTCTATAACGTATTTTAAATTCACTTTTGTTTTCCTAGTTTTATTAATTCAACATTTTTTGCATTAATCACTTTTTTTCCAACATTTTGAAAGTTTACAGTTACTTTATCATCAATTATTGATTGAACTTGACCAATTCCCCATTCTTTTTTATGTGGATTTGTGACTTTGTCGCCTGGTTCATAATCTAAAATCATTATATTTAACTTATATTGTAAATGAGTATAAATACCACCTTATGAATAAAAATTTAAATTCACTTGGTATAGATAAAAAGCCATCTGATACAACAGTTGTTGTTGCTATGTCTGGTGGTGTAGATTCGTCTACTGTCGCAGGCATTATGAAAAATGAAGGCTACAATGTGATAGGAATTACTTTAAAACTTTATGACAATAATAAGGAAGTATCTTCATCAAAACAATGTTGTTCAGGTCAAGACATTATGGACGCTAAACGTGTTGCACACAAGTTAGGCATTGAACATAAAATTTTATATTATCAAGATAAATTCAAACAAGGTGTTATTGATAACTTTGTTGATAGTTATTTAAATGGTGAAACACCAATTCCATGTGTTCAGTGTAATCAAACTGTTAAATTTAAAGATTTATTTGAGGTTTCAAAAGACCTTAAAGCAGATGCTTTGGTAACTGGTCATTACGTTAAAAGTATTACACAAAATAAAACTACAAATATGTATAGAGCAATAGATGAGAATAGAGATCAAAGTTACTTTCTATTTAATACAACACGAGAACAGTTAGATTATTTAAGATTTCCACTTGGAGGCTTGCTTAAAAATAAAACAAGAGAAATTGCAAAAAACTTAGATCTAAATGTTGCTGATAAACCCGATAGTCAAGATATTTGTTTTGTACCAAGTGGTGATTATGCATCTGTAATTCAAAAATTTAGGCCAGACTCTTTTAAAAAAGGAAATATAAAAAATTTAAAAGGTGAAGTAGTCGGAGTACATGACGGTATAATTAATTTTACTATAGGGCAAAGGAAAGGTATTAAAGTTTCTCACAATGAACCACTATATGTAATTAAAATAAATTCAGCAAACAACGAAATTATAGTTGGTCCAAGAAACAAACTTGGTAAAACAGAGATTGAGTTAAAAGATGTAAATTTACTAACTGAGAAAAAAGATTTAAATCAAAATATATTTGTAAAGGTTAGATCAACAGGTAGTCTTATTGAGGCAAAAGTAGATTTGGAAAAAAATAATAGTGCGAAGGTCAACCTTACTGTTCCAGAAGATGGGATATCGCCTGGACAAGCATGTGTCTTTTATAGTAAAGACCAATTTGGTCACAAATTACTCGGTGGAGGTTGGATTAAAGAGTAAATAAAATTTATTTTTTCTTATTTTTTCTTTTAGCTCTTCTTTTTTTTGACCCTTGTTTTCTACGGCCTCTATGTTTTTTTGGGTAACTCATTTAATTTTTAGTTAATTTTATTGACATTTAACTGGGATATAGCATTGTCTAAGTAACATATCAAATTTTTTATGGGTAATTCTTTCAAGACCTTTCTTAAACACACAGCTAAAGATTTTCATAATCAGTCAGTAAATCCCCCAGTGGTTAGAGCTTCAACCATAATTTTTAAATCTATGGAGGATATTAAAAAAACACAAAATAAGTATTTGAAAAATCCAGTTAGTGGAAATTTTGATTATGGCCGACAAGGAACACCAACCACTTATGCGTTGCAACAAATTTTAAGAAAAATAGAGGAATGTTATAAAGTATATTTAACTCCCACAGGTTTTGGTTCAATATTTCTTGCAGTTATGAGTGTTGTTAAACCGGAGGATGAAATTTTAGTAACAGACTCGGTATACTCTCCAACAAGACTTCTAACAGAAACCTATCTAAAAAAGTTTAATATAAAGGCAGTTTTCTATAATCCTAACGATTTTAATGATTTAAAATCTAAAATTACTAATAAAACAAAACTTATATTCGTAGAAAATCCTGGAAGTAATACATTTGAGTTTCAAGATTTATCAAAAATAATTTCTTTAGCAAAAAAGAACAAAATCTATACAGCCATCGATAATACATGGGGAACACCGTACTTTTTAAAACCAATTAAACTTGGGTTTGACATGTCAATTGTATCCGCAACAAAGTATTACTCGGGTCACTCTGATGTAATGGGTGGTAGTTTAGCTATAAGTAAACGTGTTTTTAAATTGGTCGAAGCAACAAATAAAGTTTCTGGATTAAGACTAGGTCCTGATGATGCATATTTAATTCTTAGAGGTATTCGAACTTTGGATGTAAGATTAGAAAAACACCAAGAAAATGCAAAAAAAGTTTCTAAATTCTTGTCAAAGCAAAAAAAAATAATCAAAGTTTTTTATCCATATAAAAAAGGTAGTAAAAATTATAAATTGTGGAAAAAATATTATACAGGGGCATCGGGATTATTGGGATTTAAAATTAAATCAAAAAATAAAAATTCAGTATTAAAATTTGTAAATTCTTTAAAACTTTTTGGTTACGGATTTAGTTGGGGAGGTTTTGAAAGTTTAGCGCTGTATCAAACACATCAAGCATTAGGAAAGAGACAATTTACATATTTTAAAAAAGATGAACACGTAATAAGAATGCATATAGGGCTTGAAGATCCAAATGATATTATAAATGATATTAAAAAGGCACTTAAATATATAAAATGAGTTCAGAAAATTTTACAATTGGTAAAAAAGCATTAATAACTTTATTAGCTGCATCAGTTGTTGTAATTATTTCTTTAGGAATAAGACAGACTTTTGGTTTATTTTATTTTGATTTCAATACAGATTTAGATATTTCCATATCTCATTTTGGATTTGTAATGGGGTTACAATTATTACTTTGGGGAGTATTCAGTCCTATTTTTGGTGTAATTACAGATAAGTATGGAGGAGCAGTTGCAATCTTTATTGGCTTTGTTTTTTATTTGGTAGGAATTTTATTTTTTTACTCTGGTTTTAATACGGGAGGGTATTTTACGCTAACCATTGGAGTAATGATCGGAATAGGTTTAGGTTCTACTGCAATAGGTATCCCAGTATCAGTTGTAGCAAAACATTTTCCGGCATCCAACAGAACCATTGCAACAGGTATTGTTACATGCGCAGGATCTTTTGGATATTTTGTTTCACCATTACTTGTAAGATATTCTTTAGTAGAAACAGGTTGGGAGAATACTCTTTTGTATTTTTCCCTTCTCTTAGGACTTGGATTGGTAGCATCTTTATTTGTTAGTACTCCAAAAATACCTGTAGGAGTTAATCAAGACAATAATCAAACCGCAAGAGATGCTCTAAAAGAGGCATTTGCAAATAAAAGTTTTATTTATCTTACTCTAGGTTTTTTTGTTTGTGGTTGGCATATTGCTTTAGTTGCAACACATATACCTACCTATATGTCTGATAGAGGTCTGCCCGATTGGACACCTGCGATGGTTTTAGCATTGATTGGTGTATTTAATATGGCTGGTACCATTACAAGTGGATATTTAGCTACTAGGTATAGTAAGAAATATATTTTAAGCGCTATTTATCTTTTAAGAGGAGTTTCAATAATCTATTTTATTTTTTTACCACCCAGTATATTTAATTCTGTAGTTTTTGGTGTAACTTTTGGATTTTTATGGTTATCAACTGTTCCTCCTACAAATGGAATAGTAGCCCATGTATTTGGAACAAAGTATGTAGGCCTTTTATACGGTATAGTTTTTGTAAGTCATCAGATTGGTTCTTTCTTAGGAGCGTATTTAGGTGGTGTATTCTATGAATTAAATGGAAATTTTGACTATGCATGGTACGGATCTATCGCATTATCATTATTTGCAGGTCTGATACATTTACCTATAGTAGAGAAAGCAATTGAAAGAACTCAGCCAGCATAAGTTAAAATTTAACCAATATTTAGAGGATCTTTATCAATCTGATAAACCTTTAATAATTTATAAAGTAGATGGTGGATATAATATCTACACAGATTTTTCAAAAAAAATCATTTTAACAAAAAAAAATATTCATAATTTTTTTCATTCTATAGAAAAACAAAATTATAAAAAAGAAACAGATCTATATCTTGGTTTTTTTGGATATGAAATCTTGTGTAATTTGATTGGTATTAACTTAAAAAATAAAAAAAGAATTAATTTTTATAAAGGAATTTTTTATAAACCTGAAACTATAATTAAAATTAGAAAAAATATTAAAGTTATATCGAATATTAAAAAACAGACATTTAATTATCAATTCAATAAAACTCAAATATTAGGTCCATTTAAGATTAACATTTCCTATTCAAAATATAAAAAAATATTTGAATTATTTTCGAAAAAAATAAGACAAGGAGAAACTTACCAAATTAAAATTTGTACAAAATATAAGAATAACTCATTAATTAATCCAATAAATTTTTTCTGGAAATTGATGAAAGTTAATGCATCACCAGAGTCGTTTATGATCAGAGATAAAGATTACTCCATAGTAAGCTGCTCTCCGGAAACATTGATAGATAAGAAAAAAAACAATATTATTACCAAGCCAATAGCCGGGACCTTAAAGAAAAAAATATCATCAAATAAGAGCATAGCGCTTAAATTTTTTAAAAATAACCAAAAAGAAACCAAAGAACACAATATGATTGTTGATATGGAAAGAAGTGATTTATCAAAAATCTGCAAGCCAGGGAGTGTCAAAATAATTAAAAAAAAATATGTCGAGGAATATAAACACCTCTTTCACTATGTTACCTCGATTGGTGGAATATTAAATAAAAATATAAAATTAATTGATATCGTTAAAGCAATGATGCCTGGTGGGTCAGTAATTGGTTGCCCTAAAATAAGAACTTTAGAATTGTTAAATAAACAAGAAAAAGAAAGTAGAAATATTTTTACTGGAAGTTTTGGTTTTATTAAATTTAATCAAGACATGAAGTTTAATATTATAATTAGATCTATATTAAATTATAAAAATCAATCAGAGATCTCTGCCGCATCTGGTGTGGTACTAGACAGTTCACCAAAAAAAGAATTTAATGAAAATTATATAAAAGCAAAATCTTTATTGGAGTTATTTAAATGATTTATATAATTGATCACCAAGACTCCTTTACCTGGAATGTTGTTCATCAATTTGCAAAATTTGATAAAGTAATATGCTCTAACTATTATGAAATAAATAATGAACAACTAAATAAAAGTGATGTGCTTGTTTTTTCTCCAGGTCCTGGATCACCAAAAGATTATCCCATTTCTTCAAAAATTTATAAAAAATTCAAAGGTAAGAAAAAAATAATTGGCATTTGTCTAGGTTATCAAATGATTTTGCATAATGAAGGTGGAAAGATAGTACAGCAAAAAAAAATATACCACGGATTTCAATCAAAGATTAAAATAAATAATCAGAGTAAAATTTTTAAAAATAATCAAGAGTTTAAAGTAGGAAGATATCATTCTTTAAAATTAATGGAGCCTTTTAAATCACATTCAATTAAAATAACCATGAGATGTAATAAAACAAAAATACCAATGGGTCTGGAAGATAATCAAAATAAAATATATGGTTTTCAATTTCACCCTGAATCGTTCTTAACCGAAAATGGCAATACTCTTATTAAAAAAATCTTATCAGCTAAGTAATCTTAAAGAAGTTACTTTTAAAGATCTTTGGGGATCTAGAGGTGTTTTTACTACAATGAGAATGGTTGGCAAACCTCCAAAATTATTATTATTAAAACCTCATATTGAAAATTTATTAAAATCATCAAAAAAATATGGAATAACAAAAAAAAACTTAAAATATATTATTTTAGATTTAATTAAAAAAAATACTTTATACAAAGGCCCAGATAATTTATTTCGTATAGCGTTAAATAAAAAATTAATATCAGTTTCAATTAGAAAAAGACCAAAACCAAAAAGTAATTTTAATCTGTTATTGTTTAAATATAAACGAGTAGAGCCAAATTATAAAAATCTTTATTATAAAAAAATATTAGCAAAATTGAGCAAAATTGATTCAACTAAATCTGATATTGCTTTAGTTGCAAATGACAAGGTCTTAGAAACTGGCACTTCAAATTTAGCTTTTGTTAAAAATGGAAAAGTATTTTCTCCTAAAAAAAATTGTTATATTGGAAATACGATTAAATTTATTAGTAAAAAAATTAAAATTAATTTCAAAGATATTTCAATTAAATCTATTAAAGATTATGAAGAAATTATTCTTATTGGATCAGGCAAAGGAGTCACATCAGTTTCAAAAATAGACGATCTTAAATGGAAGAGAAGAAAGATTAATTGCTACATTAAATTAAATAAAATATATAACTCTATTGTTTTAATATGAAAGATCCAAACAATCCCTGTATATTTTGCAATATTAGAAAAGAAGAGCTCCAGTTTGAAAACCAATTATCTTATTCATCGATAGATAGTTATCCTGTTTCGGAATTTCATAGTCTTATTGTTCCCAAAAGACATGTTGAAACATATTTCGAGCTCACTTATGAAGAAATTCAAGCTTGCAATGAGTTAATTTTAAAAACTAAAGAAAAAATTTTAAAACAAGATGCTAGTGTAAAGGGTTTTAATATAGGCACAAATGCTGGAAAAGTTGCAGGCCAGTCTATAATGCATTGTCATATTCATTTAATCCCAAGAAGAGAGGGAGATGTGGAGGATCCGCAAGGTGGTGTTAGGTCCGTGATCCCAAAAAAACAACATTACAAAAGAAAATAAATATTTTTTTAGTTGTTATTAAAGACAAATTTATCAATAGTTTTTGTTGATCTGATAGGTTATGTAGAATAGAAACTTTTAAATTATTCTAAAATAATTTAACATAAGGGTAAAATGTTAGAAACAAATCCATTTTCGGTGCTATCTGAAGTTGTTCCTACTATAGTTATGCAAAGTTTCATAATCGCTATGATACTTTTAATTGCATTTGGAACAATCATTCAGATGATACATCATAAAAATTTAACTTATTTCTTTAACAATGCAAAAAAGGCAAAACTCCAAGCAACAAGAGAGGTTGGGGTTGTTGAAAAAGCAAAAATTTTAGCTAAGACAACAGTTTATGATATTGGAACCACATCCGAGTTAGGTTTTGGAAAAAGAAGGCTTGCTCATGTGCTTGGCATGTATGGAACAATAATTTTTTGGATTTCAACAGCAATATTGGTATTTTGTTATACAGGTGCAGACAAATCTACTTCCTCACTATGGTCAGTGTTATGGCACTTAGGTGCTATACTTACATGTGTTGGCGGATTTTGGTTTTGGTTTTTTTTAAGAGTAGATGTTTCTGCTGAAGCACACCCTTGGTACAGAATAATCAAAGCTGACTTATTTGTTCTAGCGTTATTAGCCTGTTCAGTATTTGGATTAGCATGGTCATACACTCAATTTAATGGTCAATTAGGTTTATCATTTTTATTTTTTACATTGTTTGTATTTTCAAATTTAGTTTTATTTGGCGGAGTTTATTGGTCAAAATTTGCTCATATGTTTTATAAACCTGGGGCAGCAATACAGAAAAATTTAGCTGAAGCAGATGGATCTAGAGATAATTTACCTCCTCCAGCTGATGCACCTGAGCAATTTGGCTTAGGTATAAAAAGAGAAGAACCAAAACATTATTAATATGATAATTAAGAAAGGGTTAAATAAATTATGTCAACTTTTGTATATATGACCAGATGCGATGGCTGTGGCCATTGCGTAGATATTTGTCCGTCAGATATTATGCACATAGATGAAAATATTAGACGTGCAAAAAATATTGAACCTAATTTTTGTTGGGAATGTTACTCTTGTGTTAAAGCATGTCCAAATCATGCAATTGATGTAAGAGGTTATGCTGACTTTGCACCAATGGGTCATAGTGTAAGAGTAAGACGTGAAGAAGAAAAAGGAACAATTTCTTGGAAGATTAAATTTAGAAATGGAACAGAAAAAAACTTTGTCTCACCTATTACAACAAAACCCTGGGGAAAATTTATACCAAAGCTAGCAGATGGTGAAAAAATTAAACAAGGAGAATTAAATTCTCAAAGGTTATATACAGAGCCAGAGGGATTAAATATTGATGGAGAGCTTCCTTCAGTTCCTAAAAATTCTTTTAAAAAAGGAGTTTACTATTAATGGCTAAACACAAAACTCATTACGAAGATTGCGATGTTCTAGTTGTTGGTGGAGGAATGGCTGGGACAGGTGCTACTTTTGAAGCAAGGCACTGGGGCAGAGATATGAAAATTGTTTGTGTTGAAAAAGCAAACATTGATAGAAGTGGAGCTGTTGCTCAAGGACTTTATGCAATTAATTGTTATATGGGAATGCAGTGGGGTGAAAACCAACCTGAAGATCATGTAAGATATGCAAGAAACGATTTGATGGGAATGGTTAGAGAAGATTTAGGTTATGACATGGCTCGTCATGTAGATTCAACTGTTCATATGTTTGATGAATGGGGACTTCCTATGATGAAAAATGAAGAAACTGGAAGATATTTAAGAGAAGGTAAATGGCAGATTATGATCCATGGAGAAAGTTATAAACCAATTGTTGCAGAGGCAGCAAAAAAATCTGCTGATAAAATTTATAATAGAATTATGATCACTCACCTTTTAATGGATGAAGCTCAAGAAAATAGAGTAGGTGGTGCAGTTGGATTTAATATGAGAACTGGTGATTTTCATGTATTTAGAGCGAAAGCAGTCATAGTTGCAGCTGGAGGAGCTTCGCATATATTTAAACCTAGGGCTGTGGGAGAGGGAATGGGTAGAACTTGGTACGCTCCTTGGAGTAATGGTTCTGCGTATGCGTTGCCAATTGCGGCTGGTGCTAAGATGACACAAATGGAAAATAGAATTGTATTATGTAGATTTAAAGATGGTTATGGTCCAGTTGGAGCTTACTTCTTGCATTTAAAAACATACACTCAAAATGCAAATGGGGAAAATTATGAAAAAAAATGGTACGATCAGACCAAAGAATTAGTTGGAGAGTATATTGATCATCACCCAACTCCGACATGTTTAAGAAACCATGCATTTATTCAAGAAACTATGGCAGGCGGTGGACCAATTCAAATGGTCACAACTGAAGCTTTTCAAGATCCTCATCTTGAAACTGTTGGTTGGGAAAACTTTTTAGGAATGACAGTTGGCCAAGCAGTTGTTTGGGCATCTCAAAATATTGATCCTAAATACACAAATCCTGAGCTAACCACATCAGAGCCGTATGTAATGGGGTCACATGCTACTTGCTCAGGAGCTTGGGTAAGTGGGCCAGAGGATTTATCACCTCCAGAATATTTTTGGGGGTACAATAGAATGCTTACGATAGACGGTTTATTTGGTGCTGGTGATACAGTTGGTGGGAGTGCACATAAGTTTTCATCAGGTTCATTTACCGAAGGTAGATTAGCTGCAAAGGCGGCTGTGAAATATATTGAGGATAAGAAAGCTGAGGGTATAAAAGTTTCTGATAAGCAATGCGAGGATTTTAAGACAAAAGTTTATAAACCCCTTGAAAATTATACTGTTGCTCAAAATGAAATCACAGGTGGAACAGTTTCTCCAAGCTATATTTCACCTATTCAAGGTCTTCAACGTCTACAAAGAATTATGGACGAGTATGTCGGTGGAATTGCTACAAATTATATGACTAATGCTAATATGCTTAAAAGAGGCTTAGAGTTATTAGCTTGGCTTGAGGAAGATCTTGAAAATGTAGGTGCTGAAGATTATCACCAACTTATGAGAGCTTGGGAACTTAAACATAGAGCTCTTACATCTCAATGCGTAACAGAACATACTATGTTTAGAGAGGAAACTAGATGGCCAGGATATTATTATAGAGGTGATCATATGAAATTAGATGATGATAATTGGCATTGTTTAACAGTTTCTAGACGAGATCCTAAAACTGGTAAATTCACTATGGAGAAAGTTCCTGTCTACCATATAGTAGATGAGAACGAGAAGAAAAAAGCATCATAATCAAACTTTTTAATTTTTACTATGGATATTTTATCTAAAACAGACGATGAAATATATGAACTAGCAAAACCAATTTGGAATAATTTGGTAAAATCATCAAATCTCAAAGATTATGGTGGATTTACTCGAGATTTCTCTACCCAAATGTTATTTGGTGCTAATGAAGTAGAGTTAGGTAAACAATGGTCAAATAATAAGCTTATAACTAATCTGAAAGAAACTTTTGAGCCTTTTGGCTGTTTAAGAAGGGGGGATCATATTACTGTTCTTATTAAACAAACTAATAAAGAGATACCAGGTGAATTTCTTGGTCGATTAGTTTTGGGAACTGAAGACGGAGAAGTAAAAGTCTTTGGAGCAACCATATATTAAAAAAAAAATTCATATAATTTCAATATTTGTTTGACAATTAACGCTGTAGGTGTATTGACGGAGTAAATGCAGTTATCTAGGGTAAAAATATTAAATAAATTATTCACTATCAAAACAAATTTTATAAAATTAGGTGTTATAATTGGTCTGGCCGCTTACTGGGGCGTAATTTTACTTGGTACTTTTATCTCTTTTAACTGAGTTGTTCTAAAAAACACAAAGTTTTTTTATGGATGTATTCTTACCAATTGCTCAGGTTTTTGTTAATCCAATAGAAATACTTTTATTAAGTGCAATTGTAGGAGTTCTCTCAGGTTTGTTTGGTGTTGGAGGTGGTTTTTTAATGACTCCATTTTTAATATTTTTAGGTATACCTCCTGCATATGCAGTTGCTAATGAAGCAAATAATATTTTAGCTACTTCAGTTTCAGGATCTACTACCCATTATTTAAAAAATACTTTGGATTACAAAATGGGTTCAATGATTGTTATTGGAGGAGTAATTGGAACTTCCTTAGGTATTTATACATTTACTTATTTTAAAGGTATAGGAAAAATTGATACAGTAATCTCTTTGGCTTATATGTATATATTGGCAATAATCGGAACCTTAATGTTGGTTGAAAGTTTAGGTGAAATAGATCAAGCAAAAAGAAACGTTGTGGTTAAAAAAAAATTGCACGTTCACTATTGGATACATGGCCTTCCGTTAAGAATGAGATTCCCAAAATCTAAATTGTATGAGAGTATCTTCACACCAATTCTAATTGGTTTATTGGTTGGTTTTATTGCAGCGATTATGGGAATTGGAGGAGCGTTTATCTTAGTTCCTGCAATGATTTATATAATTAAGATGCCAACTAAACTAGTACCAGGAACATCTTTATTTGTTACAATTTTTGTAAGTGTGGTTGTTACTTTTCTTCACTCATTTAACTATGGATCTATAGATTTATTATTAGTTTTAATGTTGGTTATTGGTTCAATTATAGGTGTTCAAGTTGGACAAAAATTAGGAGAGAGAATTGACAGTTCAGGCTTGAGAGCTTTATTAGCAATTTTGTTATTAATAGTTGGAATAGCAATTGCATACGATACATTTTTTGCAGGTCATATTATGAATGGAGCTGCAAAAGTAACTAATTCTGATTTAAACTTATTTTCTCAATTCATACTTGATTTTTCAAAAGACATGCCTTTCTTTTATGGATTATTTACGATTATGTTTGCAATTATTTTAGGAGTTGGTGCAGCTTTTATTAGACGTTTTATTTCAAACTTAAGAAAAAAATTGTTAATAAAATCTTAAATAAAAAAATGTATTATAGTTTCTAAATATATTAAGCTAATAATTCCAACGGTTACCGCCGCAATTAAACCAACCACAAAAGGTTTATATCCCATTGACTTAAGTTCACCTAAGTTAATTGAGATTCCGACAGCAGCCATTGCCATTGTTAAAAATACAGTTGCTAAAATTTTTAAATATTCAATAAATTTAGACCAGGCATAATAATTACCATTTTCAACTGAAAAGAATTGATCTCCCAAATTTCTTACAATTATCATACCTATAAAACCAAGAACAAAATATGGAAAAATGTTTAGAATTGAATATTTTTGGCCCTTGAATTCACCTCTATTATATAAGAAAGCAAACAAAGGTATGAGTAATACCAGAAAAGTATTTCTAATTAATTTTGTTACTGTTGCTACATCTAAAGTTTCGGGATTATTAAATTGTTGATCGTAAATCAGTCCAGCGGCAGCGACTTGAGAGGTTTCATGAATCGAAGTTCCTAAAAATAAACCAACTTCCAGAGCATTATTATCAAAATACCATTCTGCAAAATAAGGGTAAACAACCATAGCGATCACCCCAAATAATGTAATATTAGCTATGGCATAAGCAATTTCTGTTTTTTTTGCATTGATAACTGGGGCTGTTGCAACAATTGCAGTAGCACCACAAACACTAGTGCCAATAGCAATTAAGTAGGACATTTTTGATGAGATGGGGACTTTTTTAATGAGAAGTTTAATTAATATTAACACTCCTAAAACACAAAATATCACAAGAGGTATCGCAATAGAACCAAATTTAAGTAAATCACTAAAACTTAATCTAATACCCAAAAAAATTATTCCTAATTTTAATATATATTGTTGTGTAAAGTCTAAACCAATCATCATTCCTGGACGCGGTGTAAAAGCATTACCCATGATTATTCCAAGCAGTATTGCGATTAACACTGTTGAAATTGGACTTTTTTCAGTGTTAAAAATCTCTATAGCAATTAAGTTATTTATACCTTGAGCAAACAAACAAAAGACTAATGCTAAAACTAGACCAGGAATAATTAGTTTGATATTTTGAAATTTTGATAACACTTAGAAAATTCTTATGCACTTCTGTAAAGCTTTGTCATCACAAATTCTCTGTGACCTAAAGCTTCAGCACAAGTCAATCTTCCATTAGCTACCCTTAAAGTTGTTTTAATTAGTTCGTCACCAGCTTCTGACATATTCATTTCTCTTGAAAGCAATTTAGAAACATCACAATCAACATGCTCACTCATACTTTTTGCAGTAAGTGGATTAGCAGTTAATTTAACAACTGGCTCAATAGGATTTCCAACAATATTTCCTTGGCCTGTTGGAAATAGATGAATATTAAATCCTCCTGCTGCTTGTAGTGTAATGCATTCTGCTGCTGCAGATGATGTATCCATAAAATACAATCCTGGACCTTTAGATGGTTCTTCGGCTGGCTCTAGAACATCTATAAATTTTAAATTTCCAATTTTTTGAAAGTTTCCAAACGCTTTTTCCTCAATGGTGGTTAAACCTCCAGCAATATTTCCAGCAGTTGGTTGACTTTCTGATAAATCATCTGTTGCCTCTTTTAAAATAAAATCGTTATAATTGCTCCAAGTTTTCATAAATTTTGCAGATGCTTCTTGAGTAGCCCCTCTTGTTGCACAGACCTCTTCAGCGCCAGTAAGTTCTGAAGTTTCTCCAAAGCATAAATGAACTCCGTAAGGCTCAAGTTTTTCCATTAGATTTCCAACTGTCGGATTTGATGCTAATCCAGAAGTAGTATCTGACTCACCACACTTAACAGATATCCATAAATCACTCATTGGACATTCTTCTCTTTGAATCTCTGAAGCCCACTGTGAAAATTCTTGAGCTTTTTTTGAAGCTTTCATAACAGTACCAATATCTCCAGTTCTCTCGATATGAAAACCTTCCACTGGTTTTCCAGTTTTAGCAATACCATCAACTATTCTTTTGGTCCATTTTGGTTCAATACCAATTACTATTACAGCTGCAACATTCGGGTTTGATCCTGTTCCGATCATAGTTCTAAAGTGTAAATCTAGGTCTGCACCAAATTGTAATCTTCCGTAAGAATGGGGTAATGCGATTGTCCCTTTAATATTATTAGCAACTGCCTCAGCACATGCGTTAGAAATATCATCTACTGGAAGAATTATTACGTGATTTCTAGTTCCAGCTCTTCCATTTTCTCTTTTATATCCTAAAAAACTTTCTGGAATTTCCATTTCTACCACTTCTTTGTTTTAACGTTATGAACGTGAACGTGCTGACCTTTTTTTATTGATTTAACTACTTTTCCTATATCGTGGCCGTATTTTAAAATTGTATCACCTTCATTTAAATCAACCATAGCAATTTTATGTCCCAGAGGGATTTCATCAACTGATTGTATGTCTGTCGAGCTATCATCTTCCATAATCCAACAAGAGCAATCTTGTTTTGGGGTGATTTTCTCAACAACAACAACACCCACATTGTCTTTTTTATCGTGTATTATTATGTCAGTTGCCATATATTATGGTGTCGATTTGATATTTGAAATTTATAAAAACTTATATATTAATCGCAAAAATTAACAAACGAATTATATAAATATTTTTACTATTATAAGAGGAAGGTTTAGGTTTTATGACGAAAATGACAACTGAGGAAGCTTTTGTAAAAGTTTTACAAATGCACGGAATTGAACATGCATTTGGAATAATAGGATCTGCTTTTATGCCAATCTCAGATATTTTTCCTGACGCTGGTATAACATTCTGGGATGTTGCTCATGAAACAAATGGCGGTTTGATAGCTGATGGATATACAAGAGCTACAGGAAAAATGTCAATGGTTATTGCACAGAACGGACCTGGTATTACAGGATTAGTAACACCTATCAAAACAGCTTATTGGAATCATACACCTCTTTTGTTAGTCACTCCTCAAGCTGCTAACAAAACTATGGGACAAGGAGGTTTTCAAGAAGTAGAGCAAATGAATTTATTTAAAGACATGGTATGTTATCAAGAAGAGGTTAGAGATCCATCAAGAATGGCAGAAGTACTTAATAGAGTAATTGAAAAAGCAATTAGAGGTTCAGCCCCTGCACAAATTAACGTTCCAAGAGATTATTGGTGTCAGATAGTTGACATAGATCTTCCCCCAATCGTAAGACTTGAAAGACAAGGTGGTGGAAATGATGCTGTAGCTAAAGCAGCTGAATTATTATCTAAAGCAAAGTTTCCTGTAATATTATCTGGTGCAGGAGTTGTAATTGGTGGAGCTATTGAAGCTACCAAAAAACTTGCAGAAAAATTAGACTCACCTGTATGCTCTGGTTATCAACATAACGATAGTTTTCCAGGAAGCCATCCTTTGGCAGTTGGCCCTTTGGGTTATAATGGATCTAAAGCTGCAATGGAATTAATTTCTAAAGCTGATGTTGTATTAGCTTTAGGAACAAGATTAAATCCTTTCTCTACCTTACCTGGTTATGGAATTGATTATTGGCCAAAGAACGCAAATATCATTCAAGTTGATATAAATCCTGATAGAATAGGTTTGACCAAAAAAGTTTCAGTAGGAATAAGTGGTGATGCAAAATTAGTTGCTGAACAAATTTTAACACAATTATCTTCAAATGCAGGAGATATTGATAGACAAGCTAGAAAAGATTTAATTCATCAAACTAAATCTGCTTGGCTTCAAAAACTTTCAAGCTTGGATCATGAGGACGATGATGAAGGAACGGTATGGAATAGAGAAGCTAGAGCAAGAGATGCAGATAGAATGTCTCCAAGACAAGCTTGGAGAGCAATTCAAGCAGGAATGCCTGAGGATGTAATAATTTCAAGTGATATAGGTAATAATTGCGCAATAGGAAATGCATACCCTACTTTTGAAAAGCCAAGAAAATATTTGGCTCCAGGTTTATTTGGACCGTGCGGTTATGGGTTTCCATCTATATTGGGAGCAAAAATTGGTTGTCCAGACACACCTGTTATTGGTTTTGCTGGAGATGGTGCTTTTGGTATAAGTATGAATGAGATGAGTTCCTGCGCAAGAGTAGAGTGGCCTGCAATTTCTATGGTGATTTTTAGAAATTATCAATGGGGCGCAGAAAAAAGAAATACTACTTTATGGTTTGATAATAATTTTGTTGGGACTGAGTTAGATCCAGAGTTAAGTTATGCAAAAGTAGCTGATGCGTGTGGCTTAAAAGGTGTAACTGTTAGAACTATGGAAGAAACCACAAATGCAATCAAGCAATCTTGTGAAGATCAAAAGAAGGGAATTACAACTTTCATTGAAGTAATTTTAAATCAAGAGCTAGGCGAACCTTTTAGACGAGATGCTATGAAAAAACCTGTAAGAATTGCAGGTATTAAAAAGAGTGATATGAAAGAGCAAAAAAATATTTAATTTTAAAATTTAACTAAGAATTAATTAATTTTATTATCCGAGTGTTTAGAAAATTTTTATTAGTTTCTTTTTCAATCCTAATATCTTTATTAATTTGTGAGTTTTTATTAAGACTTTTCTTACCTCAAAATGTTGGTGGATATTTTATGCGTCAAGATGAGAGAGGTTTATGGATTTTAAAAAATAATTACAAATATTATGATCGTTTCAACGGTGAGACTTATATTTATAGAACTGGTAATTTTAATAATAGAAAAACCCATGAATATTCACATAAGAATGAAAAAATTTATTTGCTTGGCGACTCATTTACTTTTGGATATAGGTTAAATGATAAAGATACATACGTATCAAAATTACAAAATTTATTTCCTAAATATTATTTTATTAATTTAGCTTCACCTAATTGGGGTTTATCTGATTATACAAAGTATATAGAAAGTTATTGCGAAGTTTTTGAAACGAAAAAAGTTATTATTTTTTTAAATACAGATGATATTGGAAGAGTTTATTATTCAAATCAATATTGGTTAAAAAATGGAGAAATAATACCTGGCATGCAAGGTAAGTTTAATGCTTGGTATGTTAAATATTATGATTACCCAGCAATTAAAATATTTTTAAACAATAGTCATTTAATTAGATTTGTTGCATATAAGTTAGTAAATTTTTCAAGAAAAAGAATAGATCTTATGGGAGAAAGAATTGATAAAGAGTCTTTGAAAAATGATATAATTTTATACCCACAAAAAATTTTAAAAAATAAAAATGAAGTTGATCAATTAATAAAAAAATCAGAATTAATTATTCAAAGACTTAAGGAAAAAGCAGACACTTGTGATTTAGATTTATACTTTATTTATTCAGGATGGGTAAATTTTAAAGCTAAAGAAAAAAATTTTAATAAGCTTAATCCAAATGTATATTTTTTTAAAAAAGCACAAAATATTTTTAATTCATTAAATGTAAAATTTTTTGATAATTCTTTTAATCCTGAAATGAGAGAGGTAAATTTGAATAGACATAAGTATATTATAGAATATGATCATCATCCTAATGAACTAGGTGCAGATAAAATATTTAATGTTGTGAAAGACAATGTAAAAATTATATTAAATTATTAATATTAATTAGTATGGCTGTAAGTAAAAAAAAAATTATAATAGGATCTAATAAAAGTTTTGGAATAGTTTTCTCAATTTTTTTTGCTCTTATATTTTTTTATTTTTTCTTAAAATATAATGACGTAAAAAAAATTTTACTAATTTTAAGTTTACTTTTTTTAGTCCTAGGTTTTCTTAATTCTAAATTATTAACACCTCTAAATATTTTATGGTTCAAGTTTGGAATTTTTTTAAGTGTTGTGATTTCTCCACTTATCATGTCCCTAATTTTTTTTTGTGTTGTAACTCCAATTGCTTTTTTAGCTAAATTAGTGAAAAAAGATTTCTTAAATCTAGATAAAAAAAAAAATATTAAGCGAAAAACGTACTGGATAGATAAAGAAAATTATAAAAATTCTATGAAGGATCAGTTTTAAATAATGAGTATTAAAATTTTAGGAATTTCTTGTTATTATCACGACTCTGCTGCTGCACTTTTAGTTGATGGTATTTTAGTTTCTGCAGTACAAGAGGAAAGATTTACAAGAATTAAACACGATCATCGTTTTCCACTAGAATCAATAAAATATATTTTAAATAATTCAAATATTTCTTTAAGTGATATTGATCATATAGTTTTCTATGAAAAACCTTTTTTAAAATTTGAGAGACTTTTAGAAACTTATTTATCGTTTGCTCCTCAAGGATTTAAATCTTTTGCAAAGTCTATGCCAGTTTGGATTAAAGAAAAATTATTTATGAAAAAAATGATTTTGAATTCTTTAAAAGAACTTGATGGAGATTTTTCAGATGATACTAAATTATTTTTTTCAGAGCATCATTTAAGTCATGCCGCAAGTGCTTACTACCCATCAAATTTTAATGAAGCTGTAGTGCTTACTGCAGATGGTGTTGGGGAATGGGCCTCAACTACTGTAGCAATAGCAGAAGGAAATAATTTAGAAATTAAAAAAGAAATACAATTTCCTCATTCTTTAGGTCTATTGTACTCTGCGTTTACTTATTACACAGGATTTAAAGTAAATGGGGGAGAATATAAACTTATGGGCTTAGCTCCTTATGGTGATCCCAAATATGTAAATTTGATTTATGAAAATTTAGTTGATGTTAAGGATGACGGATCTTTTAATCTAAATCAAGAATATTTTAATTACTGTACTGGTCTTACAATGACAAATGAAAAATTTAATAAATTGTTTGGTGAGCCTGTTCGTAATCCTAACAAAGATGATTTAAAAAAATTTCATATGGATGTTGCATCCTCTATACAAAAAGTTACCGAAGAAATTATGATTAAATTGTCCTACTCTCTTAAAAAAGAATTCAATAAAAAAAACTTATGTTTAGCTGGTGGAGTAGCTTTAAATTGTGTTGCAAATGGCAAAATCAAAGAAGCAAAAATTTTTGACAATATTTTTGTTCAACCTGCGTCTGGAGATGCCGGTGGATCCTTAGGGGCTGCCTTAGCTTTTTGGCACCTTGAACTAAAAAAAGAAAAAATATCAAATTCTAATTTTATGAAAGGATCATACTTAGGTCCAGAATTTGATAATAATGAAATAAAATCAAAACTTGATAGTTTAGGAGCTACTTACGAAAGTTATTCAGAAGAAAAAATAATTGAATTAACTGCAAAAAAATTATCTGAGGGCAAGTCCTTTGGTTGGTTTCAGGGAAAAATGGAGTTTGGGCCTAGAGCTTTAGGTAACAGATCAATTTTAGCTGATCCAAGATCTGAAGTTATGCAAAAAAATTTAAATTTAAAAATAAAATATAGAGAAAGTTTTAGACCATTCGCACCTTCAGTACTTTCGGAAAAAGTTTCTGACTGGTTTCAGTATAAAGGAGATAGTCCATATATGCTAATGGTAGCAAATATAAAAAAAGAAAAACAAATTAAAATGAGTGATGAGGAAAAAAATTTGTTTGGAATTGAAAAATTAAATATTAAAAGATCTGAAGTACCTGCCATAACTCATGTTGATTATTCAGCGAGAATTCAAACAGTTAGTCAGGAAAATAACCCGCTCTATTATAAACTTATATCAAAATTTTATGATATAACTGGTGTACCCATATTAGTTAATACTTCTTTTAATATAAGAGGAGAGCCAATAGTTTGCTCAATTGAGGATACATATAGATGTTTTATGACTACAGAATTAGATTTCCTTGTTTGTGGAAATCAGATATTAGATAGAAATAATCAATTATTTTAAAATGAGTTTTTTTTTTGAATTCTATAAATTTTTAAAAATAAGAAAAAAATATTGGTTACTCCCTATAATTGTGATTTTAATGTTATTTGGGTTTTTAATCGTTCTTACTGAAGGCACAGCCGTAGCACCATTTATATATCAATTATTTTAATGGAATTTTTAAAAAAAAAATTGGAAAAGATAGAGAATATATTTTCACACAAAATTGACAATAAGGTAACAAAAGATGTAACTAGCTTTTATAATATAAAACCCTTTCCAAATTACGATGAAAGTGACAACAAAGCTACAATATTGAACAAAGGTAATAAAAATTATTTAGCAAAGCAATTTAAAGATTTTGTTGGTTTTAAAAAAAAAGTGTTAGAAGTTGGATGTGGCACAGGTCAATTATCAATGTACTTTTCAATCGGAACAAATAATGAAATAGTTGCTCTTGACCCTACAATTGAGTCTTTGAGATTAGCCAACAAATTTGCACTAGAAAATAATATTCAAAATGTAAAGCTTGTAAATGCTGATATATTTGACGAAGTACTTAAAGATGATTATTTTGATTTTGTTTGGACTAATGGAGTTTTACATCATACAAAAGATCCAAAAAAAGCTTTTGAGATCACTGTTAAATCATTAAAAAATGAAGGATATATTTTAGTAGGTTTGTATAATAAAATAGGTCGTATCAGAACAAAAATAAGAAAATATTTATATAAAATTTTTGGAAAAGGGATTGTCTTACTTCTGGACCCAGTTTTAAGAAATATCAAATCAGGATCTCCTGAACAATTAGATGCATGGATAAGAGATCAATATGAGCACCCGGTTGAAAGTGTACATACTATAGATGAAGTTTTAAAATGGTTTCATGAAAATAAAATTAAATTCATAAGTTCTGTGCCTAATTGCACAATTGACTTAGATTTAAATTATAATCTATTTGTTGAACAAGAAAAAGGAAATGTTTTTTATAGATGGTTAAACCAATTTTTTATGATTTTTAACTTCCTAGGTGACGATGGAGGTTTATTTGTTTTGATAGGAAAAAAACGTGAGTAAACAATTATTATTTATTAAGTTCCCAATTTTATTTCCAATTATTTATGGCTCAGTGCTGTATATATTTCCTCAATATGAAACTGAGTTAATATTAATTACTATTTTGTTACTCGCTGAAACTCATTTTGGAGCTACTTGGCCATTTTTTTTATCTAAATCTAACGTTGAGCATATTTTAAATGATAAAATTAAATTATTTTTTTTTCCAGTCTTAATAATAATTTTTTCATTAATAGGCTTCTTTTTTTTTAAAAATCTTTTTTTGATGATTTTTTTTATGGCTAATATTTATCATGTTACAAGACAAAGCTTTGGTGTTTGTAAACTTTATACAAAAAATGAGCAGGAGATTAAATTTCAAGAAAAATTTATTTATATATTTAATTTTATGTTTTTTATAATCGCTTTTCTTAGATTCTATTATCCAGTTTTTGACAATTTTAGTTTATTATACTTAAATTTAATTGTGTTATTATTGATACTATGCATAAGTATATTATATATAATTAAATTTAGTTTCTCCGAAAATTTTTTAACTTTTATAACTGGTGTTATAATTTTTTATCCTACGTGTTTCGTAAGTAATCCTGTTCACGCTATAATAATGGGTGTAACTATGCATTATTCTCAATATCTATATTTAACCAGTTATGTTGTTAAGAATAGAAAAAATGATGATTTTTTAAACACTGGTAAAAAAGCTAGTTTCTTATCAAATTTTTTATTTGTAGTAATTGTTTACTCTATCATAATGACTTTTTTTTCTACTTTTGGAAAAAGCCAAAATATAAGCTTAAGTAATTTGATAATTATACCAATTGTAGGTCAAATGTTACATTTTTATTTAGACTCTCAATTGTGGAAATTTAGCATTCATCATAATCGTGAAAATGTTTTAAAATATATTTTAAAATTTATTAAATCAACTTAGTAATATATATACAATCCTATAATAATTTGAGATAAAATATTGATAATATTAATAATAATTTATGAATTACTTAATTGAAATTTTAAGATTTATTTTTCAAAGAAAAAAATATTGGTTATTACCTATAATTATTACTTTGATGTTATTTGGATTTTTAATCATCCTTACTGAAGGTACAGCAGTAGCACCATTTATATATACAATTTTTTGATAATTTATGAATTACTTAATTGAAATTTTAAGATTTATTTTTCAAAGAAAAAAATATTGGATTGCTCCAGTTTTAATTATATTGTTATTATTAGGAGGCCTTTTAGTTATCTCTCAAGGTTCTTCAGTGGCTCCATTTATTTATACAATTTTTTAAAATTTAAGAAATGTGGAAAATAATAAAGATAAATTTTCTAGTAGGATTTTTTTTAATTTTATTTGTTGAAATTATTTTAATTTCTTTAAATTTCTTTTTCGATGGTGTTCCCATGTATAGACACTTTAAAATTACAGAAAATGAGTTAATTCCATATAAAAAAAAGAAATTTAAAGAGAATAATATTGATACTTTAGATAAATTTTACATAGAAAGTTTCGAAGGATACAATAAGAAAAAATATTTAAATGAGTATTTAAATAAAAATCAAGTTAGCCAAAATAATATTGGCTGGATGAAAGGTGCTGATATAAATTTTCCGATTTTTTTAGATATTAACAGATGTAGAGAAAATAAAAATGAAAACTATATATACTCAGATGTAGTTTTGATTGGTGATTCATCTCTATTCGGTTATTCAGTTGCATCGCCATATGATATAGTCGGTAAACTAAGAACTCTTAATTCTAATAAAAAATTTCTTAACCTAGGAGTTCCTGGATCTGGACCTCTTGGTCAAGTCAATCATCTTAAAAGAGTGACTAAAGATTCTGAGTTTGAAAATTTAATATGGTTTTTTGTTGAAGCAAATGATTATCATGACCGTGATCCATATGCTAAATGTGGCTATCATCATAATGAACCTGAAAGTTTGTTTAGAAAATTTAATGAAAATAAAGATATTTTTTTACCATTAAAAATATTTTTTTCTGAACACTTTAGAGGTTTAGCGTCTTTTGCAAAATTATTTATTAGCTATGAGGATAAATTTAATTTAAATAAAAAAGAATACGAAGAAACCACTAAACAATTAAAAATTTATTTAGATAAAAAGAATGTAAAAAATAAATACTTATACTATTTACCTTATTATAATAGACATTCTTACAAAAATGATTTTTTTATTCATCCAAATGTAAAAAAACTTAATGTTTTGAGAGACGATGTTAAAGAAATTGTTACAAAATACGGTTTTAAATTTATTGATGGTAATGACGCCGTTGAACACATTAAAAATAAGAAAAATTTATATCATTATGGTTATCAAACACATTATAATGCGAAAGGTTATACTTTAACTGCACAACATTTAAGTGATATTTTAAATTTAAATAACAATTAATTTTACGAATTTTAATGCAAATCATTAATGATAACGGGTGTAGTTGGATTAATGACTTAAATCCAAGATCAAAAATCAAAGTATTAAATAAAAATGAAGAATGTGAATGGCTTATAATTGGAGCTGGTTACACAGGTCTTTCAGCTGCGCGTAAGTTGACTGAACTTCATCCAAATCAACAAATAATTTTGACCGACGCCCAGCTAGCAGGCGAGGGAGCTAGTTCAAGAAACTCAGGATATTTAGTGGATACAACACTTAATGATGGTTTTACCTCTAATAAAGAATTAGATAATTATAAAAAAAAAGCAGACATCTATAAATTGGGAATAGATGTTATTAAAAAATTTATTAAAGAATATCAGGTAGATTGTGATTGGAATGAATGTGGAAAATATTTTGCATCATCAAAGCAAGAAGATAGAAAAATATTAGAAAATTTTTCAGATACCTTATCAAAATTAGGTTTTGAACATAATTTGTTATCAAATAAAGAACTTAAAAAAAGATTGGGTACCAATTTTTACAATATTGCCCTTCATACAAAGGGGGGGATTTTATTGCACCCAGGTAAATTGGTTAGAGCTATGATTGATACATTGCCAGATAACGTAAATCTTTACGAAAATTCTTTGTTATTAGATTGGGAAAAGGAAAATGATACAGTCATTTGTAAATTTAAAAATGGTTCAATTAAAACTAAAAAGATTATTTTTGCTACAAATGGGTTTCTGAAGTCCTTAGGAATAAAATCAAATTATAATTTTCCAATTACTTTAACAGCTAGTATGACCAGATCTTTATCGGATGAAGAGTTTATATCGCTTGGAGAGCCTAAAGAGTGGGGAGTTTTACCTGTAAGACCAATGGGGGCCACTATTAGGATGACTAAAGACAGAAGAATTTTAATTAGAAATACTGCAGAAGTTTATAATCCTTATCAAATGTCTAAAACTGAATTAACCAAAAGATCATTAAAACAAAGACTTGGAATTAAAAAAAGATTTCCTGAATTATCCGATGATATTATTAAATCTTCTTGGTCAGGTATTGTTTCAAGAACAAGAAATAGTTCTCAAATTTTTGAAAAAATAGATGACAATATATTTGTAGCAGGTTGTTACAATGGCTCTGGAATTGGAGTTGGTACTTTATTCGGAGAGCAAATTGCTATTAAAGCAAGCAATGAAAATACAAAAGAAATAGAAACTATAGAAGCAAGAAACAAACCCACTTGGCTTCCACCAGACCCTTTTTTAAGTTTAGGAATTAAAGCTAGATTGATTTATGAACGTTTCAGAGCAAAATCTGAAATTTAGTTTATTACAGACATTGGATCTAATCTAGTTTGAAACCAATTAATTCTAAAATCTAAGTGTGGTCCAGTTGATCTTCCTGTAGATCCAACAGTACCTATAATATCACCTTGATTAATTTGATCACCAACTGAAACCAATACGTTTTCTAAATGAGAATATATTGTCGATATACCATGACCATGATCCATTATAACTGTACCACCTGTATAATATAAATCGTCTTCTGCCATAGTGACTATACCTGAACCAGATGATTTAATCATCGTTCCCTGTTTGGCTGCAATATCTATTCCATAGTGGGGCCATCTTGGTTTACCGTTTAAAATTCTTTGACTACCATAAACACCGCTAATTATACCTTCAACTGGCATGATAAATTTTTCTTTAAAAAATTGAAGATTGGAATTTATTGCTCTTGCTGCTCCAATTGCATTATTTTCTTTTTTAATTCTTTTATAAACAGACTCAGGTGGGGTAACTTTACTTTCTGCCAAACCGTCTATTCTTTGTATATTATATTTCCTTTTCAAAACTTTTTTTGTAGTTATTGATTTTTTTCCATTAACAATTTTTGTAAATATTAGGTTGTATTTTTGATCTCGATCTATACCAAATACAAAAAAACCATCTTTTGATACTTTAACCTCTTTTTTTCCAACCAAAATTTTAGCGTTAGGATCAGTTTTACCTAATATAAAATGACCTTGTAGAAATTTACCTTGGAATTCAATAGCCTTAACTGGTGATGTAAAAACAAAAATAACAAAAAAAACAAAAAAAAATCTATAAATTATTGAGCTGTCCATCCACCATCTATAATTATTGATGTCCCAGTTATCATTGAGGATGCCGATGATGCCAAAAAACATACTGTTGTAGCAACATCACTTTCAGTAGCCGCTTTTCCCATTGGTATATTTCCAAGCGCTAATTTTTTAAATTTTTTATTTTTAAAAAATTTTTTAACCATTGGAGTTTCAACAAAAGTAGGAGCTACGCTGTTAACTCTGATATTTTTTTTAGCCAACTCTACACCCATTCCCTTTGTTAATCCTTCTATTCCAAATTTTGTCATATTGTATACGTTTCTACCGCTCATACCAACATGACCTAGTTGAGACGACATATTTATAATTGAGCCAGGTCTTCTTTTGTTTTTAAGCATCTTTCTAACAACTAATTGCGCCACGTTGAACGAAGCTTTGAGATTTAAATCTATCAGATAATTCATACTTTTTTGTTTAATATTTTCAAATGGCTCTGGAATATTAGTTCCTGCATTGTTAACCAAAACATCAATAATTTTAATTTTTTCTAATTTTTGTTTTAAATCCTCATAATTCATTACATCACATGTAACTTTAATAATTTTTCCTCTAACTTTTTTAATATTTTTTTCCAATTTATTGAGATCTGATGGAGTTCTACTTAAAGCTATAACCGTAGCACCTGCCTCTGCTAATGCGATAGAACAAGCTCTACCCAATCCTTTACCAGCACCAGTGACTAAGGCATATTTATTTTTAAGATTTATTTTTTGTAGATACATTAAATGAATAATATTTTAATATCAGTGTAAATCAACTCAACAGCAACAAATAATACTGCCAATAATCCAAGCCAAGCAATCCATTTATATTTTTTAATCCAGCCAGAAATCAAAGTCGCAGCAGTAGCCATTAAAATAATTGATAAAGCTAATCCAAAAACAAGTAGTCCGTAATGATCACCAGCCGCCCCAGCAACACCCAAAACATTATCTAAACTCATTGTAAAATCTGCAAGTAAAACTGTCCATATCGCTTTAAAAAAACTTGAACTATCGACATTGATATTTTCCTCTTTTTCTGACCCTTTGATTACATCTATGTAAAGTTTATAAACTATGTAAAGTAGTAATAATCCTCCAATAAGTCTTAAACCAGTTATTTGTAACAGATAAGCTGTAAGTAAAGTTAAAATTATCCTTAAAACTACAGCACCACCAATTCCCCAGAATATAATTTTTTTTCTTTGCTCTAGTGGAAATTTTGATGCAACCATTCCTATAATAATAGCGTTGTCACCTGCTAAGACTAAATCAATAAAAATAATTTGAGTTAAAATTGCTATTTGCTCCGGAGTAAAAAATTCTGCAAACATTACTTTTGTAGTATCATGTCTGCACCTTTTTCTGCAATCATTATTGTAGGAGCATTAGTATTTCCAGAGGTTATATAAGGCATAACTGATGCATCAATTACTCTTAGATTTTTAATTCCATGAACTTTTAATTTATCGGATACCACAGCGTTTTCATCTTTACCCATTCTGCATGTGCTCACTGGATGAAAAATTGTATTTGCATATTTTCCTGCCTCAACAGCTAACTGTTCATTGTCAGTAATATTTATTCCAGGTCTTAATTCTTCAGGTTCATAATTTTTGTAAGCTTTAGATTCCATTACTATTTTTCTTACTATTTTTAGAGACTTGCCAGCAATTTCCCTATCTTCGTCAGTAGATAAATAATTCATTTTAATTTTTGGAGGAATTCTTGTATCAGAAGAATTAAGTTCTATAGATCCTCTACTAGTAGGCCTCACATTTGTAATAGTTGGTGTGAAAGCAGGGAAATTATGCAAAGATGATTTTCCAAGAAGATCTGTGCTAGCAGGAGATACATGAAATTGTAAGTTTGGAGTCTCTAAATGTGGATCACTTTTTACAAAACCACACAAATAACTTGCACCAACTGTCAGTGGACCAGAACGAGTTATGAAAAATTTTAATCCAGTAAATATTTTTTTTGTTAAACTATAATAAATATCATTTAATGTTTCTAAATTTTTTATTTTATAAACAGGTCTTAACATTAGATGGTCTGTTAGGTTTTGACCTATACTTTTATGATCTATTAAAACTTCAATGCCGTTGTTTTTCAACAATTGTGCAGGACCCAAACCTGACGCTTGAAGAATATGTGGAGAACCAATAGTACCAGCACTTAAGATAATCTCACCGTTAGCTTCAACAGTGTTTAATTTATCACCAGTCCAGAAATTAACTTTTTTAGCAATTTTATTTTCAAATTCAATATTTTTAATATGTGCTTTAGTTATAATTTTCAAATTACTTCTATTCTTTATTGGATTTAAATATCCAACAGCTGTGCTACATCTAAAACCATTTTTAATAGTAAATGGGAAATATCCCATTCCTTCGTTATCACCGTTGTTAAAATCATCAGTTTTTTTATATCCAAATTCTTCAGCAGCTTCTAAAAATAAATCACAAACTTTAAAAGTAGACCTTATTTTTTCAACCTTTATAGGTCCGCCAGAGCCATGAAATTCATTTTCTCCGAATTGAAAATCCTCAGATTTTTTAAAATAGGGAAGTACATCATCCCATGACCACCCAACATTACCTAGCTGCCTCCAATAATTATAATCATTTGACTGGCCTCTAATATAAAGCATTCCATTTATTGAAGAACTTCCTCCAAGAGTTTTTCCTCTTGGGTATGTCATCTTTCTGTTGTTGCAGAAAGGCTCTTCTTCTGTATTAAAACACCAATCAGTATCAGGGTTATGCATTGTTTTGAAATATCCGCCTGGTATATGTATCCAGGGGTTAGTATCTTTACCACCAGCCTCTAAAAGTAAGACTTTATTTTCAGGGTTAGTCGAAATTCTATTAGCAAGAACACATCCTGCTGATCCAGCACCAATAATAATATAGTCAAATTTATCCATTACTAAGAGCCTTTATAGATCAAATTTTTTTTTTTTCTAATATTTATCGTAAAAATATTAAATAATTTCATATTAACACTTGTTTTAGAATTCATTCTTTGACAAGCTTTCATTTTTAAAAATAAAAAAGGGGAAATATAATATGAAAAAAATCATTTCAATGTTATTTGCAGTAGCAATGGTATTTGGATTTATTTCAAATGCAAATGCTGCAAAAACACTAAAGTGTCAGACAGTTCTTAACACTAAAGCTGATGAAGTTAAGATGTTAAAGGACTTTACTGATACAGTAACTGAACTAACAGGTGGATCACTTAAGTTTGAAATTTTGCCTGCTGGAGCAGTTGTTGGTGTAAAAGAAACACTAGACGCTGTTGATAAAGGATTAATAGATTGTGGTTTTGCTTGGACACACTACTGGTCAGGTGAACATCCTGCAGCCATGCTATTTGGCTCGCCGGTTGCTGGTGGCGGAATTGGTATTGATAATTTAGCGTTTTTATCATGGTTCCAATATGGTGGAGGAAAAGCGCTTTATGATCAATTATGGAAAGAAATGGGAAGAGATATTAAAGGATTTATGCTTCAACCTGTTGGACCAGAAGCTTTAGGTTGGTTTCCAAAACCAATTAAAGATATGGCTGACTTTAGAAAATATAAGTTCAGAACTCCTCCAGGAATACCAGGACAAACTTATAAAGACATCGGTATAGCATCTGTTGCTATGGGTGGTGGAGATATTCTACCAGCTTTAGAAGCAGGTACAATTGATGCTGCTGAATGGTGTTGTCCAAAACCTGACTTAACGTTTGGTTTCCAAAAAGTATTAAAGCACTACTACCTACAAGGTTTACACCAAGTTGTCGTAAATGCTGACTTTTATATTACTGGAAAAACTTACAATGCTATGACTGCTCACGAGAAGAAGTCACTTGAAGTTGCAGCTGATGCATCTTTGATAAAATCTTTAAGTTATAGAATTTTATCAAACGGTGAAGCTTTGCAAGAACTAACTACAAAACATGGAGTTATTTTAGAAGATACTCCATCTGACTACTTTACTGAATACATGGCAGCTGCCAAAGCAACTTTGAATAAAAATGCAGAAAAAAACGCGTTTTTCAAAGAAGTTTATGACTCTATGAAAGTTTTTGCTGATAAAGCAGTTCCTTTCTGGAGTGGTGCTCAAATGTCTAATGCGAAGCTAGGAATGGCTCACGCAGCAACATTAAAGTAATCAATAAAATAATTTAAATATTAGAGCGAACTAATTAGTTCGCTCTAATTTTTTTTTAGTAAGAATTTTATGGCTGAAGAACCAGGTAAACTCGATATTTCAGATGAAATGATTGCCGAAAGGCGTGGTGGTTCAGGAAAAATGCCAGTTGATATGCCATCTTGGATGGCAAAATCTATAGTTAACATAGATAAATTTAGTAAGTGGATTGGAAGTGTTGTTTGTTGGATATTGATGCCACTAATTTTTGCAATGACATATGAAGTTCTTGCGAGAAAACTATTTTTAGCACCAACCATATGGGCTTATGACATAAGTAGGTTTTTATATGGAGCCTTATTTATGCTTGGTGCAGGTTATGCACTATCAAGAGGTGTTCATATTAGAGCAGATTTTTTATATAGAAATTTTAAAACCAAAACCCAAGGATTAATCGATTTTTGGTTATACCTTTTATTCTATTTTCCAGGATTAATAGTCTTTTTTTATATGACCTTTGGATTTGTTGTGGAGTCTATTCAAAGGGGAGAAAGGGGAATGGATACAACTTGGATGCCTTATATGTGGCCCATTAAAACTTGCTTACTAATCGGAATTATATTTTTACTTATTCAAGGTTTTTCAGAATTATTAAAGAGCTATTGGGCGGCAAAAAAAGGTGAGTGGCCAGGAGAAGAAAAATGATTGCAGAATTAATTGATCCAGCAATTTTAGGTTTCATTTTAGTTGGAGTAATGCTATTTGCAATATTTGTTGGATTTCCTATCTCTTTCACATTAATTTTCTTAGGTTTTGTTTTTGGTTATTTAGGTTTTGGAAAATTAGTTTTCTATCTTATGACCCTCCAATTCTCTATGGTCATGACTGAACAAACTCTCGCCGCCGTCCCACTCTTTGTATTCATGGGGATTATGATGGAACAAGCAGGGTTAATGGAAAGGTTATTTTCTGCATTCCAAATGATGTTAGCAAGAGTAAAAGGATCTTTATATTATGCGGTATTATTTGTTTCAGTAATATTTGCTGCTGCAACTGGTATCGTTGGCGCATCAGTTACAATCTTAGGGATTATGGCAGCAAAATCAATGAATAGATCGGGTTATGATGTAAAACTTGCAGCAGGTACAATTACTGCTGGCGGAACTTTAGGAATCTTAATACCACCAAGCATAATGCTTGTTGTAATGGGACCTATAATGGAAATTCCTGTAATTGATTTGTTTGCTGCAGCAATTATTCCAGGAATTCTTCTTGCAAGTTTATATGCAGGTTACACAACTATTAGATGCATGATTAATCCAAAACTTGGACCGGTACTTCCAGAGGAAATGCGTGCAGCTAGCATGAAAGAAGTATGGATTGAGTTTTTTTTAGGTTTAGTCCCACCAGCTGCATTAGTTTTTGCTGCATTAGGAAGTATTTTATTTGGCTTTGCTACACCTACAGAGGCTGCTGGTTGTGGTGCGATGGGAGCTTTATTACTCTCATTAGCTTACAAAAAACTCACTTTATCAAAACTACAAGAGGCACTTGTTAAAACTTTAGAAATAACAGCTTTAATAATGGTTTTAGTTGCAGCTTCAAACTTTTTTGGAGCTGTATTTGCTAGATTAGGAACACCAACATTACTAACTGAATTTTTATTAGGTTTAGAAATGAACAAATATCTTATCTTAGGAATGATTATGGTCATGATATTTTTGTTGGGTTGGCCTTTAGAATGGGTACCAATTGTTATGATAATTGTTCCAATAATATTACCACTTGTTGAAGCATTAGGATTCAATTTAACTTGGTTTGCTATATTGGTCGCTGTTAATCTTCAAACCGCCTGGTTATCTCCACCCGTAGCACTTTCCGCTTATTTCTTAAAAGGAGTGGTTCCAGAATGGGATTTAAAAGATATTTATTACGGAATGATGCAATTTATGGTTCTACAAATTATAGGCTTAGTTTTGATTATAATATTTCCTAAAATTGCGTTATGGCTACCAACTCTCTTATATGGACAGTAGAATTTATTAGTTTAAAATAAATGAAGTGAATCAACCAAAAGTAAAATACTCTCTATCAAATTGGGATTTAGTAACGGTTAATCCAAATTACAAAAATTGGAATTGGAAAGATTTATTTTGTTTCTGGGGCACTAATGTACAAAGTGTAATTGGTTTCTCTTTAATATCTTCATTATACTTAATGTATAGTTTAAATGTATTTGTAGTATTTTTTGGAATTATTTTAGGATCTTTTTTTGTTTATTTGTTTTCAAATATAATTGGTAAACCTTCTCAAAAATTTGGATTACCATTTGCAGTATTGTTGAGATCATCACTTGGATTTAATGGTGCTAAATTTTTTGGACTTATAAGAAGTTTAGTTGGAATTTTTTTATTTGGTATTCAAACGTATTTTTTATCTAAAATATTAGTATATTTGATTAGGATATTTATTTTTTCAATTGATAGTTCAATATTGGAACAAGAAGTTTTTATTGTCTTTTATTTTGGTCTAAATATTATCGACTGGTTTGCAATATTCATTACAATAATCGTTCAGACTTTGTTATTCACTGTGGGAATTCAATATAACAAAAAAATAATTAATTTTTCAGCTATTACAGTTTATCTAGGAATGCTAATTTTTTTCTTTGTTGTTTTATTGAGCGATGTCAAAATTACAAGTGAAGCATTTTCTAGTATTTTTAATTTAAATAATTTTTTAGATGCCAATAATTTAGCACCTGTATTGACAGTTGCTGGAACGATATTTGCCTATTTTTCAATTTTAATTATTAGTTTTGGTGATTTTTCTAGATATGTAAAAAATGAAAAAGAGCTAAAAAAAGGAAATTTTAGTTTAATTTTGAATTTAATTATTTTTTCTTTTTTATCAGTTTTTATTGTTACGGGCTCAGATGTTTTTCTTAATCAAAAATTTTCAGATATGGATAGAATTTTTACTAATCCAACAGATATAATTGGAAAGTTTGATAGTGTTCAAATAACGATTGTTGTTTTGTTTTTTATCATAGTTGCTTCAGCTTCTACAAATTTAGCTGCTAATTATATACCATCTCAATATTCTTTAATAAATTTTGCCCCATCTAAATTAAGCCTTAGAAGTGCAAGTTATTTAATTTCATTTTGTGGATTATTAATCGCTATACTCTGGCTAACTATTTTAAGTCAAATAGGTATTTTGTCTTTTGTTGATACTTTTGGAGCTTTTTTTGGTCCTTTGTTTGGGGTGATAGTAGCTGATTATTATTTAATCAAAAAACAAGAATTAAGTAATAAAGATTTATATTCAATCGATAAAGAGAGTGCTTATTATTATTCAGGTGGCTGGCATATAAAAGGTGTTTATTCTTTAATTATAGGTTTCATTTTTTCAGCTTCTACAATTTGGAATATAAATTTAATGTTTTTACAGTCATATGCATGGATAATAGGTGCTTTTGTTTCTTGGATAACATATTACTTGTTGGCAAAAAAATAATATGAAAGCTCTGGTTTATACAGGTATGGAAGAGTTAACTTATAGAGATGAAAAAGACCCTGTTGAAAAAGAAGGTGAAAGTATATTAGAAGTTCATGCCTCCGGTATTTGTGGTTCTGACATGCATGCTTATCATGGTAAAGATGAAAGAAGGGTACCACCTTTAATACTTGGACATGAAGTTAGTGGAAAAATTATTAATGGTAAATTTAAAGATAAAATAGCAGTATTAAATCCTTTATTAACTTGTGGTAAATGTGAATATTGCTCTAATAAAAGAGAACATCTTTGTCCGAATAGAGTGCTATTAGGCATGAACAGGCCTTATGAAAGGCAAGGAGGATTTGCAGAATTAATAACTGTACCAAATACAAATATTTATGATGTTCCAGAGAAATTAAAAGTTACAGAGGCCGCTGTAGCTGAACCAACGGCAGTAGCATATCATGCAGTATTGATAGGTGAAAAGTCTCTAAAAAAAAATATACAAGATTGTAGAATTTTGGTTCAAGGAGCAGGAGCTATTGGTCTACTTTGTGCTCTTATTATCTCGAAAATTAAAAAAAATACTAATATTATAATGTCTGACCCTAACAAGCTTAGATTAGATGAGTGCTCAAAATATTTAGATGCAAAATTTGTTGGACCAACAAGTAGTGAGGTTAAAAATGATAGTTTTGACATCGTTTTTGACACAGTTGGTTTAGAAGTTTCAAGACAACAAGCTATTTCGGTTGTTAAGCCTGGAGGATCCATTATTCACATTGGCCTTACACAGCCTGCTGGTGAGTTTAATTTTAGAAAGGCCACCTTACAAGAAATTACTTTTATTGGAACTTACTGTTATACAAATCAAGATTTTAGCGACACCATTCAAATTTTAGCGAACAAAGATATAGGAAATTTAGATTGGATAGAATACAGAGACCTTAAAAATGGCGGAAGTGCCTTCAAACAAATACATGATGGTACATGTTCTGCACCAAAAATAGTGTTAATTCCCTAATTTTATTAATAAAATTGTTTTATATTTTGCTTAACTTTAATTCTGCTTACCTTAATATCATTAGATAATAAAGGTGCGGATAAAATTATTGACCAGTATATAAGAAGAATAAATATTGAAAAAATTCTCATATTTATTATTTGGTAATCGATTTTGAGTTTAGAGTGTTCTAATTGTGACCGAATATTGAATTAAAAAAAAATTTCTTTATAAGAAGGTATGCTAAAAAATTTTTATATTATTATTGTTTCTTTAATACTAATAAATATATCATCTGCTAAAGATATAAAAATATTTGAATTTACAGAGAAAGAACTTATAGAATTAGAGGTTAGAAAAGTAAGAGGAGCTAAAAATAAAACGATATATTCGGTAGGATCAAATGAAAATGGAAATTATTTAAAAGCAGAAGCTGATAATGCTGCTTCTGGTCTTGGAAAAGAGCTTAAAATTGATTTAAATAAAACTCCTTTCATCAATATTACTTGGAAAGTAGAAAAAGACTTAAGAGGTATAAATGAGAACTCCAAAAAAGGTCATGATTACGCTGCTCGAGTTTTTGCAATTAAAAAAACTGGAGCTACACCACTTTCAAATAGAGCTATAAATTATGTATTTTCTAGTAATAGCGACGTTGGAGATAATAGACCTAGTCCTTATACAAAAAAATCAATAGATAATGTATTAGCCTCAACAAAAGATAGCTTCAATCAGTGGGTTACTGTAAAAGCCAATGTTAAAGAGGACTTTAAGAGATTTCATGATCTAGATGTTAATGAATTAGATGGTCTTGCTATAATGGCTGATACAGATAATTCTAAAAAGAAGACAATTGCTTACTTTCAGAATATTTATTTTTCAGCTCAATAATTAGATGAGAAAAAGTTTTAACCATAAGGTCAAAGTTTATTATGAAGATACTGATGCTGGTGGTGTAGTATATTATGCAAATTATTTGAAGTTTCTTGAGAGAGCAAGATCAGAGGTATTATCAGAAGTTGGATTAAGTAATTTGAAAATCAAAAAAGATTATGGTGCATTAATTGTTGTTAAATCATGTAATATAGATTTTAATAAATCGGCACATCTAGAAGATAAATTGAATATTAATTCAGTTGTAACTTCTTTTAGCAAAACATCTTTTACAATGAGCCAGTCAATTTATCGAAAAAAAGATAATATTGTAAAATCAAAAGTTCATTTGGTTTTTGTTAATGAAAAAAGTAAACCAATTAAAATTCCAGAGAAAATTTTAAAAAGCCTTAAACCTTTTTTATCTTTAAATTAAATTTTTGATAATTTTTTTGCTTTTTGCAATAAACCAATCATCATTTTTTCTGATAATAACTTTGTATTTACATTTCTAGGGCTCGGATGATAACTTGGAATAATTATTATATCTTTTGACAAATATTGAACAGAGCCATGCTTAAAGACAAATTTTTTATCAATTTTGAATTTACTTTTGAAAATTTTTATACAATTATCGAAAGCTATTTTACCTAAAGTTACAATGACCCTTAATTTACTAAGAAAAAGTATTTCTTCATCAAAATAGTTTGAACAATTTATTAATTCATTACTAAGTGGTTTATCTTCAGGGGGAACGCATTTAAGAAAATTGGTAATATAGGTTGATTTTAATTTTAAATTGTCATTTAAATTTTTAGAAAAAGGATGATTAGAAATACCTGCTTCATATAAACATTTAAATAAAAAATCTCCTGATTTGTCTCCTGTAAATGCACGACCAGTCCTAGTTCCTCCGTGTGCAGCAGGGGCCAAACCTATAATTGCCATCTTTGAATTTAAACTTCCAAAACCAGGAACTGGTTTACCCCAGTATATTTCATTTATATTTTGTCTCCTTTTTGTGGTGCTTACTTTTTTAATATGTTCTACTAATCTTGGACACTTTTTACAGTTTATTATTGTTTTGTTTAAGTGGTCTAATCTAATATCCATATATGAAATTTTTTAAGATTATATTTATTACTTTTATATTTTTAACATGTGGTGTCAAAGCAGATTTAAATGAAAATTTAATAAAAGAGTTTGAACAGGGTGGAAAATTAGTATTTATTAGACATGCTTATGCACCTGGAAGTGGTGATCCTAAAAATTTCAATTTAAACGATTGTTCTACTCAAAGAAATTTAAATGATAGTGGAAGAGTACAATCTAAAAATATAGGAAATTTTTTCTCTAGACATAATATTAAAATTAACAAGGTTTATTCAAGTGAGTGGTGCAGATGTAAAGAAACTGCTTTTATTGCTTTTAAAAGATTTGAAACAAAAAAATTTCTAAATTCTTTTTATAGTTCTCAATTTGCAAAAAATAGAAAAAAACAAGTTATAGAATTCAAAGAATTCGTAAATAAGTGGGATAAAAAAGAAAATTTAATATTTATTACGCATTATGTGTTTATTTCTGAAATACTAGATTATGCACCTTCCTCTGGAGAAATAATAATAGCAGATAAGCACTTTAATATTATTGATACTTTAGAAATTGAATATTAAAATTAAGTATAATGTCTTCTAAAAGAGCCATGCGACAAGCACAAAAACAAGCTTATGCAAAGCATAGATCTAATATTACAAGTAGTAGATTTGAATTAAAAAAAGAATTTTTAAATAAAAGTAAAGTCAAAAAAAAAAATAAAAATTAGCTTCGTCGATCAAATTTTTCTATTTTTTTACAAGTTGAAACTTTAGATATACTTTCAATATCATTTAACACTGCCTTAATAAATATTTCTTGTTTATCTTTTTCAATTAAGATTTGAGTATAAAATTGAGGGTAACCATGTTTTAAAGTTAATATTTTACCATTTTCTTCATAAATATTTCTAACATATGAATTTGATTTTTTAACACTTAAATCTGTAATTTTAAGTTTTTGATAAGTTTTTTCGTTATAAACATAATTTCTTGTCATGATTAATTCATTAAGATTTAAAATATACTCATTTTTTAAAAAACCATCTTCTTTATGATCACATTTGCTAAGCACTATTATCTCAGCGTTTAATTCCAAGAATGAAAAAAAGAATAATAAAAAAAAAACTAATAACCTATTTTTTTTCATTTTTATCTGCAAAAAATAAAGCAATAATAAAAATTACTGTCCAGACGAATACCGAAAGTGTTTTGAAAGGAGTTGTTTCAGCTCCCCAAACATCTAAAAACAAAGCTCCTATAATTATACCTATGGCATAAATAATACTTATTATTTTGACTTTATTCATAATATTAAAATTAATATAAAATTTAGATGATAAATAGTTATTTTTTTAATATTTGTCATTGGACAAATAGCTTCAATAATATATAAAACCTCGTAATTTGTGGGGCGATGGCGGAATTGGTAGACGCGTTGGTCTTAGGAACCAATATGGCAACATGTGAAGGTTCGAGTCCTTTTCGCCCTACCATTTTAATATTATGAAAGTTACAATAGAAAATAAAAAAGGATTAAATAAAGACCTTAAAATTTTTATCGATAAAGAGACAATGAACTCTTATATGGATGAAAAATATGAAGAGATAAAAGGTACTGTAAATCTTAAAGGATTTAGACCAGGCAAAGTTCCAAAAGAAATTTTAAAAAGACAATTTGGCAAGGCAGTTTTTGGAGAAGTTTTGGATAAAGTTTTAAAAGAAACATCTACAAAAGCATTAGAGGAAAATAAAATTAAACCAGCCGGTCAACCAAAGCTAGACTTGAAGACTTACGGTGAAGATAAAGATCTTGAATATATATTATCAGTAACGGAATTACCAAAAGTAGAAATTAAATCTTTAGAAAATATTAAATTTGATGAATACACTGTAAAAATTGATGAAAGTGAAACAGATAAAAGAATTAAAGAAATTGCCAAAAACCAACCAAATTTTAAAGAAGTTAGCACTGATACAAAAGCTAAAAAAGGTGATTTAGTTTCTCTAGATTACAAAGCAACAGTTGATGGCGAAGATTTTAAAGGAAGTGAAGGAAAAAATACCCAGTTAACTTTAGGTAAAGATTTATTCTTAAAAGGCTTTGACGAACAACTAATTGGAGTAAAAAAAGATGATGAAAAAATTGTAGAAGCTACATTGCCAGAAAATTTTCCTGAAAAAGAATTAGTAAATAAAAAAGCAAAATTTAATTGTAAAATTTTAAGTGTAAAACAATCAGAAGAAGTAAAAATTAATGATGATTTTGCAAAAAATTTAGGAGCAAAAGATTTAAAAGATTTAAAATCATTAATTTCAAAACAAATTAATGATGAATATAAAAATTCTTTGGATCAGTTATCTAAAAACCAAATTCTAAAAGAAATTGAAAAAATTAAAGTAGATGAAGTTCCTGAAAATTTAATTGAAGAAGAAATAAAAATTCTATCTCAAGGAATATCAGAAGAAGAGGCTAAGAAAAATAAAAAAAATTTTGAAGAAAAAGCAAAAACGAGAATTAAAACTGGATTAATTTTAAACGAGTTTGGAGAAAAAAATCAAATTAAAGTAACAGAACAAGAGATTCAAGCTGAAGTGCAAAAACAACTAAGAATGATGCCAGGACAAGAAAAAATGGTTATGGATTTTTACCAAAAAAACCCTTCTGCATTAGCAAGCTTAAGAGGAACAGTATATGAAGAAAAAATTTTAAATTTAATTAAAGAAAAAGGTAAAGCAAATAAGAAAGAGATTTCAAAAGAAGTAGCTGAAAAGATTTTAAAAGAAGCTCATAAGTATGACCATAGTCATGTCGAAGAAAAAAAAGAAAATAAGAAAAAATCACCCCCAACATCTGCTAAAGAAAAAAAACCTACAACTAAAAAGGCAAAATCAAAGCCCGCAGTGAAAAAGATAAAAAAAGTTAGCAAAAAGTAATCTCAAGTTGTATAAGTAGTACGAATCAACTTATGACAACAAAATTATCAGAATATATGAGCAATCTTGTACCAATGGTTGTTGAGCAATCAAGCAAAGGCGAAAGAGCTTACGATATATATTCAAGACTTTTAAAAGAGAGAATAATATTTTTAACAGGTCAAATAAATGACAATGTCGCTTCTTTAGTTACTGCTCAATTATTGTTCTTAGAAGCTGAGGACCCAAAAAAAGAAATTTATTTGTATATTAATAGTCCAGGTGGATTAGTTACTGCAGGTCTTGGTATTTATGATACTATGCAATATGTTAAACCTGATATTTCTACTTTGTGCATTGGTCAAGCAGCGTCTATGGGATCTTTTTTACTAGCTGCTGGAACTAAGGGAAAAAGATTTTCATTACCAAACTCTAGAATAATGGTTCATCAACCATCAGCAGGCTTTCAAGGCCAAGCGACAGACATTGAAATACACGCAAATGAAGTTTTGTCTTTAAAGAAAAGGCTTAATGAAATTTATTCGAAACACACAGGTAAAAGTGTTGAGGAAATAAAATCTGCTCTTGAAAGAGACAATTTTATGACAGCTGATGCCGCACAATCGTTTGGTCTTATTGATGAAGTAGTAGAAAAAAGATCATAACATACAATATATTGATTTAAAGATAATCGAAACTTGATTAGTATGAGTCATTTATAATAAAGTGATAGATGTGATTCGTTGTAAAAATCAAAATGACAAATAATAATAAAAATATTCTTTACTGTTCTTTTTGTGGCAAGAGCCAACATGAGGTTAGAAAATTAATTGCTGGCCCAACTGTGTTTATTTGTGATGAATGCGTTGAGCTATGTATGGATATCATTAAAGAGGAGAGTAAAGACACCTTTGTAAAGCATCAAGATGGTTTACCATCTCCTAAAGAAATTTGCTCAGTGCTTGATGATTACGTAATTGGACAAGCTCATGCAAAGAAAGTTCTATCTGTTGCAGTACATAATCACTACAAGAGATTAAATTATGAAAACAAAACTAGTAAGAATGTAGAATTGTCAAAATCTAATATACTTTTAGTAGGTCCTACAGGATGTGGAAAGACATTATTGGCACAAACTCTTGCTAGAATTCTTGATGTTCCGTTTACAATGGCAGATGCAACAACTTTAACAGAAGCAGGTTATGTAGGTGAAGATGTTGAAAATATTATTTTAAAATTATTACAAGCGTCTGACTATAATGTCGAAAAAGCTCAAAGAGGAATAGTTTATATTGACGAAGTTGATAAGATAAGTAGAAAATCAGAAAACCCATCAATTACACGTGACGTATCGGGTGAAGGAGTGCAGCAAGCTCTTCTTAAAATTATGGAGGGAACTGTTGCGAGTGTTCCACCTCAGGGAGGAAGAAAACATCCACAGCAAGAATTCTTACAAGTTGATACTACAAATATTTTATTTATCTGTGGTGGTGCATTTGCAGGACTTGATAAAATTATTTCACAAAGAGATAAAGGAACTTCAATAGGTTTTGGTGCAGATGTGAAAAATACTCAAGATAAGAAAACAGGTGAGTGGATGAAAGGATTAGAGCCAGAAGATTTATTAAAATTTGGATTAATTCCAGAATTTATAGGAAGACTTCCAATGATAGCAACACTTGAAGACTTAGATGAAAAGTCTTTAATTAAAATATTACAAGAACCGAAAAATTCTTTAACAAAACAATATCAAGAGTTATTTAAACTAGACGGAGCAAAATTGACATTTAAAGAAAATGCTCTAAAAGAAATTGCACAAAAAGCTATTAGCAAAAAAACTGGGGCAAGAGGATTAAGATCAATATTGGAAAATATTTTACTTAAAACAATGTATGATCTTCCGAGTCAAGATAATATTGAAGAGGTTATTGTTGATGCCAGTGCAGTAAAAGGACAATCACAACCAATTTTAGTACATACTAAAGGTGACAATAAATCTAAGCCAAATAAGACCACAGCGGCTTAATATCCTTAATAAACTACAAAAATCTATTGCATTATAAAATTTAATATCCATATTATCATCATGGACGTCAAAATATTATTACCTCTACTTCCTTTAAGAGATATTGTTGTGTTTCCAAGTATGGTCATTCCATTATTTGTAGGGAGGGATAAATCGATTTCTGCACTTAATGAAGTGATGAAAAAAGATAAAAAAATTATCCTTGTAACTCAAAAAAATTCTGAGATTGATGACCCTAAAAAAACAGACGTTTTTATGTATGGATGTGAAGGAAGTATCTTGCAACTATTAAAATTACCTGACGGAACAGTTAAAGTTTTAGTTGAAGGTATTAAAAGAGTAAAAATTTTAGACTTTAAGGACAATGAAAAATTTATATCTTGTGAATATACTTCTTATAATGATATTTTTTCTGAAGATGAAGATTTATTTCCATTAGCTGCTACAGCTTTAAGAAGATTAGAAAAATTAACATCAATAAATAAAAAAATTTCAAATGAAACAATAAATACTATTAAACAATTAAAAGATCCTTCTCAAATTGCCGACAACATAGCATCTCATTTAACAGCAACTATTTCTGAAAAACAACAAATTTTTGAAACTGTTGATGTTAAGAAAAGATTAAATGCTATTATTAAAATTATGGAGAATGAGACTAGTATAATTGGCGTTGAGAAAAGAATAAGAGGAAGAGTTAAAACTCAAATGGAAAAAACACAGAGAGAGTATTATTTAAATGAGCAATTAAAAGCTATTCAAAAAGAACTTGGTGAAATTGAAGATGGCAAAGACGAAACAACCAGTCTCAATAAAGCTATAATAAAATCTAAGATGCCAAAGGATGTTGAAAAGAAATGCTTACAGGAATTAAAAAAATTGAAAAACATGAGTCCAATGTCTGCGGAGGCAACTGTTGTAAGAAACTATTTAGATTGGATGACGGAGCTTCCTTGGCATAAGAAAAGTGAAGTTGATATCGATTTATCCAAAGCATTAAATATTCTAGATAAAGACCACTTTGGATTAGAAAAAGTAAAAGAAAGAATAGTTGAATTTTTAGCAGTTCAAAAGAGAATGGAAAAAATCAAGGGTCCAATTCTGTGCTTAGTGGGACCCCCAGGTGTTGGAAAAACATCTTTAGGTAAGTCAATAGCAAAAGCTACAAACAGAGAATTTGTAAGAATGTCAGTTGGTGGGATGAGAGATGAAGCTGAAATAAGAGGTCATAGAAGAACATACATAGGTTCTTTACCTGGTAAAATTATTCAAATGATGAAGAAAGCTGGAACAAAAAATCCTTTAATTTTATTAGATGAAATTGATAAAATTGGAAATGATTATAGAGGTGATCCCTCCTCAGCCTTGTTAGAAGCTTTAGATCCTGAACAAAATACAACTTTTAATGATCATTATTTAGAAGTTGATTATGATTTATCAGATGTAATGTTTGTAACAACTGCAAACACTCTAAATATTTTACCACCTTTGTTAGATAGAATGGAAGTAATTAGGTTAGCTGGCTATACAGAAGATGAGAAAATAAATATAGCAAATAAATATTTATTACCAAAACAAATAAAAGACAATGGTGTTAAAGAAAAAGAAATGAAGTTAGATGATGACATTATTAAAGAAGTTATAAGAGGATATACAAAAGAATCAGGGGTAAGAAATCTTGAGAGAGAAATTTCTAAATTAGCTAGAAAAGTTGTTAAAAAAATTGTTTCTGGAGAAGAAAAAGAAGTTGAAATAACTGTCAAAAATTTGACAGATTATTTAGGTGTTCCAAAATTTAAATTTGGAGAGTTAGAAACTGAGAATAGAGTTGGTATAGTAACCGGACTTGCATGGACTGAATATGGAGGAGAGATATTAAAAATTGAGACAGCTACTATGCCAGGAAAAGGTAGAATGCAGATTACAGGCAAATTAGGTGATGTAATGCAAGAATCAGTTAAAGCAGCCAAATCTTTTGTAAGATCTAAGTGCTTAGAATACGGAATTATTCCTCCAGTTTTTGAAAAAAAAGATTTTCATATTCATGTGCCAGAAGGTGCAACGCCTAAAGATGGTCCATCAGCAGGTATAGGTATGGTTACTTCAATTGTATCCTCTATTACCAATATTCCAGTCAGAAGAGATTTAGCAATGACTGGCGAGGTGACTTTAACTGGTCAAGTATTACCAATTGGAGGGTTAAAAGAAAAGTTATTAGCAGCACATAGGGCTGGAATTAAGGAGGTTTTAATTCCAAAAGAAAATGAAAAGGATCTAGTAGATATGCCCAAGAAGATAATAGATGATATTAAAATTACACCAGTTGAATACGCTGACCAAGTGGTAAAAATTGCGCTGACAAAAGAACTCAAACCAACCGAATGGGTTGAGGTTGATATATCAAAAAAAGATGATAAATCACAAGCTAGTATTCAATAAGTCAAACACAGTATGGAAATATCCTTATTTTTACTGTCTATTATATTAGCTATAATCTATATTTTTAGACCAATTAGTAAAACAGATGAAAAAGAATTCAGAAATAAGAATAATTGGCGTGGTGGCTTTTAAATTTTTTATATAAAATAATCTTATTTATTAACTTAAACTTGTGAAATATGAGGGATATGGCTATTTTTCAAGGTTAATAGATCTTGACGTAAGTAAACTAAAGGATATAAAACACTGTATTTTTGGTTATGGGCGGTTAGCTCAGTTGGTAGAGCATCTCGTTTACACCGAGGGGGTCAAAGGTTCGAGTCCTTTACTGCCCACCAAAAAAATTAAATAAAGTGGGGGTGTAGCTCAGTTGGTTAGAGCGATCGCCTGTCACGCGATAGGTCGAGGGTTCGAGTCCCTTCACTCCCGCCACTTTAACCTAATTTTTGACAAAGATACTAAATTATTGATTTTGTTGACTTTTTTTTCACTATTTGTATAAATCATTGATATTGTTATCTTTTTTTTTATTGTAAAATGTGACGTATCAGCACTTCAACATAAATTAAAAAGTGATATATAGATTTTCATGTTATCTGAATTTCTTAAAGATTATTTACCTATAATTATATTTTTAATAATTGCATTAGGGTTAAGCTGTGCATTTGTGGTAATTAATTTTATTCTTTCGCCGAAAAAACCTGATCCAGAAAAACTATCTGCTTATGAGTGTGGATTTGAACCTTTTGAAGATTCTAGACTTGAGTTTGATGTAAGATTTTATCTAGTTGCAATTTTATTTATTATATTTGATTTGGAGATAGCATTTTTATTTCCTTGGGCAATTTCTCTTGGAAATATTGGGTTACTTGGTTTTTCATCAATGATGATTTTTTTATTCATTCTTACAATTGGATTTATTTATGAATGGAAAAAGGGCGCTTTAGACTGGGAATAAAATTATAAATCAAATGAATCAAAAAATAGAACAAGTTCCTAATGAGTTTAAACAGCTTGCTGATGATTTTAGTAAGAATGGTTTTATAACTACATCTCTTGACAATCTCATTAATTGGTCAAGATCAGGATCACTGCATTGGATGACTTTTGGTCTTGCTTGCTGTGCAGTCGAAATGATGCAAACCTCTATGCCAAGATATGATCTTGAGAGATTTGGTGCCGCTCCTAGAGCATCCCCAAGACAATCTGATGTAATGATTGTAGCTGGAACTTTGACTAATAAAATGGCTCCTGCACTTAGAAAAGTTTATGATCAAATGCCAGAACCTAGATATGTTATTTCGATGGGAAGTTGCGCTAATGGTGGTGGATATTATCATTACTCTTATTCAGTAGTTAGAGGTTGTGATCGAATTGTACCCGTAGATGTTTATGTGCCAGGATGTCCTCCATCAGCAGAAGCATTATTATATGGAATATTACAATTACAAAAAAAAATTAGAGATAAAGGCTCATTTATAAGGTAATCATGAAAACTTTAGAAGATTTAGAAAAAAAAATTAATTCAGAACTAACTACTAAAATAAACAAAACTCAAATTAAACATAACCAAATTTACCTTGAGACTGACAAAGATGATTTAATAGATGTTTGTTTGTTCTTAAAAACAAATAATAATACGAAATTTAAACAACTAATTGACATTACAGTGGTCGACTATCCTGAAAGGAGTCAAAGATTTGAGGTAGTTTATTTATTTTTAAGTCATGAATTCAATCAAAGAATAGTTTTAAAATATTCAATTTCAGAGAATGAAGTTATCCCGTCTATTACAAGCATATTCCCCTCAGCAAACTGGATGGAAAGAGAGGTGTTTGATATGTATGGTGTTTCATTTAAAGATCATCCAGACCTTAGACGAATATTAACAGATTATGGATTTGAAGGTCATCCTTTAAGAAAAGATTTTCCACTTACAGGTCATAATGAAGTTAGATATAGCGAAGATGAAAAAAAGGTTATTAATGAACCAGTTAAATTAGAGCAAAATTTCAGAAATTTTGATTACGAAAGCCCTTGGGAGGGAACTAAATATATAAAAGATGAAATAGAGAGTAATGACAAAAAAAATTAAAAATTTAAATTTAAACTTTGGTCCACAACATCCTGCTGCCCATGGAGTTCTAAGATTAATTTTAGAATTAGATGGAGAAATTGTTGAAAAAGCTGACCCACATATTGGTTTATTACATAGGGGAACAGAGAAATTAATTGAAAATAAAACTTATATGCAAGCTGTACCTTACTTTGATCGATTAGATTATGTTGCTCCTATGAATCAGGAACATGCATTTGCTTTAGCTATTGAGAAAATTCTTAAGTTAGAAGTTCCTATCAGGGCTCAGTATATTAGAGTTATATTCTGTGAAATTGGAAGAATTTTAAGTCATATTTTAAATGTTACTACCCAAGCAATGGATGTAGGAGCTTTAACACCAACTTTATGGGGATTTGAAGAAAGAGAGAAACTAATGGGTTTTTACGAGAGAGTTTCAGGGTCTAGACTTCATGCAAATTATTTTAGGGCTGGTGGTGTTCACCAAGATCTGCCTCAAGGACTTGAGGAGGATATTAGTGAGTTCTGTGAAAACTTTCCAAACATAATTAATGATTTAGAAAGTCTACTTACAGATAATAGAATATTTAAGCAACGTAATGTTGATATAGGAGTTGTAACCAAACAAGATGCTTTAGATTACTCATTTTCAGGAGTGATGATAAGAGGATCAGGAGTTCCATGGGATTTAAGAAAATCACAACCTTATGATTGTTATAAAAATTTAGATTTTAAAATTCCAGTTGGAAAAAATGGAGATTGTTACGACAGGTATCTTTGTAGAATTGAAGAGATGAAAGAGAGTGTTTCTATAATTAAACAATGCTTATCAAAAATGGAGAAAGGACCAATTAAATCTTTAGATGGTAAAATTAGTCCACCACCTAAAAAAGAGATTAAACAATCAATGGAAGCACTTATTCATCATTTTAAACTTTTTACTGAAGGCTATAGAGTCCCAAAAGATGAAATATATACTGCCGTTGAAGCTCCAAAAGGTGAGTTTGGTGTTTACTTAATATCTGATGGATCAAGTAAACCCTATAAATGCAAAATAAGAGCACCAGGATTTTCGCATTTACAATCGATGGATTACCTTATTAAAGGTCATATGCTAGCAGATGTGCCCGCTGTGCTTGGTTCATTAGATATAGTGTTTGGAGAGGTTGATAGATGAGTTTAAGAAGACCAGCAAAAATTCAACCAGAAAATTTTGAATTTAATAGTTCATCTTTAGAAGCTGCAAATAAAATTGTATCGAATTACCCTGAAGGAAAACAACAAAGTGCAGTTATGGCGTTACTTTATATAGCCCAGAAACAAAATGATAACTGGATACCATTAGAAGCTATGAAATATATAGCAAAATTTTTGAACATGCCATACATAAAAGTTTATGAGGTAGCAACTTTTTATACTATGTACAATTTATCCCCAGTAGGAAAACATTTTATACAAGTATGCACAACAACTCCTTGCATGATAAGAGGAGCTAGTAAATTAGTTGAAGCATGTAAAGAAAAAATATCTAAAAATGAATGTGAATTATCAAGTGACAAAAGTTGTTCATGGATGGAAGTTGAGTGTTTAGGAGCATGTGTTAATGCGCCTATGATGCAAATTAATGACGAGTATTATGAAGATTTAGATAAAGAAAAAACAATTAAAATTTTGGATCAAATTTTAAGAGGTGAAACACCAAAACCAGGTTCATATAGAGGAAGGATAAATAATGAACCAGAAAATAACAGAAAAACATTGATGGATTTTAAAAATGCTTAAAGATCAAGATAGAATATTTAAAAATTTATATAACGATAAGGGTTCAGATGTAAGCTCTTCACAGAAGCGAGGTGATTGGGTAAATACTAAAGAGATAATAGATAAAGGAAGAGATTGGATTATAAATGAGATTAAAGAATCTCAACTTAGAGGGAGAGGTGGTGCTGGATTTCCCACAGGTTTAAAATGGTCATTTGCTCCTAAAGAAGTAGGTTCAAGACCACATTATTTAGTAATAAATGGTGACGAATCAGAACCAGGTACTTGTAAAGATAGAGATATTTTAAGATTTGAGCCACACAAATTAATTGAAGGTTGTTTGATAGCATCATATGCAGTTCAAGCCCATGTATGCTACATCTATATTAGAGGTGAATACTTTGTTGACGGTCAAAAACTTCAAGCAGCTATAGATGAAGCATATGAAAAAAAATTAATTGGTAAAAATGCAGCAGAAACTGGATGGGACTTAGATATTTATATTCATTACGGTGCTGGGGCATATATTTGTGGAGAAGAAACAGCTTTATTAGAAAGTATAGAGGGTAAAAAAGGTCAACCAAGATTAAAACCTCCATTCCCTGCTTTAATTGGACTGTATGGATGTCCAACTATAATAAATAATGTAGAAACTATTGCTGTAGTACCTACAATTCTCAGAAAAGGTGGTAAATGGTTTGCTTCTCTTGGAAGAGAAAAGAACACGGGTACAAAAATATTTTGTATATCTGGAAATGTAAATACTCCGTGTAATGTTGAAGAAGAAATGAACATCCCTTTAAAAGAATTAATTGAAGTTCATGCAGGTGGTGTTGTTGGAGGTTGGGACAATCTTCAAGCTGTTATACCGGGTGGTTCGTCAATGCCATTAATTCCTAAAGAAAAATGCGAGTCACTAACAATGGATTTTGATTCACTTACGGCTGAGAAAAGTGGGTTAGGAACCGCAGGTATTGTTGTGATTAATAAAGATCAAGACATTATTAAGTGTATGGCAAGAATTGCAAGATTTTATAAACACGAAAGTTGTGGTCAATGTACTCCTTGTAGAGAGGGATCTGGTTGGATGTGGAGAATGCTTGAGAGAATGGCTAAAGGGGATGCAACAAAAGATGAGGTGGATATGTTAGGAGATGTAACCAATCAAATAGCAGGTCATACAATTTGTGCATTTGGAGAGGGTTCTTCTTGGCCAGTTCAGGGTCTTTTAAGACATTTTAAAAAAGAAATAATAGAAAGAAATAATTTAGATCCCATTGTACAGAAAAAAAATAATATTCCTTATTTAGTTGATCAACATTTATTGGATAAAAAAAATGCTTAAACTAAAAGTAAATGATATCGATGTCGAAGTTGATGAGGGATTAACCGTTCTTCAAGCATGTGAAAAAGCTGGTGTAGAAATTCCAAGATTTTGTTATCATGAAAAATTATCCATAGCTGGAAATTGCAGAATGTGTTTAGTTGAGATGGAAAAATCTCCAAAACCTATTGCTTCATGCGCAATGCCAGCCGCTGAAGGAATGAATATAAAAACAAATACAGAGTTTGTTGAAAAGGCAAGAAAGGGTGTAATGGAGTTTCTTTTAGCCAACCATCCTCTTGACTGTCCAGTGTGCGATCAAGGAGGTGAATGTGATTTGCAAGATCAATCTATGTATTATGGAGTAGATAAATCAAGATTTAAAGAAAATAAAAGATTAGTTCCAGAGAAAAATATGGGACCGTTGATAAAAACACAGATGACAAGATGTATTCATTGCACAAGATGTGTAAGATTTGCTACTGAAGTAGCTGGTGTACCGGAGCTAGGAGCTATTGGAAGAGGAGAAGATATGCAAATTACAACATATCTCGAGCAATCCATGCAATCTGAGTTATCTGCAAACGTTGTAGATCTATGTCCAGTAGGAGCTTTAACCTCCAAACCTTATGTTTTTGAAGCAAGACCATGGGAATTAAAAAAAACAGAAACTATTGACGTGATGGATGCAGTTGGGTCTAACATAAGGGTAGATACATACGATTGGGAAGTAAAAAGAGTTTTACCAATCATAAATGAAGATATCAACGAAGAATGGATTTCAGATAAAACAAGATACGCTTGTGATGGTTTACTGCATCAAAGGTTAGACACACCTTTTATTAAATATAACAAAAAATTTGAAAAAGCATCATGGGCAGAAGTATATAAAATTATCAAGTCTAAATTAGAGAATACTTCAAAAGATAAAATTTGTGGATTTGTTGGAGATCTAACTAATATGGAAACAAGCTATATATTTAAAGAATTTTTTGACAGAACTCTTGATATAAAAAATTACGAGTCAAGATCAGATAATAGATTTATAAATACCTCAAAAAGAGAAAATTATATATTTAACTCTTCCATAAACGGAATTGAGGAGGCAGATTTAATATTTTTAATAGGTGCAAATCCAAGATATGAAGCAACCATCCTAAATGCAAGAATCAGAAAATCTTATTTGACCAATAATACTAAAATTTATTCTTTAAATGAAAGTGGTGATTTAACTTATCCTTACGAAAGTTTTGATGGACAAACTTTAACCTTAAAAAATATTTTTGATGGAGCACATGACTTGTCAAAGAATATTTTAAATTCAAAAAAACCAATGATTATATTAGGAGAGTCTTTTTTAAGATTAAATAACGCAGAATATTTGTATAGTAAAATTAAAGATTTCTTAAGAAAGAATGATAAATTTTTAGAAGATTGGAATCCTTTAAATATTTTATCTTGCGATGCATCATCAGTAGGAAACTTTGATCTTGGTTTAATTAATAAAGAAACTGATTTATTAAAAGATTTAAAATCAAATAAATTTGAGATTATTTATTTAGTAGGTCAAGATAATATCAATTTTAATAAAACAGATGAGTTTGTAATTTATCAGGGTAGCCATGGCGACAACGGTGCCGAAATCGCTGATATTATACTTCCTGGAGCAGCTTATACAGAACAAGACGCTCACTATACAAATTTAGAAGGTAAAGTTCAAAAAGCATACAAGGCTTCATATCCACCAGGAGAAGCAAAGGAGGATTGGCAAATAATAAATGAGATAGCTGAGTATATGAATAACAGAAAGTTATTCAACGACAAGGAAGAATTAGAAAGTACTATGTTCAATTATTTAAATCTTCAAAAAGAAAAACAAAATAAAGATTATAAAAATGAATTTAGTGGAGAATTTAAAAATGAAAAATTAAAAATAGATATTAAACCATATTATTTTTCAAATATTGTAGCCAGATGCTCAAAAACTATGATTGAATGTAATAATTCAAAACTAAATTTAAAATCTACAGGTACAGAGGGTTAGTATGGATTTTTTAAGTATTATTTTTGAACAAATCTATAAAATATTATTTTTGTTAGTTCCAGTTTTAGTTTCTGTTGCGATGATTGTTTGGCTAGATAGGAGAGTTTGGGCTTTTGTGCAAAAACGACAAGGACCAAATGTTGTTGGACCCTTTGGGTTGTTACAATCTCTAGCCGATGCTTTAAAATATATCTTTAAGGAAATGATTATTCCTTCAAGTTCAAATAAAGTGATATTTATATTAGCCCCAATAGTAACAATGACATTAGCTCTAATAGCTTGGGCTGTAATTCCATTTGGGGCTACTCAAGTCCTAGCAGATATAAATGTTGGAATTCTCTACCTGTTTGCAGTTTCATCCCTAGGGGTATACGGAATTATAATGGGTGGTTGGGCTTCAAATTCCAAATATCCATTTCTGGGTGCAATTCGGTCTGCGGCTCAAATGGTATCTTATGAGGTATCAATAGGAGTAATTATTATAAATGTACTGCTTTGTGTTGGCTCTCTAAATTTAAATGACATTGTTATAGCTCAGCAAAATCTTTGGTTTGTAATCCCGTTATTTCCAATGTTTGTGATTTTTTTTATTTCAGCTTTGGCTGAGACAAACAGACCTCCTTTTGATTTACCTGAAGCAGAGGCGGAATTAGTTGCTGGTTATCAAACCGAATATTCTGGCATGATGTACGCAATGTTCTGGTTGGGTGAGTATGCAAATATTTTATTAATGTGTGCAATGGGAGCAGTACTATTTTTAGGTGGCTGGTTATCACCTTTAGAAATTTATCCATTCACATTAATCCCAGGAGCAATGTGGTTGATTTTAAAAATCTTAATTTTATTTTTCTTATTTGCTTTAGTTAAAGCTATTGTACCTAGGTATAGATATGATCAACTCATGAGACTGGGCTGGAAAGTATTCCTTCCTTTTTCTTTAATATGGGTAGTGCTGACAGCAAGTTTTCTATTTTATTTCAATCTTTTACCAGTGAATTAATTATGAATATTTCAAGATTATTTAAAACTATATTTATGACTGATTTTATTGGAGGGCTATATATGGCTTTAAAAGAATTTTTTAAACCAAAAAAAACAATAAATTACCCATTTGAAAAAGGAAAAATTAGTCCAAGATTTAGAGGAGAACATGCTTTGAGAAGATACCCAAATGGAGAAGAAAGATGTATAGCATGCAAATTATGTGAAGCTGTTTGTCCTGCACAAGCGATAACAATAGAGTCTGCCCAGAGAGAAGACGGTAGTAGAAAAACAACTCGTTACGATATAGATATGATGAAATGTATTTATTGCGGTCTGTGTGAAGAGTCTTGCCCAGTTGATGCAATAGTTCAAGGACCCAATTTTGAATTCTCAACAGAAACTAGAGAAGAGCTTTATTACACAAAAGAAAAATTATTAGATAATGGAGATCGTTGGGAGAATATTTTAGACGCAAATATTAAAGCGGATAATATTCATAGATAATTCATGATTGCACATTCAATTTTCTTTTATACGTTTTCTTTAATTGCGATTATCTCTGCTATAATGGTAACAGCTTCAAAAAATACAGTGCACTCAGTATTTTTTTTAATTCTTGATTTTATAAGTATTTCTTGCTTGTTCATCATGATAGGAGCGGAATTTTTGGGAATGATTATGTTGATTGTATACGTGGGAGCAGTAGCAGTTTTATTTTTATTTGTAGTTATGATGTTGAATGTTGCTCAGCAAAAAAATCAATGGTTTGCTGCAAAAAATAGTTCTAAACATATCCCAGTTGGTTTAATTATAAGCACTCTTATTTTTGTTGAAATAATAATTGTAATTGGTGGATGGAAATACAAACCAGAGATTTTTGATATAAATAATTCATTTACTCAATCAAGCGTAAGCAACACTCATTCTCTAGGTCAAATTTTGTACACTGATTATATTCATGTATTTCAAATAAGTGGAATGATACTATTAGTTGCCATGATAGGGGCTATTGTATTAACTTTTAGACAAAGAGCTGGTGTTAAAAGACAAAGCTATATCAAGCAAATATCCCGTGAAAGGGCAGAGGGTGTAGAGGTATTAGAAGTTGAGACTAACAAAGGAGTTAGAATAGATGACTGAGATTGGTCTAGGGCATTACTTAACTCTTGGCGCTGTAATTTTTTCAATTGGTGTAATTGGTATTTTTCTTAATAGAAAAAATATAATCGTAATATTAATGAGTATTGAATTGATATTACTAGCTGTAAATATTAATTTAGTTTCTTTTTCGATATTTTTAGGTGATTTAGCTGGTCAGGTTTTCACTTTATTTATCCTAACAGTTGCAGCTGCAGAAGCAGCAATTGGGTTGGCTATTATTGTAGTATATTTTAGAAATTCTGGAACTATTAGAGTTGAAGAAATAGACAAGTTGAAAGGTTAATAATGGAACTTTCAATTATATTTCTTCCACTTATTGCTTCAATTATCTCAGGTTTTTTTGGAAGATATATAGGTGATAGAAACTCTGAAATAGTAACAAGTGCTCTTGTTTCAATTTCTGCACTCTTATCAGTTCATGTTCTTTATCAAGTAATTGTTAATCAATACGAAGAAAATATTGTTATAGCAACTTGGATAAACTCTGGTTCACTTAATGTAAATTGGTCGATGTTAATTGATCCATTATCAGCCGTTATGTTGGTTGTTGTAACTTCTGTATCTTCTCTTGTGCATATCTACTCAATTGGTTACATGTCACATGATCCTCATAAGCCAAGATTTATGGCTTACTTGTCATTGTTCACTTTTGCTATGTTGATGCTCGTAACATCAGATAATTTTATTCAACTATTTTTTGGGTGGGAAGGTGTTGGTCTTTGCTCATATTTCTTAATTGGTTTTTGGTTTAAAAAAGAAAGTGCGAATGCTGCAGCTATTAAAGCTTTTGTAGTAAACAGAGTAGGTGATTTTGGTTTTGCATTAGGAATTTTCTTAATATTTTATTTATTTGGAACAGTTAATTATTCAGAAGTGTTTCAACAAATTCCAACAATTGTTGATAAAAATTTATCATTTTTAGGTTTTGAAGTTAAAGCAATAGATTTAATTTGTATACTTTTATTTATTGGAGCAATGGGTAAATCTGCACAGATATTACTTCATACATGGCTACCTGATGCTATGGAAGGTCCAACCCCAGTTTCAGCTTTAATTCATGCAGCAACAATGGTTACTGCTGGAGTATTCTTGGTAGTAAGATGTTCTCCAATCTATGAATATTCACCTTTAATACTAAATTTTATTACTATAGTTGGAATGACTACTGCGTTCTTTGCAGCAACAGTGGCCTTAGTTCAAACTGATATAAAAAAAATAATTGCTTATTCTACATGTAGCCAACTTGGCTATATGTTTTTCGCAGCTGGAGTAGGTGCATATAATGTTGCTATGTTTCACTTATTTACTCACGCATTTTTTAAAGCTCTTTTATTTTTGGGATCTGGTTCAGTAATCCATGCATTTAAAGATGAACAAAATATAAATAATATGGGTGGAGTATGGAAAAAGCTACCATACACTTACGCTTTAATGATTATAGGCACTCTTGCTTTAACAGGTTTTCCATTTTTATCAGGATTTTATTCTAAAGATGCAATCATAGAATTTGCCTATTTAAAAGGTAATACAACAGGATATTACGCTGCTGGGGTTGGAATAATTACAGCATTTTTAACATCAATTTATTCTTGGAGATTGATATTTAAAACTTTCCATGGAGAGTATAATAATAAAAATATCAAGATAGAGGAAACACACGAGTCTCCCTTAGTGATGCTTCTTCCTTTATTTATTCTTTCAATAGGAGCGGTGTTTGCTGGTTTTTTATTTAAAGGACTATTTATTGGGCATGGTGATAATTTTTTCTGGGCAGATTCTATTAAGTTTTTAAACCCTTTAAGCACTGAACATCCTCCTTTATGGTTTTTACTTTTAACGCCTTGTTTAGTTTTATTGTCTATCCCAATTGCTTATTACTTGTTTGTAAGAAATAAAGATTTACCTAACGACATCGCATTAATGAATAAACCTTTATATAATTTTTTACTGAATAAGTGGTATTTCGACGAGTTGTATGAGGTATTATTTATAAAATCGTCAAAAAAAATTGGTTTATTTTTATGGAAATTTTGTGATGGAACTATAATTGATGGTTTTGGTCCTGATGGAATTTCTTCTTTTATTAAAAAATGTTCAATAAAAGCTACAAAATTTCAAAGTGGTTTTATATATCAATATGCTTTTATAATGTTGTTAGGTTTCTCCGCTTTTTTAACCTTTTTAATAGTTAAGTAATGAATTTTCCTATTCTTTCATCTTTAATATTATTACCAATTGTTGGTGCTTTATTTTTATTTTTTACCAAAGATAAAAATGGTAATATTTTAACTGCTAAATATGTAGCTTTATTTACAACAATCGTTAATTTTTTAATTTCAATTTACTTATGGATTTCTTTTGACCAATCTACGTCTAGTTTTCAATTTATAGAAGATAGAACATGGATTGAAGGATTAATTAATTATAAAGTTGGCATAGATGGAATTTCAATTTTGTTTATCATACTAACAACTTTTATTACCCCACTATGTATAATATCTGTAAATAACTCTGTAAAAAATAGATTAAGAGATTTTTTGATTGCAATACTGATTATGGAAAGTTTTATGATTGGTGTTTTTTGTGCGTTAGATTTAGTTGTATTCTATTTATTTTTTGAAGCAGGATTGATTCCAATGTTTTTAATTATTGGAATTTGGGGAGGTGCAAGAAGAGTTTATTCTGCATTTAAATTTTTTTTATACACACTATTAGGTTCTGTTTTAATGCTAGTAGCAATAATTTCAATTTATTGGATAACTGGTACTACAGATGTAGTTAAGCTTTATGAAATTGGTATTGACGTTAAATATCAAAATCTTTTATGGCTGGCATTTTTTAGTTCATTTGCCGTTAAAACACCTATGTGGCCTGTTCATACATGGTTACCGGATGCGCACGTTGAGGCTCCTACAGCAGGATCTGTATTATTAGCAGCAATATTATTGAAGATGGCTGGATATGGATTTATAAGATTTTCATTAGGACTGTTCCCTGTAGCATCAGAAACATTTACCCCTCTAATTTATGTTTTGAGTGTAATTGCAATTATATTCACGTCACTAATAGCTTTAATGCAAGAGGATATGAAAAAACTTATAGCATATTCATCAGTTGCTCACATGGGGTTTGTAACATTAGGTATCTTCACTCTACAACAGCAAGGGATTGAAGGTAGTATAATTCAAATGATAAGTCATGGATTGGTTTCAGCAGCTTTGTTTTTAACAGTTGGAGTAGTATATGACAGGATGCATTCTAGATTGATAAGTACTTATGGGGGTTTAGTCTCTGTAATTCCAAAATATTCAATATTATTTATGATATTTGCATTGGCATCCTTAGGTTTACCAGGGACAAGTGGTTTTATAGGAGAGTTTTTAATTTTAATGGGTGCATTCAAAGATAACTTCCTAGTTGCTGTGGTTGCCAGTCTTGGAGTAATTTTAGGTGCTGCATACATGTTATGGCTATATAAGAGAGTAGTTTTTGGTAAACTAATAAATGAAGATCTAAAAAAGATTGTAGATTTAAATAGATCTGAATATTTTATTTTAAGTTGTTTGGCAGCTCCAATTTTATTTTATGGGTTTTATCCAGATCCATTAATTAACACCATAGAGGTTTCTGTAACAGATTTAATTGATATGCATAAAACAAACTTAGCTAGTAAATAATATGGGAAATTTAAATTTAATATTACCTGAAATATTTATTTCCCTATCAATCATGTTTTTGCTTATTTTGGGTGTATTTAAAAAAGATAGCTCTAAAATTACTTTCAATTTATCTTTACTTACAATTTTGATTACATCAATAATAACAATAAATGAAACCTTCTCAGTAAATAGAGAAACTTTATTTAATGGAAGCTTTATTATTGATCAAATGTCATCATTGATGAAAATTATAACCCTAATTGGCGGATTTTTAGTTTTGGTTATTTCATCATCCTATCTAAAAACTTTTAAAATATACAATATAGAATATCCAATTCTAATTCTGAGCTCGATCCTAGGCATGATGGTTATGATTAGTTCAAATGATTTAATTGTCTTTTATATGGGACTTGAATTACAGTCATTAGCTCTTTACGTATTAGCTACTTATAATAGAGATCAACTAAAATCATCTGAAGCTGGTTTGAAATATTTCGTTTTAAGTGCTCTTTCATCAGGATTATTATTATATGGATGTTCATTAGTTTATGGTTTTTCTGGTTCGACAAATTATGATATAATATCAAATAAATTAAATTCTGATGAATACGTTTTGACATTCGGAATTGTGTTCATTTTAGTTGGTTTAGCATTTAAAATTTCAGCAGTTCCGTTTCATATGTGGGCACCAGATGTTTACGAGGGATCTCCAACAACTGTAACCTTATTTTTTACAATAGTACCAAAAATAGCCGCCTTAACAGTATTTATAAGATTTTTATATGTTCCTTTTTTAAATTTAATTGACCAATGGCAAATGATAATTGTTTTCTTGTCAATTGCCTCAATGATATTTGGGGCAGTCGCTGCCATAGGGCAAACAAATATTAAAAGATTAATTGCTTACAGTTCTATAAGTCATATTGGTTACACATTGGCAGGTTTAGCCACCGCAACAAATGAGGGAATACAAAGTTCAATAATCTACATTTCAATATATGTAGTGATGAACTTAGCTTTTTTCTCTTGCTTGTTGATGTTAAAAAGAAAAGATCAATATTATGAGAATATTGATGATCTTTCTGGATTATCAAAAAATCACCCTTTATTATCATTATGTTTATTATTAATTTTATTTTCTTTAGCAGGAATACCACCTTTAGCGGGCTTCTTTGCAAAATTTTATGTTTTTAAAGCTGTACTAGAACAATCAATGTATTTTTTAGCTATTGTTGGATTGTTATCGACCGTAGTAGCAGCTTTTTATTATTTAAGAATTATAAAAATAATTTATTTTGATAAAGAAAAAGATAAATATGATACTGATCATAGCTTATGGTTGAAATTTTCACTTACAGTTTCAACAGTATTAATTCTTTTTTACTTCATATTTCCAAGCCAGTTAATAGAAGTGGTATCAAGAATTAATATAATTTAATGAAACTTAAAAGATTCAAATTCAAAAGAGTTAATAGCACCAATAATACAGCTATAAGAATTATAAAAGAAAGTAATTATAATATAGGTATGGTTATTGCTGAAACACAAACAAAGGGTAGAGGACAGTACGGACGAAAATGGATTTCATCAAAAGGAAATTTGTTTGTGTCATTTTTTAATGAGTTAAATAAAAAAAATTTATCAATAAATACTATAACTAAAATCAATTGTCTTTTAGTTAAAAAATTACTTTCTACATTTACAAAAAAAAAAATAACATTTAAAAAACCAAACGATCTTTTAATTGATAAAAAAAAAATAAGTGGAATTTTACAAGAAGTTATATTTTTAAATAAAAAAAAATTTTTAATCACAGGTATAGGTATAAATATAAAAAAAAATCCATATGTCAAAAATTATCCCGCTACTAACTTGCAAGAAGTAACTAAAAAAAATATTAGTAAATTAAATGTAGAGAATAAACTTAAACAACTTTTTGAAAAAAGTTTATTTAAATTATATAAAATTAAATAATGTATATTCTTGGTGATATAGGTAATACTGAAACTAAAATTTGTATTGTTTCTAAAAAAAATAAAATATTAAAAAAAATTACTTTTTTGTCTAAATCTGTGAATATCAAACAACTTAATAGTTTATTTAAAAAAAATAAAATCAAACTAAATAAAATAGAAAAAATTTTATTTTGTAGTGTCGTACCTATTACATTCAAAATAATTAAAAAATTTTTATCAAAAAAAATTAAAGTAAATTGTTTAGAAGTAAAAAACTTAAACTTGAAATCACTTATAAAAATTAAAGTAGACTATAAACAAGTAGGCTCTGATAGAATTACTAATGCAATTAGTTTAAAAGATAATAAAAATAATTTTATTATTTTAGATTTTGGAACGGCAACAACTTTCGATGTTCTTGTTAAAGGGACTTATTTTGGAGGAATTATTGCTCCTGGTGTAAGATTATCTCTAAATACATTATCTGATAAAGCTTCTTTAATTCCAAAAATAGAATTAAAAAAAATCAATAAAGTTATCGGCAATAATACAATCAGTGCTGTTAGATCAGGATTTTTTTGGGGTTATGCAGGTTTAATTGACAATATTATTAATTTAATTAAGAAGGAGACTAGAAAATCTTTTAAAGTAATTGTTACAGGAGGATTTTCAAATTTATTTAAAAATTCAATTAAAACGAAAGTAATTCATAACCAAGACATTACAATTAAAGGTCTAATAAAAATTTCAAAACTAATTAAATAAAATGAAAGACGAACTGTTATTTTGTCCATTGGGTGGATCAGGTGAAATAGGAATGAATATGAATTTGTTTGGGTATGGGCAGCCCAGTGATCATAAATGGATTATGGTGGACATAGGAGTAACGTTTGCAGATGATACTATTCCTGGTGTTGATTTAATATACCCAGATCCAGGCTTTATTGTTGAAAGAAAAGATAATTTATTAGGAATTGTTGTAACTCATGCACACGAAGATCATATTGGCGCAATTGCTCATTTGTGGCCAAAGCTTAAATGTAAAATATTTGCAACACCATTTACAGCACTTCTAATTAGAGAAAAATTTAAAGAGAAACAAATTGATATAACTAATGATTTAAAAATTGTAGAGCTAAATGGTAAAGTTTCGTTAGATCCTTTTGAAATTGAGTATATTACATTAACACATTCTATATTAGAGCCAAATGGTTTAAGAATTCAAACACCAGTAGGTTCTATTTTGCATACAGGTGATTGGAAAGTTGATCCAGACCCATTGGTTGGTGATAAAACAAATGAAAAAAGATTAAAAGAGATAGGCGAAGAAGGTGTTTTAGCAATGATCTGCGACTCTACTAACGTTATGAGTGCAGGCAAAGCAGGTTCTGAATTAGATGTTAGGAAAAGTATGTTAAACATAATGTCTAGATTAAATAAAAGAATAATCATTACTTCTTTCGCATCTAATGTAGCTCGAATGGAAACAGCATTTTATTGTGCAGAGCAAATCGGTAGACAAATTTCATTAGTTGGAAGGTCAATGCATCGAATTTACAAGGCTGCAAGACAATGTGGATATTTAAAAAATACTATTGAACCAATTGATGCTCGTGAGGCAAAAAATTTCTCTAGAGAGAAAATTGTATATTTGTGTACTGGAAGTCAGGGCGAGCCGATGGGTGCAATGATGAGAATTTCTAGCTATGTACATCCTGATGTTTTTATCGAACAAGGTGATGCAGTAATATTTTCATCCAAAATTATCCCAGGAAATGAAAAAAAACTTTACAAACTTCATAATCAACTAGTTAAAGACGGTATAGAAGTAATTTCAGAAGAAAATGAATTTGTTCACGTCTCTGGTCACCCTAATAGAGAAGATTTAAAAGAAATGTATCAATGGGTAAAACCAAAATGTGTAATACCGGTACATGGCGAACACAGACATATGATTGAGCACATAAGTTTTGCTAAAGAAATGCAAGTTCCTCACCCAGTTCAAGTTGAAAATGGTGATATAGTTAAACTTTTTCCAGGAGATAAACCAGAGGTTTATGATAAAGCGCCAAGCGGGAGACTATATTTAGATGGAAATGTAAGCATTGATCCAGACTCACAGTCATTAAAAGACAGAAAAAATTTAAGTGCAAATGGATATTTAGAAGTAACTATTATGATTACTCCAAAAGGGAATATTCATAATGATCCAATACTCTCATTTAGGGGTATACCAGTTGAAGATAAAGATGATTTCACATATGGTCTGATTGAAGAAATTGAAATTATTTCGAGAACATTTAAAGTTGGAAGCAAACAACAAGAGCACAATTTAATTGATGCACTAAAAATTGCTTGTAGGAAATTTTCTAAAGAGAGAACAGGAAAAAAACCCTATACCAATATCAACTTAGTAAGAATTTAATGAGCATAACTGGGTTAGCTATTATCTACATTATTATATGGTGGATAGTATTCTTTGCTATTTTACCTATTGATGTAAATCGTACAAAGACTGTCAAAATTGATGGTGAGGATCCAGGTTCTCCTGAAAATCCAAAAATGTTGAAAAAATTCTTATATTGTACAGGAATTACTACTGTTATTTTCATTATAATTTACTTATTAATTAAATTTGAATATTTAAATTTAAGAAATATGATTAATTAAGATGCTTTTATCAAATTTGTTTATACCTATATTAAAAAATAATCCATCAGAAGCTAAAATTAAATCACACCAATTAATGCTAAGAGTTGGAATGATAAAACAAGCATCAGCAGGAATATATTCATGGTTACCTTTAGGTTTTAAGGTTATGAAAAAAATAGAGGACATTGTAAGGCAAGAGCAAAATAAAATTGGAGCTCAAGAAATATTAATGCCAACAATTCAATCCAGTGAAATTTGGAAAGAAAGTGGTCGTTATGAAGACTATGGTGAGGAGATGCTTAGAATAACTGACCGTCAAAATAGAGAAATGTTATATGGACCAACCAATGAAGAGCAAGTTACTGAAATTTTTAGATCCTCAATAAAATCTTATAAATCACTCCCACAACTTTTGTATCATATACAATGGAAGTTCAGAGATGAAATTAGACCTAGATTTGGAATTATGCGTGGTAGAGAGTTTTACATGAAAGATGCCTATTCATTTGATGTATCAGATGAAGAAGCTTTTTATTCTTATAATAAATTCTTTCTTTCTTATTTAAGAACATTTAAAAGATTATCTTTGACAGCGATACCCATGGCTGCTGATACAGGACCTATAGGTGGAAACTTATCACATGAATTTATTATTCTTGCTGATACTGGAGAAAGTAAAATTTTCACAGATAAAAGAATATTTGATCTTGATAGTGATGATACTGAAATAGAAAAAGTATCATTGGAAAGTATGAGAAAAAAATATGAACAGTTTTATGCTGTAACTGATGAAAAGTTTAATAAAGAAGAGTTTGAAAAAATTGTTTCTAAGGAAAATCAATTGATAACAAAAGGTATTGAAGTAGGTCATATATTTTATTTTGGTGACAAGTATTCAAAACCAATGGGAGCATCTGTTGATTTAGCAGGAGGAAAAAAAGATTTTGTTAAAATGGGTTCTTATGGAATTGGTGTATCAAGGTTAGTAGGGGCCATAATTGAGGCAAAATATGATGACAAAAATGAAATCATGAAATGGCCATTGTCTGTTGCTCCTTATGATATTGCTTTAATACCTATGATAAATAAAAATGACACCTCAGCTTTAGATAAAGCAAATAATATCAATATAGAATTAATCAAAAATAATATTGATACAATCATTGATGATACAGATGAGAATTTCTCATCAAAAATTAAAAAAATGAATTTAATTGGTGCCCCATATCAAATTATTATTGGTAAGAAAAGTGAGGGTGATTTATTAGAGTTCAAGGAAACCGGTGGTGAAACTCAAAATTTACCATTAAGTAAAATTATAGAAATTATAACTAAACAAAAAAATTCAATTTGATTTCTACTTTAGAAAAAGAAATTACTTTTAGATTTTTAAAAGCCAGAAAAAAAGATGGCTTTTTGAATGTTATATCTATTTTCTCTTTTATAGGAATAAGTCTTGGAGTTGCAGTTCTTATTATTGTGATGTCTGTTATGAACGGATTTAGGACAGAGCTCATTAATAAAATAGTAGGCTTTAACTCACACATAACAGTTAAAACTTATGGAAATCCTATTGATGAAAAAAAAATAAATAAAAAAAATTTAGAATTAATTTCAGAAAATATTATTTTAAGTAATTCTGGTGAAGCTATTATACTTAAAAACGATACATCTAAAGGAATAGTTTTACGTGGATATGAAAAGGATGCTTTTTCAAGTTTAGAAATCGTTAAAAACGAAAAATTTAAAGGCAACAAAAATCAATTAAATGGAAATTTTATATCGATAGGAAATGAATTAAGTTTTTCTTTAAATCTTAAAATAGGTGATGAATTAACTTTACTTTCACCATCTGGTGTAGAAACAATAATTGGTAGTATGCCAAAACAAAAAACATTTTTGGTAACATCAATTTATAATAGTGGTTTGGCTGAGTTTGATAATAATATTGCATTTATAAATTTAAGTACTCTTGAAGATTTCTTTGACTACAAGTCAGAGGATAGAAATTTAGAAATTTATTTAAAAAATCCTAATAAAATTGAGCAACAAAAATTCATTGTTCAAGAAATTTTTGATGAGGAATTTGTTTTTAGCTGGGCTGATATGAATAGTTCATTATTTTCTGCTTTAAAAGTTGAGAGAAATGTCATGTTTATTATCCTATCTTTAATAATTATTGTTGCTGCTTTTAATATAATTTCTGGATTAACTATTTTAGTTAAAAATAAAACAAGAGATATTGCAATTTTGAAATCAATTGGTGTTTTAAATAAATCAATTGTAAAAATATTTTTTTTAGTAGGGGTAATAATAGGAACATCTGCTACTATTTTTGGAATTTTTTTAGGTGTAACGTTTTCTCTTTACATAGAAAATTTTAGACAATTCCTTAGCTCAACATTTAATATTAGCTTATTTCCAGAAGAAATTTATTTTTTAAGCAAGATGCCTTCAGAAATAGATCCTACATCAATTTTTTTAATTTCAATTTGCTCAATATTAATAACAATTATTGTATCAATTTTTCCTGCGTTTAAAGCTGCTAAACTAGACCCAATTAAATCTTTAAAATATGAATAATTTTCTTGAATTAAAAAAAATATTTAAAACTTTTAAAATTGAAAAAACAGTTAAAGTATTAAAAAATCTTTCTCAAAAATTTGATAAAGGTAAAAGCTATTCTATAATGGGGCCATCTGGGTCAGGTAAATCAACTCTATTAAATTTAATTTCATTGATAGATAGACCATCATCTGGGTCAATCCATTTTGATAAAATTCCTGTAAATTTTAATGAATCTGAAAAAAATGATGTTTATAGATCCAAAAAAATAGGAATTGTTTATCAACAAAATAATCTTCTCCCAGATTTTACTGCTTTAGAAAATATATATTTGGCCTCACTTGCAATTAATGACAATAAAGAATTAGCAATATCTAATGCAGAAAAATTACTCAAAAAGATTGGTCTTTCTAAGAGAGCAGATCACTTTCCATCTCAACTATCAGGTGGTGAGGCTCAAAGAGTTGCTATAGCAAGAGCAATTGTAAATGATCCTGAAATTATTTTAGCAGATGAGCCAACTGGAAGTTTGGATATGGAAACTGCGAAAGATGTTTTTGAACTTTTAAATAAACAAAAAAGGTCGGATAGACTTATTATATTTGCAACTCATAATAGATTCTTTGCTAATAAGGCAGATTGCCTATTGGAGATGATAGATGGTAGTATAAAATCATCTAATGTCTGAGTCTCATTCTCAAAATTTCAATCATCTTAAAATTCATACTCAATATTCTATTTGCGAAGGAGCAGCTAGAATTGATGATTTACAAGAATATTCTAAGAAAAATAAAATAAAATCACTTGGGTTGTGTGACACTTCAAATTTATGTGGAGCGCTTGAATTTGCTGAAAAGATCTCAAAGTCTGGAACTCAGCCAATAATTGGTACTTTAATTAATTTTAAAATCGGAGAAACAACAGGTTTACTACCTTTGTTTGCTTTAAATGAAGTTGGATATAAAAATATAATAAAACTTTCATCTTTATCGTATTTGGAAAACGATGAATTGTCAGATCCACATGTAGATTTTGAATTATTATTAAGCAATTCCAAAGGTGTTGCTGTATTTTCAGGAACTGTTTTTGGTTTATTTGGTAAATTATTTGACAAAGGAAAGTTTAGTGAAATTGATGAACTTTATAATAAAATTAAAAATGCTTTTGAAGACAGGTTTTATTTAGAGATTCAAAGACATAATGATCAAAATGAAATTGGATTTGAAAAATTTAATTTAAAAAAATCATTAGATTTGGAAATACCTATTATTGCAACCAATGAAGTTTTTTATTTAGATAAAGAAATGCATGAAGCACACGATGCTTTAATTTGTATTGGTAACAAGACATATGTAAATGAAAAAAATAGATTAAGATTTACTGACCAACATTATTTAAAAACTAACTCAGAGATGTCTGAATTATTTGCTGATTTACCTGAGGCTTTAGAAAATAATTATAATTTTCCATTAAGATGCAGTTATAGACCATCATTTTCTAACCCTATATTACCTAATATTAGTAGTGAGAAAGATGGCAATGCAGATGAAATTTTAAAAAAAGATTCAATAGAAGGACTAAAAGTAAAATTCAATAATATTTTTAATTTAAGTGATAAAGATTTAGAAAATAACAATTCTTATAAAGAATATAAGGATAGACTTAATCATGAGCTTTCAATTATCATAGAAATGAAATATTCTAGTTATTTTCTAATAGTTGCTGACTATATTAAATGGGCTAAAAATAATGATATTCCTGTAGGTCCTGGAAGAGGTTCAGGTGCTGGTTCTTTAGTAGCTTGGTGCTTATCAATTACAGATGTTGATCCAATAAAATTTAATCTTATTTTTGAAAGATTTTTAAATCCAGATAGAATTTCAATGCCAGATTTTGATATAGACTTTTGCGAGGATAAAAGAGATCAAGTATTTGAGTATCTAACAACAAAATACAAAGATAGCGTAGCTCACATTATAACATTTGGTAAATTAAAAGCCCGAATGGTAATTAGAGACGTTGGGCGAGTTTTGGGTTTAGCTTATGGATTTGTTGATAGCATATCAAAAATGATACCTTTTGATCCATCTAGACCACAAAATTTAACTCAGTGCATAGCTGGAGAGCCACGATTACAAAAACTTATAAATGACGATCCAAGGGTAAAGAAACTTACTGATCTATCTTTAAAATTAGAAGGTCTTAACAGAAACGTTGCTACACATGCAGCTGGAGTAGTAATAGCAGACAAAAAACTCACTGAAGTTGTTCCATTGTATAAAGATGTTTCTGCAGATTTATTATTACCATCTACTCAATTCGATATGTACTCAGCAGAAAATGCAGGTTTAATTAAATTTGATTTTTTGGGCTTAAAAACGCTTACTGTAATTAACAACACACAAAAACTTGTAAGAAAAAAAATTAAAGATTTTGATATAGAAAAAATAAGTTACGAAGATCAAAAAGTTTTTGATCTAATGTCCACAGGTAAAACAGTTGGCTTATTCCAAATTGAAAGTGCTGGTATGAGAGAAGCCTTAATTCAAATGAAACCAAATCATATTGAAGATATTATTGCCTTAGTTGCTTTATACAGACCGGGACCAATGAGCAATATTCCAACATATAATGACTGTAAACATGGAAAACAAAAACCAGATTATTTACACCCACTTCTAGAAGATATTTTAAAACCAACTTATGGTGTAATTATTTATCAAGAACAGGTAATGCAGATTGCACAAAAATTATCTGGATTTACAGCAGGACAAGCTGATCTTTTGAGAAGAGCAATGGGTAAAAAGAAAAGAGCAGAACTTGAAAAACAGAAACAGGGGTTTATTGCTGGAGCTGTTAAAAATGGAATCGCAAAAGATGTTGCTGCTGGAATTTTTTTAAAAATTGAACCTTTTGCAGAATATGGTTTTAATAAAAGTCACGCTGCTGCGTATGCAATTATTTCTTACCAAACAGCATTTTTAAAAACATATTATCCAAAAGAGTTTATTGCAGCATCAATGACTATGGATATATCTAATCAAAATAAACTAAGTGAATTTTATGAAGAATTAAAAAGATTAAATGTTGAAGTTGTCCGTCCAGATATAAACGAATGTTTTGCTGATTTTAGAACAATTGATAATAAATTTTATTATGCGTTGGGAGGAATTAAAGCTGTAGGTTATGAGGCAATATCAAATATAGTTGGGGAAAGAATTTTAAATGGAAAATTTGAGTCAATTCATGATTTTATAAATAGAGTAAATCCAAAAGATATAAACAAACTTCAATTGGAAGGTTTAGTTAAAGCAGGTGCTTTTGATAATTTAAACTCAAATAGACTAGCATTGTTCGACTCTATTCCTAATATAATTGCAAAAAACAAAAATATATTTGATAATAAGACTGCCAATCAGATTGATTTATTTTCAGAGAATGAAAGTGTCCAAGATGATATTTTAATTAAAACTGAAGATTGGAAATTTGAAGAAAGATTATCAAAGGAATTTGAGTCAGTAGGTTTCTTTATTTCAGATCACCCCTTAAATCAATTTACAGAAATCTTTGACGATTATAAAATAATTGATCATTCAACTTTTATTTCAAAAGATGATTTAAAAGACTCAAACATTGCAGCAACATTATTAAAAATGTACGAAAGAAAAACAGCAAAAGGAAACTCTTATGCAGTTTTGAAACTGACAGACCTTTCAGGTGTATTTGAACTATTTATTTTTTCGGATGTTTTGGAATTAAATAGAGAAATTTTAAAAGAAGGTAGTTCTTTAATTTTGACTTTGTTTAAAAATGTTACAAATGATGAGAATAGATTAACTAGAATTAATGTTCAAAAAATAGCATCAATGAAAGATTTATTTAACAGTCCTATAAATGAAGTTTCATTCAATCTAAAATCCGAAGAACAAATTGAAACAATATCAAAAATTTTAAAAGATCATGGCAAAACAAGAGTAAATATTAACTTAATTACTAAAAATAATAATCTCAAATTTACATTAAAAAATACAAGAAAATTAGACAGAAAATCTTTAAACTTATTAAGAAACCAAGAAATTCGTGCAATTATTAACTAAATAATTACTTGTTAATTTCATTAAATATTTGTAAATAACTCCATAAATTAAATTAACACGCACACAGTTGTTGGTTTTATACCTCCGGTCCTTTATTGGAAATTACTGTGGTGGCTTAACCGGGAATAAATATGAAAATACCAAACGTTACAATTCAACAATTATTAGAAGCTGGAGTTCATTTAGGACACAAAACTTTAAGATGGAATCCAAAAATGAAAAAATATATTTTTGGAAAAAGAGACTCAATTCATATTATAGATTTAACTCAAACTCTAGAGTTAACTAAAGTTGCTTTGCAGAAAGTGTATGAAACTATCGCAAATAATGGAAAAATTTTATTTGTATCTACAAAAAAACAAGCATCTGAAGCTATAGCTGAAGTTGCAAAAGATACTGATCAATATTTTGTAAATTACAGATGGTTAGGAGGTATGTTAACTAATTGGGGAACGATTTCAAATTCAATTAAAAAACTAAAAAAGTTAGAAACCGATTTAGTGTCAGAAAATAGAGGTTTTACTAAAAAAGAACTTTTAAAAATGAGCGTTAAAAAAGATAAACTTCAAAGATCTTTAGGCGGTATAGCTGAGATGAAAAAAGTCCCAGACTTAGTATTTGTTATAGATACAAATTATGAGTCGCTTGCTATCGCTGAGTCTTCAAAATTAGGAATACCAATTATTGCCATCTTAGACAGTAATTCTAATCCAGATAATATTGATTATCCAATTCCAGGAAACGATGACGCAAGAAGAGCAATAGATCTTTATTGTAATTTAATCAAAGAAACAATTAATAGTGCCAAAAGCTCAAAGCCTGTAGTTGATTCAAATAAGGAAAAACTTAAAGAGATTAAAGCTGATAACAGAACAAAAACTATTCAAGAATTAGATAGAGAAAAATTAGAGAAAAAATTTTCTAATGAAGATAAGGAGAAACTTAATTAATGAGTGATATTGAAAAAGTAAAAAAACTTAGAGAAGCAACTGGAGCTGGGTTTAAAGATTGTAATTTAGCTATTAAAGAATCAAATGGAGACTTAAATAAAGCAATTGAAATATTGAGAGTTAAAGGAATTTCGAAAGCTTCAAAAAAAATGTCTAGAGATGCGAAGGAGGGTGTTGTTGTAGTTAGTGGAGATGAAACTAAAACTTCAGTAATTGAAGTTAATTGTGAAACAGATTTTGTTGCAAAAAATAATGATTTTATTAATTTTGTCAAAGAACTTAGCGAATTAAATAATGAGAAAAATTCTAATGTTAATGATTTAAAATCATCAAAAATGAAAAACGGTCAATCTGTAGATGATAATTTAGTTGCCTTGATTGCAAAAATTGGAGAAAAAATTACAATTGGCAAAACTAAAACAATTCAAAATACTCATGGAGTTAATAATCACTATCTTCATACAGTTGTAAAAGACAACGTTGCAAAATTAGCTGTAATGGTTTCATTAGATACAAAAGATAATTCAGATACTGTGAAAACATTTAGTAAACAATTGTCAATGCACATCGCAGCATCAAATCCATTAGCTTTGGAGTCAGGTGCAATTGATCAAAAAATAATTGACAAAGAACAAGAGTTAGTTACTGAGGAATTGAAAAATTTGGGAAAATCTGAAGATATTGCAAAAAAAATAAGCTTAGGTAAGATGAACAAATTTAAAGAGGAAAATGCCCTTTTAACACAAGCTTGGGTAATGGAACCAAAGAAAAAAGTACAAGATGTATTAAAAGATCTTTCCATAGCTGATTTAAAGATTAAAGAATTTTACAGAATAAAGATTGGAGAATAAATGTTTGATGAGAGATCATACAGCCTTAAAATGGATAAAGCCATTGAGGTTTTCTCAAAAGAACTTTCATCTTTAAGAACCGGTAGAGCAAACGCCGCAATGTTAGACCTAATTAAAGTAGATGTGTATGGGCAACAAATGCCAATTAATCAAGTTGGTAGCATAACTACACCAGAACCAAGAATGATTAATATTCAAGTTTGGGACTCAAACAACATTTCATTAGTAGATGCTGCAATTAAAAAATCTGATCTTGGACTTAATCCACAAATCGATGGTCAATTAATTAGATTACCAGTACCTGAACTCAATGAAGAGAGAAGAATAGAACTAAAAAAATTAATAAAAACAATAGGTGAAAAATGCAAGGTATCAATTAGAAATATTCGTAGAGAAGCAAATGAAGATTTAAAAAAACAATTAAAATCAAAAGAAATAGGAGAAGATCAAGAAAAATCTTATGAAAAGAAGGTTCAAACAATAACTGATGATCATATAAAATTAGTTGATGATAAAGTATCTTCAAAAGAGAAAGAAATAATGACCATATGAATCCTCTAAGTCATGTAGCCATAATCATGGATGGCAATGGTAGATGGGGTGTAAAAAAAAGAAAATCAAGAAATGCTGGTCATAAAGCTGGTTTGCACACAGTTGAAAAGATTATCGAAGCCTGTCTTAAAAAAGATATTAAATTTTTAACTTTATATGCTTTTTCAACTGAGAATTGGAAGAGGCCTAAAAAAGAGATTAATTACTTATTTAAACTACTGGAGAATTTTTTAAAAGACGAGATTAAAAGTTTAATTAAACGTAAAATAAAATTAAAAATAATTGGAAAAAAAAGTTTTTCATCTGATCTTAACAAATTAATTTTAAAAGCAGAAAGTATAACAAAAGACTTTAAAAAACTTCAAGTTAATTTAGCTCTTAATTATGGATCAAAAAATGAAATTGTGGATACTGTCAAAAAAATAAAAAAAAAAAAATTAAAAATAAATATAAAAAATATTAGTGAAAATCTTTATACACAAAACATACCGGATCCAGATATACTAATTAGAACAGGAGATACTAGAAGATTAAGCAATTTTTTACTTTGGCAGTTAGCATATACAGAAATTTTCTTTATAAAAAAATTATGGCCAGATTTTAATCAATCAGATTTTTTTAAAATAATAAAAAAGTATAAAAATCTAAAAAGAAATTTTGGCTCTATTTAAGATGAATGAATTACAAAAAAGATTAATTAGCTCAATTTTTTTAATTCCGTTATCTTTTTTTTTTATAATTAAAGGTTCAAATTATTTTTTATTTTTTTTAATTATTTGTTTTTTATTATCTTGTTATGAGTGGAACAAAATGATTAAAAATAAAATATTTTTATTATTAGGTTATACTTTTTTATTTATATCATTTCTTTCTGCATTTTATATAAGAGAAAATTTGAATGATTTCGGCTTATTTATTTTTTTATTTTTGATTATTATATCTATATCAACCGATATTGGGGGTTATACTTTTGGTAAATTTTTTAAAGGTCCTAAATTGACAAAAATAAGTCCAAACAAAACCTATGCTGGAGTGATTGGAGGTTTTTTATTGTCTATATTAATAGGAGCATTATTTAAGAATTATTTTATTAATAATTATATTGACAATAATTTGTTTAACATAAATTTCCTTTTTCTAATCATTTTCTTATCATTTATAAGTCAAGTTGGTGATCTTATTATCTCTTATTTTAAAAGAGCCTCAAAACTTGATAACACTGGTAAATTAATTCCGGGACATGGTGGTATACTTGATCGAATTGATGGAATGATTTTTGTTATTCCTACATTTTATTTTTTAAACAATATTTATAAAATTATATGAAACAAAAAATAGCAATTTTAGGCTCCACAGGGTCCATAGGTTCATCACTACTAAATATTATTAAACGTGATAAAAACAAATTTCAAATAGTATTATTAACCGCAAACAAAAATTATAAAAAAATTTTACTCCAAGCAAGATTGTTCAATGTTAAAAATTTATTAATCTCTAACAAGAATATTTACAATAAATTACATAAAGAAAAAAAATATAAAATGTTCAACTTCTTCAATTCTTTTGATGATTTAGAAAAAATTTTTAAATTAAAAAAAGTAGATTATATAATGAGTGCTATTACTGGTGTTGAAGGATTAGTTCCAACTATTAAATCAATTAAGTATACAAAAAAAATTGCAATAGCTAATAAAGAGGCAATTATTTGTGGATGGAATTTAATTAAAATACAATTAAAAAAATATAAAGTTGAATTTATTCCTGTAGATTCAGAACATTTTTCAATCTGGTATGGATCTAAAGAAAATACAATTAAAAATATATCTCATGTATATTTAACTGCTTCTGGTGGTCCATTTTTAAATAAAAAAATTGAAAAACTTAATATGGTAAATATCTCAAGTGCTATCAGGCACCCAAATTGGAAAATGGGAAAAAAAATCTCAATAGACTCTGCTACTATGATGAACAAAGTATTTGAAGTTATAGAAGCACGGAATATTTTTAAATTACCATTAAAAAAATTATCAATATTGATTCATCCTAACTCATATATTCATGCAATAATAAAGTTTAATAATGGCCTAATAAAATTAATTGCTCATGATACAACTATGGAAATTCCAATATTTAATACCCTTTATTCAAAAAAAAATAAAATTTTTAAATCAAATACAGTAGACTTCAAATTGTTAAATGACCTAAACTTAAAGATAGTAGATAAAAAAAGATTCAAAGTTGTTAGAATATTAGATAATTTAAATAATAATTATAGTTCATTATTTGAAACTATTTTAGTAACTGCAAATGACACTTATGTAGATTTATTTTTGAAAAAAAAAATAAAATTTAATGATATAACAAAATTAATATTAAAATTTTTAGAAATCAATGAATTCAAAAAATATAAAAAAAAATATCCAAAAAATGTAAATGAAATATTAAAATTAAACAATTATGTTCGTTTAAAAATTTTATCAAATGTGTATAAGTATCTATGATGAGAAACTGTATAAAATTTTTTTTATCAGAAATTTTAGTATTTCTTTTTATTTCCAACTTAGCATTTGCTGAGATTGTTAAAAATATTGAAGTTATTGGAAATGTTAGAATTTCTAGTGAAACAATTAAATCATTTTCTTTAATAAAAATTAATGACGATATAAATGAAGATACAATTAATTCTTCTCTAAAATCATTATATGAAAGTAATTTTTTTAAAAATATAAGTATTAAATTTGAACAAAATATTTTAACTATCGAAGTTGATGAAAATCCATTAATTCAAAATTTAAATCTAGAAGGGGTTAAATCCCAGAGAATTCGTGATAAAATTTTTAATAGTTTAAATTTGAAATCTAGAGGATCCTTTTTTGAAAAAAAACTTAAAAAAGATATCGAAATAATTAAAAGTTTAACAAAGGATTTGGGATATTATTTTGCAAAAGTTGATGTAATTCAAGAAGATCTTGATGACAATAAAGTTAATATAACATTTTATGTAGAACTGGGAGAAAAAGCAAAAATTAGCAAAATTTCCTTTATTGGTAATAAGATCTACAAAGATAGTAAGTTGAGAAGTATAATCGTTAGTGAGGAATATAAATTTTGGAAATTTATATCTGGAAAAAAATATCTTAATGAAAGAGTTAACAAAATAGACCTAAGATTACTAAAAAATTTTTATCTTAATAAAGGATTTTATAATGTTGAAATTAAATCTAGTTTTGCAAAAATGGTCGCAAAAAATGAATTTGAAATTATTTTTAATATAAATTCGAATAAAAAAATATTTTTTAATGATTTACAATTACAATTACCAACAGATTATAATAAAGAAAATTTTAAATCATTGGAAAAACTTTTCTCAAAAATTAAAGGATCGCCATATTCGATTAATGCTATTCAAGAAATTTTAGAAGAAATAGATACAATTACAATTAATGAACAGTATGAGTCTATTAAAGCAAATGTAGAAGAAAAGGTTGTATCTGACAAAATTAATATTTTATTTACAATAGAGGATACAGAAAAACTTATGGTTGAGAAAATAAATATAATTGGGAACAATGTTACAAATGAAAATGTAATTAGAAACCAGCTATTATTAGATGAGGGAGATCCATACAATGAAATTTTAAGCAATAGATCTGTAAATAACATAAAAAACCTAAACTTTTTTAAATCTGTAAAAAAAGAAGTTTTAAATGGTAAAAGTCCTCAAACAAAAGTTATTAATATTGAGGTAGAAGAAAAGCCAACTGGCGAAATTACAGCTGGTGCGGGATTTGGTTCATCTGGTAGTACTTTAATTTTTGGTATTAAAGAAAATAATTATTTAGGTAAAGGTTATGCAGTAAACTCTAACCTGACTCTTAGTACTGACTCTGTTAAAGGAATTTTATCTATAAGAAATCCAAATTACAAAGACTCAAATAAGTCAGCATTTGCCTCTTTAGAGGCTACAGAAACAGATAAGTTGAGTACGTCGGGATATCAGATGAATAAAACTGGTTTTAATTTAGGAACAAAATTTGAATATTTTGATGATTTATTCGTTGGTTTTTCAACTTCATCATTTATAGAAAAAATTGAAACAAATAGTACAGCATCTGTAAGACAAAAAAAACAAGAGGGAAATTATTTTGATAGCTTTTTTGGCCTATCTTTAGATTATGATAAAAGAAACCAAAAGTTTCAAACCGATAAAGGTTTTAGAAGTATTTATGATTTAAAACTACCATTAATTAGTGACACTAATACTATTACTAATTTTTATAGTTATAAATATTTTACAGATTTATATGAAAATAACATATCAACATTTTCAATTTATCTTAAATCAGTTAATTCAATAACAGATGATGATGTAAAATTATCAGAAAGAGCTTTTATTCCTTCAAGTAGACTTAGAGGTTTTGAAGCAGGAAAAGTTGGACCAAAAGATGGAACAGATTTTGTAGGTGGCAATTTTGTAACGACAATGAACTTTAGTTCAACATTACCATTTTTGTTTGAAAATAGTCAAAATACTGATTTTGTAATGTTTTTAGATATAGCTAATATTTGGGGGGTAGATTACGATTCTTCAATAAATGATGGAAGTAAGATAAGAAGTGCGGTGGGAATTGGAGTTGATTATTTTACTCCAATAGGTCCGTTAAATATTTCTCTTTCAGAAGTTTTATCTAAAGATGAAACCGATATAACACAAGGTTTTAGATTTAATTTAGGTACTACTTTTTAATAATGAAATTTTTAAAAAGTTTTTTAATAATATTATTTTTTTTTATATCACTTTCAAAATCTTACGGTCATGAGAGTGTTGCTTACATAAATCTGGATTATATTTTAAATAACTCAATAATAGGTAAAAAAATAATTAATAAATTAAATCTTATAAATGAAGAAAATATTAACCTTATTAAATCAAAAGAAAAATTATTAAAAGATAAAGAAAATAAACTTTTAAAAGAAAAAAATATACTATCACAAGAAGTATATAATAAAAATTTAAGTAATCTAAAAAATGAAATTAAGGAATTTAGATTAACCAATGTTAAAAATAAAAAAAATTTTCAAGATATTAAAAAAAAAGAATTTGATAAATTCTTAGATCAAATTGAACCTATATTAAATAATTATATGAATGAAAACTCAATAAATATTTTATTAGACAGTAAAAATATTTTTATAGGTAAGTCTGCTCTTGATATAACTGAAAAAATAATAAATATTATAAATTTAAAGATAAACTAAAATGATACATTTATATAAAAAAGATATAATTAATTTGTTACCTCATAGAGAGCCCATGTTACTCATTGATGAGTTATATGATATTAAGAAATTATTTTCAGCAACTGCAGTCGTCAATGTAAAAAAGGATAGTTTTTTTGTACAAGGTCATTTTCCAGAAAATCCTGTTATGCCCGGAGTATTGATAGTGGAATCTTTTGGTCAGGCAGCTGCAGCCCTGACTGCTCATGGTTTAGACAGATCAACATACGAAAATAAATTAGTTTTTTTAATGGGTGTTGAAAAGGCCCGATTTAGAAATCCTGTTATTCCAGATTGTAAATTAGTTTTAAAAATTGAGGCAATAAGATCACATGGTAGAGTTTGGAAGTATAAAGGTGAAGCTTTTGTTGATGAGAAAAAAATGGCTGATGCGGTTTGGTCTGCTACCATTGTAGATAAGAAATAAATAGCAATAATAGTTGATAACTTTTCAGAAATTGCTTTGGTAAAAGCAATTATGTCAAATCCTTTTTTTAAAAATCATGGTCCCTTAACTTTGTCTAAAGTTATCAAATCTCTAAATATCAATATGGATGTAAAATATATTGATAAAGAAATTCATGATATTAAAGATCTTGTTTCGTCTACAGAAAATGACATAACTTTTTTTCATTCAAAAAAATATAAAGATTTTGCAAAAAAAACCAAAGCTTCTTTTTGTATAACGACAAATGCTTTAAAAGCCGAATTACCTCAAAACTGTTTAGCTTTGGTTGTCGAGAATGTTTTGGTTTCTACCTCAGCAATTACTACTTTATTTTATCCTGAATCAATAAATGATAATTTTGACGAAACTGCATCATCTATCAATGATACTAATTTTAAAGATAAAGTAAGTTTTGGAAAAAATGTTTTAATAGGTAAAAATGTTTCAATAGGTAAAAATTGCAAAATTGGACATAATACAATAATTGAAAAAAATGTTTCTATAGGTGATTATTGCTCCATTGGATCAAACAATATTATTAGAAACACTTTAATTAAAAATAATGTAAGAATATTAGACAATTGTACCATTGGTAAGCATGGTTTTGGATTTTTTCCTATTAAGAATAAAAATTCTAGATACCCTCATATTGGATTAGTTATAATTGAAGATAGCTGCGAAGTTGGATGTGGTGCGACTATTGATAGAGGTTCAATGTCAAACACGGTAATAGGTAAAAATACATATTTAGATAATCAAATACACATTGCACACAATGTTAAAATAGGTGAAAACACAATAATAGCTGGACAAGTTGGTATCGCGGGAAGTTCTATTATTGGAAGCAATGTTAAAATTGGCGGTCAAGCTGGTATATCTGGTCATCTCAAAATTGGAAACAATGTAGAAATTGGAGGTGGTTCTGGAGTCATAAGAGATATTCCTGACAACATGAAGGTAATGGGCTACCCAGCAAAAAATATTAGAGAATTTTTGAGAGAAAATAAATGATAAATAAAACAGCTATAATTGATCCAAAAGCTAAGATTTCTAAAAATGTAAAAATTGGTCCTTATACTGTTGTTGGTCCAAATGTTGAAATAGATGAAGAAACAGAAATTCAATCTCACGTAAATATTACGGGGAATACTAAAATTGGAAAAAATAATAAAATTTATCCTTTTGTTTCAATAGGTAATGATCCACAAGATTTAAAATTTCAAGGCGAAGAAACAAAACTAGAAATTGGCGATAATAATAAAATTAGAGAATACGTTACTATAAACCCAGGAACAAAAGGGGGTGGTGGGATAACAAAAGTTGGAAGTAATTGTTTGTTTATGGTTTCAGCTCATATTGCTCATGATTGTATAGTAGGAAATAATGTGATTTTAGCCAACAATGTACCACTTGGAGGTCATGCTTATATAGGTGATAATGCCATTATTGGAGGTAATTCTGCTGTTCAACAATTCACAAGGGTAGGTAAGTCAGCAATGATAGGTGGAATGTGCGGTGTGGTAAGAGATGTAATTCCATACGGTATAGCGCACGGCAATAGAAGTGTTTTACAAGGGTTGAATTTGATAGGTTTAAGAAGAAAAAATATTCCCAATAAAGAAATAATGATTTTAAGTGAGGCTTATAAAGAGATTTTTAAAAATGAAAATTTAACAGAAAATTTGAGCAATTTATCAAAAGATTTTCTAAAAAATTCTTTAGTTGTAGAAGTTGTTGAATTTATAGAAAAGGATAAAAAAAGACCAATTTGCACTCCATTTTCAAAATAAGATGATAGGTTTATTTTTAGGTGACACTGATTTTTCAGAAATAGTTCTTAATAAAATAAAAAAAAAGAAAATAAAATATTTCATCATAGATTTTTCAAAAAATAATAGATTCAATAAAGACAAACATTCCTTCAGAGTAAGCATTGGAAAGTTTGGTACAATTATTAATTTAATTAAACAAAAGAAATGTAAAAAAGTTTTATTTGCAGGTAAGATAGCAAAACCAAATTTTTCTTCCTTAAGATTAGATTTTAAGGGAATTTATTACATGCCAAGTGTAATCAGAGCAGCTAAAATAGGTGATGCAGCTATAATCAAATCAATAATAAAAATTTTGAATAATGAGGGAATAAAAGTCATTAGCTCTATATTTTTTAATCCAGAACTATCTTTAAAGAAAGGAAATTACACCAAACTAAAACCTAATAAACAAGATTTAATATCAATTAAAAAAGGAAAAATTTTTTTTAATAAAACCAAAAGTTTAGACCATATTCAAGCTTTAGTAGTAAAAAGAGATAAAATTTTGGCAAAGGAAGGAAAAGACGGTACAAAAAAAATGCTATCAAAATTAAAGAAGAAAACAGATGGTATTTTAATTAAATTACCCAAAAAGAGACAAGATTTAAGAATGGATTTACCAACAATTGGTTTACAAACACTTAAGGATGTTAAGAAATACGGTTTAAAAGGTGTTGTATTACAATCTAAAAAAAATATTTTTCTTGATAAGGTTCAATGTATTAAATTTGCAAATAAAAATAAGATTTTTATTAATATTATATGAAAAAAATATTCATTCTTACCGGTGAGCCATCAGGAGATAAATTAGCTTCAACAGTCATTTCAAAGCTAAAATCTCAAAATCCCGATATTGAATATTTATCTGTTGGAGGGGATCATTTAAAAAATTTAGGTATTAAATCTATTTTCAATTTAAATGAAATTACTTATCTAGGTTTTACGAGTATTTTGTTAAATATATTTAAAATTAGAAATAAAATTAACCTAACTGTTAATGAAATAATAAAATTTAATCCTGATATACTATTTTCAGTTGATAGCCCTGATTTTACTATGAGAGTAGCTGAGAAAGTTAAAAAAATTAACAATAATATCAAAACAATTCATTATGTTGCTCCTCAAGTTTGGATATGGAGAAAAAATAGAGTAAAAAAAATTAAAAAATTTATTGATCATATTCTTTTATTATTTGACTTCGAAAAAAAATATTTTGATGAAGAAAATATAAATAATACATTTGTTGGACATCCTTTAATTGAAAAAACAGACAGTATTACAAAATTAGGAAATGTAATGACTAAATATAAGAATGTTATTTCAATTTTTCCTGGAAGTAGAAAATCTGAGATAGATGTTCTTTTACCAATTCTTTTTAATTTTATAAAAAAAATGAATAACAATAATCATAATTATGATTTTTTTATACATACTAATGAAGATAATATTAATTATATACATAATAAAGTTGAGGAAATTAAAATAAAAAATGTTGAGGTCATTTTTGACGAAGATATTAAAGAACAAGTTTTATTAAACTCAGTTTTTGCTGTTTGTAAATCCGGTACTGTTTCTTTACAGGTTTCAAATTCAAAAGTTCCTTCTATCATCATTTATAAATTAAGTTTTGTAAATTTTATGATTTTTAAAATGTTAGTGAATGTAAAATTTGCAAATATTATAAATATAATTAATAAGCGGGAGGTAATTCCAGAATTACTACAGGATGAATGTAATGCAGATGAAATTTATAAATCTGTGATTTATATGTTAAAACATCCTGATCTTATCGAAAAACAATTAAACGTATGTTCAAAAACATTAGAAGGTATTAAATCTAAAACTTCATCTTCTGAGGAGGCTTGTTTAGTTTTAAGAAATTATCTTAGCTAGTCTATTTAAAACTTCTTCTTTACCAAGAGCTATAACTATATCATATAATCCAGGGCCAAATTTTGATCCTGTTAAACCAATCCGTATAGGCTGACCGACTCCTTTAAAATTTGTATCATTTGTTTTTATTAAATTATTTACTAAAGGCTCTAAATTCTCCCTATTTATATCTGAAATAGATGATAATTCTTTAATAAATTCTGAAATAATTTTTTTAGCTTTATCATCAATCAATTTAAAATCATCCTCATTGTAGTTAATTTCATCATTGATAATAAATTTTGCATTATTATAAATGTCTTCTAAGGTTTTTGCCTTATTTTTTAAAAATGATAACGATGATTTAACTTTTGGCTCTCTTTCATCTTGAATTTTTTCTTTATAGATTTCACAATATTCATCTAGACATTGATAAAGATCGTTCTCATCGATTGTTTTTATATAGTGTTCATTCATCGATAATATTCTACTCATATCTAGTTTTGATGGCGATTTACCAATACCTTCTAAATTAAAGTGTTCAATGCTCTCTTCCAGAGTAAATATCTCTTTATCTTGATATGACCATCCTAGTCTAAGCAAATAATTTCTTAACGCATCAGGCATTATGCCTATTTTTGAGTAATCATCCAAAGTTGAGGCATTATCTCTTTTTGAAAGTTTTTTACCTTCAATAGTATGAATTAATGGAATATGTGCAAATTCAGGAACATCCCATCCCATTGCTTGGTATATTTGTATTTGTTTAAAAGTATTTATCTTATGATCATCTCCTCTAATTATGTGAGTCATTCCCATTTGATGATCGTCAACAGTTGCAGACAAGTTGTAAGTTGGTGTTCCATCATTTCTTAAAATTACAAAGTCTTCTATTGTATTATTTTCTATTTCCACGTCTCCTTGAACTAAATCTTTAAGTTTAGAATTTCCTTCTGTTTTACTTTTAAATCTAATTACGGGTTTAATACCTTTAGGAGCATCTTTTTCATCAGCATCTCTCCATTTTCTATTATAGATGTATGGCAATTTTTTTTGCCTAGCTCTTTTTTTTTGTTCTTCTATTTCTTCAGCAGAACAGTAGCATTTATATGCGCTACCTTTTTTTAATAATTCATTAGCAATTTTAATGTGATCTTCTACTTTTTGTGACTGAATATATTCTTCACCATCATGCTCAATGCCTATCCACTTTAACGATTTAATAATTTGTATTTTGTGTTTCTCTTTAGATCTCTCTTTGTCAGTATCCTCAATTCTAAGATGAAAAGTTCCTTTTTGATTTTTAGAGAACAACCAATTAAATAAGGCAGTTCTAACCCCTCCAATATGAAGAGCCCCAGTTGGAGATGGAGCAAAACGTGTTGCTACTTTTGACATCAATGTTGTTTAGACTATTTTTTTAGAAGTTTCTATATAAAGATACCAAAACTCCCTGAACTTTTACTCTATCAGGTCCAAAAATCTTAGTTTCATAGTTTCTGTTAGCACTTTCAAGGGCTACAACTTTACCTTTTTTTCGAATTCTCTTTAACATTGCTTCATGCTCGTCAATTAAAGCAACAACAATTTTACCATTATCAGCAGTGTCAGTTCTTTTTATGATAACTGTATCGCCCTCATGAATACCGGCCTCTATCATAGAGTCACCTTGGACTTTCAATCCAAAGTAATCTCCATTTTTTTCTAAATTATTTGGTAAGGGAATTCTAGAAACTTCATTTTGTATTGCCTCAACCGGTGTTCCTGCAGCAATCTTTCCAAGAACAGGCACTTCAATTTCATCAGAATTAGTTTGTTCTTCATCTAATCCACCTTTAATTACACTTGGTGAAAAACTATTGTAAATATCGTTTGCTGAAGCTGTCTCTGGTAATTTGATTACTTCTAATGCCCTTGCTTTGTGAGCTAATCTTTTTATAAAACCTCTTTCTTCTAAAGCACTAATTAATCTGTGTATTCCTGATTTAGATTTTAAATTAAGAGATTGCTTCATCTCTTCGTATGAAGGAGAAACACCTGAACTTCTCAACTTCTTGTTGATAAATAAAAGCAGGTTTTTTTGTTTTTTTGTTAGCATAAGAACAAATATCGTACAAACAATGTTCTATAAAAGTTCTTTTAAATTAACAATACTAAAAAAAACAAGTAAAATAGGGCTTTATTTGACTATAAAACTGAAAAAATAGAATTTTTATCTAAGTTTTTCAAAAGTGATTCACCAATTAAAAAAGTATTGATTGAAGTTTTATTATTTAACTCTAACAACTCTTCTTTGCTCTTAATTCCACTTTCAGATATTAAAGGACCATTGTGACTTTTTACAATATCATAAATATCATAGGTTGTATTTATATCAGTTTTAAGTGTTTTCAAATTTCTATTGTTTATTCCGATTAATGCATTTTTAAAATTTAAAGCTTTTTTTGCTTCTTCTACTGTATGAACTTCAACAATAACTGACATATTATATTTCATAGCTTCTTCATATAATTCAGAAGCAAGATCATCCGAAACCCCAGCCAAAATAATTAAAATAGCATCAGCGCCATAACTTTTTGCCAAAGGTATTTGAAATTTATCGATAAAAAAATCTTTACACAATATAGGTAAATTTATTTTATCTTTTATTTTACTAATATGAATTAAATTTCCTAAAAAATAATCTTCTTCAGTTAAAACTGAAAGACAAGTTGCTTTATTATTTAAATAAATTTGAGCAATATCTACTGGGTTATAATCTTCAATTATTATACCTGCTGAAGGGCTTGCTTTTTTTATTTCAGCAATAATTGAAGTTTTATTATTATTTAAATTATTTTCTATTTTTTCTTTAAAATTAATAAAGTTATTGTTTTTATCAATTAGTTCATTCAAAGCTTTAATGTCTAAAGTTTTTTTTAATTTATCAACTTTTTTAATTTTTTTTTGAATAATATTATGAAGTATATTTTCAGACATTTTGAATTTTTTTTAGATGTGAAAAAGTTTTTCCAGAAAGGATAAATTCGCGTGTGTATTTATAAGCCTCAGAAAATTCAGAAAATTTTTCTCCAACAATTAAACCTGCCGCAGCATTTAAACAAACTGCTTTTGAAAAATCATTATCTTCACCTTTAAATGTATCAATCATTTTCTCAGCATTGAATTTTGCATCATCACCTATTAAATTTTGCAAACTATCTGCATTAACACCTATAGCATTTGGATCTATTATAATTTCAGATATTTGACCATCTTTTAACTGAATAACATTAGTGTTTGCATATGGAGATATTTCATCTAATCCATCTTCACTATTAACTATCCAAGCAAATTTTAAATCTAAATTTTTAAGTCCTTCTGCAAATATTTTTAATAATTTTTTGTCAAAAACACCAACAACTTGTCTTTTTACAAGAGCTGGATTGCTTAATGGACCAATCATATTAAAAATTGTTCTTTTTCCAATTTTCTTTCTTACAGGTCCAACAAATCTCATTGCACTATGATAATTTGGTGCAAACATAAAACCAAAATTATTGGTATTAATTTCTTTCTCAATCTCTTCAGGCTCTAAATCAATTTTAATTTTTAAAGCTTCTAAGACATCACCTGATCCACATTTTGAAGAAACAGCTTTATTGCCATGCTTAGCAACTTTTGTACCCATACTGGCTAAAAGTAGGGCAGAGGCAGTTGAAATATTAAGAGTATTCATACCATCACCGCCAGTACCGCAAGTATCAATACAATCACTTACATTCACTCGTTTTGACTTTTCTCTTAGAACAAAAACTCCACCAGCTATTTCATCAGAAACTTCACCTTTTTCAGATAGCAAAGTTAAAAAACTAAAAATTTGATCATCACTGGCTTTTCCTGTCATTAATATATCAAAAGCTGTTTTACTTTCTTCAAAAGTTAAATGTTGTTTATTTTTAAGTTTTTCTAAAATTTGATCCATAAATTTAATTGTTAATAAAGTTTTTAAGAATTTTTATTCCAAATTTAGTTTTAATACTTTCAGGATGGAATTGTACACCATGAATATTAAATTTTTTATGTTGAACTCCCATTATTACCCCATCCTCTGTCTCTGCTGTAATCTCTAACTCCTTAGATACGGTTTTTTTATCAATTATCAAACTATGATATCTGGTAGCTTCAAATGTATTTGGGAGGTTTTTTAAAATACCAATTTTTTTTGATTTGATTTTGCTTGTTTTGCCGTGCATTAACTTTCTTGCTTGAACAATTTTTGATCCAAAAACTTGTCCAATGATTTGATGGCCGAGACAAACTCCTAAAAAAGGTAATTCTTTGTATAATGAGTTCAATATTTTAATACAATTGCCAGATTGATTTGGGTTGCCTGGTCCTGGTGAAATAACAATTTTATCATATTTCTTTTTAATGATTTCTTTAGAATTAATTTTATCATTTCTAACTACATCAACTTTAACATTTAATGAGGAGATATAATGATACAAATTAAAAGTAAAACTATCATAATTATCTATTAATAATATTTTCATTATCTTAAAGCATTAATTAAAGCTTTCGCTTTATTAACTGTTTCTTCATATTCATTTTTAGGTTTACTGTCTGCAACTATACCTGCACCTGCTTGCACATAAAATTTTTTATTTTTAGCAACTGCAGTTCTTAATGCTATGCATGTATCAAATTCTCCATTTGCAGCAAAATATCCAATTCCACCTGCATAAACTTTTCTTTTCGATGTTTCTAATTCATCTATAATTTCCATGGCTCGTATTTTTGGAGCTCCAGAGACAGTACCTGCTGGAAAACCAGCTAAGAGCGATTTAAATTTTGAAAATTTTTTATTATATTCCCCAACTACATTTGAAACTATATGCATTACATGGGAATATCTCTCAATTATAAAGCTTTCTGTGACTTTCACGGAATTTATCTTTGATACTTTACCAGCATCATTTCTGCCTAAATCAAGAAGCATTAAATGTTCTGAAAGTTCTTTTTTATCTTTAAGAAGGTCTTTTTCATAAAACAGATCTTCTTTTTTTGTTTTACCACGTGGCCTCGTTCCAGCAATAGGTCTTACAGTAATTTTATTATCTCTAAGTCTTACTAATATTTCAGGACTTGCGCCAATTATTTGAAAATCATTAAAATTAAAAAAAAACATAAATGGAGAGGGGTTAGTTACTCTAAGCTTTTTATATATATCTAAGGGTTTTTTTGTTAATTTTGCTTCAAATCTCTGGCTTAATACAACTTGAAAAATATCACCTAATTTAATGTATTTCTTAGCCTTATCTACCATTGCAAGAAATTTATTTTTCGAAGTGTTTGATTTTACTTTTATATTATTTAATTTTTGAGTTGTTTTTGTTTCAATGTTTTTAATTGATGATTGAATTTGCAATTTAAATAATTCAGAACGTATTTTATCAAACTTGTTTTTATAATTTATAATTTTTTCATCTTTAAAAATATTTGAAATAAAAAATATTTCTTTTTTTAAATTGTCGTGAATCACTAGTGTTCTTGGACGTAAAAGTCTAACGTCAGGTAGATTAAGATCATTTTTACAATTATTTGGAATTTTTTCTATATACCTAATAGAGTCGTAAGAAAAATAGCCAGAAATTAACGAACAAATTTTAGGTAAATTTTTTGGCGTATCAAATTTGAAATCTTCTATAATTTTTTCAATTAAATTTTCAGGCTTATCCTTTAATTTAATTTTTTTGTTTTTTTCAATTAGATAAGAGTTATTGTTATTAAACTCCCAAATTTTATCAGGGTTTTTACCAAAAATTGTATATCTACCTTTGATTTTACCTTTTTCTACAGACTCAAATATAAAACTATTTTTTTCGTCTAAGAAATTATCTATTAAATTTAACACTTCTTCATCATTTTTAACTTTTTTTGAAGTGTATATAATTTGATTTTTTTTGCTTCTGTGTCGAAACTTAAAATCTTTGAAGCTTCGATTAATTATCATTTGAAATAATTTTTAACTCTATCAATAGTTTTTTGATTTAACTGTACCTGATATTTACTAGTTAGTAGTTGATCATAAGCAGCTAAAATACTTTTTCTTGTATTCGTAAATTCGTTATTTGCAAAATTCTTATAATCTTCATCTTCCCTATTAAATAGATTTTTATTAGAGCCTATTGTTTTTACTAAATAAATTTTATTTTCACTACTATTAACCAAAGCAAATGAGTTTATTGGTAAAGCGAAAAGTATTTTAACTGAGTTTATTTCAAAAAGTTCATTGTCATTAACTGAATTTATAGAACCATATTCTTTATTGTAACCAACTAGTTCATTAAATTTAGCATTATCAAATTTTTTGTTCTGTATTTCTTCAATAATTTTTCTATTAAAATCAAACTTTCCTTTTTGGTAAACTAATTCCCTTACTTCAGTTTCTATTTTTTTATCACTTAAATCGGGAGCTCTATCGTATTCTTTTTCAATATTATAAAGTAAAAAATTATCTCCACTCTCAATTAAATCTATTTTTGTTGATCTTTTTGAAAAAATTAAATTCTCATTTTGCCGTTCGCTACCATCAGGACTAAATTCATTTACTTCAATAATATCAATCTCTAAATTTTCCACTAGAGAATTAAATGTAATACCCTGTGAGATGTTATTTTCAATTTTATCTATTTCATCAAAGAAATCCTGATTAAATTCCTCTACACCAATTAAATTTTTTGGGTTTAAGATTACATATTTAAAGTCAATATATTCTCTTTTTAGTTGATCTTTATTTTCATCTATAAATTTTTGAATATCTTCTTGTGAATAATCTTCCTTAATTTTATATAGATTTTCCATATCAAAATATTCAATTTCTAAAGTTTTATTATTTTCCTCGAATTTTTTATCTATTAAAAAGTTTGGTGTTATTGTTCCGGCTCCAATAAAATCAAACAAATGTTTCTGTAATTCTCTATTCTTTAGTTTTATTTCAAACATCTGAGCAGATATATTGTTCGAAAGCAAAAATTTTTCGTATTTAATTCTCTGGAAAACACCACTTTCATCTTGAAAGTTTTTATTTTCTTTAATTGTTTTTAAAATCGTTTTTTCATTAATTGAAATATTAAAATCTTTAACTTCTAAATCAATTAGCGTTGTTGATATTAAACCTGATAAAAGTTCTTCGATAATATTATTGTCCAGGTTATTTCTAATTACATCTGCTGATATCCCACTTTGATTTACATAATCCATAAAATCTTGTGTTGTCAAATTAGTTTTATTTATTTTTGCTATGTTATTTTGATTGTTGGTACTAAATCCTCCTCCAAAACCTCCAAAGCCAAATGCAATAATAATTATAACAATTAAAACTAAACCCCCGAATTGTTTCCAGCCTAAGTTTTTAAGTTTTTCAATCATAGCGTTATAAATTTATTGATCTGTAAAAAACAAATCTATAGATTAAAAAGTCAAATATGACAAATAAATATATGTATTTTGTAGCTAATTGGAAAATGTTTGGTGATTTAAGAGCTATTAATTCTCTTGATAAAGTTATTAAGTTCTCAAAAACTATTAGAAAAAATAAGTTTAAAATAATTTATTGTCCGCCAAGCACACTAATTCGACCTTTTTCAAAAATCCTTAAAACAACTCAAATAAGTGTAGGTGCCCAGAATTGCCACCATAGCTATGACTTTGGAGCTAACACAGGTCAAGTAAATTCTAGAATGCTTAAAAGTGTAGGAGCAAAATTTGTTATAATTGGTCACTCAGAAAATAGACAATTAGGAGAAGATGATAAATTAATAAATTTAAAAATTAAAAGTGCATTAAAAGCTGGTTTAAAAATTATTTTTTGTATTGGTGAAACTTTAAAAGAAAAAAGAAATAAAAAAACTTATAAAGTTCTATCAAAACAAATAAAAAATGGACTAACCTCAATAAATAATAAATCAAATATAATTGTAGCTTATGAACCTGTATGGTCGATAGGATCAGGTTTAATTCCAAAATCTGAAGATTTAAAAAAATCAATTGCTTTCATAAAAAGCAAATTTGGTAAAAAATCTCCAAAAATTTTATATGGTGGATCAGTAAATGGTAACAATATTGATAAATTAAAAATTATTACTGGCATAGATGGATTTTTAGTGGGTGGTGCATCACAAGATTCAAAGAAATTTATTGATATAATTAAAAAAACCATTAATTAGACCCAAATGGAAACATTATTACTTGTAATTAACATCATACTTGCGGTTATTTTGGTTTTATTAGTATTGTTCCAAAAATCAGAAGGTGGGGCACTTGGAATTGGTGTTTCTCAAGAAAATTTTATGTTATCCAGATCAGCAGGCAGCTTCATGACAAAAGCTACTGCAATTGTAGCTACACTTTTTATAATTTGCAGTTTAGCTCTAACAATAATTTCTAGAGCAGAACTTACCCCTGCGGGCTCAGTACTGGATACTGTTGAGGAAAAAACTGAAGATACACCTTCAATTCCAGAAAATAATTAATTAATCCTTTTCAATTCATTTTTTATTCGCTATAAGATACTTCCATGGCGCGATATATATTCGTTACTGGCGGCGTGGTTTCTTCTTTAGGCAAAGGTCTTTCTTCAGCATCCCTTGCATATCTATTACAGTCAAGAGGTTATAAAGTTCGCTTAAGAAAATTAGATCCATATTTAAATGTTGATCCAGGAACAATGAGTCCATTCCAGCATGGGGAAGTATTTGTGACCGATGATGGAGCTGAAACAGATTTAGATCTTGGTCATTATGAAAGATTTTCTGGAGTATCAGCTAAAGAGTCAGACAATATTACTACAGGTAAAATTTATAATGATGTTCTAAAAAAAGAACGTAAAGGAGAGTATTTAGGCAAAACGGTTCAGGTCATCCCTCATATCACTGATCGGATAAAGCGTTTTATAAAAAATGATTCATCAAAAGAGGATTTTGTAATATGTGAAATTGGTGGAATAGTAGGGGATATTGAAAGTTTACCATTTGTAGAAGCGATAAGACAATTCGCAAATGATGTTGGTAAAAAGAATGCATTATTTATTCACTTAACATTAGTGCCATACTTAAAAGCATCTGATGAAATAAAAACAAAACCAACTCAACACTCAGTTAAGGAATTAAGAAGTATTGGTATACAACCAGACATAATAATTTGTAGGTCTGAAAGACCTATACCCCTAGACCATAGAAAGAAAATTTCATTATTTTGTAATGTAGATATTAAAAATGTGATTGAAACAGTTGATGTTAAAACTATTTATGAAGCACCAATTAGTTTTTTTAATCAAAAATTAGATATCCAAGTTTTAAATTATTTTAAATTAAAATCAAAAAAACCTGCAAACCTAAAACCTTGGAAAAAAATTACAAAAATTATCTTACAAAATAACAAACAAGTTAATATTGCCATAATTGGTAAATATGTAGAGCTTAAGGATGCATATAAATCTTTAGATGAAGCACTCACTCATGGAGGCATTGATAATAATATAAAAGTTAACTTAATAAGAATTGACTCTGAAAATTTGAAAGTTTTTGAAATAAAGAAAAAACTTAATAATATTTCAGGTATTTTGATACCAGGTGGATTTGGTAAAAGAGGAACTGATGGAAAAATAGAGGCAATAAAACATGCTAGAAAGAATAAAATTCCTTTTTTAGGAATTTGTTACGGCATGCAAATGGCAATAATTGAATTTGCAAGAAACCAATTAAATTTAAAAAAGGCAACATCAAGTGAATTCGATAAGAAAGGTTTACCTATTATAGGTCTTATCAATGAGTGGACAAAAGATGGTAAAAAAATTAAAGGCACTGATAAAGATCTAGGTGGCACGATGAGATTAGGCTCTTATGATGCAAAATTAAAAGAAAATTCAAAGATAAGAAAAATTTACAAATCAAGATTAATTAAAGAAAGACATCGACATAGATATGAAGTGAACATTGCTTTCAAAGATAAATTTGAAAAAAAAGGTATGATTTTTTCAGGATTATCGCCAGATAACAAGCTCCCAGAAATAATAGAGTTAAAAAATCATCCTTGGTTTATAGGTGTTCAATTTCATCCAGAATTTAAATCTAGACCTTTGGCACCTCATCCTTTATTCTCATCATTTATCAAGGCAGCAAAAAATCATAAATGAGCAGCATTAAAGTAAATTGTGGAAATATAGAAATTTCAAATGATAATAAAATTTGTATTATTGCAGGACCTTGCCAACTGGAAACTGAGCAACACGCAATGGACATGGCAGGGAAGATTAAAGAAATCACTAAAAAATTTGGACTTGGATTTATTTATAAAACTTCATTCGATAAGGCGAATAGAACAAGTTTAAAGGGAAAAAGAGGTGCTGGTCTTGAGTCATCATTGCCAGTTTTTGATAAAATAAGAAAAGAACTAAATGTTCCAATTTTAACTGATATTCATAATACCGAACAATGCTCTATAGTAGCAAATCATATTGATGTAATTCAAATACCTGCTTTCTTATGTAGACAAACAGATCTACTTATAGCGGCAGCTAAAACAAACAAAATTATTAATGTTAAAAAAGGTCAGTTCTTAGCACCATGGGACATGGTTAATGTAACTAAAAAAATTTCAGAATCTGGAAATAAAAATATTTTAGTAACTGAAAGGGGTGCGAGTTTTGGTTACAATACTTTAGTATCAGACATGAGATCTTTACCTATTATGGCAAAAAATGGTTATCCTGTAATTTTTGATGCAACTCATTCAGTTCAACAACCAGGTGGACAAGGAGAGTCTTCTGGTGGTCAAAGAGAATTTGTAGAATATTTAGCAAGAGCTGCAGTAGCTGTTGGTGTTGCAGGAGTATTTATTGAAACTCATCAAGACCCGGACAATGCACCTTCAGACGGTCCTAACATGGTACCATTGAATAAATTAGAGAATCTATTAAAACAATTACAAGACATAGATAACCTAATTAAAAAATAGTGAGCAAAATTTTAAAAGTTAAAGCACGTCAAGTATTTGATAGTAGGGGAAATCCAACCATTGAGGCAGAAATTTATATAAAAAATAATAGCGCTTCTGCTATTTGTCCTTCTGGTGCATCCACAGGTACTTTTGAGGCATTCGAAAAAAGAGATAATAAAAATAAAAGATATTTGGGAAAAAGTGTTTTAAGTGCTGTTTATTTGGTTAACACAATAATATCTAACAAATTAAAAGGACAAAATATTCATAACCAAGCAAGAATTGATGCATTGTTAATAAACTTAGATGGAACTAGACAAAAAACCAACTTAGGAGCTAATACAATATTAGCAATTTCTATGGCTGTTAAAAAACTTTCAGCTAAAGTAAAAAAATTACCTCTATATAAAACTTTTTCTCAAAAAAATAATTTTCAATTACCATATCCACTAATGAATATTATAAATGGTGGAGCTCATGCAAATAATGGTCTTAGAATTCAAGAATTTATGATTAGACCAGATCGTGCAAAAAGTTTTTCTGAAGCAATGAGAATTTGCTTTCTAGTAATCAACAGCTTACGTATGCTAATTAAAAGTAAGGGTTTATCGACTTCTGTTGGAGATGAGGGTGGTTTTGCACCTATGATTAGTAATAATAATCAAGCATTAGATTTGATTGTGAGTGCAATTAGAAAATCAGGGTTTATTAATGGTAAAGATGTCTCTATTTGTCTAGATGTGGCTGCTAACGAATTGTTTAAAAAAAACAAATACTCAATTCACTCAAAAAAATATATATCAGTAGATAAATCTATTAAAGAGTATCAAAAAATTATTAAAAAATATAAAATTAAATCTATTGAAGATCCATTTGCTGAAAATGATTGGTTTGCTTGGGGTAAACTAATGAAAGCAGTTAAAAAAGTTCAAATTGTAGGTGATGATTTATATGTTACGAATCTTGAAAGGTTAAAAAAAGGTTTCTTAAATATTTCTTCAAATTCAATTTTGATTAAGTTAAATCAAATTGGTACAGTATCTGAAACACTAGATGTGATAAAATTTGCACAAACAATTGGATATAAAACTATCATATCTCATAGATCAGGTGATAGTGAAGATACTTTTATTGCTGATTTAGCAGTTGGTACAAATTCAAATCAAATTAAAACAGGATCATTAGCTAGATCTGAAAGGGTAGCTAAATATAATCAATTAATACGTATCGAAGAAGAACTTGGAAAAAAAGCGAAGATGAATAAGATTAATTAATGCTTAGATTAATAAAAAGAAATTATTTTTTATTGATATCAATATTTCTTATTTTTTATTTCGGTTTTAATCTAGTTTCAGGTGAAAGGGGGCTTTTTTCATATATAGATAAAAAAAAAATTTTGTCTGACTTGAAAAATGAAGAATTATCTTTAACTATAAAAATAGATGATGTAGATAATAAAAATTCTCTATTAAGCGACAATTTAGATCTAGATTTTATAGAGACTTTAATTAGAGAAAGATTTTTGTTTGGGAAAAATAATGAAACAATTTATGTAATTAAAAAAAATGAAAATTAAAGTTAGACACCCTGAAAAAGTAAATAAACCCATAAATCCAATTAAAAAAAAACCAGACTGGATAAGATCAAAGTTATCAAATAGTAGAGAATTTTTTATAACTAAAACTGTAGTCAATCAAAATAATTTAGTAACAGTATGTCAGGAAGCTAATTGTCCAAACATAACAGAATGTTGGAGTAAAAGACATGCAACTTTTATGATTATGGGAGACACTTGCACGAGAGCATGTGCTTTTTGTGATGTTAAGACTGGTAAACCTGAAAGTTTAGATCCATTTGAGCCATACAAAATTTCTAATGCAGTTAAAAAATTAAATTTAAAACATGTTGTTATTACCTCAGTAGATAGAGATGATCTTAATGATGGTGGATCCAATCATTTTTATGAGGTAATTCAAGCCACGCGAAAAAAAAATCCAGAAACATCTATTGAGGTGTTGACACCAGATTTTTTAAGAAAAGGTGACGCATATAAAAAGCTTTTAGAGGCTGACTTAGATGTTTTTAACCACAATATAGAAACCGTACCACGTCTTTATCTTAAAGTGAGACCAGGTGCTAGATATTTTGGATCATTAGAACTTTTAAAAAATGTTAAAAAATTTAATAAAAAAGTTTTTACAAAATCTGGTTTAATGGTTGGTCTTGGTGAAGATAAGGACGAGTTAAATCAAGTAATGGATGATTTAAGGTCAGCTGAGGTAGATTTTTTGACTATAGGACAATATTTGCAACCATCACCAAAACATCATCCTTTAAGCAGATATTATCATCCCGATGAGTTTAAAGAATTAGAAAGTATTGCAAAAACAAAAGGTTTTCTTTTAGTTTCATCATCACCATTAACAAGGTCTTCTTATCATGCCGATGAAGATTTTGCTAAATTAAAAGAAAAGAGAATACAAAATAATTAATGCCAAAAGCATCGGTTAAGAGATTAATTGGTCAAAAAAAAGATAAACTCATTCAGTTTGTATTAGATATTGAAAGATACCCAGAATTTATTCCATTTTGTGACAATTCTAAAGTTTATGAAAGGAAAGATGATGGTCAAATTGTAAATATAATTGCTGATCTAACAATTGGAAAAGGACCTTTTAAAGATACTTTTAAAAGTAATGTAAAATATATTAAAAAATATGATTTAATACATGTTGTAAATTTAGGTGGCCCATTAAATTTTTTAGAAAATAATTGGAAATTTCAAGAAAAAGGAACTTTAATTAATGACACTAAGACTGAAGTTATTTTTGATATTGATTTTGAAATTGAGAATAAATTCCTAAATATCTTGATGACTAAGTCATTTCAATATGGTTTAGAAAAGATAGCAGATGCATTTCAAAAAAGGGCAGAAAATTTGGATAAAATTTAGTTAAATTTAATTATTATGTTTAGTTTTTTAAATTACAAAATAGACACTAAACAAATACCTTTTTTTT
>CACNSD010000006.1 GCA_902623075.1 uncultured Pelagibacteraceae bacterium
TCTTTTCCAATTTCAAAAAGATGATCATATAATTTTAATCCTGAGTCATTATGCTCAACATAAATTTCATAACCACCTTGTTTAGACCATCCAGATCTTGCAATTAAATGTTTATCACCACCAAATTCAAAATAATCGAAACCAAAGAATTTTAAATTTACGATCTTATCTCCAAAAACCTTTTCCATCAGATTAAATGACTTTGGACCTTGTACTGCCATTATGTCAATATTGGGTTCAAAAATTTTAACATCAAATTTATTTCCTATTGCCAATCCTTTAGCAAACAATATTACATCTGAGTCAGCAAGGGAAACCCACCATCTATTTTCGTTTAATCTCAAAACCACTGGATCATTAATGAGCCCTCCTTTATCGTCAATTATGGGACAGTAATAACATCTCCCATCTTTTGATTTTGATAAATCTCTACAGGTCATTAATTGAACTAACGTTGCAGAATCTTTTCCAGAAATCTCTACCTGTCTTTCTGCAGCAACATCCCATACCTGTACATACTCTTTAAGATGATGGTAGGAGTCTTCCAATGTACCAAATGCAGCAGGGAGTAGCATATGATTATAAATGGTATAAGCTGTAACACCTTGTTTTTCTATTCTTGAAGTATAAGGAGTACTTCTAAGTCTTCTTGATTTTGCTATTGAAAAAGTTTTCATTGTTTTAAAAATTCTAAGACCTTGTCTCTCATTTCAAATGCTTTTTCAATCATAATCATATGACCACATCCTTCAATTACATGCACTGTTGAGTTTTTGACTAAATTCGAAAATTTTTTACCTGATTCTAAGTTTACCATTTTGTCTAAAGATCCAAAAATAAATAAAGATGGGCATTCTATTGATTTTGCTGCATCAGTTCCGTTTTTATAATTGTTACAAGCAACAAGGTCGACTGCCAATATTTCTCTTATATCTCTAGGTGACTGGATAATTTTTTCTACAGGATTACCTCCAATAAATTTTTTTGATCCCTCATATCCCCACTTCATCATTAATTTAACTGCATCAGAATCTCCGTTTTTTGCTAAATCAATTAAATCTGAATGAACTGGCATTTTATTTGAACCACCAATAAACACTATTTTTTTCAATCTATTTTTATATTTTGATGCATACTCAAGTATCTCCAAGCATCCTTGAGAATGTCCAACTAAAGTTAATTTTTCTAAATTTAATGAAATAAATATTTGTTCTAACCAATCAGCAATTTTTTCAATTGTATCAAGACAAGGACCATCAGAATTTCCATGGCCTGGTAAATCTAAAGATAAAACATTAAAATTTTTATTAGAAAAAAATTGTTCTGTTAAAGACCACACTATATGGGAAAGACCACTTCCATGAAGAAATACAATAGTCTCTTTATCTAGATCTATTCCCTGTCCAGCATCAGAGGCATGGATGTTTTTATTTTCAATCTGAAAAATCAAAATTACCTAAACTTGTTTTCTTAATTCAAATTTTTGTATTTTTCCTGTCGATGTTTTTGGCAACTCACAAAAAATAACTTTTTTTGGAACTTTAAATCCTGCCAATGTCTCTTTACAAAAATCAATTAATTCTTTTTCGCTTACTGGTTTATCTTTGACTGCTTCAATAAATGCGCATGGTACTTCTCCCCATTTTTCATCAGGTTTTGCAACAACTGCAGCAATAGAAACAGACGGATGTTTGGAAAGAGTATTCTCAATTTCAATTGAAGAAATATTTTCTCCTCCAGAAATAATTATATCTTTTGATCTATCTTGTATTTTTATATATCCATCAGGATGCATCACAGCTAAATCGCCACTATGAAACCATCCATCTTTCATAGCTTTATCAGTAGCATCTTTATCTTTAAAATATCCTTTCATTACCACATTTCCTCTAATCATTATTTCACCAATTGTCTTTCCATCTCTAGGGACTTCCTTCATTGTTTCAGGATCTAAAATAGTTACACCTTCAGTGTTTGGATATTTGACACCTTGTCTTGCTTTAATTTCATTTTGTTTCTCTTCATCAAAATCATTCCAATCGTCATTCCAAGCACACTGGGTTACATGCCCATATGTTTCTGTTAAACCATATACATGCATTACTTCAAAACCAAGAGCTTTCATTTTCTTAAAAATTATACTTGGAGGAGGAGCGCCAGCAGTTAAAACATAAACTTTTTGTTTTAATTTTTTTTGATCACTCTCAGGTGCTCCAGTAATCATATTTAACACTATTGGTGCACCACCAAAGTGTGTAATTTGATATTTATCAATCAGTTCAAAAATTTTTTTAATATCTATATTTCTTAAACAAATTGTTCGACCATTAAGCATTGGAACTGTCCATGGATAACACCAGCCATTGCAATGAAACATTGGAACAACTGTCAAAAAATTTAGTCTGTTTGGCATATTCCAGGCTACGGAGCTTCCTGTTGACATTAAATATGCTCCTCTGTGATGATATACTACTCCCTTTGGGTTTCCTGTAGTTCCTGATGTATAGCTCAATGATATTGCTTGCCACTCATCTTCTGGCATTTCCCACTGAAAATTTTCATCTCCTGTGTTTAAAAAACTCTCGTATTCTAAGTCTCCAATTTTTTCTAACTTGGATTGATCAGCATATTTGTCATTAATATCAATTATAGTAATTTTCTTATTAACAGATTGTAAAGCTTTTTTTACTTCACCATGTAATTGTCTATCTACTACTAGCACCTTTGCTTCACTATGATTTAAAATGTAAGAAATTGTTTTGGCATCTAATCTTATATTTATAGTATTAATAACTGCACCCGTCATTGGTACTGAGTAATGCGCTTCAAAAATTTCCGGTGTATTAAAAGCTAAAAATGAAACTGTATCGCCTTTTTTAATACCTATTTTTGATAATGCACTAGCAAATTTTACAACTCTTTTATAAACCTCTTCCCAGGTATATTTTCTATCCTCGTAAATTAAAGCTTCATAATTTGGATAAATTTCTTTTGCTCGTTTTAAAAATGTTAGTGGTGTGAGCGGAACGTGATTAGCTTTATTTTTATCTAAATTTGTATCGTAATGGCTCATTCCTAATTAAATTTAAAATTCATAATGTTTGAACTTCCAGAAATTGCTGATTTATAATGATACTCAGCTCGAGGAAGAACTTTATCAAAATAAAATTTAGCAGTATTTATCTTATCACTATAAAATTCCTCATTTGTATTAAAATCATTAAAACTTACATCCAAGATTTTAATCCAAGCATAAGCAATTGAGATGTATCCTAAACTTTTTAAATAATCATTTGCTGCAGCACTTACGTCATCTTTTTCAATTTTATTTTTATCTCCTATCCAGCCTGTAAACTTAGACAATATATCTAAATAATAATTTAATTCTTTGGAAAATGTTTTTACTTTTCCATTTTTAGACTCACATTCTGACTTAACCATGTCTAAAAACTTATTAATAATATCCCCATTTTTATTAAACAACTTTCTAAATACTAAATCCGCTGCTTGCACTGAATTTGTTCCCTCATAAATAGGAGTAATACGGTTGTCTCGATACAATTGTTCTATGCCTTGATCTTTTGTGTAACCGTATCCACCGTGTATTTGCATCGCATCGCTTGTAATTTCCATGGCTAAATCAGTAAATAATGATTTAACTACAGGTGTCATTAATGAAACATAATCTGAAGCATCATGTTTAATCTTTTCATCTGGATGATAAAGACTTACCTCTGTTTGTTGAGACAACCAAAAACATAAAGCCCTTTCACCCTCAATTATTGATTTCATATTCAGTAAAGTTCTTCTAATATCTGCGTGTTCAATAATAAAATCTGCTCCATTTGAAGATTTAGAATTATTCGTTTTTCCTTGCTTTCTCTCTTTTGCGTAAGCAAGTGAGTTTTGGTAAGCAATTTCAGAAATTCCTAAACCTTGAATACCAACAACTATTCTTTCTAAATTCATCATAGTAAACATGGCACTAAGACCTTTGTCTTTAGTACCGATCATATAACCAGTTGCATCATCAAAATTTAATACACATGTAGCTGAACCTTTAATGCCCATCTTACTTTCAATAGATCCAGTTGAAATACCATTTCTAGGACCAACACTGCCATCTTCATTAACAATATATTTTGGAACTAGAAATAAACTAATACCCTTAGTACCAGAAGGAGAGTCGGCAGATCTCGCTAAAACTAAATGAATGATATTTTCAGTTAAGTCGTGGTCCCCTGAAGTTATAAATATTTTTTGCCCACTAATTTTATACGTGTCGTCAGACTGTTTGATCGCTTTAGTTTTTAATAAACCTAAATCTGTTCCACAAACTGGCTCTGTTAAACACATTGTACCACTCCATTTACCTTCAACAATTTTTGGTAAATATTTATCTTTTATTTCATTTGATGCATGGTGATTTATACAATTATAAGCACCAATACTTAATTCACTATATAATTTAAATGATAGACTTGCTGAAGATAACATTTCATCAAAGAATGCACTTACAGTTTTTGGCATCCCTTGGCCACCATATTTAGGATCACAAGACAATGATGTCCAGCCATCTTCAATATATTTCTGGTATGCTTCTTTATATCCTGGAGGAGTTCTAACAATACCATTTTCTAGAACAGCTGGATTTTCATCTCCTGCTTTAGCAAGTGGTAAAATTAAATTCTGATTTATCTTAGCTGCTTCCTCCAAAATATCTTTTACCAAGTCTGGAGTTACTTCATTATACTTCTCAAGCTCGTTATAATTTTTATTATCTCTTAATTTTTCAAAGAGAAACATCATATCTTTAACCGGAGCTGTGTAAGTTGGCATTTTTGAACCTTAGAATAATTCCTTTTTTATTGCAATTTTGAAATTATCGCATCACCCATTGCTGAAGTAGATATTTCTTTCATACTATCTGACATTATATCTTTAGTTCTTAAACTATCGTTTAGAACGTCTTGTACTGCTTTTTCTAAAATATCTGCTTCTTTATCAAGATCTAGCGAATATCTTAATGCCATTGCAAAGCTTAAAATTGAAGCTATCGGATTTGCTATACCTTTTCCTGCAATGTCTGGAGCAGACCCATGAATAGGCTCATACATTGCTCTCATTTCACCATCTTTATTTTTTGCACCTAAGGATGCAGAAGGTAAAAGGCCCAATGATCCAGTTAACATAGAAGCTTGGTCAGATAACATATCTCCAAATAAATTATCAGTTACAATTACATCAAATTGTTTAGGATTTCTTAAAAGTTGCATAGCACAGTTGTCTGCTAACATATGACTTAGTTCTACATCTTTATATTCTTTATTATGAAGCTCTTGAACCTCTTCTCTCCACAACTGCCCAGCCTCCATCACATTTGATTTTTCGCTTGATGTGACTTTATTAGATCTTTTCCTTGCCAAATCAAAAGCTACTCTTGCCACTCTTTTAATTTCACTTGTGGTATATGTGTGGGTGTTTATTCCTTTTCGTTCACCATTTTCTATCGGCTTAATTCCTCTTGGCTCACCAAAATATATACCACCGGTAAGCTCTCGTACTATCATAATGTCTAAGCCTGAAACTATTTCTGGCTTTAAAGTTGAAGCATCAACTAATTGTTCAAAACAAATAGCAGGTCTTAGATTTGCAAATAGTTTTAATTCTTTTCTGAGTTTTAATAATGCTCTTTCTGGTTTTTTTGAAAATTCTAAACTATCCCAAGTAGGTCCACCTACTGCTCCTAACATAATAACTTCGCTCTCTAAAGCTTTATAAAAAACTTCATCAGTAATTGGGGTACCATGCTTATCGTAAGAACATCCACCTATGAGTTCTTGATCTATTTCAAAATCTAAAGATTTATTATCATTAAACCAAGTTATTATTTTTCTAACTTCTCTTATTACTTCTGGGCCAATACCATCACCTGGAAGTAAAAGTATTTTTCTTTTTTTTACTTTAATCATTCATTATCCATGGTTTATGATCTTTTAATTTATTTTCAAATTGTTCTATTTTTTCAGATTTTTTTAATGATAGAGCAATATCATCTAAACCTTCTAATAGACATTTTTTTTTAAAAGGATCGATGTTAAATTTAATTTCATTATTTCCATATAATATTTTTTCTTCACTCAAATTTATCGAAATTTCTTCTTTTCTTTTAGCATATTCAGATAACTCTTTTATTTTTTCATCTTCAAGAATTATTGGTAATATTCCATTCTTAAAACAATTATTATAAAAGATATCTGCGTAACTGGAACTAATTACACAAGTGATACCAAAATCTAACAAAGCCCATGGAGCATGCTCTCTAGAAGAACCACAGCCAAAGTTATTCCCAGCAATTAAAATTTTCGAATTATTATATGGATCTTTATTTAAAACAAAGTCATGAATTATATTTCCATTTTCATCATATCGCATTTCAAAAAATAAATTTTTTCCTAGACCAGTTCTTTTAATTGTTTTTAAAAATTGTTTTGGAATAATCATATCTGTATCAATATTCACAATAGGTAGATATGCTGGAATACTTTTAAGTGTATTAAATTTTCTCATTTAGTTTTGGTATTTTCTAACATCGTCTAAATTTCCAGAAATAGCTGCTGCTGCTGCCATACCTGGGCTAACTAAATGTGTTCTTCCACCTCTACCTTGTCTACCCTCAAAATTTCTATTGGATGTAGAGGCACATCTTTCTTCTGGTTTTAATTTATCTGCATTCATAGCTAAGCACATTGAGCATCCAGGTTCTCTCCATTCAAAGCCTGAATCTACAAAGATTTTATCTAATCCCTCTTGCTCTGCTTGTTCTTTAACTAATCCTGACCCAGGAACAACCATTGCATGAACATGTGATGCTATTTTTTTATCTTTTAATATTTGGGCCGCTTCTCTTAAATCCTCAATTCTGCCATTTGTACAACTGCCAATAAAAACTTTATCAATCTTAATATCAGTAGCTGCCATATCTGGTTTTAACCCCATATAATCTAATGCTCTTTCCAAAGAATTTTTTTTGTCTTCATCTTTTTCATTTTTTGGATTTGGAATATTTCCATCAATAGTTATTACGTCTTGTGGTGAAGTTCCCCAAGTAATCATTGGTACAATTTCATCAGCTTGTAAACTCATCTCTTTATCAAAGCCTGCGTTAGAATCTGTTTTTAAACTACTCCAATATTCTATTGCTTTATGCCAATTTTCACCCTTAGGAGACATAGGTCTGTCTTTTAGATACTGAAATATTTTTTCGTCAGGTGCAATCAATCCTGCTCTTGCGCCACCTTCTATTGTCATATTACAAATAGTCATACGTTGTTCTACACTCAAAGACTCTATTAAATCTCCAGCATATTCCAAAACGCATCCAGTTCCACCTGCTGTTCCTATTTTTCCAATAATTTGAAGAATGACATCTTTTGAAGTTACACCCAAAGGTAATTTTCCATTAACATTAATTCTAAAATTTTTAGCTTTTTTCTGAACTAATGTTTGTGTAGCCAATACATGCTCAACTTCTGATGTTCCTATTCCAAAAGCTAACGCACCAAATGCTCCATGAGTAGCAGTATGACTATCTCCACAAACAATAACTGTACCTGGTTGCGTGAAACCTTGTTCTGGACCTGTTACATGAACAATACCTTGCCTTTTGTCATTCATACTAAAAAGTTGTACCCCAAACTCTTTACAATTCGCTTCTAAAGTTTCTACCTGTATTTTTGAGTCAGTATCAGCAATTCCTTTTGTTCTATCTGTAGTTGGAACATTGTGATCCGCAACAGCTAAAGTCAACTTAGGATGCCTTACTTTTCTATTTGAATTTCTTAGACCTTCAAAAGCTTGTGGACTGGTTACCTCATGTACCAAATGTCTATCAACAAACAATAATGCTGTACCATCATCTTGTTGATCTACTAAGTGATCTTTCCAAATTTTATCGTAAAGTGTTGTAGCCATTGAAAAAATATTATTTTTTCTCTGAAGCACCCTCTGACTTTTCTACTTTAGGAGCTTCTTCTTTAGTAGCCTCTGCTGCTGGTGCTGCGTCTACCTTAGGAGCTTCTCCAGCTGGAGCTACTTCTTCTTTTGGAGCTTCTGCTACTGGGGCTACATTTTCCTCTGTAACCGTTTCTGGTTTTACATCAATATCAATACCAATTTTTTTTCTGATTTTTTCCGCAATCCTTGCTGATTTACCTGTTCTGTCTCTTAAATAATATAGTTTAGCTCTTCTTACTTTACCAGATCTGATGACTTTGATTGAGTCAATTAATGTTCCAAATAAAGGAAAGGTTCTCTCAACACCTTCACCAAAAGAGATTTTTCTAACAGTAAAAGATGAATTTAAATCTCTACTCTTTTTTGCAATACAAACCCCTTCAAAATACTGAATTCTTTCTTTTTTACCCTCAGTAATTCTCACACCAACTTTAACAACATCTCCAGGATAAAATTCAGGAATTTTTTTCTCTGAAAGTATTTTCTTAACGTTATGCTGATTTATTTCTTCAATTGTTTTCATGTTAGTGTTTATCAAATTAATTCTTCTTATATTTTTCCCATAAATCTGGTCTTCGGTCGCGTGTTATAGCCTCAGATTGAGATAAACGCCAGTGTTTAATTTTATTATGATCCCCTGATAATAGTACGTCTGGTACGGCTTTTTCCTCCCAAACTTGAGGTTTTGTATATTGAGGGTACTCTAGAAGACCATTTTCAAAGGTTTCGTCTAGTTTAGAGTTTTCATTTCCTAATACGCCTGGCAGTAATCTTAAAATGCTATCTATTACTACATATGCTGCCGACTCTCCGCCTGACAGAACATAATCTCCAATACTAATCTCCTCAATTTTTCTTGTTGAAAGTATTCTCTCATCTACACCTTCAAAATGACCACAAATTATTGACAATGATTTTTCATTAGCTAGCTCTTTAGCTAAATTTTGATCGAATTTTTTTCCTTTTGGTGACAAGTATAAGACTCTCTCATTCTCATTTTTATTTTCGTCTAAAGACTTTGCAAGAACATCTGCTTTTAACAACATCCCAGAACCACCTCCATAAGGTGTGTCATCTACTGTTTTATGTTTGTCATCAGCTGCATCTCTTATGTTTACAACTTTTAATTTCCATAAATTATTTGATAAAGCTTTTCCATAAAGTCCTTTAGATAAAGGACCAGGAAAAACTTCTGGATAAAGTGTAAACACTTGAGCTTGCCACATAAATAATCTTTAAATTATTTTTTTTCCTCTGCTGGAGCTGCTTCTGCTGGCGCTGCTTCTGCTTTTGGAGCTTCTTCCTTAGGAGCTGCTTCTGCTTTTGGAGCTTCTTCCTTAGGAGCTGCTTCTGCTGGAGCTGCTTCTGCTGGAGCTGCTTCTGCTTTTGGAGCTTCTTTATTGTCCTCTTCTTTTTTATTTCTCTCTTTTTTTGGTACTGCTTTATTTGGATTATTTCCGTTAGCAGGCATGGGCATTAATTCGTTCTCACCTAAAATTCTTGCTACTCTGGTTGTTGGTTGTGCTCCTTGACCAAGCCAATATTTAATTCTCTCAGCTTCTAGGCCCACTCTTTCTTTTTTCTCTTTTGGTAATAGAGGGTTAAAGAAACCAACCTTTTCTATAAATCTTCCATCTCTTGCAAAACGACTGTCGGCAACAACAACCTTATAAACAGGACGTTTTTTTGTTCCACCTCTTGATAATCTTAATTTTAACATTTCTTCTCCTTTTTTTACTTTAATTGGTTAAATAGCTCTGGTGGTATACCTTTATCAGACATACCTTTCAGATTTCCTTTAGACATCTTTTTCATCATTTCAGACATCATCTTAAATTGCTTAAGCAATTTATTGATAGTGGCTGGATCTGTGCCAGAGCCATTAGCAATTCTTTTTTTTCTAGAACCATCTATTATTTTTGGATTCTCTCTCTCCTTTTTTGTCATTGATAAAATAATAGCTTCATTTTTTGAAATTATACTCTCATCAATTCCTGCTGAATCCATTTGAGATTTAATTTTAGAAACACCTGGCATAAAAGACATAATTCCCTCAATACCGCCCATTTTTTTCATTTGTCTTAATTGAGATAAATAATCTTCCATGGAGAATTGACCTTTTTTTAAATTTTCTTCTGCTTTTTTGAGATTTTCTTCTCCTAAATCTTGTGCCGCCTTTTCTACAAGAGATACAATATCTCCCATACCAAGTATTCTGTTAGCAATTCTATCTGGATGGAATACTTCAAGATTATCTATCTTTTCTCCTATACCTAAAAATTTGATTGGAACGTTTGAAATATATTTCATACTAACGGCGGCTCCACCTCTTGCATCACCATCAGCTCTAGTTAGAATAATCCCAGATAAATTAACTGTATTTTTAAACTCTTTTGCTACTGAAGCAGCAACTTGACCTGTTAGAGAGTCTGCAACTAAGAAGGTTTCTGTTGGGTTTATGACAGCCTCAATTTGCTTAATCTCGCTCATCATTTGTAGGTCGATTTGAGTTCTACCAGCAGTATCAAATAAAATTATTTCAGCTCCATTTAAATTAGCAGCACTTATTGCCCTTCTACAAATATCAGTGGGTTGCTGACCTTCTATGATAGGTAAAGTTAAAATATTATTCTGTTCTCCTAAAAATCTAAGTTGTTCTTGTGCAGCTGGTCTGTAAATATCTAAACTGACCATCATTACTTTTTTCTTTTTATTATTTTCTAAAAATTTTGCTAATTTTGCTGTTGTTGTTGTTTTACCAGAACCTTGTAATCCAACTAACATCATTGGAACAGGCGGTACTGCGTTTAGGTTTACATCATTATTTGTTGCACCTAGTAAGTCTACAAGCTCATCATAAACAATTTTGACGACCATATCCCCAGGGGAGGTAGACCTTATAATCTCTTGGCCTAACGCTTTTGGCTTAACTTTTTCAATAAAATCTTTTGCAACATCTAAAGAAACGTCGGCTTCAAGCAAGGCTTGCCTAATGCCTCTTAAACCTTCGTCTACTTGAGCTTCATCAAGTGAAGGTGCTTTTTTCAGAGAAGAAAAAATTTCTTCAAATTTATTTGTTAAATTTTCAAACATATTTATTACGCATAGCAAAAACGCACTAGTGGGCGAACCCTCGCTGACTAGTGTCGATCTCTTTGTTCCCAAAGACACCGCAAAGTTAATGTTTTTGCGGAAACGGCATCAACCTATAATAGAGGTTCAAAAAGTCAATAAATAAGTTAAACATCAATATATGGATATTAAAGCATTTAAAATGGACGGTTTAGGTAATGATTTTGTCATCATAGATAATAGACAAACAATTACAAATTTGACGAAAGAGCAAATAGTTAAGATTTGTGACAGAAAATTTATTGGTTGTGACCAATTAATATTAATTAAAAAAAATGATGAATCAGATGCTTCGCTAGAATTTTATAATTCAGATGGAGGAATCTCTGGTGCGTGTGGAAATGGTACACGATGTATTGCTGATTTAATAGGCAAAGAAAATAACAAAAAGGAAATTGTCCTAACAACTTTATCTGGCAAATTAAAATCAAATATTGTTGGAAAAAAAATAGTTTCTACAGAAATAGGTATTGCAAAAACAAAATGGGATGAGATTCCTTTATCTAAAGAATTAAATACTAATAATTTAGGAATTAAAATTTTTGACAAAAATAATAACGAATTTTCTGGTGGGACTGCTGTAAATGTTGGGAACCCACATATAATTTTTTTTGTTGATAATAATGAAAATTTTGAAATTAAAAAAATTGGACCAGAAATTGAAAATCATTCTCTATTCCCAGAAAAATGTAATGTTACTTTAGCAACTGTTGTTAATAAAGCATTGGTAAAAGTTAGAGTGTGGGAGAGAGGAGCTGGACTTACCAAAGCTTGTGGAACAGCAGCTTGTGCAACAGCTTTTGCTGCAAAACAAAATAGACTGGTAAATGATAAAGTTGATATTGAATTTTCTACAGGTAGATTGAATATTTCAATTGATGAAAATAATAGTATTCATATGAAAGGACCAGTTTCAGATATTGAAGAGATAAGTTTTAAAATTTAATGGGAATTTTTGAAAAATTTAAATCAGGTTTTAAAAAAAGTGCCTCAGCTTTTACAACGGGTTTAAGAGATATAGTTGTAAAAAAAGAGATAGATGACAAAACATTAGACAAAATTGAAGATTACTTAATTCAATCAGATGTTGGTATTGTTTCGGCTTCAGAAATAAGAGAAATAATTTCTCAAACAAAAATTGATCCTAATAAAAATTTAACCGACGAAATAAATAATATTTTAAAAAATTATATTATTTCAATAATGAAGCCATTGGAAAATATTGAATTCTTCAAAAAAAAAGAAAAATTAAATGCAACATTAATTTCAGGTGTCAACGGTGTTGGAAAAACAACCACTATTGGAAAAATAAGTAAAATATTAAAGGGTAATGGAAACAAAGTAATGCTTGCTGCATCAGATACTTTTAGAGCGGCAGCTATAGAACAACTTGAAAATTGGGCAAACAAAGTTGATGTTCAAATTACAAAATCATCTCAAGGCTCTGATCCTGCATCAGTCGCTTACAAGGCTATTGAAGAAGCATTAAACAATAATTTTAATCAGGTTTTAATAGATACTGCTGGAAGATTACAAAACAAAAAAAATTTGATGGAGGAATATAAAAAAATTGCGAACGTAACTAAAAAAATTGATCCTGACGCCCCACATGATGTTATTTTAGTTTTAGATGCAACTTCGGGTCAAAATGTAATAAATCAAGTTGAAGAATTTAATAAAATTATTCCAATAACTGGTCTTATAATGACAAAATTAGATGGCACAGCAAAAGGAGGTATTCTTTTAGCTGTTGCTAAAAAATATAAGCTACCAATTATTGCTCTTGGATTAGGTGAAAAAGAAGACGATTTACAAATTTTTGAAGCTGAAAAATTTGCAGAGGCTTTCACTCAAATTAGTTAATTAAGTTACTAGAAATTAAAGGTTTATAAAAACTACATTTATAATTTTCTTTAAATTCATAATGTCCACAATTCTTAGCTATTGAAGAAATAATAAAATCAAATTTGCCATTTACAGGATAAAGCTCTAATTTTCTTTCAATAATATCAAATTTGAAATTAGCCTTTAAACTTTTGACAGCACTAATCATGACTAAAGTTTTATTATCTTTTAAGAGATAATATGCAAAGTCGTCTGGGAAAACAGGAAAATCATACTCCTCCAAAAAATGCTTAGCCGTTTTAGGAAACCATTCATAGGAAATTAATGGTAAAGACTCTTTTGTTTTGTAATTATAAATATAAAGATCCTTTGGAAAATCATTAATATAATTTGAATTTTCTCCTCGAGCTAAAACAGCTTTTTCACGTGTTTTAAAATATAATGCAAAATTTTCATCATGTGAATTCATTTGATCGATATGAAAAAGGCTATCTACAGATGCTAAATTTTCTTTGGCATTTGATAAATTATAAAAAGAAAACAGTATAAAAAAAAATATGAAAAAATTTTTCATAAAAAAAATTTAAGAAAAAAATTCGAATTATCTTTGTTTAGATTGTGGCTTAATTTAAACTATCAACAAATGACTTAAGGGCTAATACAAGTTTATCATCATATTCCATCATATGATCGTCATATTTGGTAAAATATGAATATTTAGGTTCACTTGCTAAATTAAAAATTTTTTTACCCATCCAAAATGGAACTATTTGATCAGCCTCACCATGCATTACTAATATTGGAATATTAATGTTTTTAATTTTTTCATTATTTTCATACTTATCTTTTAAAATTAAACCTACAGGGATATAAGGATAAAAATTTCTTGCAGCCTCTACCATTGATGTAAAAGGTGTTTCTAAGATTATTCCAGCAAAATTTTTATTCTGAGCAATTTGAGTTGCGACTCCAGTTCCCAATGACTCTCCATAAAGAATTATATCTTTTTCTTTAAGACCTTTTTTTTTCAGCCAATTAATTGCACTCATACCATCTATATAAAGACCTTCTTCAGTAGGGTTTCCTTCATTTCCGCTAAAACCTCTCCAAGCGATAATTAAAAAATTAACATCCATATCTCTAAAATGATTTAATTTATGTATCCTATTTTCAAGTTTTCCCGCATTACCATGAAAATAAACAATTGTTTTATGGTTTTTTAAATCTTTTTTGTGAAACCAACCTAAAAGATTAATATTATCTGTTGTTTCGATACTAACTTTTTCAATGGTAACTTCTAAATTATCTCCAAAATAATTATTCTCTTCAGGATGGTACATTAAATTTCTTTGATAAAAGAAAAGAAAAATGCAAATCAAAGTATATATTGCAAATATAAATAAAAATATATTAGTTAATGTCATTTTTTTATTAATTTTCATTTTTATTTAAATAGATAAAAAAAATATAACTTAATACACATAGAAATAAAAAGATCGAAAATGAAATTCTATAACTACTTAAAATATCAAATCCTTTATTATTACATAAATCAATAACTAACCCTATACCCCACTGAACAAAAAAAGTTCCAGAAAAAAGAAATACATTAAATGAAGTAAGAGATTTGCCAGCTAGATTTTTTGAAAAGTTTAGCGCAATTGCTGGCTGTGTTAAAGAAATAACAATTGATGTCATGATATATATGGTAAATAGGAATGCTCCTGCATTATTACCAAAATAAATTATCAAAAATAATGAAAAGTAACTTATTGGCAAACCTAGCTTAATTAATTTAATACTACTTATGCCATAATCTGAAATTTTTGGTAAGATATATCCCCAAATAAAATATGAAATTAACATAGTAATATTTATCCAAAATAAACCGGTAGCACTTTGAAGGGGCGAGTAACCTGTAATATTTAACATCCAAGGACCAGCCCATAAAGTTTGAATTGCTTGAATACCTCCATAATTAATAAATGCCAGAGGAATCATGCTTATAAAAAATTTATTTTTCCAAATTTGACTTAATGACTCTTTCTCAGATTTTATTGTGGTGTTTTCTTTTTGCTCCCAACTAGGAATAAACAAAAAAATTAAAATTATGCTAAATAAAATAAGTATAGCTATTAAAATAAAGATCCATCTCCATCCTATATATGGAAGTAGTATTTGAACAGGTAAAGTTGACGATACAAATCCAATATTTGCTACCATTAACATCCAAGAATTAGCTCTCTGTTGGTATTTTTCTGCAAACCATACTCTATATCCAGTAAGGGGACCCATCATGCAAGCACTTACCCCTACACCAATAAATACTCTAGATATAAATAATCCAGTAAAACTTTTTGCGAGTGCAAATGATATTGTTCCAATCAATGCTATCATTAAAAAACAACCAATTACCTTTTTTGGACCAATTTTATCTAATAAAAGCCCGACAGGAATTTGCATTATCGAAAAACCAATAAAGTAGCCCCCTGCCAATAATCCCAGATTTCCTGCAGTTAAATCAAACTCAGAGGTTAGAACTGGAGTTAAAGTTGCAGTTATAGATCTAACCAGATTAGATAGTAAAAATCCAAAGGCGAAAACACAAAATATGATAATGCTTTTATTTACTTTAGTAATCATTTATAAATTTTTGAGAATTAATCTTTACTATGAATAATCAATCAACAAAAGACAAAGATGCACGTTCTTCAAATGCAATGGCTGCAACTTCACATCCTTTAGCTACAGAAGAAGCATTAAAAATTCTTAAAATGGGAGGAAATGCGGTAGATGCTTCGATTGCTGCCTCGGTTGTTTTATCTGTAGTAGAACCTAATGCAACGAGTATTGGTGGCGACTGCTTTGCAATAGTCAAAATGGATAAAAAAGATCCAGTATCTTTTAATGGATCAGGCCTAGCACCAGAAAAATTAAATTATAATTTTTTTAAAGATAAGAATATTGATAAAATTGGACTAACCAGTCCACATTCAGTTACGGTTCCAGGTGCAGTGGATGCTTGGGAAAAAATTCACAAAGAGTTTGGTAAGCTTGATTTTGAGCAATTATTTTTAGGTGCGATTGATATTGCAAAGAATGGTCACAAAGTTACTAAAGTCGTATCAAGTGCATGGAAAAATAGCTTGAATAAAATCAACGGTAATGAAAATTCAAAAAAAATTTTTTTGAAAGATGGTCGTACTTATCAAGAAAATGAATTAATGAAAAATGTTGCATTAGGGGAAACACTTGAAGCAATTAGTAAAAAGGGAAGTAAAGAATTTTATGAAGGTGATACCGCAAAAGATATAATTGAAACTTTAAATGAATTAGGTGGTTTACATACTTTTGAGGATTTTTCGAAACAGAGTACAATAAGATCGGATACAATCAAATCTAGTTATAAGGATGATTTTATTCATCAATGCCCTCCCAATGGTCCTGGTGTTACAGTATTGATTATGATGAAATTATTAGAAAAACTAAATATTCAAAATTATAAATTAAATAGTACAGAAAGATTCCATCTTGAGGCAGAAGTTACAAAACAAGCTTATAAAGTTAAAGAAACTATTTTAGGCGATCCAAATTTTGTTAACTTTAATTTAGAAGAAATTTTAAGTGATAAAAATATTGAAAAAATTTTTAATAAAATTAGTTTAAATTCATGTAGTGATGTTGGTGACTTAAATATTCCAGCTCATCCAGAAACAATATATCTAACAGTAGTAGATAAAGATTTGAATAGTGTATCAATTATCAATTCTGTTTGTTATGTATTCGGATCAGGTATTACGACAAATAAAAGTGGAATACTTTTACATAATAGAGGTACAAATTTCAGAGTAGAACATGGACATCCAAACTGTATTGCGGGCTTAAAAAGACCGTTACATACTATTATTCCTGGCATGGTTATTGATAAAGACAACAAAGCAACTTTAAGTTATGGCGTTATGGGTGGACAGTATCAACCAGTGGGTCAAGTTCATGTTTTAAATAATATGATTGATTTTGGGATGGGACCACAAGAAGCTTTGAGTTTTCCAAGAGCTTTTCATTTTAATAATATTTACAAACTAGAAAAAACTGTTGATAAAGAAATTTTCCATGGACTCAAAGAATTAGGTCATAATGTAGAATATTTTGATGGTACACATGGTGGTGGCCAAGCAATAAAAATAAATAGAAGTGAAGGTGATCTCTTAGGTGGATCAGATCCTAGAAAAGATGGTTACGCAAAAGGATATTAAATGTCTTCAAAAAGAATTGTTAAGAACATTTTTGAAAATACGGATAATGACAAAGTTGCAATTTCGTCAGAGAGTAATTCAAAAATTAGTTTCAAAGATTTAAAAACATTTATTGAAGATATTTCAAAACAATTATCGGGTGCTGGATTAAGCAATAAAGATAGAGCAGCAATAGTTTTACCAAATGGACCGGCCATGGCCACTAGTTTCTTGGGAATTTCAAGCTATATGTCTGCTGCTCCTCTTAATCCATCATATAAATCAGAAGAATATGAGTTTTATCTTAAAGATTTAAATCCTAAAATAATTATTGTTGAGAAAAATTCAAATAACCCATCAGTAGAAGTTGCAAAAAAATTAAATATAGAGATTTGTGAATTAAAAACTCATAAAGATCAACCTGAAGGTTTGTTTGACTTATTTGACAGTAAAAGTGATTATTCATCGCCGAATGAAAATAACGAAGCTTTAGTCCTCCATACTTCAGGAACTACATCTAGACCAAAAATTGTTCCATTATCAAATAATAATATTTATTCCTCTTCTGAAAATATTTCAAAAAGTTTAAGTCTTTCAGAAAATGATCATTGTTTAAATATTATGCCATTGTTTCATATTCATGGCCTTATCGCAGTTTTAGCAACATCAATGAAAGTTGGCGCATCAGTATGTGCGTCTAGTGGTTTTAATGCATTAAAATTTCTCGACTTGGCTAGATCAGAAAAAATTACTTGGTATTCAGGTGTACCTACAATGCATCAAGCAATATTATTAAGAGCAAACAAAAAAAGAGAAGTAGCAAAAAACTTAAATTTAAGATTAATTAGATCTTCTTCAGCTTCATTACCTCCTGCTGTATTTAAAGATTTAAATGAAGCATTTAATTGTCCTGTTATTGAAGCATATGGAATGACTGAAGCAACACATCAAATGACATCTAATCCGTTGCCACCAAAGCAACAAAAGGCAGGATTTGTTGGCCTTCCAGCAGGTCCAGAGGTATGCATTATGAACGAAAATGGGGACATAATGAAACAAGGTGAAGAGGGCGAGGTATGTATAAAAGGTGAAAACGTAACTCTTGGCTATGAGAATAATGAAGAGGCAAATAAAACAAGTTTTACAAATGGTTGGTTTAGAACTGGTGATCAAGGTTATTTTGATAAAGATGGATATTTAAAAATCTCTGGAAGATTGAAAGAAATAATTAATAAAGGTGGAGAAAAAATATCTCCATTAGAGGTGGATAATGTTCTAATGGATCATCCTTTTGTTGAACAAGCTGTATGTTTTGGATATGAGGATAAAATGCTTGGAGAAGAAATTGCAACTGCTATTATTGTAAAAGAGGGAATGACCTGTAGAGAGGAAGACATAAAAATTTATGCAAATGAAAAACTTGCAAAGTTTAAGGTTCCAAAAAAAATATTTTTTGTAAATGAAATACCTAAAGGTGCGACAGGAAAACTGCAGAGAAATACTTTGGCTAAAAAATTCGGGTTGATAAATTAATGACCAAAATTTGTATATTTGGAGCTGGATCAATAGGTGGTTTTATTGCTACAAGTCTTAAAAGAACTAATTCAAAAGTTTCCTTGATTGCTAGAGGAGATCATAAAGAAGCTATCGAAAAAAATGGTCTTACTTTTATAAGAGATGATAATAAGATTAATCATAAATTTGATGTTACTGACAATCCTAAAGATTTAGAGCAGCAGGATTTTATAATTATATCAGTGAAGGCTAATGCTATTAGTAAAATTTCTGAAAGCTTAAAACCAATTATAGGAAATAAGACGTCTATTATCTGTGCAATTAATGGATTGCCTTGGTGGTATTTTTATAAAGCAAGTACAGGGACTAAGCTTGATGACAAAATTGTAGAAACTGTAGATCCTGGTGGAAAAATTTGGGAAACACTAGGACCAGAAAGGGCAATAGGGTGCGTGGTCTATCCAGCGTGTCAAATTTTAGAACCAGGTATTATTAAACATAACGGAAATGGTGAAAGATTTTCACTAGGTGAACCAGATGGATCCAGATCAGATAGACTTAAGATGATCTCGGGTTTATTTATAGACGGAGGCTTAAAAGCTCCTCAGAAGAAAAATTTAAGGGATGAAATATGGGTAAAACTTTGGGGAAATTGCTCATTTAATCCTGTAAGCGCTCTAACTAATATGACTATGGATGAAATGGGGAATGATCCAGAAACATATAATCTTATAAAAATACTAATGGAAGAATGCCAATATGTTGGCGAAAAAATTGGTGTAAAATTTAATATATCAGTAGAAGATAGAATTAAAGGTGGAGTATCAATTATTGGTCATAAACCTTCTACTGCTCAAGACTTGAATGCAGGTAAACCCCTTGAAATAGATCCTATAATTGGATCAATTATTGAAATTGCAAATAAGCTAGATTTGAATGTTCCAAAATTAAAAGAGATTAATGAGAAATTGAAATCTAAAGCTGAAGACTTGGGTCTTTATACTAGATCAGAATTAACTGACAAACTAACTAATTAAAAGTTTAATGATATGTCTCTATGCACTGAGTTGCATCTGGCAACAAATTTAGCTTGTTCCTTAGTCAGTCGTGACTGAAGTCTTAATCCAATATTATTTTTTATAACTTCATTATATTGCATTAACTGAGGTAATAAATTTTTGTTAGCATCTTCTCTCCATGAAACCTCTTGGTCATATAAAATAAAAGTTTCTGAGCTAACAAGAGATAACTTTTGTTCATCGATTTCATCATTGTCTATAACGGTTATTAAATCGTCTAATTTATTAGCAAATTCATCTGTGCCTGAAATTTCACTTAATTTTTCAAAAAGATTATCAATTATTGAAATTGAATTTTCATAATCTTTATTATTTAAAGAATATTTTAGGTCATTAATTTCAGATGAAAGATTTTTTAATTTTTCGTGGTCTTTTATAAACAATGCTATTTGATCTAAATTATCATAGGCCTCGTCAACATTTTTTCTATAACGTTTTGTTCTAGTATTTTTTGCTTTTTTAAGTATTTCAAATTCTTTATTTTGAGATTTCCAAGTTTTTGGTATTTCATCCGTAAGTTCAGTAATTTCTAATTTATAACTTTCTATTTTAAGCTCTAATTTATTTTTATTGGAGACATCGTCTTTATCTAAATTTCTTATTTCTGATTTTAATTTTTTAATTTTATTCTCAATTTTTCTTATTTTCTTTTGTTTTTTCCTTACTGAAAAATGTAAATCTCGATAATCCTCTGCAAATAATTCATATTCTTTCTCAGTTTTTTGAAGTTTTTGAACGATTGCAAAAGTTCCAAGTGCGTTATCAAAATGTTCTTCAAATATATCTAATTTATCAACTGGTAAATTTGAAGGTACTAGTTTCTGGAAATCATTTATGGCATTTTTAATTTCATTTTCACTATTGTTGTAAATAGCAAATTTATACTCCTGTAAGCAGTACTGTAATTTTGGATTCATGGGTGGAGGAGCTACATTGGAAGTCAAATACGTTCTTGCTGGCAAATAGTTAACTAATGATGGATAAAAACCAACAATACCAAGACCAATAAGTTGAAGAATTATGAAAGGAACAACTCCTTTCCAGATGTTCAAAGTGGTAACAAGTTTTGATGCGACTCCTTTTAAGTAAAATAATGCGAACCCAAATGGTGGGGTTAAAAACGATGTTTGTAAATTAACTCCAATCATAACCCCTAGCCAGATAGCACTTACATTTGCACCTGGTTCAGCTAATAATATTGGAGCAATAATTGGGACAACTACTACTGCAATTTCAATGAAATCAAGAAAAAAACCTAACAGAAAAATTACAGCCATTACTACAATAAACTGTGTCCAGAAACCTCCGGGTAAATCCTGCAAGAAATCTCTTACTAATTCCTCACCTCCAAAAGCTCTAAAACCAGAGGTAAGCATTGCTGCTCCTAAAAGAATTATGAATACCATGGAAGTAGTAACGCAAGTTTCTGTAACAACTTCTTTCAAAACATTTTCAATTTTATAAGATCTCCAAAAACTCCATACGATACCTATTAAAAATGTGAATGTAAAAAAACCTGTAATTAATATTGCTGTAAGATCTCTAGTGTCTGTAGCTTTAATATTTAAGTTATAATTCTTTGCCAGAAAAAATATTGGTATCACTGAAATAACTGAAATTATTATAGGGTAATACGCATCTTTCCTTCCTTTATGAAGACGATACCCTGCCATCATTGTTGCACCAATGGCTCCAATAGAACCAGCCTGATTTACAGTAGCAATACCCATTAGAATAGATCCAAGCACAGCAAATATTAATGCAAGAGGTGGAATTATTACTCCGATAACTTTTATCCAAAATTTAAAATCAAAATTTCCTTTAAATGCTACTGGTGGTGCGGCCTTTGGGTTTATTCTTGCAAAAACAAAAACATATAGCATGTATAATCCAACCAAAACTAATCCAGGTAATAATGCTCCTAAAAACATATCGCCAGCACTAGTAGATCCTACTCTAAACTCCCCAGGCATGTTAAATTCACCTGTTAAAATTTTATAATCCGTCTGTCGAATTGTATTAGCTACATCAGCTGCACTAGCTAATTGATCTGCAATAATAATTAATACTATTGACGGGGGTATTATTTGACCCAAAGTTCCTGATGAACAAACGATACCACTCGCAAGACTTTTATCATATTTATTATTTAACATGGTTGGCAATGAGATTAATCCCATGGCAATAACTGTTGCTCCAACTATACCTGTGGTTGCTGCGAGTAAAGCTCCAACAAAAATTACTGAAATACCCAATCCTCCTGGAATTGGTCCGAACAGTTGTCCCATTGTTACCAAAAGATCCTCAGCTATCTTAGATTTTTGGAGCATAATCCCCATAAAGATAAATAACGGAATAGCTATTAATGTATCTGTTTCAACATCCCAATAGTTACTCCTGAAATTTGTAATTCCTGCAGTTAACCACTCTTTGGGACCATCTGTTGCGTAATAAGCACTTACATCTCCTTCAAAAATATATCCAAAAAAAGCTGCGAGACCTATTGAAATGATCGCTGAACCAGGTAAAGCAAAAGCAACTGGAAAACCAGAAGCTAATGCTCCTATCATTATAATTACGAGTAAAGCTAAAAATAAATGTTCCATATTTTAATTTTTCAGAAGTTTGTCACTACTGCTCATAAAGTAGCTCGTAAATTGAATTAACATTGAAACAGCAAATACAGCCAAATACACTGCCATCAAATAAAGTAGATATAATCCGTTTGATCCTTGTTGTGTAATTTCGAAAGAAATAACAGGACCATTAATAATACTTGCTTTTCCACCCATTCCCAAAAATAAGACTATTAAACATAAAGGAATACCTAAAATCAAAGATCCTATTGAATTAGTCCATGCTTTTTTACGCTCACTAAATCCTGTATATAAAACGTCAACTCTTACATGCCCTTCATGAATCAAAGCATATGCACTTGCAAATAAATAAAGTGCTGAATACCAGAAACGAACTAAGTCACCTTGAAAAGCTTGTTCGTACTCAAATATAAATCTTGATAATACTATGAAAAACTCACTTCCTACAACAAGAACTGCTAACCATATAAAACCCACAGATCTTGTAAAATATCCAACCACAAATGATAACATGATTATTGGAAAATGGACAAATGTAATCCTAAAAGCTGGAACTACTAGTTTAATTTTTAAATATTCTCCAAATAATGGTTCAACTAATTTTTCAACAACCAAAAATGAGATAATTAAATCCGCAATACCAACAAGTAGTACGGCCCAAAAAGATGAGCGAATTATATAGGCTGTGATTTTATTTAAAATTTCCGAGTCCGCTGTTAATGTTTGATTTATTGATTTTTTTACATAAAAAATTGCCCACAATATTGAAATTAAATAAAAAAATAATTGCAAAAAGGCAAAGTTTAAAACCGAGTCTGATAATGGCTTACTTAATTTTTTAAATCCAAACATACCATAATGTGAAAATAAACTTTTTACTCCTGGCCAATCAAACCATACAGTCAATACATTATTTGCTAGAAAAACAAAAGTTGTAGCTAAAATAGAGTAGCTAAATATTCTTATTATGAATGATAAATTATTTTTCAAAAACATAATTTAAATGAATTTATTTTATTAAAAAGGGCCCTTAAAAGGGCCCTAATTTAAAACAATTTTAAATATTACTTTAACTAATTCCTAAAGCTCTATTTCTTTGACTAATGTAAGGTGAGTCTGACAAGTTAGTCCAAGCACCAATCTCTTTTCTAGCTTTAACGAAAGCTTTATGTACTCTCGCAGCAAGATCGCTGTGCTGTTGAACTTCGTCATAGACTTCTTGTGCACCTTTAGCAAAAGCATCGTAAACTTTGTCATTAAACTTCTCTAGTTTAACTCCATTTTCATTTACTAATCTTGCTAACGCAGCACCATTCTTAGCATTGTACTCAGCCATTGTAATTTCATCTGCCCATGCACAAGCAGTTTTAATTATCGTTTGGTCTGATTTAGTTAAGCTTGTAAACCAAGATTTATTGACACCACATGCCAACATTGAACCAGGTTCATGCATACCAGGATAGTAGTAATATTTTGCAGCTTCATGAAATTTCATAGCTTCGTCATTCCATGGGCCTACCCATTCTGTTGCATCAATTGCACCTGAAACAAGGTTTTCATAAATTTGTCCACCTGGAAGTGATATTGGAGAACCGCCAAGTTTACCAAGAACTTGTCCTCCTAATCCTGGCATACGCATTTTTAAACCTTTTAAATCATTGGCTGATCTAATTTTTTTATTAAACCATCCACCCATTTGAACACCAGTGTTACCAGCAATAAAACTTTGAGTACCAAAATCATCAGTCAATTCATCCCAAAGTTCTTGTCCACCAGCATGATGTATCCAAGCATTGATTTCAGAATAAGTGAAACCAAATGGGCTTGCAGTAAAGTAACCAAAAGCTGGATGCTTTTTAACCCAATAGTAATCTGCACCGTGGTACATTTGTGAATTACCAGAAGCAACTTCATCAAATGAATCAAATGCTTTAACTCTTTCATTTGCAGCATAATAAGTAACTTGGATTCTTCCATCACTCATGTCTGCTATTCTTTTTGCAAGTCTTTGTGCACCAGTACCTAGACCAGGAAAATCTCTTGGCCAAGTAGCTACCATTGCAGCTTCAACTCTTTCAGCGGCAACAGCAGGAGCAGCTAAAGATGATGCAGCTACAGCGGCAACACCAGTTGCAGCAGCAGTTTTAAAGAACTTTCGTCTTGAAGGTGATTTTGATGCCTTCAATGATTTTTTTTCTTTAATCATTCTTATCTCCTCTTATTAGTATTAGTTAATTAACTAAAAGGATTAAATTACAAATGAGCCTCTAAGTCTATAATAAAATATTGAATAATAATTTAATTCAATCAGGGGTAGTAAATAAAAGATTTGTTAAGAATTATTTTTTGTCAAAAAAGGCTTCGTACAGCATCATCGATATTGCCAAAGCCATCAGTATATAAACTGGAATAACGTCTAAAAAGCCAATCATCATTGATCTTGTTAGTGTTGTAGCTAAACCAATAAGAAAGAAAATTGCAAATGAAAGACCAATAAATGTTATTATTTTATTCATTAAATTTCTCACTTTCTTTTTCAAGCCAACTAGAAACTGCTAAGAAACGATTATCATCATATTTCTCACCAATTACTTGGATTCCTAATGGTAAGTTATTTTCCCCTTGAAGTAAAGGCAGTGAAATACAAGGATTACCAAGATAAGACCAAACTCTATTAAAATCTGCTGACCCAGTACTTTTTAATCCCTTTGGAGCAACACCAGGACTCGATGGGGATAACACGCCGTGAAAATCTTCAAACACTTCTCTATAAGAGTCATAACTTCTTTTCATAAAATCAATTGCCTCAGCATATTCTTTTGCAGAATGTTTGTTTCCATTTGAAATTGCACTTTGCATTATTTTAGAGAGTTTTTTTTTATAATTTTTGTAATAGTCGCTAAAGTTGTTTGCTAGGTCTGTCTCGTAAATTATTTTATGATATTTATGTATATCATCAAAGTATGAAGGTGTATCGTGGACTTCTATATTTTTTTTAAAGGATTTAACAAAATAATCAAAAACTTCTCTAGATTTTTTATCAATTGTTTTCCAAAATCTTGTTTTGTAAAAAATAAATTTTGGTTCATACAATGGACCTTTTTTTACCTCTTCGACCATATTGTTAGAGGAGTAATAAATAGTAGCCGAATCATGAGAGTCAATCTTGATCAATTCTTTTGCAAGGTAAGCTACATCTTCTACTGATTTTCCAAATACTCCTAGATGATCTAGTTTTTCTGACGTTTTTAAAACACCATTTCTTGAAATTAATCCATAAGAAGGTTTGTATCCAACAACTCCACAATAAGATGCTGGTCTTATAATAGAACCACCAGTTTGTGATCCTATTGAAAGTGGAGCCATAAAAGATGCAATTACAGCAGCAGAGCCACTCGATGAACCACCTGGAGTTCTTTTATAGTCGTGAGGGTTTTTCGTTTTAGATGGATTTAAATATGCTAATTCAGTAGTAACTGTTTTTCCCATCACAATTGCTCCAGATGAATGCAACAAATCTATTATTTCTGCATTTTGTGAGTATGATTTACCTTTTCTAATTGAAGTTCCACATTCAGTAGGCATATCTAAAGTTCCAACAATATCTTTTACTGCTACAGGAATTCCGTGAAGAGGCCCAATTGGTTTTCCAGATTTTCTATACTCATCTGACTCTTTTGCTTTTTCTAATAAAAGTTCTTTGTCAAAAAATGCCCAAGCATTTATTTCTTTTTCAAATTTATTAATTCTTTCTATGTAAGCTTCACATATTTCAACTGATGTAATTTGAGAATTTCTAATTTTATTAGTTAGATTTTCTACTGATAAATTTATAATTTCATTCATTTACTTTAGTTTGCAAATAACTGATCTGGTAACCACAAAGCTATACCTGGAAATAAATACATCAACACCATTCCTAAAATCACAATTGCTAAGAAAGGCATTATGCCTTTAAATATCTCAATTAATTCTACATTTTTAGATTGTACCCCTTTTAAATAGTAAGCTGACATTGCCATAGGCGGTGTTAAAAATGATGTTTGCAAATTTAAAGCAATTAGCATTGCAAAAAAGTAAGGATTCACCCCAAAAAATTCAACCAATGGTAAAAATATTGGAACAAATATAATTAATATTTCGGTCCATTCTAATGGCCAACCTAATAAAAAGATTATTATCTGTGTGATAACTAAAAATTGCCAAGGTTGAATATCCATTGACTTAAAAAAGTGCTCAAAAACTTCATGTCCACCTAAATATGAAAATACTGATGCAAATGTCCATGAACCAATAAACAACCACATAATCATAGCAGTAGTTTTTGCTGTTAAAAAAACAGACTCTTTGAAATTTTTCCATTTAAGTGACTTGTAAAAAAATGATAAGACCAACGCACCAAATGCTCCTACACCTGCTGCTTCAGCTGGAGTAGCTAAACCAGCAAGGATACTACCTAAAACCAAAATAATAAGAGAGAACAAAGGTAAGAAAGATACCAGAACTTCTTTTAATATAACTGATCTTGGAGGAATTTCTTCCTTGGGAGGCTTTGGTGCTACTGATGGATTGAAGTAAGCTAATATAATCGCGTATAAAATATACAAACCTGCTAACATTAAACCTGGGAAAATTGCTGCAGCAAACAATCTTAAAGGTGAAAGTTGAGCTATCACTGCATAAACAATAAGCATAATACTAGGAGGAATTAAAATTCCTAAACATCCTCCTGCACATATTACTCCTGAAGCAAATTTTTTATCATAACCAGCTTTAACCATAGCAGGCCATGCAAGTAGACCCATTAAAGTTACAACTGCACCAATAATACCTGTCGCTGTTGAGAACAGGGTACATGTAACTAAAGCTGCAACAGCCATAGAAGCTGGGAGAGAATGAGAAGCAAGTCTAATTGCATAAAATAATCTTGCAACTATTCCTGCTCTTTCAACTAAATATCCCATAAATAAAAATAAAGGTACGGCGGTGAGGACATGATTATCCATTACGGAATAGGTATTTTGTACAAACAGTTTAAATATCCTATTGTCAAACAGATGATCCATTCGAGATGGATCAAAATATGCGTAATAACCAAATCCTAGACCCATTGCCATTAAAGTAAAAGCAATCGGAAATCCTAAAAGAACAGCAAATAAAAATATTACCATCATCAAAATAGCAATTTCTGGATTTGTTAGACTAAACAACATCAATATCTTCTTCCTCTTTTGATTTTCTCATTAAAATTTTTTCAGTTTCTTCAGCACCAGCTTCTCTTTCAGGCCAGTGCCCTGTTTTAATACAAATAACTGCTCTAAAGACCTCACTAACTCCTTGAATAGTAAGCAGTATGCCTGATAAAGGTATCAACGATTTAGCCATATAAATTTGGATTTGCGCAGGACTATTCCAACTAGTTTCTTTTACCATCCAGGCCTTAGCCGCATATTCATATCCATAAAAAGCAAGAGCAATTACACCAGGAAAAAAGAAAATAAAATACAACACCAAATCTATCCATCCTTGAACTTTGGTTGGGAATAATCTGTAAATAACATCTCCCCTCACATGAGCCTCGGTTGCTAGAGTATATGCGCCCGCCATCATAAAGATTGCGCCATACATTTGAAGACTAAAATCAAAATTCCACAAAGTTGGAGCGTTAAATGCATAAGCCATTATTACCTCATAGCATGTTCCACCCATTAATATTACAATGCACCATGAAAAAGCTTTTCCCATTGAAGAGCTGAGAGTGTCAGCAAATTTTATATAAGAATGCATAAACGCCTAACTTATCTTAATTTTCTTAATAAATTCAATTAAAAAAAAGGGGGCTAAAAAGCCCCCTTAATTTTTTATATCTTTAAACCTTAGATTTTAACTTTCGCTAACGGACCAAACTCATTTTCATAAGCAAGTCTGTAGTTAGGTTGATTCATTAGTAAGTATTTCATTACTCTTTTCGCGTAAGCTTTTTGTGAATCAACAATCTTCTTAAAGAACGGGTCTTTAGAAGAGAAGTCACCTATAACTTTATCCCAACCTTTTAATTGCTCTGCAAGAATTGCATCTGAAGTTTGGTAAACATTTACTTTATGCTCATTCATCAGTTTTGATAAATCAGCAGAGTATCTTACCAAAGCTTTAAAGTAGTTAGCAGTATTTGCTGCATAAGAAGCATTTTTTAAGATTGCTTGGTTTGCAGGAGATAAGCTATTAAATGTTTTTTTGTTAATAGGTATTTCAAACATCTCTTGTGATTGGTGGAAAGATCCTAAGTGATAATGCTTAGATACATCTTGCATACCAAACTGAGAGTCTGATGTAGGGTTGTTAAACTCAGCAGCTTCAATCAAACCAGTTTTCATTGCTGGCTGAATTTCACCACCTGGTAATTGTCTAACTACCATTCCCATTGCAGTAAGAACGTTAGTTGCAAGACCAACTGTTCTGTACTTCATACCTTTAACATCAGATACTTTAGTTACATTTTTTTTGAACCAACCAAATGGCTGTGCAGGCATTGGCATTGCAAAAACACCGACGTAGTCATATCCAACTTTAGCTAGTGTTTCTTCATATAATGCTCTTCCACCACCTTCTTCCATCCAAGCCATTACTTCTTGAGATGATAGACCATAAGATGGGCCAGTTCCGAAAAGAGACGCAGCAGGATTTTTTCCATACCAGTAAGCAGTAACCCAGTGACCCATATCAAGTACACCATCACTTACAGCTTGTCCAATTTCTCCAGTTTTAACAACTGCTCCAACAGGCTGAAGATCAATTTTTAAACTTCCACCTGACATGTCTCCTACCATTTTGGCATAATCTCCAGCCATTTCAAAAAAGATATTAGCGCCTGATGGCCATGCTGCTTGCATCTTTAATGTTTGTGGAGCACCAAATGCAACGTTTGGCATAGCTACAGCAGTTGCTGCTGCTGCACCTGTCGCTGCTGCGGCTTTGAAGAACTTTCTTCTTGAAGGAGTTTTAGAACCCCTCAATGATTTTTTATCTTTAATCATTAGTTTCTCCTCTATTAGTTAATTAACTCCGCGCAGTAAAATATAAATGACGATTAGAGTCCATAGCGAAAATGACCCATGCATATTTTGATTCAATCTTGAGTAGAAAATATAACTTAAATCAATTTATTATTCTGATATACACAACATTTTTCAGCAGGAAAATGTAACTTTATTGTATTGTTAGAAATCTCAATTTCTCTATTAATTTTAGACTTTATTGTTAGTTGACCCATTTTCGCAGTTAATAGTTTGAAGTTTCCAAAGTCTTCTATTTTTTGAATATTAACTTCTAACAAATTTTCGCTTTCGTCTTTAGCTACTTTTACAAATTCTGATCTAATACCTAATTTTATATTATTATTTTTCAATTTTGATAAATTTGTATTTGTCTTTATTGTTGTGTCATTAATTTTTACACTATTGTCTGAATGCAATTGGGTTTCAAATAAATTCATTGCAGGAGAACCAATAAAATAGCCAACAAAAGTAGTTTTGGGTCTTTCAAATAAATCTTTGGGAAGGCCAACTTGAACTATTTCACCTTGGTCCATTACAATAATATTATCAGCAAATGTCATTGCCTCATTTTGATCGTGAGTTACATAAACTAATGTCGTCTTATATTCCTCATTAATTTCTTTTAAATTTCTTCTCAATCTAAATTTTAAGTCTGGATCAATGACTGTTAATGGTTCATCCATTAATACAGCAGCCACATCTTCCCTTACTAATCCTCTTCCTAACGATATAAGTTGTTTTTGATCTGCTGTAAGTTTCCTTGCTGGCATATTTAAAAAGGTTGAGAGTCTTAAAGTGTCTGAAACGGATTTTACTCTTTCCTCAATTTTCTCTTCAGAAAAATTTCTACACCTCAAAGGAAAAGCTAAATTATCAAAAACAGTCATCGTGCTATAAATCACAGGAAATTGAAAAACCTGCGCAATGTTTCTTTCTTCGGTTATAAGATTAGTAACATCATTATCATCAAATAAAACATTCCCCTTTGAGGGCTTAACAAGACCTGAAACAATATTTAACATTGTGGTTTTTCCACATCCAGATGGTCCTAATATTGCATATCTTTTTCCATTTTCCCATATCATAGAAAATGGATTTAGTGCATATGTAGGATTCAAATCATTAGGATTATAACTATGAGAAATATTTGATAATTCAATTTTAGCCATTTAAATCTCCATAAGGAGAAGAAATTAATTCTCCTTCTTTGTTAAAAGCATAAAATTTATTTTCATTAAATTTTATTTTTATTTTCTCATGAATTTTAAAATTCATTACTTCCTCTATTAATGCGATTACTTTTGAATCTCCTTTTTTTAAATGAAGCAAGGTTTCTGAACCACTTATTTCTGCAAGTTCAATTTCAAATTCCTCTCCTTGATCATCTAATTTTATTTCAGAAGCTCTTATCCCAAAATTATAGTTTTGATCCTCTAGATTTTTGAAATAAGTAGGTATGTTAATAGAAATATTTTCAAAAATTAATTTTTTTGAACTTTTAATTCCTTTTAAAATATTCATTGGTGGATCATTTGAAATTTCAGCTACTTTTAAGTTTCTAGGATTCTCAAATATTTCCTTTGCAGGGCCTTTTTGTAAAACTTTTCCCTCATCTAAAACAATTACTTCACCATTTAACTCCATTACTTCTTGTGGATCAGTTGTTGAATAAATTAAAATCGCATCTGACGACAGCCCCTTAGAAAATATTTTTTTAAATTCCTCTCTTAATTGCTCTCTAAGTTTATAATCTAGATTAACCAATGGCTCATCTAGAAGTAATATCTTTGCTTTCTTTGCTAAAGATCTCGCTAGTGCAACTCGCTGTTGTTGTCCTCCAGATAATTCTTGAATTTTACGATTTTCAAATCCAACTAACCCTACTGTTTTTAAAGCTTCATCAACATCTGTCTTAATTTTGTCTTCGCTTAGTTTTCTTTGTTTGAGGGGAAATATTACGTTCTCATAAACATTAAGATGGGGATAATTTATAAATTGCTGGTAAACCATTGCAACATTTCTCTCCCACACTGGAATTTTACTAAAATCTTTGCCTTCGAATGATAAATTTCCACTATCTGGATTAAGTAAACCAGCTATGGTTTTTAAAAATGTAGTTTTTCCAGATAAAGTTCTTCCTAAAATTGTGTACAAATTTCCTTTTTTAAAATCAAACGATACATTATTAAGATGAAACTGATTATCAGGTTTGTAGGTTAAGTTTTCTCCAATTAAATTCATTATTTAAGTGCTCCAGATAAATTTCCTTTAGATAAATATCTCTCTACGACAAAGGCAACAATAATTAAAGGAGCAACCGATATTAATGCTGATGCAGATAAACTCCACCATGGAGTAATAGACGAATTCAATGCTACAACTTTTACTGGCAATAATTGGACTTCAGTAAATGTTAGAATAAATGCAAAGAAAAAATCTATCCAACCAAATATAATACAAAACATTCCAGCTACTATTAGTCCTGGTATAGAATTGGGTAAAACAACTTTATAGAAAGCCTGATAAGGATTACATCCATCAATCAATGCAGTCTCATCAAGCTCTTTTGGAACTCTATTAAAAAAATCTACCATTATCCAAACAGCAATCGGCATTAACAAAACAATATAAACAACCACTAAACCTAACAAGCTATCTAACAAACCTATGGTACTTAGAAAAATAAAGAAGGGTATTGATAAAACAATTGGTGGCATAATTCTTTGAGATATAAAGAAAAATGTAATATCGTTATTTCGAACAAAACCTGCTTTAAAAGTAAATCTTGATAAAGCATAAGCGGCTAATGTGCCAAGAATAATACTTATCAGACTAGCCGTACAAGTTACAAAAATACTATTAAAGTAAGGTTCCACAATATCAACACCACCTCTTGCTGGTGATTTTACAAGTACACGCCATCCCTCTAATGTCGGTTCAAAATCTAACCATGGAATATATGTAACTTTACTATTTACAGATTGAAAATCTTTGAAAGAAGTTGAAACTGCCCATAAAAATGGAGCAACTATAAAAACTGTCCATAAAATGATAAACGTATATTTTAAAAACTTATATAATTTTTCCATTATTCCTTAATCATTAATTTTGTTAGAACTTTTGCTATGATTGTTAAACTTATGATCATTATAACTAGATAAGTAAAAGAGAGAGTTGCTGCATAACCCATTTGAAATTCTCTTAATCCTTTAATGTAGATATAAAAACTTGATGTTTCTGTTGCGGTCCCTGGCCCACCTGACGTAAGAACAAAAACAGTATCCATTATTTTTGAAGCCTCAATAAGTCTTATAATTATTGCCCCAATTGAAATTGGAGCCATTAATGGAAAAGTAACATATACAAATTTCCTAAATGAACTTGCCCCATCTATTGCTGCAGCAAGAAAAGGTTCTTTAGGAAGTGACAGTAATCCAGCTAATAATAGTAAAAACATAAACGGCGTCCATTGCCAAACTTCAACGATTATAACTGTAAATTTTGCGATAACGGGATCACTTAGCCATAAAATAGGACCAATTCCAATATTTCCTAACAAATCATTTACAGGCCCGAGTGACTCGTGAAAGAAAGTTCTCCAAATTACAGTCATTATAACTGGAGTTGTCATCATGGGTATTAAGAAAATTACTCTAAAAAATCTTTTAAATTTAATTTCTCTCCACACCATTAGGGCCAGCGCAAAACCTATTATGTACTGTAAAATTACAGTTGATACTGATAAAAAACTTAATCTAAAAAATGACTCCCAAAATCTAGGGTCATCAGTAAATAATCTTATGTAATTTGTAATTCCTATGAAATTCATTTCTGGCGTATAACTATTCCAGCCAGATAAACTTAATCTAATAGTAAATATTATTGGAAATATAAGTATTCCAATGAGCACAAATAAACCTGGAAATAAAAAAACATACTTGTGCTTAAAATTCATAAATTTTTTTGGATTTTATTATTTGTGGCCGTCGTTAAGACGGCCACATTAGTATTTTATAACTTATTATCTTCCATTGCTACACCAACAGCGTAAGCTTTTCTTACATTATCTTTTCCTACTCTGTTAAGTATATCTTCCCACTGCTTAGCAGCTTCATCTAAAGCAGCTTGTGGTGATAATTGTCCAGCTAAAGCTTTTGCTGCAGCAGTAGCTAAGGCAGCATTAAACTCAAAAGTTCCAGGAACTCTCAATGGAAATACTCGGTTTTTACTTTTTTCCATTTCAGCTAAAGTATCTACATATGATTGAGCAATATCTTTATCCCAACCGATTTGTGTCCATACATCTGCTTTAAAGTCAGCTTCTCTAAATGGATTTACCCCAAATCTTCCTATACCAATGTCAGCTTGGTGGTTAGCTTCGTTAGCAAAGAAACAAAGATAGTCAAACGCCATTTCTTTTTCCTTACTTTTCTTAGCAACACCAACTGCCCATCCCCATACGAAGAAAGGAGCTTGGTTGAAACCTTCGTCCCAAGAATTAGATTCTCTATTCCAAACTTTCATAGCTCCTGGTAATTGTGCAGCACCAACTTTATTATTGATAGGACTATCTGGTTGCATAGCGGCAACAAATGCATCATCCCATGAAAAACTAAATAAAGTTTGTCCACCGCCAAATGATCCAATTTCATCTCCAAGACCAAAATTTATTCCTCCTGGAGGAACATATTTAGTTGCTTCAACCCAATCAGTTAAAGCTTCAACGAAACCTGGATTATTAATTAATGGCTTCATAGTTTCTAAATCAAAGAAAAATCCACCTGGTGTTTTAGGGTTTTTAGAATAAGCAGCTGATCTAGAATAAAAAGCAGCATACATTAAGTCATCTTTTTTCATAACTTCTGCTGATCCATACTCTTTCTCACCATCACCATCCCAGTCCCAGTCATTAAAGTATGCAGCCATTTCTCCATACTCTTTCCATGTTCGTGGAACTCTTAACTCTTTTCCAGTGTCGGCTTTATATTTTTTTTGATATTTAGGATTATCGATTACATCTTTTCTGTATTTAAGATAGTGTCTGTCACCATCTACAGGGAACTGATACATTACACCGTCCCAAGAAGCTATACCAATGTGTGATGGCGTAACGTCTTGCATTTGCTTCATTTCAACATATTTTTTTGGAACTGGTTCTAAATATCTTCTCCAATCATTAATAAAATTAGAAAATCCAAAAACTATATCATATGGAGCTTGACCTGCTTGAAAAGGTACCATCGCTTTTGCGTATAGATCTCCTGCAGGTGTATGAGTTACATCAACTTTTGCTCCTGTAAGTTTTGCAAACTGCTCAGCATGAAGAGCTGTTGGCTCTCCCATAACCGGAACAGCGTGTGTATTTATTTTCAAAGTCTTGCCTTTGTAGTTTTTCTTAGACATAGACTCATAAGAACACTCACCAGGAATATCTCCTGTAGCCTTAATATGTGGAAATTGATCACTCCACTTATCTGCATACGCCATTGGGCTAAATATCATTACACTAGATATTATAGCTGTTAGGCATGTTTTTATTATCTTCATTATTTTTCCTCTCTTTTAATTATGGAACTAAAACAGCTCTTCCCTTAACTTTACCGTCATTAAGATCATGAAGTGCCTTATTAGCATCGTCTAATTTGTACTCTTGCATAGATAGCTTTACTTTGCCTCGATCAGCTAACTCCATAAGTTCGTACAACTCAGACCACGTTCCCACTAAATTTCCTACAATTGTTTTTTCTGAAATGATTAAATCAACAGCTAGAGATTTAATTTCCTCTCCATATCCAACAATATAATAAAAACCACCATTGGAGGTCATTTGAATACCCATTGCTGTAGATCCCTTTTCTCCAACAAAATCTATTACAGCCTCTGAGCCTTTTCCTTTTGTTAGTTCTTGGACTTTTTCTATTTCATTACCATCAATTAAAACTCCATGATCTCCACCAAGCTCCATTGCGTGCTTAAGAGCAGTTTCAGATTTTTCTACTATAATAATATCAGCAGCACACATAGCTTTTAAACATTGAATAGCAATATGACCTAGACCACCAGCACCTATAATCGTACAGCTTTGACCTGGAAGCAGGTGTCTTGTAGCTTTTTTTACAACTCTGTAAGCTGTAAGTCCCGCATCTGAAAATGGTGCAACATCTTTTGGTGCTAAAACTTGTGGAAGCTTAATTAAATTTCTTACACTTGTTTTTAATAATTCTGAGTATCCTCCTTCTTTGATACTTAAACCTGGGAATGCTCCTGCAGCAGCATGCATGTCATTTCCTCTTCTGCAGTCTAAACAAGTTCCATCTGTACCAGATATTAAAGGATGCAAAATAACTGGATCACCTTTTTTAAAATCTGTAACATCTTTACCTACGTCTTCTATCCATCCTGCATTTTCATGTCCCATCACACATGGTAATAAGGTTCCATCTGGATCTTGAATATGTTTCCAAACTCCTTCGATAATGTGCAAATCTGTTCTGCAAACACCTGCAGCACCAATTTTAACTATTACATCTGATGCCTTTTCAATTTTTGGATCTGGCATTTCTTCACCTGTAACCCAAACTTTTTCTTTCATCTCTGGATCATATTTGTGCAGTACTTGCGCTTTCATTCCTTTGCCTCCATATTAATTTAAAAAGCACATTAAAAATTTTATATCCCACGAAGTCAATGCCTCTTTTAAGTGTTCAATAAATTAACAAATACAACCTGAAGTTATTATTTGATTATTTAGGAAATTAATTAATCAATTGGATAATCCCAAGCATCTCCCCCGATAACTTTTGAAATTGCTGAAAAATCTTTAGTATCATTTCCCTCTTTACAAAATTGATCATAGATTTCTAATGCCATCTTCCCTAATGGGGTTTCAGCATTCACACTTTTTGCACATTCATAAGCAAGTTTGAGATCTTTATTCATCATACCTGCGGAAAAACCCGGGCGGTAATTATTATTAGATGGTGTGCCATCAATTAGACCTGGCAGAGGTGGATAAACAGAAATTGGCCAACTATTACCTGATGCATTTTTCATTATTTCATGAACCTTTTTTATATCTATATTTAATCTTTTAGCTAACATTAACGACTCTGAAGCTGCTATCATAGCAATACCTAAGGCCATATTATTACAAATCTTAGCTCCATTACCACTTCCTATTTCACCAGCATGATAGATATTTTTTCCCAAAATTTTTAAAACAGGTAATGCTTTATCAAAAGCTTCTTTTGATCCACCAACCATTATATTAAGAGTTGCCTTTTGAGCACCCATTACTCCCCCACTTACTGGAGCATCTATCATCATAATATTTTGGTCATCTGCAGCTTTTCCAATTTCTTTTGAAGTTTCTATATCTATCGTTGAGCAATCAATCAACAAGCAATGTTTTGAAACTTTGTTGATTATTCCATTTTCGCCTAGATATATTTTTTTTGAATGTTTACCCTCAGGTAACATTGTTATGACTATCGAAACTTCTTTATTTATTAAAGCCTCAATGCTTTCCGATATGTTTAGTCCCTTTTTTTTTGCTTTCTCCATCATTTCTTTAGAAACATCAAATACAGTAATTTTTTTTCCAGATTTAAGTAAGTTTTCTGCCATTGGATTTCCCATATTCCCAACTCCTATAAAAGCGATAACGTCACTCATATAAATCTCCTTTGGTTAAGTTTGATTTTTTTAAGAAAATACTTTTAAATTCTTTTAAAACATTACTTATATTTATCTTCAATATCGTAATACTCATTGAAACCCACTATGTCTCTCAGTTCTGAAAATTTTGTTACATTGGTATTGTAAGATTTATTTTTCATATTTTTTAAGCACTCCTGCATGGTTTTAACTGAAGCGCTCATTAAGGTTAATGGCATGACTGCAATTTTATAACCTATTTCCTCTAATTCGTTAATTTCTAACAAGGGGGTATCTCCATCCTCAATCAAATTTACCATGTGATTTCCAGGTACCTCTTTCATAATTTTTTTCATATCTTCTTTTGTTTTGACAGCTTCTATAAAAAGAATATCAACTCCAATTTTAGAAAATATTTGCATTCTTTTAATTGCTTCATCGAGTCCATGTGTTGCAATTGCATCTGTTCTGGCCATAATTAAAATATCATTATTTCCGTATTTTCTTGCATCTACAGCCGCTTTAATTCTTGATTTTGCTTCATCTATATCTACAACATCTTTTCCTTTAGTATGTCCACATTTTTTTGGCCATTTTTGATCTTCAATCATTACTCCAGCGGCACCAGCATCAGCGTAACCTCTTACTGTTCTAAATACATTAACAGAATTTCCATAACCAGTATCTCCGTCAAAAATAATTGGGATAGTAGTTGAATTACATATATTTCTAACCTGCTCTGCCATTTCTGAAAATGAAATCAAACCCGTATCGGGCATACCCAATCTAGTGGAAGAAACACTGAAGCCAGACATAAATCCAACATCAAAACCCTCTCTCTCTATAAGTTTTGCTGAAAGAGCATCAAAACAACCTGGCATAACTATTATACCTTTTTTATCTAAAATTTTTTTTAAATTTTCTGCTTTATCTTTTGATTTAATTTTTGAGAACATAGTTATAATTTAAAAGGTATATATAATGCTAAGTCAGGAAACAAGTAAATCACATAAACTGTAAAAAGCATGATTAATACAAAAGGTATAACACCTTTGGCTATTTCAGACATTTTTGCTTTTCCAATCGCTTGCAAAACATAAATATTTAAGCCTACAGGCGGTGTTATCAATGCACACTCAATCATAAGTGTAAAAATAATTCCAAACCAAATTAAATCTATATTCATTGCAGCAATAGAGATAGCAAATATAGGCATCATAATTAATATTAATGACAAGGTTTCCATTATAAATCCTAGAATTAATAAAGTGATTGCAACAACGAATATAAACATTCCTTGCTCGGTTATATTTGTAACAATAAAAGCAGAGAGTTCTTGAGGTATTCTATAAAGCGAAATAGCTTTACCAAAAATTTTTGCACCAGCTATAATAATAAATATTGTTACTGTTGTCTTCATGGTTTCTAAACCAGCCTCTATAAAACCTTTAAAATCTAATTTTTTTTTTGTAACAACGTATATAAAAGATATTAAAAAACCTATTCCACCTGCTTCGGTAGGAGTATATATACCAGCATAAATTCCTCCTAACATTATAAAAGCCATTAGTAGAACTGGTAAACCTTTTTTTGTATATTTAATTTTATCTTCAAATGAAGTTTTGACATTCTGAACTTCTTTATTAAAAAAAATTACATAAATGACTGAAAAAATAATAAAAAAAAGTGCCAATACTATTCCTGGTCCAATACCAGCTAAAAACATACTTAATACAGATTCTTCAACAACAAATGCATATACAATCATTGGAATAGAGGGAGGTATTAAAATTCCTAATGTTCCTCCTGCAGCTAAAATACCCAATGTAAAATTTCTATGATAACCTCTTTTAATCATTGCAGGGAATGCTACAGTTGAAATCGTTGCAGCAGTAGCAACTGATGAACCCGAGATTGCTGCAAAAATACTGCATGAAACTATAGTTGCTATTGCTAATCCTCCTGGAAAATTTCCTACCCAGCTTTGAGCAAAATTAAACAGATCTTCACCAACACCTGCTTTTAAAAGAATATTAGACATCATTAAAAACATTGGTACAGCTAAAAGTATAAAATTATCTGCAACACTATAAAAGGTCTGCGGAATCATAAGAGGGGAAATATCCCCTAATAACATTAAACCCAAACCCAGCGAACCAAGACCAAAGGCGATTGGCACTCCTAAAAATAATATTGAAAAAAGAACAAAAAGAATTATTGCAACTATCATTTGGAAAAATTCCTAATATATCTTATTGCCTCCAAAATTACTCTTAAAACTAAAAAAGCGAAACAGAGAGGTATCGCTAATTCTGTTAAAAATGACGGAACATCTAAAATAGTTGAGCTGGTTCGTCCGACTTTTAAAGAGTCATATGCAATTAACCATCCATAATAAACAACGAAACAACTAAAGATAATAATAAAAATAAAACTAATAAAATCTAAAATTTTTTTTCCAGTTTCATTTAATCTATCGTAAATAACAGTAATTCTAATAAAATCTTGTTTATGAAATGAATAAGTTAATGCAAGATAAGTCGCCCAAATTTGTAAAAACCTTGAAACCTCATTCACCCAAATAGTAGGTGAATTAAACAAGTATCTCATGATAACTTCATAAGAAACTATAAATCCTATAGATATAAATAAAGCTGACGCTAAATAACCTGAATATTTTACAATTTTATCGTAGTAATTCATAACAAAACCCCACAAATTTAATTGTGGGGTTTATTTTATATTTAATTATAGATTGTTAGCAGCTTTAACTAACTTATCGCCGACTCCACCAGCTCCACCAGTTCTAGAAATATAATCATCTATTACTGAGGAAGATGCTTTTTTAAGAGCAGATGTTTCAGAACTTGATAAGTTCACAATATTCATCCCATTTTCTTTTGCTTCTTTATAAGCAGCTGCTTCTATATTAGCCATGTCATCTCTAACAGCCTTCTCAGCGACTTTAGAAGCTTCAGCAATTGCATCTCTTTGTTTTTGAGTTAATGATTTTAACCATTTATCGTTTGCAACAACAACGAACTCTATATCTCCATGATTAGTTACTGTTAAAGTGTCCATAACTTGATAAAGCTTTCTTGATTTAACACCCGATACTCCTGTCATACCAGCATCTACAGTTTTTCTTTGATAAGCTAGGTATTGTTCAGATCCAGATATTAATGCAGGCTTACCCCCTAAAGAACTTATAAAAGCTCCTAAAGTTTTTCCAAAGACTCTGATTTTCTTATCTTTAAAATCAGAAGGCGATTTCATAGGTCCGCCATTAGAAAGCATAATTGCAGATCCATAAGCCTGATAATACAATGGTACAGCGCCTGTAGAAGCTATAGCCGGGTCAAGTATTGATCTGATTTCAGATCCAGCTTTGGTTGCTTTTCTAATTTTTGCCTCTGAGTCAAATAGAAATGGTAAGTAAAAAATATCAACCTCTGGATTTGTGCCCGCAAATCTAGTTATTGACGCAACACCTGCCTCAATAGCGCCTGAACCTACAGCTTGAGGCACTTCCTTGTCTTTATAAAGTTGTGCAGAGTCATAAATTTCTACTTTTATGTCTGATCTTGACTCCAATTCTTTTTTAAACACTAAAAGGTTTTGACCTAAGTGTGCTTTTAAAGGTAGTTGAAGAGTTATTCTCATTTTTGTTTCAGCAATGCTTGCACTTGCAATAGAAACAAAAATTAGAGAAAAAATTATTTTTTTTAATATTTTCATTTTATTTCCCTCTTAATTGTTTAACTTAATATTAAAGTCGACTTTTATATATTTTACAAATAAATAATTATTAATGAATTGGATATTAGTTACAGTTTTTGGTGCTTTTTTTCAAAATTTAAGATCATCATTACAAAAAAAATTAAATAAAGATGTTTCTACTTTAGCTTCTACATATGTTAGGTTTGCATTTGCATTACCTTTTTCAGCAATATTATTTTTTATATTCTTTAGAGACTTACAAATCTTGAAAGAAATTTTAGTACAACCAGGGTTCCTACTTAACGTTTCTCTAGCATCAATATTTCAAATTATTTTTACATTTTTTTTATTATATTTATTTAATTTTTCAAATTTCGTTGTAGGCACATCTCTTAGCAAAACTGAGGTTATCCAAGTAGCATTATTTGAATATTTAATATTAAACGAAAAACTAAATAAGTTTGGAATTAGCGGAATTATTATATCAACACTCGGTGTTATATTATTATCTGTAAAAGATTTGAGACTTTTTCTTAATAATTTATTTTCAAAAACTACTATAATTGGTTTGATTTCAGGATTGTTCTTAGGTTTAAGTGTTGTTTATTTTAGAGCGGCTATTTTAACATTAGAAAATATTAGCTCAAATTTTGGGAAAGCTATTACAGCACTATTCATTGGCTTATTTATACAAACATTAATTTTAACCATTTATTTAATTTTTTTTGAAAAATCAGAATTTAAGAAACTATATCGTGATAAGTATGAATGTCTTTTAACGGGTATAGCTGGATTATTAGCATCATTATCTTGGTTTTATGCTTTCACTTTAATACAGTCCTCATTTGTAAGAGCGGTTGGTCAAATTGAATTATTATTTAGTTATTTTTCTTCAAGATATATTTTTAAAGAGAAAGTAAAAATTATAGAAATTATTGGAATAATTATTTTTGTTATTGGAGTTACAATGCTGTTGTTATCTAGAACTTAAACTACGATTAGACTTTTTTTAATTTACTTTATTTTTACAATTTCCCGTTTTGAAGTATTCATCCAAATTATCAATAGCTAAGTTAGCCATAGCTGTTCGTGTATCTTTTGTTGCACTCCCCAAATGTGGTAGAATGAATGCACTTTTGTGTTTTAAATAACCTGGATTTAAATTTGGTTCATTTTTGTAAACATCTAAACCAACAGCATAAACTTTTCTCCTATCAAGAGCATCAATCATAGCTTCATCCTCAATAATATCTCCTCTAGCAACGTTAGTAACAACAGCACCTTTTGGTAAGTACTCCAATGTCTCTTTATTAATCATATCTACTGTTTCTTTTGATGCAGGACAACATACTGAAAGCACATCTGATACTGACAGAAGACTTTTTAAATTATCATGATAAGTTGCACCTTGTTCTTTATCTTCACTTAATTTTGATCGGTTATGATAATGAATAATCATACCTAAAGAATTCGCTATCTTTGCAATTTTTTGACCAATTCTACCCATTCCTAAAATTCCTAATCTAGATCCAGTTAATTGTTTTCCTATTAAATAGTCTGCTGACCATTTCCAGCCGCCTTGTTTTGCACTTTCAATTCCTTCTGAAGCTCTTCTGCAAGCACCAAGTATTAACAAAATTCCAATTTCAGCTGTTGCGTCTGTTAAAACATCTGGAGTATTTGTTACAGCAATACCTCTATTTTTAGCAGCATCTAAATCTATATTTCCAAATCCAACAGCAAAATTAGATATAATTTTTATACTATCTGGAAGTTGGTTTATTGTTTCGGCATCCAGTTTATCCGTTAAAGAGGATAGAATGCCATCTTTGCCTGCACTTAACTCTATGAGTTTTTTTTGTGAATAAAGTTCGTCATTAGAATTGAAATTTGCATCAAACATTTCTTCAGCTTTATCTTCGCAAGATCTTAAAAGTTTTCTAGTAATAAGTATTTTTTTCATGACTGTTTTGATTAGTTTAAATCAAAAACTTTTCCTGGATTCATAATATTGTTAACATCTAAACTTCTCTTAATTGCTTTCATAACAGGAACGTTGTCGTGATGTTCTTTTAAAAGATAATGTTTCTTTTGGAGTCCAATACCATGCTCACCTGTGATAGTGCCTTCTAATTCTAAAGCTTTACTGATTAAGTCATCACTATACTGTCTTATTTTTTTTTGTTTTTCTTTATCCTGCGGGTCGTATAAAACTATTGAATGAAAATTTCCATCACCGACGTGTCCAACCATTGGAGCAGTGAGTCCTAATCTTTTGACCTCTTTTTCAGCCCAGGAAATACATTCAACCAATCTAGATATTGGTACACAAACATCTGTTGAATAAACTTTCATATTGTGACCTAAAGCTTTTACTGAGTAATAAACATCATGTCTTGCTTTCCACAATTTTTTTTGTTCCTCTGGAGAAGATGCCCACTGAAAATCACTACCATTATTATTTTTAGATAATTCTTCAACAATACTTATTGACTCATTGTTTGTTGTCTCACTACCATGAAACTCAAAAAATAAAGTTGGAGATGCCTTAATATTATCTAACTTAGAATACTTAATACTTATTTCCATTTGATCTTTATTGAGCATTTCAATTCTCGCAATAGGTACTCCATATTGTATGACTTCTTGTGCAGTTTTAACTGCTGAAGCTAGATCGGGAAAATAGCATACAGCGCTCATAATACTTTCAGGAATTGGTGACAATCTAAGTTGCACCTCAGTAATTATACCAAGAGTACCTTCAGATCCTATAAATAAGTTTGTTAAATTATAACCAGCAGATGTTTTTTTTGTTCGAGCTCCTGTCTTAATTATATCACCATTTGGTAAAATTACTGTTAAGCCTGAAATAACTGTTCTCATTGTTCCATACTTAACAGCCATTGTTCCCGAGGCTGATGTTGATGCCATGCCTCCTAATGCAGCGTCAGCACCTGGGTCAATTGGAAAAAAAACACCATCTTCTCTTAAATATTCATTTAATTGTTTTCTGGTAACATTAGCTTGAACTCTGCAGTCAAAATCCTCAGCATTAACCGACAAAACTTTATTCATTTTTTCTAATGAAATTGTTATTCCGTTTGAGTTACCAACAGCGTTTCCCTCTAGGGAAGTTCCCGTTCCGAAAGGCACAACTGGTATTTTGTGCTCATTGCATAATTTTAAAATTTGAGAAACTTCTTCATTTGTCTCTGGGAATACAACTGCTTGTGATAATATAGGGTCATAAGTATCCTCACCTCTTGCATAATTTGCTCTTGTTGATTCAGATGTGGAAAATCTTCCGTTAAAGATTTTTTTTAATTCACTTTTAACTTGTTCATTCATTATGGCGATAATAATAAAAAATTTGAATAAAATACAGCTTATTTAGTAAGCATTTTTTTTATATTGTCTAATGCTTGAGAAATATTATCTCTAGAAGCTGCAAAACTAAATCTTACGTAATCTTGACAAGTTTTACCAAAAGCTGTTCCAGGAACAATAGCAACGCCAGCTTCATGCATTGCTTTTTTGCAAAATTCTGAACCATTCATTCCAGTTTCTATCACTTTTGGAAATGCATAAAAAGCGCCTCCAGGTAAACTGCATTCAACACCAGGTAGACTGTTTAATCCCTCGTGTATTAGTTTTCTTCTTTGAGTAAATTTTTCCATCATTTCATGAATTGAGTCATCTGGACCATCTAAAGCTGCAATACCCGCAAACTGTGCAGCAGCATTTACACATGATACACTATTGATTAATAATTTGTTTACATGTTCAACTAAGTGTTCTGGCCAAAAGCTCCAACCAAGTCTCCAACCAGTCATTGAATAAGCTTTGCTCCAGCCTTCTAGGACAATTAATCTATCTCGTAGCTCAGGATAATTAAAAAAAGTTGGCATTTCTTTATCGTCAAATATTTGTCTGCTGTAAATTTCATCACTTAGAATTGTTACATGTGGATGTTTTTTTAATCCTTCAGCTAACTTGTCAATTTCTGGTTTTTCAACAAAACTTCCGGTTGGATTGTTTGGATTAATTAAAATTAACAATCTAGTTTTATCAGTTATTAAGGATAAAATTTTATCTGCGTTAAATTTTAAGTCCTTATCTTCGGTTAAGTCATATGACACTGCTTTTGAACCGGTATAATTTATCATAGACTCATAAATTGGAAATGCAGGTGTTGGGTGAATTATTTCAGCACCTGGTTCACCAAAACATTGAATAGCATAATGCATGGTTGGTTTACCACCTGGCATAATAAGTATTCTCTCGAAATCAACGTCTGCATTATAACGCTTTTTAATCCATCTAGTTACCGATTGCCTACACTCTGGAATACCATTAGACATGACATAACCATGATGACCATCATCCAAAGCTTTTTTTGCAGCTTCAACAACATGCTTAGGTGTTTTAAAATCAGGTTGACCTAATCCTAAATGAATCATCGGTTTACCTTGTGCTTCAAGTTTTTTAGCTTCAGCTAAAACTGTGAAAGCACTTTCAGTACCTAATCTATTTAATGACTCAGCTAATTTCATAAAATTAAAGTCGCCAAACTAAACGAAAAAAACTTTTTTGTCTATTCTGAATTGAAAAATAAATTTGTTAATATTAATCAATTAAAGCTGAAATTAAGCAGTATTTAATTTCGGTATATTATTTTTGACGCATCAAGATTTTTTACAGATTTACAGCCCATTAACACCATATTACGTCTTATTTCTTTTTGCATATTTTCCAACAATCTTTCAACGCCTTTTTGTCCACCAGCTCCCAAACTAAAAAGAAATGCTTTTCCAAAACTACATGCTGTTGCTCCTGCAGCCAATGCCTTTAAAACATGCGTTCCTCTTCTTACGCCACCATCTAAAATAATTTCCAATTTATCACCCACTGCATCAGAAATTGCTTTTACTTGATCAAAAGGAGACCTTGATCCATCAAGTTGTCTTCCTCCATGGTTTGATATCATTATTGCTGTACAACCAATATCAATTGCTTTCTTAGCGTCTTCAACTGACATAACTCCCTTTAGTGCCATTGGTTTGTTCCACTTTTTAATGCAATATTCAGCGTCTTTCCAATTCATTGCAGGATCATATTGCTCATTAATATAATCCATTACTGATTTTGCAATATTGGTACCCTTATCTGTCTTATTCTTAATATTTGCTAATTCAAATTTTCTGTTAGTAAAATATTTAAAAACCCATCCTGGTCTCATTGCAAAACTTAATAAACTATCCAAAGTAAATTTTGGTGGAGTGGTAAAACCTGTTCTATGATCACGTTCGCGATTACCTGCTACAAGAGTATCAACTGTAATACACATGCCATCAAAATTTGCTCTAGAACATCTATCAATTAAATCATCTGTGATTGATTTATCTTTGTGAATGTAAAGTTGAAAAAGTTTTGGACCACTTGAAACATTTGCAACCTCTTCAATTGAAAAAGACGCCATAGTAGACATACTATAAATAGTATCAAATTTTTCAGCTGCTCTCGCAGATGCTTTATCTCCTTCTGGATCATACAAACTTTGCATCGCTGTAGGAGATAAAAATAATGGCATACTTATTTTCCTACCAAACACTGTTGTTGATAGATCTGGCTCACCAACGCTGTTAAGAATATTTGGAACCAAGTCACAATCATTAAATGCTTCTGTATTTCTATTTAGTGTGACTTCATCATCTGCACCACCATCGATGTAATGAAAAATCGGTGCTGGTAATTTTTTTTTTGCTAATTTTCTGAAATCATCAAAATTATAACAGTCCTTAATGTTCATGATTTTATTTTCTAAATCTTAAATTATTTCTATTAAGATCACTTATCTTTGTGCATCCCATCAACTTCATATCTCTAATTAATTCAGATTTATACTTCTCTAAAGCTCTCTCAACACCTGCTTGTCCAGCTGCTGCTAAAGCATATAAGTAAAGTCTACCACCAGAACATGCTTTTGCACCTAATGACAATGCTTTAAGCATATGAGTTCCTCTATGAATTCCCCCCTCACAGATCACATCAAGCTTGTCACCAACAGCATCAACAATTTCTGCAAGTTGATCAAAAGGTGATCTTGATCCATCAAGTTGTCTTCCACCATGATTTGAAACCATTATTCCTGTGCATCCAATATCTACAGCTCTTTTAGCATCTTCAACACTCATAACACCTTTCAAAGCGAAATGACCTCCCCATTTAGAGCATAGTTGTTCAGCATCTTTCCAGTTCATTGACTGATCTAGCATTGTGGAGAAATAATTTCCAATTGAAGAGTTTGTGCTCGTACCCTCTTTTACAAAATCTTGAAGATGAGGTAGTTCAAACTTACCTTTTGTTAAATAATTTATTCCCCACATTGGCTTTGTCGCAAAACTAAATAAACTTGATAATGTTAGTTTAGGTGGTGATGTAAACCCAGTTCTCAAATCTCTTTCTCTGTTTCCTCCTGTAATTGTATCAACCGTAAGAGCCATGACATCAAAATTAGCTGCTTTTGCTCTTTCTAAACAAGAGTCATTTAAACCTCTATCTTTATGAAAATAAAACTGAAACATTTTTGGCGTATCAACGAGTGAAGAAATTTCCTCCACACTTACTGTTGCTAGTGCCGATACCCCAAACATGGTATTATATTTTTTAGCTGCTTTACCCACTGCTCTTTCACCATCATAATGAAATAATCTCTGCAAAGCGGTAGGTGATAAATAAAAAGGTAAATCTAATTTTTTTCCAAATATTGTTGTTGATAAATCTACATTCTCTACACCTCTTAAAACATTTGGCACTAAATCAACATCATCAAATGCGCTTGTATTTCTAGCGTAAGTGATTTCATCATCTGCAGCCCCATCAATGTAGTGAAAAATTGGTGATGGCAATTTTTTTTTAGCAAGTTTTCTAAAATCACTAAAATTATGGCAATCATTTAAATTCATGATTACTTTTTAAAAGTTTTTAAAAAAATTAAACATATAACTATTTGCCCCAGGATTTTTATCTCCTAAACTAGCATTAGATATATGATTGTAAGAAAAGCCTAATTCACTTGTTTTTGATAAATCAAGTGAAATTTGTAGTTCACTTTTGAATTCAATTAAATGACCTAAATCTTTACCATCTCCCTCGTGATATATTCCTGGTGTAAAGCTAGGAGTTAGATTTAATGCTCCTAATTTATATTGAGCCTGAACACCTGTATAAACATATCCTGCGTTATCAGCTGTTATTAAAAATCCAGTTATTGGGGAGAGGTTTCCTAAAAAAGTGTCTCTATTTAAATTTTCGTTTTGATGCTGAAAACCAATTAAAGTTGATTTTTTTCCATCATCGCTAAAATCAAACATTCCTGTATAAACACTAAATTCAGTATTTTGTTTATTTGAAACTTTTTCCTCAGCAATTGATGAAAAAGCAAATATGATTATAAAAACGTTAATTATAAATTTTTTAAGAGTGGTCATAGATTAATTTATTTTTTAACTATAAAACTATTATAGATTATTGCACCTCCTGCTAAAAATATCAATAACGGCAATAACCAAAGAATATAAGTATTTTTATTTAATCCAGGATCATAAAGTATCCATTCTCCATACTTGTTCTTGAAAAATTCATATATTTGATCCTCTGAAAGACCTTCATTAATTTTTTTATCAACTAAAATTTTTAAACTATTGGCAAATTCAGAGTCTGAGTCATAGACAGACTGGCCTTGACAGATAAGACAGCGTAAATTTTTAGTTATTTTATTTTTAATTTCTAAATCTTCCGCTTTAAGATTGTTTGTTGGGTAAATAAGAAAAATAATAATAATGATTTTTAAAATTTTCATTTAATTAATAATTTTATTTCCTCAATAATATTTAAGTTTAAGGGTCCTATATATTTTCTAATTATTTTATTATTGTAAATCAAAAAAGTTTCAGGAACTCCATATGCTCCCCACTCTATTGCAATTGTTCCTTCTAAATCTTCAAATACTCTCTTATATGGATTGCCTAATTCTTTTAAAAATTTTTCAGCATTAATTTTATTATCTTTATAATTCATACCTATAATATTTATTTTTTTATTTTCATTTAAACTCAATAAGAGGGGATGCTCTTTTCTACATGGTAAACACCATGAAGACCATATATTTAATAAATATGTTTGGTTTAATTTAAAAATATCTGACGTATTTAATTTCTTGCCTGTGTAAAAGTCTTTGGCATGAAAAAAAGGAATTTCTTTTTTTATATCTAAATCAGGAGTATAAATATTTGTTTCTTTTAAACCTTTAAAAAAAATAACAAATACGATAGAAAAAAACAAAAAGACAGAGATAGATAATATTTTATTTCTCATGATTTTTTTTTATTAAACTAATTAAACCACCAAAAGATATCAGTATAACTGAAATCCAAATCCACATCATTAATGGTTTAACCTGATATCTTACATTAAAATAATCTTGATTTTGCACTAAATTAACTACAATAAATTTATCTGAAATAAGACTTGTTTTGATATCAGCTTCGCTTGTAGCAATTACAGGTTGGTTATAAATTCTTAACTCTGGTGAAAGTTTGTCTTCCTCTCCATTTGAGTTTCGAATAATAAAATTTGCAATAATTGAGTCATAATTTTTACTTTTTTTTGAGTCTATACTCTCAAAATATATATTTACTTTTGAATTTTCAAAAGTTTCACCCAGCTTTAAATTAGTTATGACTTCGCTTGAAAAAAGATTATTAAATAAAATACTTAAAATTAATAAACTAAATCCAAAATGAGAAATATTTTGAGACAAGTTTTTATATTTCTTAACAAAAAAATCTCTAATTGTTATAAAAAATAAATAAAGTGCACTTGATATCAAAATTGTATTAATCAAAATTTTCTGATTAAAACTTTTTAATATAAAATAAGCTAAAAAAATAGATATTAACAATAAGCAAATAAGGTAAAATTTATTCTCAAAATCTGACTTTATCCATTTTAATTTAGGTCCTATTGCCATCATTAGTAAAAATGGAATTAAAAATGGCATTATTAACTTATGATAAAAAGGAGGACCTACTGATATTTTTTCTGAGGATATAACGTCTAAAAATATAGGATAAACAGTTCCAATTAAAACGACAGACAAAAAATACATCATAAACCAGTTATTTATTAAAATTGAAGTTTCTTTACTTAGCCAAAAAAACTGATTGGAATTTTTTTCATTATCCTTGTGAAAAAAGAAAAAAATAAATAATGATAAAAAAATTAATATAAATAGAAAAATTAATATAAAAACACCTCTTTCTGGATCATTTGCAAATGTATGTACAGAATTTAAAATACCAGATCTTACAAGAAAAGTTCCACACATACTTAAAGTGAACGTTGCTATTGAAAGAATAATTGTCCATGAACTTAAAATATTTTTTTTTTCTAGAACCATTATACAATGTAATAGAGTAGTTAATGCAAGCCATGGCATTAACGATACATTTTCCACCGGATCCCAAAACCAAAATCCTCCCCATCCCAACTCATAATAAGCCCATATTGATCCAAGTAAAATGCCTAATGTTAAAAATATCCATGAAGTCAGGATCCATTTTTTAATATGAGTTGCCCAGCTAATTGAGATCATTTTTAAAGCTGTCGCAGACAATACTGATGAAAAAATTATTGATGATCCAACATACCCTAAATATAAAATTGGTGGATGAATTGCTAAAGCTGGGTCCTGTAAAATTGGATTTAAACCCAATCCCTCAACTGGTATAGGAAAAAGATAATTAAATGGATTTGATGTCTTTATTAAAAAAATAAAAAATCCAATAATTATTACTTGCTGAAAAACTAAAGTTAATATTTTGTACTTTGTTGGTTGATTTTTTGTTTTTAATAAAAAAATAAATATAAAAAATGTTAAAACTAATAACCACAATAATAAACTTCCTTCATGATTTCCCCAAGTCCCACTTATTTTATAAAATAAAGGTTTTGTAGTATGGGAATTATTAAAAACTGTTTCATTACTAAAATCTGAGACAACAAAAGAAAAAATTAAACACAAAAAACTAATAACAACAAAAAAAAATTGTAAAAATGTAAAAGATAATATTTTAGAATTTAATATTGTTGCATTATTAAAATTTTTAAAAGAAAAATAGAATAACGTTAATCCAACAATTAATCCTAATACTAAAGAATAATATCCAACTAGACTATATATCAATTTATTTTTCCCCCAGAGCCTCTTTTACTTCAGGTGGCATATAATTTTCATCATGTTTTGCTAAAATTTTTGTAGCACTGAAAAAGTTTCTATCTTTTAAAAAACCTTCTGCAACCACACCTTTACCTTCAGCAAATAAATTTGGAACAGCTCCTGAATAGGTTACATTAATTTCATTTTTTTGATCTGTAATTATAAAATTTAGCTCCTTGGCATTAATCGAAATTGAATTTTTTTTAACCATACCTCCAACTCTAATTTTATTTTTTTCTAATTCATTTAATAATTTAATGTCAGTTGGTGATTGAAAATAAACTACATTTTCTTCTAAGGATTTTAAGATTAATAAAGTAGTTAAAATTAAAGTGGAAAATATTATTACTACAAAGAGAAATCTTAGTTTAACTTTTCTACCATACATGGTTTAAAAGTTAATTGTTTGTTGAGTTAGCTAGAATTTCTTTATTTATCCTTTGTGATTTTGCAGAATTAGCCTGCTCAGTGTTAAGAGATCCAAATTTAGTAATAAATTTATTTTGTTCTCTAACAAATTGTATTTTAATTACCAAGTATAGACCTAAGAAACTTAAAAGTGTGAAGCTAAAAGCAGATAGTACATATCCCGCATATCCATTCATAAAAATTAATTCACTTATCATAATCTATCTAAACCTTTATTTTTAATTTTTATCAGTTCTGTATTATATTTCATTAAGAAAATTAACAGTGAAAACAGGGCAAATGCCGCAGTCATTAATAATAGTGGATAAAGCATTGAAGAATGAATTGAACTTTTTGATAAAAGGTTAATTGATGCAGGCTGATGGAGAGTATTCCACCAGTCAACGGAATACTTAATTATTGGAACATTTATAATTCCAACGATTGTCACTAAAGTAGAAATTTTATAAACTTTTTCCTCCGCCTCGTAAATTCTCCATACAATTAAATACATTGCATAAAATAAAACTAAAATTAACATAGATGTAATCCTAGCATCCCAAGCCCACCAAGTTCCCCAGGTCGGTTTTCCCCAAATTGATCCAGTCACTAATGCTATTATATTAAAAACAAATCCTGAAGGTGCAAGACTTTTTGAGATTAAAAAAAAGTTTTTATTTTTAAAAATAAATCCAGAAATAGATAATATTGTTATTGATGAAAATATTCCAAGTGTAATCCAAGCTGCAGGCACATGGACATACATTATTCTGACAGCATCACTTTGCTTATAATCTTCTGGGGATAGAACTAAAGCCTCTACTAACCCAATGCTTAATACAACAATAAATAAAAACAAAACATACTTTGGAGCTCTTGATGTGATTTTAAAAATTTTATTAGGTTCAAAAAATTTTAGCATTTTTCAATTTAGATTTTTGATAATTTCTATTATGAAATAGTTTCCTGATCAAGAATGCAGAGGGGAGATAATAAGATTGAAATTAACGTTTAACACTCTTGACCAGAAGATAATATAAAATAGCTAATTTATATGGCCTAGATTTGAGGTAAATGTGTTTAAATAATGGATGCCTTAATTAGATAGCTTAAAATAACTGGAGCCTTTTTTACCTGAAAAAATCTCTTCAATTAAAGGGTGTTTTATTGGCTCGCCAGATTCGTCTACTAGCAAGTTTTGCTCTGAAACATAAGCCTCATAGGTTATTTCATCATTTTCTGCTAGCAAATGATAAAAGGGCTGATCTTTTCTGGGTCTTACATTTTTTGGTATAGATTGGTACCATTCTTCTGAATTATTAAATTCAAAATCAACATCATAAATTACACCTCTAAATTCAAAGTGTTTATGTTTAACAATGTCTCCAATTGAAAATTTTGCTTTTTGAACTGGCATTAATGTTAGTATGGGTATTTAAAAATAAAAATCAATGCTTAAAATATAAATGTTTTGTGATGTGGCAAATATGTTAATATCTTTTAGTGAATAAATCTTTTTTGAAATTTGTTACTGATTTCGGTCCTTTAGCAATATTTTTTTTCTATTATTACAATAATGATAAAAATTTATCAATTGCAATACCTCCACTAATAGTTGCAACTTTAATTGCATTAGCTGTTGTTTGGTTTTTTGAAAAAAAAATTCCACCAATGCCTTTGGTGAGTGGAATTTTAATCACATTTTTTGGTGGATTAACAATTTATTTTAATGATCCTATATTTATTTATATAAAACCAACAATTATCAATATTATATTTGCTCTTGCATTATTTTTTGGAAAATATTTCACAAATGAACCTATTTTAAAAAAAATTATGGGTAAATCAATTCCTCTAACTGATATTGGATGGGAAATTCTTAATAGGAGATGGATGTATTTTTTCTTTAGTCTTGCTTTATTAAACGAACTTATTTGGAGAACTCAAACAGAAGAATTTTGGGTTAATTTTAAAGTGTGGGGAATGCTTCCAATAACTATAGTATTTACAGGGTTTCAGATACCTTTAATTAATAAACATAAGATTGATGCGTAGTAATTTAAAATTAGTAGTAAATAACCCTCATAATAAAATAGAGGAAAAACATTTTTTTGAAAAAGATGAACTAAAAATTATATTAGACTTATATGCCAAAATGGTTTCAGAAGGTTCTTGGAAAGACTATGGTTTAACTATTTCTAGCAAACAAGTGGGATTTAGTGTTTTTAGAAATGCTACTGAAAATGCCCTTTATAAAATTTGTAAAAATTTTAGGCCTAAAAATAAAAATCACAAATATTTGATTACTGACACAACCGGTAAAATATTAAAAAATTCTTATGATCTTAGAATTTTATTAAAAAATACCAACTGGAAGAAACTTCAAAAATAATCTTATCTTCTTTGACCGAACAATCTTAACAACATTATAAATAGATTGATAAAATCTAGATATAAAGTTAAAGCGCCCATTACAGCTTTTTTGCCCATTAACTCACCTGAGTCTGAAGCAACATACATATTTTTAATTTTCTGAGTATCATAAGCTGTTAAACCAACAAATATTAAAACACCTAAAATTGAAATCACAAAATACATCATAGAAGATTTCATAAAGATATTAACAATTGAAGCTATAATTATTCCAATTAGACCCATCATTAAAAAGGATCCAAATTTTGTAAGATCTCTTTTAGTTGTGTATCCATAAATACTCATCGCTCCAAATGTTGCAGATGTAATAAAGAAAACTCTCGTTACACTCATTCCAGTGTAAACTAATAATATTGAAGATAATGATAGACCCATCAAAGCTGCAAAAACCCAAAATGTAGTTTGAGCTTTTGATGCACTCATCTTGTTAATTCCAAAACTCATATAAAAAACGATACCTAGAGGTGCTAGCATTACAAGCCACTTAAGACCTGATAAATATATTGCATTACCCATCTGTGTTAGACCCACAATTGATCCTGCATCATTAGTAACAACTGACATTTTAAATGTTATTAGTGCTACTATTCCAGTTAGCAATACACCTGTTGCCATGTAGTTATAAACTTTTAGCATGTAGGCTCTTAAGCCCTCATCCATTACAGCAACTGATTGTTGCGCTGCTTTTGCTCTATTTAGTATTCCGTTTTTATTATTTTCCATGATGATTTATATATATATTCTTTTACTAATTATTCAAGATACCTTAAAAGATTAACAAAATTTTAACTTAATATTTCTAATGAATTATAAAAATTTAGGTAATACCGATATTAAAGTGAGTACAATTTGTCTCGGAACTATGACGTGGGGTGAGCAAAATACTGAGCTAGAGGCATTTGAACAAATGGATTTTGCTTTAAATCAAGGTGTAAATTTTTGGGATACTGCCGAATTGTATGCAGTACCTCCTAGAAAAGAAACATATGGTGATACAGAAGAAATAATTGGGAACTGGTTTGAAAAAACTAAGAAAAGAGATAAGGTCATTCTTGCAACAAAGGTTGCTGGTCCAGCAAGAGACTATTTAAGAAGCGGAGAAAATAGTTTTACAGGTTCAAATTTAGAATCTGCATTAAATGACAGCCTTAAAAGACTCAAAACTGATTACATAGACTTATATCAACTCCATTGGCCAGAAAGAAATGTAAATAATTTTGGAAGACTAGGTTATGTTCATAAAGAAAATAAATGGAATAAATTTGAAGATGTTCTTAATGAATTAAATAAATATATTGATCAGGGAAAAATAAGATATGTTGGATTATCAAATGAAACTCCATGGGGAGTTTTAAATTATCTTCAATTATCTAAAAATAAAAAATTACCAAGAATGATGTCAATTCAAAATCCCTACAGCTTATTAAACAGATCTTATGAAGTTGGCTTAGCAGAAGTTTCTATTAGAGAAAATATAGGCTGTTTAGCATATTCACCGCTCGCAAGTGGATATTTAAGTGGAAAATATAGAAACAAAAACTTTCCAAAAGGATCAAGAATGGAGAGAGATTATGATTTTTGGACACGGTATAGAAAGCCAAATACTGAAGACGCTGTTGAGCATTATTATAAAATAAGTAAAAAATATGATTTAGATATGAGTCAAATGTCTATAAAATTTTGTGAAATCCAAGACTTTATGACAAGTGTAATAATTGGAGCAACTACAATGGAGCAGTTGAAAACAAATATAGAAAGTGTAAATGTAAATCTATCAGATGATGTCATTAAAGAAATTAACCATGTTCAAAAAATTTACCCAAATCCATGTCCTTAATTAAAAAAATTATAATATTTTTAGGAATATTTTTTATAGTTGGTATCAGCCAAATTTCTGCTCAAGAAATAAAAAAAATTGGTAAATATAAAGATTGGGAAGCAATGGTTGTTTCTGATACTGATGGTAAAGTATGCTTTGCTCAGTCATTACCAATTTTACAAGCTCCAAAAACAAATAAAAGAGATGCTAAATTATTCGTAGCTTTTAGACCAAACGACAATATAAAAAATGAAGTAAGTGTTACACCAGGTTATGAATTTAATAAAAATAATTCTGTAACAGCTGCCTCAGGAAAAAATAAATTTAAATTTGATATTAAAGAACAAGGTTTTGCATGGATTGCTGACAATAAAATAGAACTAAAAATGATCAAGCAAATGAGAAAAGGATCTAGAATTATGATTACTGGGTACAACCAACAAGGTTCTCAAACTATTGATCATTACTCACTACTAGGATTTACTAAAGCTTATAATGCTTCGAAAAAAGCTTGTAGTTAATTTAATGAAATCAAAAAAGAAAATTGTTCTAGCTTACTCTGGAGGTCTAGACACTTCTATAATTTTAAAATGGCTTCAAGAGAATTATGATGCTGATGTAATTTGTTACACAGCAGATGTTGGACAAGAAATTAATAGAAGAAAAATTATAACTAACGCAAAAAAATTTGGTGTCAAAAATATAATAATAAAGGATTTAAAAGATATTTTTGTTAAAGACTATGTTTATCCTATGATTAGAGGGCACGCGATTTACGAGGGTGTTTACTTATTAGGTACATCGATTGCAAGACCACTTATCGCAAAAGACCAAATTAGAGTTGCTAAAAAATTCAATGCCTATGCTGTTTCGCATGGTGCAACCGGTAAAGGTAACGATCAAGTTAGATTTGAATTAGGATATCATTATTTTGGACCTAAAATTAAAATTATAGCTCCATGGCGAATTTGGAAATTAAAATCTAGAACAGATTTAATTAATTATGCCAAAAAGCATGGTATCACTATACCTAAGGATAAAAAAGGTGCCCCACCATTTTCTGTCGATGATAATTTGTTTCATACATCGACTGAAGGAAAAATTTTAGAAAATCCAAAGAATTCTGCACCAGAATTTATTTTTCAAAGAACCATATCTCCAGAAAAAGCACCAAATAAACCTTCATTTGTTACTATCAATTTTAAAAATGGTGATCCTTTTGGAATTAACGGAAAAAAGATTTCACCAGCTAAGTTATTAACAAAGCTAAATGATCTTGCAGGCAAAAATGGAATTGGAAGAGTTGACTTAGTAGAAAATAGATTTCTAGGTATAAAATCTAGAGGAGTGTATGAAACACCAGGTGGAACTCTGTTAATCAATGCACATAGAGCAATCGAGTCAGTTACTTTAGATAAAGAAACTATGCATAAAAAAGATCGGATAATGTCTAGATATGCTGAGCTAATTTATAATGGTTATTGGTATTCAAAAGAAAGATTTAAACTTCAAAAAATTGTTGATTTAAAAAGAGGTAAAATTAACGGTGCAGTTAAGCTTAAATTATATAAAGGGAATATTACAATTCAATCAAGGGTTACTAATAGCAGTGCCTATTCAATGAAGAAAGTTTCATTCGAAGAAAACAAGTCATTTAATAAATCTAATGTAGAAAGATTTATCAATTTTCATAAAAAAAAGCTTCGATAACACTATAGTTTAGGACAAATTAACATTTGTTTTAATTATTAAAAATTATATCTTTAACTTATGGAATCAATAAAGAATTGGATGAGAGATGCAGCAAATATTTTATTTGATGATAGTAAAAATGATCTACGTGCACTTCCTAAAACAGTTAGATTACAAATACTTTTGGTTTTAAGTTTTATTTGGACCACTGTCTTTAGTTTATATGTTTTTTCTTATACAACTTTTGCATTTGGGTGGGCTGGACTTTTTTTAGCTCACATTGGTTTAATATTTGCCGTCTACATGACTTTTAAACAATTTCATAGAGCAGAAGCAAAGTCCGCAAGTGTTTTTCGAACGAAAAATTTTGATCCTTTTAAAATAATGGTAATCGTTTTTGTAATAGTATTTATCTTTGTATTTTCAAAAGGAATAGAGGTTTTAACAAGTCCAAACCCAAATTCTTATTCAATTCCATATGATGGTCCCTTAAAATCAGCAATTGAAAAATGGCTACCATTTAGTAAAGATTAATAATGGATAATATTACAAAAAACTTACAGTTAGCGTTGATGTGTATTATTTTAGTTAGTACAGTTATCGCTGTTGGGATTGAAATAAAAAATATGTTCACCAACCAATCTGTAACTCTAGCTGATTTACTTTTGATGTTTCTTTACTTAGAAGTTTTAGCTATGGTAAGAGTTTTTTGGAATCAACAGTCTATTAGTATTACACTTCCATTACTTATTGCAATTACAGCTCTTGCTCGGTTTATTATCCTGCAAGGTAAAGAAATGGACCCTACTGCACTAGTTTACGAAGCAGTAGCAATTTTGTTGATTGCTGCAGCGATTGTTGTTTTAAGGTTAAGACACAGTGATAAATTGGGCCTGAAGAAAAAAAAATCGAAATAATTAAAAATAATGTTTGAAGCTTCAAGGGCTAAGGCCTTAAATCAACTAGATAATTTTATTGAAAATAATCTTGCAGAATATTCTAGGTTAAGAAATTTTGATTTTGGACCTGAAAAAAGATCAAATGTATCTTGTTTATCCCCATATATAACTCATGGAATTATTAATGAGAAAGAAGTAATTCAAAAATCACTTAATAAATTTTCATTCTCAAAAAATGAAAAATTTATCCAAGAAGTTCTTTGGCGAACTTATTGGAAAGGTTGGTTAGAACTTAGACCTAATGTTTGGACAGATTACCTTTCTGAACTAAATCAAATAAAAAATGAGCTTCAAAATAATGAAGATTATCTCTCTGCAATTGATGGAAAAACAAACATAGATTGCTTTAATGAATGGGTAAAAGAGCTTAAAGATAACAATTATTTACATAATCACACAAGAATGTGGTTTGCTAGTATTTGGATTTTTACTTTGGAATTACCTTGGCAGTTGGGGGCAGAATTTTTTATGCAACATCTTTACGATGGAGACGCGGCATCAAATACTCTTGGTTGGCGATGGGTTGCGGGCGTTCAAACACAAGGAAAACATTACCTTGCAAGTGAATGGAACATTAAAAAATTCACCAATAATAGATTTCAAAATATAAAGTTAAATGAAAATGCTCCTCCAAAGGTATCTGAAAAATCTTACCAAATAATTAAACAAGATTTTAAAAACCCACCAAATATTGAGAACAAAAATCTTTTAATTTTTGAAAATAATCTGTCGTTTGAAATCACTGATTTTAAAGACAACAACTTAAAAAAAATTTACTTAGTTTCTAATAGTAATGAAAATAGATCGATAAAACTTAGCGAAAAGTTAGTAAAATTTAAGTCTTTGTTAATTAATGATCAAGAACAAAGATTAAAGGATCGATCTATTGATTGTCAGATAATTGATATAAGTGAAATAATAAATATTGAAAATTGTTTTGGTTTATATCCAACAGTCGGTGAAAATTTAGATTTTATAAATTCAAATAATTTAAAAATAAGTTTTTTATATAGAAATCTTGATCAATTAGCCTGGCAATACTGCAACAAAGGATTTTTCAATTTTAAAAATTATATTCCCAAAATTGTTTCAACTTTTAACTAAAACCAACGGACCATACCTATAATTCCAGCGGTTGCATAAAAAAATTGTAAAAATAAAATTCCTTTATGGCCACCTCTGTAAGCCCAAATACCAATTAATATTGCAGATAAAAGTAATAAACAAAAACCAAAAAATTCTATGCCAATATTTAAAGCTACAAACAAAGAATATAATATTGCAGTTATAACCCCTGCCCATTCAAAGATTTTATTATTCATAAAAGTTTTTTAAAATTATTGTATAGAATTGTAGAATAGTTATTCATATCTTTCATGTTATCATTTGCTGATTTATCAAACTTTTCTAATGCATCATTTCCAAGCTGATCCTCTAAAGCTTTTTTATACTCTGGAACACATCCCCATTCATTGACGGTAGTATCTTTAATTTCTATATGAAATTGAATTCCATAAGCATGGTTTTGATATTTAAAGATTTGATATTTAGTGATTGGCGAAGAAGCTAACAAAGTTACATCTTTATTATTTTCAATACCTTGAACCTCATAAGAGTGCCATTGTAAACTTTTTATAGTATTAGGAAATTTTGAAAATAAATTATCTTCCTGTTTATCTTTTAGAAAATTAATATCCATAATTCCAATTTCTGCTGGATTTGATTTTACCACTTTACCACCTACTACTTCTCCTAAAAGTTGACAACCTAAACAAAAACCTAAATAAGGTTTTTTTAAATCCACAACAAACTCTTTAATTTTTTTCTTTTCTTCAATTAACCATGGATATTGCTTTTCCATATATGTATCCATCGGACCGCCCATGCAAAACATTCCATCAAATTTACTTAAATCCTCTGGTATTTTTTCATCTTCATCTAACTCGATAGTAGTTAAGTTAAATCCATCATCTAACATTAAATCTTTAATGTACCCTGGGTCTTCGATTTTAATATGCTGTAATACTATTATGTTCACTAATTTAACCATAGATCAAAACTCATTACTGAACAAATTAAATAAATTTATCTAGCTAATTTAATTAGTGAATGTTTTAAATATACTTACCGAAATAAAGTAAATATTTGATACAACCCATAAGAATATTAGAAAAATTTCATAAACAGGGTTTATATCTAAATCCTTTGTTATAATTAATAAAACTGACATCATAAACCAAACAATTGTGAAAAAAATTGATAAATATTTAAGTTTCTTTACTCTTAAAGGATGAATACATTTTAAAGGGGAAAATTTAAGTAATATTAATAAAATTAAAAATAATAAATTAAAATTTTGGCTTGTTTCAAAAATGTAAAAATATAGAACAATTACATTCCAAATTGCAGGGAAACCATTGTAGTAATTATCATTTGTTAAAATATTCAAATTTACGTAAGAATAAATAGATATAAAAATCAAGATTACAGGAATTAATATAATAAACTGATCTGGTACATAGTTAAACCAGTAAATCATTATAGAGGGTATTATAACATAATTAAAAAAATCAATTATGCTATCTAACATTTTACCATCAATATTAGGTAAATTTTTATTTACATTAAATTTTCTTGCTAATGTTCCATCAATACTATCAATTAAAAATGCAAGTCCGAGCCAAAGAAAAGCATCTTTTTGATTATTATTCAAAACAGAAATTAAAGCAAAAAAACCTGCTACAATTCCAAAACCAGTTAATAAATGAACAAGAGTACCCAAAAATCTTTCTTGTTTAAATGAAATGGATATTTTAAAATTTTTTTCTTTACTCATTTGTTTTAACTACCTGGCTAGCTTAATAAAAATATCACCCATCCCAGTTTTTAAATTTTCTAAAGGGGTATTATTTCGAAATTCACAAAATCTTCCTGTTACTTGATGGCTATTAACAAAGTCTATATCATTTTTTTTACAACTTCTTCCTTCGTGTAATAAGCCTATTACTAGTTTATCATTAAGACTATAAACTTGGTCATCGTTGATTTTTTCACCATTACAAAAATAATTCTTATTAACTCTATTTGGAAAGTCTTTTTTATTGCAAGGATTTCTTATTGTGAAAACATAAAATTCTTTTAAACCATCCAAAAATTTATGTTTCATTTTTTCAACTTCTGAATATTTCATAATATCACATGAACAAGGAATACAGCACTTATAATAATCACCACAAATTTTTTCTCCAGTTTTACTTTCATTTGTATATATGAAATCTGGTTGAGCATTAGGATCAATTAACGATCCGGAGACTGCACAATATAATTTATTAAATTCTTTGAAATCTTTATAAGTTATTTCTTTATCGATTATATATTTAAAAAACATCGGTCCCCCTGCATTTCTATTTTGATCGGGAAATATTCTAGACCAATCAGCTATTAACTCTTTATGATAATTTTTTTCCTCTGATATTGAATCAAATTGAATTAACACAAAAAAAATTACTAAAAGTTTTAATAAATTTTTTTTCATTTTTGTTTTACAATAATAGTTTGATTTAAAGAGTTTATTTTAATTAAATTTTTGTTACCGTTAGTCCATTTTACTTCTACTCTAAAATCTTTTTCATTGTTTCTAATTCCATAATGTGCCACAGGCTCCATTTGACACAAATAACCTGAACCAGAATCTATAGTTTTTGAGTGTTTTCTTTGATTAGAAAGCAATGTTACTGTTGCGCCTCTTGCTGGAGCACCAAATTTGTTAACAGGTTTAATTCTTAAATATTTAGTTTGTTTATCAATTTTTGCTTTATATAGAGTTAATGGTTGCTCTTTACTTTCACCGCGGGAAACTAATAATTCTAAAATACCATCATTATCAATGTCAGCAACTGCAGCTCCCGTACCATATCCATCAGCTTCTAAACCAGTCTCTAATTTTATTTCCTCAAATTTTCCATTCTCTCTAATTTTAAAAAGCTTGTTTGGTTCAGCTATATTGTTCATAAAAACTTCATCGTAACCATCATTATCAAAGTCTGCAGATATTATTGTTCGAATTCTAGAAGGTTTATCAAATTTACTATTTCCTATATCTTTAAACTGATTATCTTTTAAAACATAAGCTCTATGATAACCCTGCCAATTTCCACTTATTATATCTAATCTTCCTCGATAAAGTATGTCAGAAAGTGCGGTTCCTCTACCGTTCTGAATTACATCATCTACTCGATATTTAAACGCTAAGTCCTCAAAGACTCCATTGTTATTTTTTAAAAGAAAATTCGCACCTCTTTCATTTGCTGCAAAAATGTCAGATCTATCGGTTAAAATATGTCCTGAAACAACCGCCCTTCCACCTGTAACCTTATCTAAATTTAAATTAACTGATTTATCTTTAATCTTTTTGTTCTCAATTTCATAGAACCTTGTTGGACCCCCATAATTTGAAACATAAATACCATAATTGCCATCGCCATTTCTATCCACACAAGCGACTGATCTGCCTGCTGTTAAATTTAAATCCTCTTTATTTTTTTCAATTTCAAACATGTCTAAAAACTTACTTTCAACTAAATCTATAAGTCTGTCAGAATGTTTTTTTGTTCCACTATAAGTATCTGTGTTGAGAAAATATATTTCTTCATATCCATCTCTATCAATATCACATGCAGCAACACCAATTGTTTTTCTAGTTTCATCAGAAAATATATTTTGATTAGCTATATTAATTAAGTTTCCATTTTCATATGAGAGTGCTAAATTCGGATAACCAAATCCTGTAACTATAAATTCGTAATTTCCATTTTGATCCATATCGGTAACGGAAATACCGTAACTTAGTCTTTTTGGATTATCTGTAATTTTTGCAGTTATATCCTTAAAAAAATCAGCATTAACAATATTTGGTATTGATAAAACCGATAAAAATATTATTTTTTTAAAAAAATTGGATAACTTACTTTTCATTTTTATTTTTCTTATATTTTTTCATCCAATCATCAAATACTTTTATGGCACTACCCATATCTTTTGTTTTGTTTGGATGATTTTTAGCTCTACCTAACATAGTTGAAACTACATTCACTTGGTATTTGGTAGATCTATTTTTAATTGTATTAATCGTAAATAAAGCTTTTTCTTTATTTTTAAATCCTAATCCATATGTTGTAGTTCTAGGATTATAATCTGAATATAAAGATAGGTTAATTGGTTTAATTTTTTTTCCTAATGGCATCTTATCAATTATTTGAAAAACTAACTTATAGTTTAAATCATTCATTACTTTTTTTATTTTTCCATCAAAACCAATAAGATTTACTGAGAAAGTTTTATTTTTATTTGTTCTACAAATTAATTTTACATATCTTTTGTGAAATTGCTTAATCTTGCTTTGATATATTTTTTTTACTTTTTGATATGATTTATCCTTAAAATTTGGCGTTATTATTAATAAAATTCTACTTTTCCATTTATATTTTTCTAAATTCATACTTAAATTTTTTTATTAGAGCATTTTTTTGAGCAGTATTTAACTCTGTCCCAGTTAAGCTTCCATTTTTTCCTCCATTTAAATGGTCTGTTACAAACTAAACAAATTTTGGATGGCAGATTTTCCTTTTTCACTAGGCAGTATTTTGTTTAATAAATTTTTCAGCTTCAGTTAAAATTAATTTTTTTCTATCTGGTTTCATTTTATCAAATATTCTTACCATCATTGATAAACGGGGATTTTTTATAAAAAATTTTCTATTTCTATTTATAAATCTCCAATAAAGTCCATCCATTGCGTTGCACCACTCACCCTTTTTAAAATCCATCATTTTCATAAAGTATGCAGATCCAGAAATATAAGGTTTGGTTGCAAAAATTCCTCCATCACTAAATAATCCCATCCCATATACATTGGGAACCATTACCCAATCTGAGGAGTCTACGAACATCTCCATAAACCATTTATAAACAATTGTTGGCTTGATTTCACAAAGGTTCATAATGTTTGATAAGATCATTAATCTTTCAATGTGATGTGACCAACCATGATTAACTGCATTTTTAATTGCATAATCTAAAGGTGGAAGGCCAGTTGTGCCATCGTACCAAGAACTTTTCATTTTTCTATTTTGTTTAAAAAAATTTCCAGTTTCCATTTCTTGAGAATAAGACTGATAAATTCCACGCATAAATTCTCTCCAACCAATCACTTGACGGATGTAACCCTCTAATGAATTCATTCTAATTTTATGTTTCTTGTGAAATTCTAAAACTTTTTGGATAACAAATTCAGGTGTAATTAAACCTAAATTTATATAAGGACTTAATGCACTATGAAATAAGATATTATCTTTTTGGTCAACTGCATCCTCATAATCACCAAATAAATTTGATTTTTCTTTTATAAAAAAATTTAAAAGTTTGACAACATCATCGTATTCTGTTGCGAACCAAAAATTGTCTGTACTTCCGGGATGATTTTTGAATTCTTTTTCAATAATAGGCTTTAGTTTTTTTGTGTGGGTTGTTTCACTAATTTTTGGAAATTTAGGAATTGAAATATTTTTTGGTAATTTGTTTCTATTATCTTCATCAAAACTCCATTTACCTCCGATAGGATTACCATCTGAGCCCATTAGTATTCCAGATTTTTTTCTAACTTCTTTGTAAAAAGTTGCCATGAATGGTTTTTTTGATTTTGATAAATAATTTTTAAATTCTTCTCTAGAATTTAAAAACATAGGAGTTTGAACAATATTCCAATTTATTTTTTCTTTTTTTAAAAATTGTGAAATCTTTTTTTCAAAAAATTTATCCTCTACCTCAAAACTTGAAATTTCTTTTATTTTTTTTTGTGCGATTATTTTTTTTAGTTTTTTTACGTAATCATCACTAAATTCTTTATCTTCGATTTTAAGGTAATCTAATTTAAATTTATTTTTTCTTAACCCATCTGCATAAGAACGCATTGAGGATAAAAATAATAAAATTTTTTGTTTATGATGCTTTTCATAGGTGCATAAACCCTTGTCTTCTGCCATAAAAAACAGGTGGTCTTTTTTGAAGCGGTCGAGGTATTTTGTTGGAAATAATTGATTACCGAGTATAAAAAATAACTTCATAGTTAAATATAACTAATAAAAATTTTTATGTCAGAAAAATATGTAATTTTTGGTGCGACAGGTTCTATAGGATCAAGTTTGGCTGAACAATTAAAAAACTCTGGAAATGATATTCATTTAGTTGCAAGAAATGAAAGTGAACTTAGTCCTATGTGTGAAAAACTTGGATGCTCATATACTATTGCTGATGTTTTGGAGGAAGGTTTTATTGAAAAAGTTAAATCAGATATTTCTGAAATTAAAGGCCTGGCTTATTGTGTAGGTTCTATTGATCTAAAACCATTAAGAATGATAAGCGAACAAGACTTTCAAAAATGTATGAAACTCAATCTATATTCAGCTGTAGAAACTATTCAAGGATTTCAAGAAAGTTTAAAAAAAAATAAAGGTTCAATAGTACTGTTTTCTACTGTTGCTGCTCAAAGAGGGTTTACTAACCATGCTATAATTGCTTCAACTAAGGCTGCTGTAGAAGGTCTAACAGTTTCTTTAGCTGCTGAATTTGCGCCAAACATAAGAGTAAACTGTGTTGCTCCAAGTTTAACAAAATCTAAAATAGCTGAACCAATGTTAAAGAATGCTGCTTTAGCAGAAGGGATAGCAAAAGCACATCCTCTCAAAAGATTAGGTGAAGGTAAGGACTCGGCTGCTCTTGCTAAATTTTTGTTAACGGAGGATAGTTCCTGGGTTACAGGTCAAATAATTGCAGTTGATGGTGGTAGATCAAAACTTTCTTAAAATGGACTTAGATTTCAAGCATCTTAAGAAAATAAAATCTTCTTGGATAAAACATTTTTTGTATGCAAGTTATTTTAATTTTATTGCGCTTTTAATTTTTATTACTGGATTTATACATAGTATAATTCCCTGGGTGTTTGCTTTTACGCCTTATAAACTTGCAAAAAAAATTGTAAATGAAACTGAAAAACAATTTAAATCAAATCTTAAAAAAAGGAATTGAATTAAAATCTAGTGGAACTACTGGGCCACAAAAAAAAATTTATCAGTCGCCCAAAAAGTTAAAATATGCAAACGAAATTGCAAGGGAATGTCAAAAAATTTCTTCTAAAAGTAAAATTTATACAATATGTAAAATGGAGCATGCGGGAGGACTTTTAGCCCAAACACTTCCAGCATATGAGATTGGAGCAGAAATCCATATTGAAAAATTTAACGCTTTTGACTTTTGTAAAAAAATTAACGAATTTACTCACACACATATTACTCCAGATCATGGCAGAGCTATCTCACTTACAAAGTCATTTAAAAATTTAAATTTAAATGGACTATGGATTACCTGTGGGAGTGAACCAGTTGATTGGGAACTAATTATCAAATTTGTAGAAAAAGGTTGTACATTTATGGTTAACTGGGGAATGACAGAAATTGGTCCATGTGCAATCAACACTGTTTTTAAAAATATAGAGACAGTTTTAAATTATAAAAGTAAAGCAATCAAAGGGACTTTGATGGGTGACAATGTTTATTGTGATACGAAAATTGAAAATGAAACCTTACATGTTAGAGGAAATATTAGTGTTTATGCTAATGAGTGGTTCGATACAAAAGATATTGTAAAAAAAAATATTTATAATCATTACTATATACAGGGTAGGTTAAAAAATTAATGAAAATAATTTTATATATAATATTAATTTTAATCTCAAATTTTTCAGTTTCTTACTCTGCTGAATTTAAATTTCAAAGATTAAATCAATTAAATGAACCTTGGGGGTCTTCATTTATTAATAATGAAGAATTAATAATTACAGAAAAAGCTGGTAAAATTAAAATTGTAAATATTTACTCAAATAAAATACAAGAACTAAACCATAACCTTAATTATTTCGTACACGGACAAGGGGGTTTGCTTGATATTATTTATAAAAATAAAACTGTATGGGTTTCTTATACCGAAAATAGAGGTGGATGGAAAACAAGTACCTCAATTGCAAAAAGTAAATTTAATAAAAAAAAATTAGATTTTGAAAATATATTCCAAGCTGAACCACCAATAGAGTCTGGCTATCATTTTGGATCAAGACTAGCAATAAAAGATGATTATCTTTTTGCATCAGCAGGTGAAAGAGGACAAGGAATGATTGCTCAAGATCCAACAAAACATGCTGGAAGTATAATTAGAATTCATATCGATGGAAGTATCCCAAAAGATAATCCGAAGTTTGATGGTAAATCCAATTGGTTACCGGAAATCTACCAAATTGGTGTTCGCAACCCTCAAGGTTTAACTTTATCTAGTTTTGATGACAAAATATATATCAGTAATCACGGTGCAAAAGGTGGTGATTGGTTTGGTGAAGTAAAAAAAGGAGAAAATTATGGTTGGAAAATTTTAGGTTGGGGTGGCACGAATTATTCAGGATCAAAGATAGGACCCAAGTGGAAACCAGGTTTTACAAAAGCAATTCAGTACTGGGTTCCTTCAATAGCTACTAGTGCAATAACTATTTATAAAGGAAATGAGTTCAAAGAGTGGAACGGTCAAGCTCTTATTACTTCTTTAAAAGATAAATCAATGAGAAAATTAAACTTTCAAAATCTATCGAACGTAGAGGAAACAATAATTTTCAAAGACAAAATTGGGAGAATTAGAGATATTAAAGTACACCCAGTTAATGGAAAAATTTATTTTCTTGCAGGAAATGCTTTGTGGTTAATGGAAAAAAAAAAATAATATGAAAGAGAAGCCTTACCATCATTTACCAGATGGTACTTTTAGAAATCCAAAAGGATCCCCGGTAATAATATCTAGTTCAAGAAAATTCTCATATAGAACTTTTATTAAATTACGAAAAAAAGTTAATTTATCTTATCCCAGAGAACATGTAGTTGACAAAGATAAAGTCTTGGCAAACTTAGATAAATATAAAGATGATGATTATATTGCTTGGATAGGTCACGCAACATTTCTTATTAAATTAGGAGAAACTACGATTATAACAGATCCTGTATTTTCTAAAAATGCTGGACCGCTAATATTTGGTCCAAAAAGATTTACTAATCCAGCAATAAAATTAAATATGATACCTAAAACGGATATATTTTTACTAACTCACAATCATTATGATCATCAGGATATGTCAACCATTAGAAATTTTCCTTATAAGGATGCAAAAGTATTAACACCTCTAAATCTTGGTAAATATTTTAAAAGATACAAAGATGTAAACGAAATGGATTGGTATGATCAAAAAATTATAAATGAAAATTTAAAAATCTCTTTACTTCCAGCAGTACATTGGTCAAAGAGAAGTTTAACAGATACAAATAAAACTTTGTGGGGCAATTTTTTAATAGAATATAAAAATAAGAAAATTTTATTCGCATGTGATACAGGATATGGAGAAATCTACAAAGAGCTAGGAATAAAATATGGTCCAATAGATTTGACAATGATAAATATTGGGGCTTATAATTTTAAACCAATGTTTGATAAAACTATCTATCATACCACACCAGAAGAAGCCCTGAATGTTGCACAAGATTTAAAAAGTAAAAAAGTGCTAGGAATGCATTGGGGAACATTTGTTTTATCTTTTGAGCCAATTATGGAACCTCCAATTAGATTTAAAGATAATGCAGAAAATTACGGATTTAAAAAGAGTGATGCTATTACTTTTAAAATTGGAGAAGTTAGTCCTTTAAATAAAATTTTATAAAGTTAAATACTTAATTGTAAGGAATATAGTTACTATAGATGCAATGGTAGATACAAAGATAGCTTTTATTATATCTTCAGGACTTACATTGTATGCAGAACATAAAACTATAGCTGTAACTCCACAAGGTGCAACACTTACAAAAAAAGCGCCTGGTATTTCCGCTGGCAATCCTGCATTAAAAAACAAAAGTCCAATCAATAATAAAATAATTGGGGAAATAATTAATTTTAAAATTGATATAGAAACAGATAAATTATTAATTACATTTTTGGTATAAAATGAAAGAATTATACCAATTGCAAACAAACCAACTGGCGAAACACATGCTGCAAGTTTAGATAAAGTATACTCTATTGGTGTTTGATCAATATTAAAATTTAATAATAAAAATAATAAACCAACAATAATTGAAAGAATAAATGGATTTAAAAATAGATTTTTAATAAATGTAAATAAATTTATATTTTTTTTTGTTGATAATTCTAAAAAAAAAGCAATTACAGACAATAATATTACTCCATCCATTAATATAATACTTGCAACTTGTGTAATTACACTTTGTTCAAAATAAATTTCTGTTATTGGCAAAAGTAAAGTCACATGGTTAGATAATGCAACTGTTAAAGCCCAAATAATAGACTCCGGGATTGATCTTTTAAAATATTTTGAGGTGATTAAATAAGCAATAATTCCACATATTGATTGCATAATTAAATAAGAGAGAATTTGTTTAAAATCTACTTGTCCAATTTCATTTTGTGCAATTAACTTAATTATCAATGCTGGGACAGCAATATAAAATAGGAAAAGATTTAAAATTTTAGCATGACTAAGATCTAAGACTTTTAATTTACCAAATATAAAGCCTAAAAAAGTAATGAATATAAAAGGAGTAAGTCCCAAAAAAATTGTGAACATAAATTATTTGATTGTTATTCTATGCATAATTCTATTTCCTTTAAAAGGTGTTGCCTGATGAAGCATAGATCTATTATCCCATATAGCTAATTGATTTTTTTCCCAAGGAAGTGAGAACTGAAATTTTTTTTTTGTTTGATGATTGAATAAAAATTTTTTTAATTTTTCTTGATTTTTTATATTTGAATCAAAACCAATAAGATGTCCTGGACTACAATAAATCGAATATTTTGAGCTAATTTTCTTAATTATCTTGTGTGAAGATTTAAGTTCTTTAATATTTTTCCCTTTTTCTTTTACTCTTTCCTTTGTTGTGATTGAAATGGGACCCTCAGAAGAGTATTTTCCTTTAATTGTTTTGAATTTTTTTCTTATTGAATTTGGCAACTCTTCATAAGCATGATATTGGGAACTAAATTCTGTATTAGCTTTTCCTTTTTTTGGAACAAGTTTTGAGAACAGCATAGTAAATCTTGGCGGTTTTTTCGTATAAATTGAGTCTGTATGAAATTGTTCACCAAAACTTGGGCCTTTGTCTGTTGATTTTCTTTGTACTACTGTAATTTGAGGAAATTTTTTATTTAAACCTTTTAGTCTTGGATAATTTGCTAATTTTCCAAAATGTTTAGCAAACTTTATATAAAGTTCAGAGGTTAATTTTTGATTTCTAAAAAATATTAATCCATATTTTTTTAGCGCTTTCTTCATTGCAAAAATATCTTTATTAGAAATATCTTTTAAATTTAAAATTATTTCTGCACCAATATTTTTTTTATTAGGTATTATTTTAAGCATATTTTAAAAAAAAAGTTTTTAAATGTTTTATAGTTTGTTTAGGATTTTCTTCTGGAATAAAATGGTCCGAATTAATTCCTGCGCCATAAATCTTTTTATTTGTGTATTTTTGCCAAATTTTAATTGAGTTAAATTGTTTACCAACGACTCCTTTTTTTCCCCATAAAACTTGAATAGGGATATTTAATTTTTTTTTTCTATCTTTTTTATCATGCTCTAAATCTATACTCGCTGCAGCCCTATAATCCTCGCATGTTGCATGAATCCTTTTTTTTTGTTTAAAGGCTCTTAAGTATTCTTCTTCAATTCTTCCAATCGCAAATTTGGATGATCTGTTAAAACGACTTTTTAACCATCTTCTAGGATTCGCAATTATCATTTTCTCCGGCAAAGGTGCTGACTGTATTAAATAAAACCAATGAAAATATGCTTTTGCAAATTTCATATTTGTTTGTTCATACATATCTAAAGTAGGGCAAATATCTAATACGCTGATAGCCAAAATTTTTCTTCTAAAATCCCTGGCCATACGATGAGCAACTCTTCCACCTCGATCATGTCCTGCAATAAAAAATTTTTTAAAATTTAATTTACTCATCAATTGAACCATATCTTTAGCCATTTCCCTTTTAGAATAATTTTTATGATTAATGCCACCAGGTAAAACTAAACTATCCCCATATCCTCTAAGATCAGCGACTATTACTGTAAAATATTTACTAAGTTCAGGAGCAGTCTTATGCCACATCACATGCGTTTGTGGATATCCATGAAGTAACAATAAAGGAGGGCCTTTACCTTTAAATCTACAAAAAATTTTACCCTTGTTTACTTTAACAAATTTTTTTTTAAAACCATTGAACATGATTAAACTATTTAATTATTTAATAGTTTGTTTTTCGCCTTTTCAAATTCCTCTTGAGAAATAATTCCTTTTTCTTTTAAATCATTCAATTTAGTAAGTTCATCACTTAAATTAGTTCTTTGTTCAGAATCAGTATCTCTTATCTCACTATTCTCATTTTCAGCTTCCTCTTTTTCTACTCTATTAGCTTCCTTAGATTTAAAACCATTCATAATTGCCATTCCACCTAAGTATAAAACATAAGCCATTATGGGAATTACCAATCCAAAAAAAATTATTTTTTCCATAATTTATTCTTCGTCCTCTTCTCGCCAATTTTTTTCATACATCAAGTATGCAGCATAAATTACTGATATTGTTCCTACAATCATACCATAGTCAAAACCAGTTTGCATGTCATGCAAATACCAACCAAGCTGTGTTGCTCCAATAGGTGGAACAGTAAGCAGCAAAAAAATGATACCAAATCTGTACGGTCGTTTAGGTTTTTTCATTTTAACAAATTAACAGATTAAAGCTTATGGTTTAATTGTTAAATTTGCGATCTTTTGAAACAGTCTATGGTATTTTTAAGTAAACAGGCAATAGTCATTGGTCCAACTCCCCCTGGAACTGGAGTTAATGCTTTTGCATTTTTTGAAACTTCCTCAAAATGAACATCACCAACGATACCTTTATCAGTTTTATTTATGCCAACATCAATGACAATAGCATCTTTCTTAACCCAATCTCCTCGAACAAGTTCAGGTATACCTACAGCTGCTACAATTATATCTGCTTCTAAACACTCAGCTTTCAAGTCCTTAGTTTTAGAATGTGTTATTGTGACGGTACAATTTTCTTTTAAAAGAAGTTGTGTCATAGGTTTTCCATTTAAGTTTGATCTACCCACAACTACAGCTTTCTTTCCATTTAGATTAGGCTCAAATTTTTTAATTAACAAATAACAGCCAAGTGGTGTACAAGGAATAGAGCTTTCATATCCAGAAGAAAGATTGCCTACATTCATTGGATGAAATCCATCTACATCTTTTGAAGGATGAATTGCCTCTATAACTTTTTGTTTATCTATATGTTTAGGTAGAGGAAGTTGAACTAAAATTCCTGAAACAGTTTTATCACTATTTAATTCTTTAATTTTTTCTAAAACAGTCTTTTCTTCAACTGAGTCTGGATATTTGATGACTTCAGATTTTAATCCTACTTCATTTGCCGATTTCTCTTTATTTCTTACATAAATCTGGCTAGGTGTTAAATCACCAATAAGTATAACAGTTAAACCTGGTACTTTATTATGTTTTGCTTTTAACTCTGTAACTTCTTGCTTTAACTCTGCTCTTAATTCTGCAGCTGCTTTTTTTCCATCAATTAAAATCATATTTATTCCTTAAAAAATCATTGGTGCAATGTACAGCTTCATACACATTTCGATAAACCAAATCAATAAAAGAAGGATAATTGGAGAAATATCTAATGAACCTAAATTTGGTAAAAAACGTCTAATTTTATTTAAGAAAGGCTCAGTTAATTTATAACTCAACTCTAAAATTGCATATACAAATCTATTTTGAGTATTAAGAACGTTAAAAGCTATTAACCAACTGACAATGACATTTGCAATGACAACATAAGAATACAATTTTAAAATCTGTAAAACTAAATAAAAAATAGCTATCATTTTTTCTCAACATAAATAGACTGGCTTGGGAAGGCAAATGAAGCGCCATTTTTTTCTACAATTTCCTTAATCGCTATTGCTAATCTTTCTTTCACATCAAGCCAATTGTTCCAACTTCCTGTTTTTGTAAAACATCTTACATACATATCTATTGAACTATCAGAAAATTTGTCAACTCTTACAGCGACTCCAATTGAAGTGTTATAATCTTCACTTGAATTAATGTGGCTCTCTATTTCATCTCTAATTCTTTTTAACTGATCTACTGTAGTGTCATATTGAAGTGTAATAATCCAACTAATTAACCAGTTTGAAGTTTCACTTACATTTACAACTGCATTTTCTGCAAATTGAAAATTTGGAATAATAGCTAGAGATTTGTCAAACTTTCTAATTGTTGTTGATCTAAATCCAATCTTTTCTACTACACCTTCAATAATACCCTCTACAGCTATCCAGTCTCCAATTTTAAATCTCTTTTCAACTAAAACTAAAATTCCTGATATTAAATTTTTAAATAAATCTTGTGCCCCTAACGCTACAGCAACTCCAAACAGTCCAAGACCTGCAATAATTGGTCCTATTTTAATTCCCCACAATTCTAAAACTGCAGCTAAACCTAAAATAAAAATTAAAATTTTTAATGACTTAATTATCCAGCCAATAAGTTCTCTTGTTAATAATTTATCTAAACCACTAAGTATATATGAGATAGGTTCTATAATTTGATGAATTATCCAAAAAATTAAAATAGTAATAAGAGTTCTATTAATTGTATCTACCACTTCTCTTCCTTCTATTGAAAAAGTCATGTAGTAACTAGCAATAAAAAATCCTAATACGATTGGTAAAAATCTTGCTGGACCTACAAGTGATTGAACAAAAGTATCATCTAATTTATTTGTTGTTCTTTTTGAAATAATTTCTAATTTTTTAATAACTAATTTGCTTATTAGACCTCTAAAGATTAGGAATAATAGAAATATTCCAATACCAATTAATATTTGAAAAATATCAACACCAAGAATTCCTTTATTCCATACTGATAAAAATATCTCAGAAAAATTATTAATTAATTTCATTTTTAAATTTTATATAACAAAAACTCTTCTTCTCCAGGATTAAAAAGAAAAATCTTTTTCCATTTGATTTCGTTCAATATTGACGAGGTTTTTTCGCCTATACACATCAAATTTGTGTTCATCCATAAATTTTCGGTTTGGTAAATCTTTATGAAATTTAAGAAACTTGACGCACTATTTTGAGAGTAAACATAGACCATATCAGGCACATTTAATTTTAATTCATTAACAAATTTCTCATCAAATTTTTGATTATGATCTACTCTGTAATTAATAATTCTTTTTACCTTAAAACCTTCGCTTAATAACTGTTGATCTAAATCAACCGATATTGTTTCACCACTAACATAAATTAATTCTTTATTTTTGGACTCATAACTTTGTATAATTAACTCCTTTAAGTTTGCAACATTTCCATCAGCCGCAATTGTATTTTGAAAACCAACACTTCTTGCTTTGTTTTCTGTAGCATTTCCAACACAAAAACATTTAATATTTTTATCTAATTTTACTATATTTAAAAATTTTACTGCATTTGTACTAGTAAAAACAATTCCACCATATTCAGAAAAGTTAATTTCTTCATAATTAACCTTTTCAATTCTTATTAATGGAAGATGAGAAACTTGATGTCCTAATGATTGAAATTTTAATATCATTTCAGAACAATCCTCCAGTGGTCTAGTTAACAAAATATGCATATTATCTTTTATATGAATTTTTTGATTTTGTTTTTAAAAGTATACCAATCTCTTTACCAATTTCTTTAAAGTCATTCAAATTACCAACTTTTTTTTCATAAAACCTTTGTTTACCATCTAAAGAAAAAAGTTCAGCCTCCACTGTAATCTTATCTCCATCAACCACTGAATGAGCGCCAATTGCTGTTTCACAATCTCCATCTAAAACTTTTAAAATATTTCTCTCAAGGTGAGCTCTTTTATGTGTTTCCTCATGATTAATTTTGTTTAAAATAGAAATTGTCTCATCATCATTCTCTCTGCACTGAAGAGCAATTACTCCTTGTCCTGCACTAGGTATTATTTCTTCAGCTGAAAAAATTTCTGAGATTTCATTTTCAAATTTTAAAAATTTGATACCAGCATAAGACAAAATAATTGCGTCATATATCCCTTCATTCAATTTTCTAATTCTAGTATCTACATTTCCTCTAATTAGTTTACAGTTCAAATCTTGTCTAATTTTTTTTATTTGAAATTCTCTTCTGTATGATGAGGTACCAACTATTGACTTTTGATCTAAGTCTTTAAGTTTTTTTTTGCTCTTTGTAATTAAAATCTCTCTAGGGTCATTTCTTTTAAGAAAAGAATCTGTCCTTAATCCTTCTGTCTCTTTAGCAGGCATATCTTTCAGTGCATGGACTGCAATATCAATATTTTTTAACTGAAGTTCTTTTTCAATAGTACTAGAAAACAAACCTTTGCCACCAAGCTCAGATAATCTTGTATCCTGTACTTCATCACCTTTTGTTGTAATTGGTTTAATTAAAATATCTTCATTACCAAGGTTGGTATTTTCAATAATCCTATCTTTAGCTTGTTGAGCATAAAGTAAGGCGAGCTTGCTACCCCTAGATCCAATTATTATTTTTTTTCTCATAAAAAATTATTTCTTACTTGTATAAAGATTGTACAATTATTAAAAACTATTTGAATGAGCAAAAAACCCTTAATTCTTGGAATAGAGTCTAGTTGTGATGAAACAGCAGCTTCTTTAATAACTGAAAATCAAGAGGGATTCCCAGTAGTTTTATCTAACATTGTTTCTAGCCAAGTGGAGGTTCATAGGGAGTTTGGTGGTGTAGTTCCTGAACTTGCAGCACGTTCACACATTGAAAAAATTGATTGGATTGTCAAAAAAGCTATTGATGAAAGTGGAAGAAAAATTGAGGAAATAGATGCGGTTGCTTCTACCGCTGGTCCTGGATTAATTGTTTGTTTATCAGTTGGATTAAGTTTTGGTAAAGCTTTGGCAACAGCAATGAATAAACCTTTTATTGCTGTTAATCATTTAGAAGGACATGCTTTGAGTCCAAAACTAAATACAAATTTAAATTATCCATATTTACTTCTTTTAATTTCAGGTGGGCACTCACAATATTTAAGTGTTCAGAATCTTGGTAAATATAAAAGATTAGGAACAACTATTGATGATGCATTAGGTGAGGCGTTTGACAAGACGGCAAAGCTTTTAGGAATAGAATTTCCAGGAGGACCTCAAATAGAAATTTTAGCTAAAAAAGGTGATCCAGAAAAATATGATTTACCGAAACCAATTTTCAGCAAAGGAGGATGCAATCTTTCTTTTGCGGGTCTAAAAACTGCCGTGTTGAGGATAAGCAAAACAATTAAATCAGAACAAGATAAATATGATCTTGCAGCATCTTTTCAAAAAACAATTGAGGAAATTTTACATAAAAAAACAAAGATTGCTTTTACTGAATTTGAAAAAATAAATGAATTAAATGAAAAAGTTTTCGTTGTTGCTGGAGGAGTTGCGGCAAATAAAAAAATTAGGTCTATGTTAATTAATCTATGTGAAGAAAATAATTATAAAAGTATTTTTCCACCTATAGATTTTTGTGGAGATAATGCAGCAATGATTGCAATGGTAGGTTTGGAAAAATTTAAAATAAATCAATTTGATGATTTGGATTATCCAGCAAAACCTAGATGGCCTTTAGATGAAGATGCAGTTTTTCTAAAAGGTGCTGGAGTTCAATTGTAATGAAATATTGGTTGATGAAATCTGAACCAGATGTTTGGTCAATTGACCAACAAAAAAAAGCTGGAATTAAAGGTGCTCCCTGGGATGGTGTCAGAAATTATCAAGCTGCAAAAAATTTAAAAAGTATGAGTAAAGGAGATCTATGTTTTTTTTATCATTCAAACATAGGAAAAGAGATAGTTGGAACAGTAAAAGTTATTAAAGAATCGTATATAGATAAAACAGACAAAACAGGTAGATTTGTTGCCGTTACCGTTCAATTTAAGTCTAAATTTTCAAAGCCTATAACGCTCGAAAGTATTAAAAAAAATAAGGATTTAAGCCATTTAGCTCTGATAAAGCAAAGTAGGCTTTCTGTAATGCCTGTTGATTATAAAAGCTGGAAAATTATAAATAACATGAGTAAAATTTAAAAAAAAAATTATCCTATGCCAAAAAAAAAGAAGAAGAAAAGCAAGGTAAGAAAAAAAAAGTCTAAAGTTAGAAAAAAAACCTCAAAAAAGGTCAAAAAAAAATCTAAAGTTAGAAAAAAATCTTCTAAAAAAATAAAAAAAAGAATTAAAGCAAAAACAGAAAACGGAAATACACCTCCCGAAGTTGTTATTAAAACAAAACCAGAGTGGATTAAAAGTGGTTTAGCAAATAAAAGTAAGTACCAACTTAAATACTCTCAATCTATAAAAAGTAATGATGAATTTTGGAGAAAAGAAGGAAAAAGAATTACTTGGATCAAACCTTATAAAAAAATTAAAGACGTAAAATACAGTACAAAAGAGGTAAAAATTAAATGGTTTGAAGATGGTACTTTAAATGCTTCAGCAAATTGTATTGATAGACATTTAAAAGATAAAAAAGATAAAACTGCTATTATTTGGGTTGGAGATGATCCGAAAGATAGTCAAAGAATTTCTTATAAACAACTTCATCAAAAAGTTTCTAAAGCAGCAAATGGTTTAAAAAAGTTAGGAATTAAAAAAGGTGATCGTGTAACAATTTATTTAACAATGATACCGGAGTTGGCAATTTTAATGCTAGCTTGTGTAAGAATTGGTGCAGTCCATTCAATTATTTTTGGAGGTTTCTCAGCGGACTCTATTTCGGGAAGAGTGAATGATTGTGAATCCGAGTACATCATAACAGCTGATGAAGGAGTACGAGGTGGAAAAACTATACCTCTCAAATATACAGTCGATGAAGCTTTAATGAGCTGCCCAAATGTTAAGAAATGTATTGTTGTAAAACGAACAGGTAATTACATTAACTGGGATCAAAATAGAGATGTTTGGTATCATGATCTCATTAAAGATGTTTCTAATCATTGTGAACCAGAAGAAATGAACGCAGAGGATCCTTTGTTTATTTTATATACTTCTGGTTCAACAGGTAAACCTAAAGGGGTTCTTCATACTACTGGCGGTTATATGGTTTATGCATCAATGACTCATCAATATATTTTCAACTACAAGCCAAAAGATATTTATTGGTGTACTGCTGATATTGGTTGGGTAACTGGACATAGTTATATTATTTATGGGCCTCTTTCGAATGGTGCAACTACTATAATGTTTGAAGGAATTCCAAATTATCCTGATAGTTCAAGATGGTGGCAAATAGTTGATAAATATAAAGTGAATACTTTTTATACAGCTCCAACAGCAATTCGAGCATTAATGCGTGAGGGAGATAAACCAGTAAAGAAAACTTCAAGAAAATCACTTAAACTTTTGGGGACAGTGGGAGAACCTATAAATCCAGAGGCATGGATGTGGTATTATAAAACAGTAGGCAATTCCAAATGCCCTATTGTAGATACTTGGTGGCAAACAGAAACCGGAGGTATAATGATTGCTCCTCAAACAGGGGCTATTCCTCTAAAACCTGGTTCTGCAACAAAACCTTTCTATGGAATTAAGCCCGTCCTTGTTGATAAAAATGGTAAAGAAATAAAAGGTGCTGGTGAAGGAAGACTTTGCATAGCTCAATCATGGCCTGGACAAATGAGAACTGTTTATGGTGATCATCAAAGATTTATCGATACATATTTTTCTCAATTTAACGGAAAATATTTTACAGGTGATGGATGCCGAAGAGATAAAGATGGATATTACTGGATCACTGGTCGTGTAGATGATGTAATTATTGTTTCGGGACACAACTTAGGAACTGCTGAAATTGAAAGTGCATTTGTTGCACATCCAAAAGTAGCTGAAGCCGCTGTGGTTGGTTATCCTCATGATATTAAGGGGAATGGATTATATTGTTATGTAACTTTAAACGCTGGAGAAATAGAAACAGGCGAACTTGAGAGAGATCTAAAACTTTGGGTTAGAAAACAAATAGGACCTTTAGCAACTCCAGACCTAATTCATTTTACTCCAGGTCTTCCTAAGACGAGATCAGGAAAAATAATGAGAAGGATTCTAAGAAAAATTGCTGCTAATGAGCATGGTCAATTAGGTGACACAACTACTCTGGCAGATCCAAGTGTAGTTGATAGTTTGGTTGATAATAGAAAAAATATTTAAAACTGAATTAAATCTTTAAACTCTTGTTTAACAACATCCCATTTTAAAATCATCGAATTTAAAACAATCTTTCGATCTAACGTTTTTAATTCATCCGCAATTGGAGCCCATTTATATAAAGATAGTGCACTAGGATTAAAAGGTAAGTCCTGATAATAACCATCCCAATTTATTTTATCCAATCTTTCATCAAAACTTTTTCTAGCTTCATCAATAATATTTAATGGCATCTTATTAGAAATTTCATCATCTAAAATTTTATTAAAAATTTCGTTTGCTTTATGAATGTCCTGATAATTGAAATTAACTTTCAAATATGAGAAAGTAAAAAAAGTTAAATCTTGTAATGCAACAGAATAAATATTCCATTTAGCAAGATTTACTGATGACATAAATTCATCGTTATCAAAATGAAGAACGTATCTTGTTCCCATTCTAGTTTTTAGATAATTATATAAAGTAACTTGAGCTGCCCATGCAGATTTAGTCTGAATAAAATGTTCTAGTTCATTTAGGTTTGTTATCTTTTTCTTTGGAATAAACGCCTTAAACATGGCGAACAAATATGTTTTAAAATCCTCTAGTTTCAGATCTTTCCAAGTTAACTTGTATTTTCCCATTATTATTTATGACTGCGCCAATTATATCTTAAAAAAGTAAGTAAATAAGTACCTAATATGATGAATTTTAGGCCTTTTCAAAACCCTCATAATGGTTATGGTTTCGCCTAGTTATAACTAAATAGAGAGGTAAAAATGTCAAATCAAGAAAAACACTGGGAAAAAACCAGAGGTTTGCTTTTCATTACACTAGCAATATGGTTTGTTTTCTCAATTGGCATCTTTCTCTTTGGAGCTGAAATGAACGAGGTCACAGGACCTTTCGGTTACCCGTGGACATATTGGTTTACATGTCAGGGATCTCTTGGTGCTTTTGTAATCCTAATTTTCTGGTTTGCGAATAGGCAAGAAAAGATCGATGAAGAGTTCGGCTTTAGCGAAAGAGAGGACGAATAATGATTAAAGGTAATTTTATAGATAATTTGCCTAGAGTTTATGGGATCTATACTGGAGGTTTTATAGGTTTCATTATTGTAATGGCAATTGCAGAACAGATGGGTATGACTGCTAAAGCGATAGGTATTGCTTTTGTTGCATTTACCGTATTCATCTACGCATTAATTGGTTATCTATCAAGAACAGCCCAAGCAGATGCATATTATGTAGCTGGAAGGCAAGTACCAACAGTCTTCAACGGAATGGCGACTGCAGCAGACTGGATGTCTGGTGCTTCATTCGTTGCAATGGCGGGTGGTATTTACTTTAAAGGTTACGGGTATATGGCTCTACTTGTAGGTTGGACTGGTGGTTACGTGCTTGTTGCATCTTTATTAGCACCATACTTAAGAAAATTTGGCTGTTATACAGTCCCAGATTTTATAGGTACAAGATACGGTGGTAATCTAGCTAGATTTAGCGCAGTGGTAGTTTTAACTGTTGCTTCATTTACCTATGTGACTGCACAAATTAACGCTACAGGTACTATTGCATCTGTTGCACTTGATATCCCATTCCAATACGCAGTTTATGTTGGACTAATAAGTATTTTATTATGTTCAATGTTAGGTGGTATGAGAGGGGTAACTTGGACACAAGTTGCACAATATATCGTACTAATTATAGCATACCTACTTCCAGTATTCTGGATCAGTAACAAAATGGGTGCAGGTTTCTTCCCTCACTTCATGTTAGCTGATGAGGTAGCTAGAATTGGTGAATTAGAACAACAGTTCGGTTTTGTTAAAAACGCAGCTGCTGATCTAAAATCAGTACCTAAAGGCTTAGCAGGAATAACTAAAGCTCACTCTGCAGTGAACGCTACACCTTGGGCATTTATTTCATTAGCATTAGCGATGATGATGGGAACAGCTTCATTACCGCACGTGATGATGAGATATTTTACTACTCCAAGTGTAAAAGCAGCTAGAAAATCAGTAGGTTGGTCACTATTCTTTATCTTCCTACTTTATTCTTCTGCTCCAATGTTAGCTACTTTATCTAAGTTATCATTGATCGACCCGAATTTACCAACTGGTATTATCGGTAAGACATTTGCAGAAGTGGAAGCTATAGATTGGTACCAAAACTGGAACCAAGCAAACCTAATGTTTATCAGCGACTTTAACGGAAATGGAACTCTAGAATTAAATGAGTTCTTCATGGGTGGTAAAGCCGTTGTATTAGCAACACCAGAGATAGCTGGGTTACCTTACGTAATTTCAGGTCTAGTTGCTGCAGGAGGTATGGCAGCTGCCATGTCTACTGCCGATGGTTTGATTCTAGCGATTGCAAACGCTATATCACATGATGTTTACTATAAGATCATTGATCCGAAAGCGGAAACTGCAAAAAGACTACTTGTTGCGAGGGTATTACTTGTAATAATTGGTTTTGCTGGAGCAACTATTGCAGCAATGGAGATTCAAGGAATCTTAGGTTCAGTTATCTGGGCTTTTGATTTTGCGATGTCTGGATTGTTCTTCCCACTTGTACTTGGTGTATGGTGGAAGAGAGCTAATAGACAAGGTGCGATTGCTGGTATGCTAGGAGGTCTAGCTGCTGGAGCTTGGTACTTAGTTTGGGTACGAACTGGCGGAAGTGGATTCCTAGGAATTACTCAGTTAACATTTGGTATCTTCGGATCAGCTGTTAGTTTAGTTTTAATGGTAGTAGTTAGTTTAATGACTGCAGAACCAGATAAAGCTACTCAAAAAATGGTTGATGATGTACGTGTACCGAGTGGTAAATCAATTCTTGGTAAATCACACTAAATAAATCTTTTAAAGGGGCGATTAATTTCGCCCCTTTTATTTCACTACTTTTTCCAATATAAATTTTGAATGTCGGCAAATTTTCATCCTTTAATATATTTTATTGATTATTTGCTTGGAATTATCATGTGGACTTTAATTGGAAGAGTAGCAATGAATATTTTCCAAAGGGAAGACTCTCAATTTTTTTTTATGAGAGTATTTGTGAAATACACCAATCCTCTAATAAAATTATTTAAACCAATCACACCTTCTTTTATTATTGGGCCATTAGTGCCTTTATATGTTGCTTGGTTTTTCTACATGATTAGATTTTATCTAATGCCTTGGATCTTGGGGTATTCGGTGATGGGAATGTTGTCATTTCCTTTGGAGAGTGAAATTTCTAGACAAATTTATCAATTTTTTAATTCATTTTAATTTTTAAAATTGATACTAGTTAATCTAGCATTTAATGAAAAATATACAAATTTCACCTTCAATTCTTTCGGCTGACTTTAGTCAATTAGGTTCGGAAATTAAAAGACTCGAAGAAGGTGGAGCTGATATGATTCATGTGGATGTGATGGACGGTCATTTTGTTCCTAATCTTACAATAGGTCCACCTGTAATTAAAGCTCTTCGAAAACATTGTTCATTAAAATTTGATGTTCATTTAATGATATCACCAGTTCATAAATACATAGAAGCTTACGCTGATGCTGGAGCAGACATAATTACTATTCACCCTGAGGCGACTGATAATTTAAAAAATTCAATTAAAAGAATAAAAGAAAAAAATAAAAAAGTTGGAGTCTCACTTAATCCCGAAACTAAAATTGATTTAATCATAGATTTATTAGATCAAATAGATTTAGTTTTAATTATGAGTGTAAATCCTGGATTTGGGGGGCAAAAATTTATGCCAGAAGTTTTAGACAAAATTAAAGAATTAAAAAAAATAAGAGAGCAAAAAAATTTTGATT
>CACNSD010000007.1 GCA_902623075.1 uncultured Pelagibacteraceae bacterium
AAAACAGATTTAATATAATCTTGAAATTCTGGCTGTAGTGCTTCCAAAAATCCAGCAGCCTTAGCAGCAATAATATGCATCAAAGGTCCACCTTGATAACCAGGAAAGACTGCTGTATTAAATTTTTTAGCAAGTTCTTCGTGATTAGTTAAAATTATACCACCTCTTGCACTTCTAAATACTTTATGTGTAGTTGATGTAACGACATGTGCATAATCACATGGATTAGGGTAACCTTTACCTGCAACCAAACCCGAGAAATGTGCCATATCAACCATTAAATATGCGCCAACTTTATCTGCTATCTCTCTAAATTTTTTGAAGTCAATTACTCTAGAATAAGCACTTCCACCCGCTATTATTAGTTTTGGTTTATGTTCTAATGCAAGTTTTTCAACATTATCATAATCAATTAGTTCTGATTCTTTATCAACATCATATCCTATTGCGTTAAACCATTTACCAGACATTGAAATTTTTAATCCGTGAGTTATATGACCTCCTGAATTTAAACTCATTCCCATAAATGTATCACCTGGGTTTAACAAAGCCAAAAATACTGCACCATTTGCTTGAGCACCTGAATGTGGTTGAGCGTTTGCAAATTTACAATTAAATAATTTTTTTAATCTTTCTATAGCAAGGTTTTCTGCTACATCAACATGCTCACATCCATTGTAATATCTTTTACCAGGATAACCTTCAGCATATTTATTAGTCAAAACAGAACCTTGTGCCTCTAATACTGCCTGTGAAACTATATTTTCAGAAGCAATTAATTCAATATGTTGCTGTTGTCTAATTAATTCATCTTTAATAGCTTTATAAAGCTCTGGATCTTTTACTGATAAACTGTCTTCAAAGAAACTCTTATAACTATCGTTTAAATAATTTTTTTCACTAGACATAATTATATTTTATTTACTCTTTTTAAATGTCTCCCACCATCAAATTTTGTATTTAAAAAAATACTTACAAACTTTAAAGCATTTTTTTTGGATATCAATCTTGATCCTAATGTAATGATGTTTGCATCATTATGCAATCTGGATAATTTTGTTGATTTTGGATTAAAACATTGCGCTGCACGAACATTTTTATGCTTATTTGCCACAATATTCATACCTGTCCCAGATCCACACACTAAAATACCAACATTACTTTTATTTACTTTAACTTTTCTCGCCACTTTATGCGCATAGTCTGGGTAATCAACTCTGCTATCATCAAATGGACCAAGATCCATAAATTTTATTTTTTTATTTGTTAGATAATTTTTAATAATTTCTTTTAATTTAAATCCAGCATGATCTGATGAAATAAATATAGTTTTCAATTTAATTAAAATTATAATCTAAAACACAAGCAACTAAATGTATTCTATTTTCTTCCCCACCGTTAAATGCATTGTGATATTTGGTATTATTTGTAACCCATACTGAACCATCAGCAGGCATATGTTTTGCAACATTATCGATAACCATTATGCAACCTGGATTTGTTATGATTGGTATGTGTAATCTTGGTTCTGGATCTCTATGCCAACTTAATGTTGATCTTGGTTCTTTTAATAAAATTCTCATACGACCCAGTTTATACTTTGATGACAATACATCATATACTTCCTTAAAATAAGTATTTTCATAATCCTTTACGAATTCAGAATACGCCGATTCATCTAATGACTCATCTCTAATAACTTCTTTTCCTGATTTATCAGGTTTTGTCCAATATACACCTCTTGCCTTGTTACCTTTAATAGAATCTGGGTCTCCAGGTATTTGAGTAAGTGATATTGCTCCAAAGTGTGTTACACCTGCGTCCTCAAATTTTTTAATTTTAACTATTTGATGATATGCTTCTTGTAACTTTTGAATATCAAATTTAATTTCTTGTTTTTGAAAATCACTGAAGTCAAGGACTCTCGTTTCTTTCTTGATATTTAAGTCTATTACTTTTGAAATTTCGTTTATCATCTTAGTTGCTTTCTACCCTTTTTTTTATATATGTGTATATTACATTTGTCGCAATTAAAAAGTAAATAAAACATGATTATTGGTAAATATCCCAATCTAAGACTTAGAAGAAGTAGGAAAGAATCTTGGTCAAGAAGACTGATTCAGGAAAATACTTTAGGTCCTAACGACTTTATATTACCTATTTTTTTAATTGAAGGATCTAATAAACGTCAAGCTATTTCATCTATGCCTGGAGTATACAGGTACACTATAAATAGATTGAGTCAAATTGTAGATAGAGCATTAAAAAAAAAGATACCTATGGTTGCTCTTTTTCCAAAAACCCAAAATGCACATAAAGATGAATTAGGAACAGAATCACTTAATGAAAAAAATTTAGTTTGTAGAGCAATTAAAGAAATTAAAAAAAGATACAAAAATCAAATCGGTATAATGTGTGACGTAGCGTTAGATCCCTACACATCACATGGTCATGATGGTTTAATCAAATCTAACACAATACTTAATGACGAGACTATAGAGGTGCTTATTAATCAATCATTACTTCAGGCAGAGATGGGTTGTGATGTCATTGCCCCATCAGATATGATGGATGGTAGAATTGGAAAAATAAGAAAAGCTTTAGATAAAAATAAATTTCAAAACGTTCAAATATTATCTTATGCTTCAAAATATGCCTCAAGCTTCTATGGACCTTTTAGAGATGCTGTTGGATCTAAAAGCTCATTAAAAGGAGATAAAAAAACTTATCAGATGGATTATAGAAATTCTGATGAAGCCTTAAGGGAAGTTGCATTAGATATTAAAGAAGGTGCTGATATGGTAATGGTTAAACCTGGCATGCCCTACTTAGATATAATAAAATCAATAAAAGAAAAATTTAAATTACCAGTTTTTGCCTATCAAGTATCTGGTGAATATAGTTTGATTGAAACAGCTATAGCAAAAAAATTAATAAATAAAGACGCCATACATGAAAGTTTAGTCGCTTTTAAGAGAGCTGGTGCTAATGCTATAGTAAGTTATTATGCTGATAGAATTGATAAAATAATTAAATAATTATTTTAACGAATTTAAGAATAACAACCTGCTATTTGGATAGTTTAAATTATTAGGTCTTAATATAGTTTTATCTAAATAATCACTCACTAATTTCAAACCGTTTAATAAAGTATCTAAATCCTTAACTTCTGTATTTTTTTCAATCAAAAAATTAGGTACATATTTTTTTTCATTTAAAGAGCTTGCATAATATACTGTTTTGTTTCCTTCTGAATTTTTTTCAACTAAATTTTCAAGAGCTAAGTCATATCCTAATATTTTAAAAAGTTCTAATTCCCAAAATATATATTTTTTTAACCAATCTTTTTCTTTTAATATTAAAAATAAATTTTGAATTAAAAAATAAACTTTATCATTGAATTGTGACTCTGCTGTTAATATCTTAATTAAATTCATTGCAGATGAAATACATGATAACTTTTGTCGATGATCAAAATATAGTGGAGTATAAGCATTTAAAATTTCAATTTTGAAATAACCAATTCTATTCTCACTTTTTGAATTATAATTAACATGAATTTTGTTACCAACTTGAAGATAATTTTTAATTTTTTTTGAGGTACCACCAAATATAATTCCTGAAATCTTTCCCTTATCTTTTGTAAATAATTCAGCAATTAATGAATTTTCATTGTATCTTGTTTTGCTAATTAAAAATCCTTCGTCAGACCAATTCATTTTTTATTTGTATTTTTTAAACATTCTATTGCTGCATTTTGTTCAGCTTCTTTCTTTGATTTACCAGATGCTATAAAATATTTTGTGTTAGGTAATTTCACTCCAACTTTGAATATGGGTTTGTGTCTAGGACCAGTATTTGAAATTAATTTATATTTAGGAAGTTTTTTAAATTTTTTTAAGGTTAATTCCTGTAGCTTTGTTTTTGCGTCTATTTCAGTAATAACACTTTTTTCAATGTGATCCTGCCATAAGTTTAAAATTGTTTTTTCAACAATTGTAAAACCTTTATCAAGATATATAGCACCAATTAATGCTTCACAGCTATCAGATATAATTTTATCTTCAATTTTTATTTTTTTATTATTAGGATTAAAGGTTTTAACATAACTAGCTAGATTGATTTTTTTGGCTATATCCAAACATGTTTTTTTATTCACTAAAGATGCAAATTTTTTATCAAGGATACCTTCTTTTTCCTCTGGATAAATTTCTAAAAGTTTTTTTGCAATTACCAAGCCCAGAACTCTGTCACCTAGAAATTCAATCTTTTCATTATTTTCTTTTGGATTAAAGCTTTTGTGTGTAAGAGCTTGAATAAGAAGATCTTTATTTTTAAATTTTAAATCAATTTTTTTTTCTAAACTCTGATAATTAATTTTCATTAATCAATTTTATTAAATGTTCTATTAAATCTTATTGATTTGTGCCATTTCCAAAATTCTATAAAACGTCCAATTTTTTTGTCTGAGGAAAAAAATATAAATTGAGCTTTTCCTATTAAATTATCTTTATGTACATATCCAACACTTGTTAAGTACCTGCTATCTTTAGAACAATCTCTGTTATCACCTAAAAAGAAATAATGATCTTTCGGTACTGTAAAAACATCAGAATTTTGATAAGTATAATCTTTTAAGTAAACAGTGTGAAATTTTTTACCATTTAAAAGCTTTTCCTCAAATCTATAAACGTCAATACTTTTGTCTCCACAGAATATAGTAGTATTGTTATTAACTTTAGATTTTAGAATTTCAGAATTGTTTAGATATAAATTTGAATCTATAAATTGAATTTTATCACCAGGTAAACCAATTAATCTTTTAATATAATCTGTTCGATTATCTGCTGGTGTTTTAAATACAATGACATCGCCTCTTTCTGGGATACTAAACATAATTCTTTTTTTTAATATTGGAGGACTAAAAGGAAATGAATGTTTGCTATATCCATAAGTGTACTTCGTTACAAACAATCTATCACCTACCAATAAAGTAGGTTCCATAGATGATGATGGAATGTAAAATGGTTGTACTAAAAGGGATCTGATTATAACCGCAATTATTAATGCATAAATTAAAGTTTTTATATTTTCTGAAAAAAAATTTTTATCTAATTTCATGATGTTTGAATAATTGCAAATGCTGTTGAATAATTTTTTTCATCCGAAATTGATAGAAAACATTTAAAATTTTTGATTTTAAAGTTCTTTTGAATGATTTTAGTAATTTTTTTATTTTTAAGATAATAAGGCTTTCCCATTTTGTCATTAACAACTTCTATATCTTTAAAATTTAAATTCATACGAAAACCTGTACCAAGAGCTTTAGAAAATGCTTCTTTTGCAGCAAATCTCTTCGAAAAATAAGCTACTTTATTATTTACAGTATTAGATTGTTTCAATTCTTTTAATGAGTAAATTCTTTTTTTAAATAAAGGATTTTCAATCGATTTTTGAATTCTTTTATTTTCAACAATATCAACGCCAATACCAATAATTTTCATTTATTTTTTTATAATTTTTTTAAAGTTTTTAATTACTTTTGAAAGTCCATCAAATATTGACTCCCCAATTATAAAATGACCAATGTTATACTCCTCAATATCTCTTATTTTTGTTAACATTCTAGTGGTTTTATAGTCTAAACCATGACCAGCATGAACTTCTATATTTAAACTTGATGCTAATTTTGCACTTTTTTTAATTCTGTTTAATTCACTAAAATATTTTTTTTTTGATTTAACTAGGTTTGCTAGTTTTCCGGTATGTATTTCAATACAATCAGCATTCAATTTTTTAGCAAGACTTATGTCATTTAAAGAAGGATTAATGAACAAGCTTGTTCTTATCTTTTCTTTTTTAAATTTTTTGATTATTTTATTTAATTTATTAAGATTGTCTTTTATATTTAACCCCCCCTCTGTAGTAATTTCTTTTCTATTTTCTGGAACTAAACAGATGAAATTTGGTTTTATCTTAATTGCTTTATTAACGATTTCATTATTCATTGAAATTTCAAGGTTTACAAAGACATTTTTTAAACCACATATTTTTTGTGCATCAATATCATTTATATGTCTTCTATCTTCTCTTAAATGAATGGTTACAGAGTCAGCTCCATAACTAATAACTTTTTTGGCTGCATTTATTGGATCAGGGTGTTTCTCTCCACGAGCGTTTCGTAAAGTTGCAATATGATCTATATTTACACCTAATCTTTTCACTTAATAAATCTACTTCCTGGAGTTGTTATTGGTATTGATTTAAGTTCTGGTGGTAATTTATTTGCTTTATAAGTTGGAACATCTATCTTTAAATGAGATGTTATTCCAATTTTTATTTTTAAAGATTGTTTCGTCGATCGATCAATTATAGAGGCAAATCCTAGTAATTTTGCTTTTGATTTTTTAATCAACTTTACACATTCTAAGCTAGATTTTCCTGTAGTGATTACATCTTCTATAATTAATACTCTTGCACCTTTTTTAATATTAAATCCTCGTCTGAGTGTAAATTTACCATATACCCTCTCACAAAAAATTGTTTCTTTTTTAAGCAATTTTCCTATTTCATATCCAATAATTATCCCACCCATAGCAGGAGCTAATATTAAATCAATTTTTTTAAATTTTTTTTTTATTTTATTTGCTAAGGATTTACAAATTTTATCAGCTAAATTAGGGAAGCTTAAAAGTTTTGCACACTGAATATATTTTGAAGAATGTAGACCTGAGGATAGAACAAAGTGACCTTCTAACAATGCATTAGTTTTTTTTAAAATATTTAAGGATCTTCTGTGTGAAAGCATTTCGTTTTTCTTCGTGTCTAATTATTTTAAATTTTATACTCTTTTGTTTTAGCTCTGCAATAAAATTAGTAAAATTCTTTAAGTTTCTGATGATTAATTTAAATTTAAAATTTATATAATTGGGATTTTTACCAACCATTTCTAAACTCGATATATTCAATTTATGACTTCCAATCAGTGAGCTTATATCTCCTAATTGTCCTGGCTTATCAGGTAATGACATCCACAGAGTAGTATTATATTTTTTTGTTTTTTCCTCTTTTTGCTCTCCTTTATCATGCCAATATCTTCTTATTGCAGCTCTGGCTTTACCAGTTTTAGTTGTTGGAATCCAGTGAAGTGATGGCGAATTATTTTTAGAGGTAATAATATTTACACGATCACCATTTCTTAAAATAGTTTGAAGATCACTCTTGTTGCCATTAATTTCACAACCAATTGCTGAATTACCAATTTTAGTATGAACGGCATAAGCAAAATCTATGGCTGTTGCATCCTTAGGTAATTTTATTACCGAGCCTTTTGGTGTGAAACAAAATACGTTTTCTTGAAACATCTGTAATTTTGTGTACTCATAAGAATCTTCAGGGTTTTCATTTTTTTCTATAATCTCAACAAGATCTTTTAGCCAATCATACTCCTTCCAACTAAGAGAATTAAATTTTTCAGAGGATTTATACTGCCAATGAGATGCAACACCTCTTTCTGCAAATTCATGCATTTCATGTGTTCTTATTTGTAATTCTATCGGTTTCTTATTAGAACCAATTACAGAAGTATGAATGGATTTATAACCATTAATTTTTGGAGAAGAGATATAATCTTTAAATTTTCCTGGTATACAATTCCATTTTTTATGAAAAATACCTAGAGTTTTGTAGCAATGATCAACATTCTGCAAAATTATTCTAAATCCAATAATATCTGTTATTTGTTCAAGTGAAACTCTTTTTTTTTGGACTTTTCTCCAAATTGAAAAAGGTGTTTTTTCTCTTCCGTGTATCTCAGCATTAATTTCATTATCGTTCAAAATTTCACTCAGTTCAAAAGATTGTTCCTTAAATAAATCTTTTTTATCCAATTTTATCTCATCAAGTCTTTTTTTTATTAATTTTCTAGCATCGTTATTTAAAATTTCAAAAGACAAATCCTCAAGTTCATCTCTTATCCTGTGCATGCCCATCCTGTCTGCTAATGGAGCATAAATTTCCATAGTTTCTTGAGCTATTCTTTTTCTTTTATCTTCTTTCGTGATAGCTTTAATAGTTCTCATGTTGTGTAGTCGATCCGCAATTTTAACTAACAAAACTCTAATATCTTTTGATGTTGCTAAAATTAATTTTCTAAAATTTTCAACTTTAGAATTTGCTCCAGCTGAATTTTCAAATGCTGATATTTTAGTTACACCATCCACTAAATCAGCAACCTCGTCACCAAATTCCTGTTTAATAGTTTCATAAGTTGCAAAAGTATCCTCTATTGTGTCATGTAACAAACCTGTTGTAATTGTAGCGCTATCTAATTTTAAGTCCGTTAAAATATTTGCAACCTCAATAGGATGAACTGAGTAAGGATCACCTGAGGCTCTTTTTTGACTTTTATGTGCATTAACAGCAAAATTGTATGCTTTATCTAATCTTTCAGGATTTAGAAATTTATTATAATTCTTAACTTTATTTATAAGTTCATTTGAATTAAGCATAATTAATATTATACCATTAAATCAAATTTGTTTAATAGATCTAATGTCTCTATCAGGAAGTAGAGAAATCAAGGTTTTAACATCAATTTGTTTATCAGGATGGATCCAATTTTTTTGAATTTCAAATAAAGGAAATAGTACAAAATTACGTTTATGCATCATTTTGTGAGGTAAATTAACTCTAGAATTTTTTTTGGACACTAATTTGTTAAAATCGATAATGTCTAAATCACATGTACGAGGAGCATTTTTTTTTGCTTTTTTTCTCCCTAATTGAGTTTCTATAGATTTACAAATTTTTAAAAGCTCTTTAGGATTATAATAACAACGTATTTTTAAAATAATATTTAAGAACCTGGGTTTTCTTGGATCTGGCCAGGAAGGAGTTTCGTAATAACTTGATACAGATAGAAAATCTAAATTAAACTCTGCTAATAAAAATTTTGCTTTTTCTATATTTGTTTTTCTTTGACCTAAATTTGAACCTATTCCTAAAAAAACAATTTTAGCTCGATTTTCTAATATACCTTGCCTTTTCACGGTTCCAATCTCTACTTTTTTTTGTTGCTCTTTTATCATATTGTTTTTTTCCTTTAGCAACAGCTAATTCTATTTTGGCCTTTCCTTTTTTAAAATACATTTTTGTAGGAACTAATGTTAAACCATCTCTTTGAATTTTACCTATTAATTTATTTATTTCTTTTTTATTAAGAAGCAGTTTTCTATCATCGGTTGGGTTATGATTAGAGTAACTTGCTTGCTTGTATGGAGATATATGTGAATTAATTAAAACAATTTCACCTCCCTTTTCGACAGCATAAGACTCAGCGATATTCACCTTGCCCTCTCTTACTGATTTAATCTCTGATCCCTTTAAAACAATTCCAGCTTCAAAAAGATCTTCAAAAAAAAAGTTGAAACTAGCTTTTCTGTTTAAACAAATGATTTTCAAACCAGGATTGGTTTTTTTGTTCATTAAATTAACTTAGCAGACTGAAGAGCTTTTTTTACAATTTCTTTTGTTGTGTCTGTTACTTTTACAAGTGGTAGTCTTACATTGTCATCACAAAGTCCTAAAAGTTTTGCAGCGTATTTTACAGGACTAGGATTGCTCTCGACAAACAATGAGTGATGAACCGGTTGTAATATTTTATCCAATCTTTCTGCCTCTTTTATTTCGTTATCAGTGTCTGATTTTGACAATCTTTGAAAATCGGAACAAAGTTTAGGTGCAATGTTTGCTGTAACACTAATAGTGCCTACCCCACCACGTTTATTAAATTCAAAAACATTGTCGTCATTACCAGTTAATTGGATAAAATCTTTACCTAATTTTTCAAGAGTTTGATTAACTCTATTTAAATCACCTGTTGCATCTTTAACACCAACTATGTTCTTTAATTCATAAAGTCTAGACATTGTGTCTACTGACATGTCAATCACAGATCTACCAGGAATATTATAAATTATAATTGGAATGCCGCATGTGTCATTAATTGCTTTATAATGTTGATATAAGCCTTCTTGGGTTGGCTTATTATAATAAGGTGTGACTATCAAAGCTCCATTAGCTCCTGCTTTTTCTGCATGAGTAGTTAAAGAAATAGCCTCCTCTGTTGAGTTTGAGCCTGTACCCGCAATAACTGGAATTTTTCCATTACTTTCTTTTATACATAAATCTATTACTCTTTGATGCTCATCATGGCTTAACGTAGGTGATTCACCAGTTGTACCAGCTGGAACAAGACCATTGGTTCCATTATCAATCTGGAAATGAATTAATTTAATATATGCCTCTTCATCTAGACCATTATTTTTAAATGGTGTAATTAAAGCAACATTTGAACCTTTAAACATAAGTACTTATAACATAGTTTAAGGATTCATATACTAAAAGATTATGCTCAAAAAAATATTATTTTTAGGTTTAGTAACTTCAATATTAATGTTTTCAAATAATCTTTTTGCTGATATCAATTCAATTGTACCTTTAAAAAAACCTCTTCTAAGTAGTGAAGAAATTCAAAAAAAAATATCAATAAATATTCTTAAACCTTTAAAAAAACCTTCAAAAAAAAAAGAGACTAAAATAGAGGAAAAAGTTGTTAAAAAAGAATTAGTTTTAAAAGAAAAAAAATTAAATTTTAAAATACCTAAGAAAAAACCAACTGTTGCTGGTCTAAGTACTAGCATGAATATAAAAATTTCCAAATATTACAATAAAAGAGATTATGGAATAGCAAAAAAAGCTATTTCTGAGATGCAAAAAAGTAAATGGTCTTCCGCACTTAAAACAGCAAAAAAAGCAAAAGACAATTCAATTTATAATTTTATACAATGGAGACACCTTTTAACTTCTGGTAATCAAGCATCTTTTTACGAATATCAAGTTTTTTTAGACAAAAATTCAGATTATCCAAGAATAGATAGAATTAGATATCTAGCAGAACACAAACTATCAACTGAAAGTGTTTCTCCAAAAAAAATAATAAATTGGTTTGGAGAAAAAGGTCCGTTAAGTGGTTACGGTAAAATGATACTTGGAGAAAGTCATATTTTAATCGGAGACAAAAATAAGGGTTCAAAACTAATTAAAGAAGGCTGGATAACAGCGGATTTATCTAAAAATGAATTAAAATATTTTAGAAAAAAATATAAAAAATTCTTAAATGCAGATGACTATATAAAACGTGCTGATTATTTAGCATGGAACGGTGATCGTTGGGACTTACAAAGATTAATAAGATATTTACCAAAAGATTATGAACTTTTATATAACGCGAGATATCTTTTAATGAGTAAAGGTTATGGCGTTGACCAAGCAATAGCAAATGTTCCACAAAAATTTAAGAATGATGCCGGATTAAACTATGATCGATTAAAATGGAGAAGAAAAAAAGGACGTGTAGATTCTTCCGCAGAAATCTTATTAAAAATAAGAAACGATAAAGAATATTTAGTTAGACCAGATATATGGTGGAAAGAAAGAGAAATTATCTCAAGAGCATTGCTTTATAAAAAGAAATATGAAATTTCATATAAAATTTCAAGCAATCATGGAATGACTGAAGGATCCGAATATGCTGCTGCGGAATGGATGAGTGGGTGGATAGCATTAAGTTTTTTAAAAGATCCTATAACAGCTAAAAATCATTTCAAAAATTTTTATGAAAATGTTAGCTATCCAATAAGCTTATCTAGAGGTGCTTATTGGCTTGGAAGAGCGTATGAGAAAATAGGTGAAAGAGAGCAATCAAATAATTGGTATAGAGAAGCTTCAAAATATTTAACAACATACTATGGTCAATTAGCTTTTTTAAAATTAAATCCAAATGGAAAATTTGAATTGAACAAAGACATGGAAATAGATGCAAAATATAGAATTCAATTTTTTAATAAAGAGCTTGTAAAAATTTCTTATCTTTTAGATGAATTGAAAAAAGATAAATATACAAAACATATTTTAAGACATCTTGCTAATGATAATATAGCAAAAGGAAGTGAAATTCTGGCAGCTGAATTAGCAACGAGTATAAACAGATATGATTTTGCTATTCAAGTTTCTAAAATTGCTTCTTATCAAAAAAGATTTCATAATAGATATAACTACCCAATAATAAGTACTCCTAAGTATATTAATAAAAGAAAAATTCCTGAAAGTGCTCTAATCTTATCAATAATTAGACAAGAAAGTGAATTTGATTTAGAGGCAAATAGTCATGCTGGTGCAAAAGGATTAATGCAATTGATGCCTTACACGGCAAAATTAGTTTCAAAACAAGCTAAACTTCCTTATTCGAAATCAAGATTAACAACTGATCCAGAATATAATATTAATTTAGGTTCACACTATATTGCAGGATTAATTCTACAATATGATGGTGCTTACCCTTTTGCAGTTGCAGCATATAATGCTGGACCTAACAGGGTTAAATATTGGAAAAGAATTAATAAAGACCCACAAAAAAAACAAGTTGATTATGTTGATTGGGTTGAATTGATAAAGTTTCGAGAAACAAGAAATTATGTCCAGCGTGTAATGGAAAATTATAATGTTTATAGATATATTTTAGAACAACGGCCTGTGTCCATGAAAAACTTTTTTAAAGATCAGCCCCTATTTTAGTGGCGGAAGAGGAGGGATTCGAACCCTCGGTACAAGTTTCCTCGCACGGTCATTTAGCAAACGACTGGTTTCAGCCTCTCACCCACTCTTCCATATGACATTGTGTATTAAGCGATTGTATTGAAAATTCAATATATATAAAGTAATTATTCAATTAATATGAGAAATAAGTATTCAGTATTTTCACTAATCAAAAATGCTCTTTCATATCATGAAAATTGGCAAAGAGCATGGAAAGATCCTGCTCCAAAAAAAGAGTATGACGCTGTTATAGTTGGTGGTGGTGGTCATGGTTTAGCTACAGCCTATTATTTAGCAAAAAAGCACAACATGAATAATATTGCTGTAGTAGAGAAAGGTTGGATTGGAGGTGGAAATACTGGTCGTAATACAACAATTATTAGATCAAATTACTTATGGGACGCAAGTGCAGGATTATATGATCATGCATTAAAAATTTGGGAGGGTTTATCTCAAGAACTAAACTACAATGTAATGTTTAGTCAAAGAGGTGTAATGAACCTTGCACATAATTTACAAGATGTTAGGGATTTAAAAAGACGTACACATGCTAATAGACTAAATGGAATTGATGCAGTCTACCTAAGTACTGAAGAAGTTAAAAAATTTTGTCCAATTATAAATACCTCACCAGATATTAGATACCCTGTTTTAGGTGGAACTTTACAACGAAGAGCTGGTACAGCAAGACACGATGCTGTTGCTTGGGGATATGCTAGAGGCGCAGATGCAATGGGTGTTGATATTATTCAAAATTGTGAAGTTAAAGGAATAAAAAGAAATGGAGACAGTGTTGAAGGAATTGAAACAACCAAAGGATTTATTAAAACTAAAAAGATTGGTGTAGTTGCAGCTGGTCATTCTAGCGTCATAGCGAATATGGCAGGTCTAAGACTTCCACTTGAGAGTAAACCTCTGCAAGCTTTAGTTTCTGAACCTGTAAAACCAATTATAGACACTGTTGTAATGTCTAATGCGGTACACGCTTATGTAAGTCAATCCGACAAAGGAGAGTTGGTAATTGGTGCTGGAACAGACGATTATGTTTCTTATACTCAAAAAGGAAGTCATCAAATTGTTGAGGGAACATTAAATGCAATTTTAGAATTATATCCAATTTTTAGTAGAATGAGAATGTTAAGACAATGGGGAGGAATTGTTGATATTTGCCCTGATGCTAGTCCAATTTTAAGTAAAACCTCAATTAAAGGTTTGTACTTTAATTGTGGTTGGGGTACTGGTGGTTTTAAAGCTACTCCTGGATCTGGGGATTTATTTGCTCATACTATTGCAAACGATGAACCTCACAAACTAAATGCTGCATTTAATTTAAATAGATTTGTAAGCGGTGACCTTGTTGATGAACATGGTGCTGCAGCAGTAGCACATTAATGTTTTTAATAAACTGTCCATATTGTGGGGAACGTGATCAACAGGAATTTAAAGCTGGGGGTGAAGCTCATATTGAAAGACCTAAAGAACCAACAGAATTAAGTGACGATGAGTGGGCAGAATATTTATTTATGAGAAAAAATATCAAAGGTGTTCAATTTGAAAGATGGAACCATACACATGGTTGTCGTAAATGGTTTAATATGATTAGAGATACATCTAATGATGAAATAAAAGCAATTTACAAAATGGGTGAAAAACCACCTTCTCAATAAAATGACTAAAAATTTAAGAGTAAAATCTAGCGAGTATATTGATGAAACTAATAGAATTTCCTTTAAGTTTAATGGTAAAACTTATCATGGTTTTAAAGGCGATACTTTAGCTTCAGCGCTGCTTGCAAATAATGTTCATTTAGTAGGAAGAAGTTTTAAATATCATAGACCTAGAGGAATTATGACGTCGGGTTCAGAAGAACCAAATGCCATAGTACAAATAAACCCTGGTTCCAATAGAACAGAACCTAATGTTAGAGCAACAGAGGTAGAAATCTATGAGGGTTTAGAAGCATCCAGTCAAAATTGCTGGCCAAATGTTGAATTTGATATTGGTGGAATAAACAATATTCTGTCCCCTTTTCTACCAGCAGGTTTTTATTACAAAACATTTATGTGGCCTGCTAGTTTCTGGGAAAAATATGAATTTTTTATCCGACATTCAGCTGGTTTAGGAAAATCACCAACATCAAGTGACCCAGATATTTATGACCACCGAAATATTCACTGTGATGTGCTGGTTGTAGGTGCTGGTATATCTGGAATATTAGCAGCAAAAAATGCAGCTAAAAATAATTTCAAAACGTTGTTAGTCGACGAAAAAAATGAACTTGGTGGATCAACTATTTATGAAAATAACGAATTTAACAAAATTGATAAAAATGCTCCTTCAGAGTGGTTAAAAAAAGAAATAGAGGAACTAAAAAATATTAAAAATCTTGAAATAAAAACAAGAACAAGTGTAGCTGCTTATCATCAATATAATTATCTCTTAGCTAGAGAAAATCTAACAGATCATTTAGAGATAAAAGATAAAACAAATAAAATTAGACAAAGACTTCTTAAAATTAGAGCTAGGAAAGTTATTTTAGCCACAGGCTCATTAGAAAGACCTTTAATATTTGATAATAATGATAGACCAGGAATAATGCTTTCATCTGCTGTAAAAAAATATAGTGAATTTTATGGAGTTGCATGTGGTAGTAAAAATGTATTTTTTACAAACAATGATAGTGCTTACGAAAGTGCCTTATCACTACATAACAAAGGTATAAATGTTGAAGCAATCATTGATATTAGAAATCAATCAGAAAGTAAAATTGTTAAAAAAGTAATAGAATCAGGTATTAAAATTTACTGGTCACATTCGATTGTTGATACGGATGGATATAAAAGACTAAACAGTGTTTCAGTCATGAAGCTATCAAATGATGGAACCTCAGTAACAGGAAATAAAATTTCTATTTCGTGTAATTGCTTAGGTGTTGCTGGTGGTTGGACGCCTGCTGTACATTTGTATACACAATCAGGTAGTAAATTGAAGTTCGATGAAGAAAAACAAATTTTCTTACCTAATCAAAATACATCTGAACAGATAAGTGTAGGGTCTTGCGATGGAGATTTTAAAATTGATGAAATTATAACAAATTTAAATAAAAAACTTAAGGATTATTTAAATATTAATGAAACAGATTTAGATAATACTAAAGTTGAAATTGATCAGGAAAATTCAAAAAGAAATATTTGGTTATTACCATCTGATAAACCTTTGGGCAAAACTAAACCATTTGTAGATTATCAAAACGATGCAACCGCTAAAGATATCAAATTGGCATTACGAGAAGGTTTTAGATCTATTGAACATGTAAAAAGATACACGACTACCGGTATGGGAACTGATCAAGGCAAACTAGGAAATATGCATGCATTAGGAATAATTGCAGATACAGCTGGAGTTAAAATGGGAGAATTAGGAACCACTACGTTTAGACCTCCTTACACACCATTAACATTTGGAACTATTGTAGGTCGAAATGTAGGAAAGTTTTTTGATATTTTTAGAAGAACACCTATGAATGATTGGCATGTTGAAAATAAAGCTGAATTTGAAAATGTAGGTCAATGGAAGCGTGCTTGGTATTACCCCATTAATGGAGAGACAATGCATCAAGCGGTGCAAAGAGAAAGTAAGGCAGCGAGGGAAAGTGCTGGTATATTGGATGCCTCTACACTTGGTAAAATTGACATTCAAGGAAGTGACGCATCTGAGTTTTTAAATAGAGTTTACACAAATGCTTGGTCTAAATTAGCTATAGGTAAATGCAGATATGGTCTGATGCTAAATGAAGATGGTATGGTTTATGATGATGGTGTTACAACTAGATTGGGAGAAAATCATTATATAATGAGCACAACAACAGGTGGTGCTGCTAATGTTTTAGGAAAGCTTGAAGATTATCTTCAAACAGAATGGCCAGAACTAGATGTTTATTTAACTTCTGTAACGGATCATTATGCTACTGTAAGTTTATGCGGTCCTAATAGCAAAAAGATTCTTAAAAAAATAACACCAGATTTAGATTTGTCTGATGAAAATTTCCCTCACATGTCATTCAAGGAAACTAATATTGGTAATATACAATGTAGAATAATGCGAATTAGTTTTACTGGAGAACTTAGCTTCGAAATAAATGTTCAGGCAAGTTATGGAAAAGATTTATGGGAAAAGTGTATGGAAGCAGGTAAAGAATTTAATATTACGCCTTATGGAACTGAAACAATGCACTTATTAAGAGCAGAAAAAGGTTTTATAATTGTTGGTCAAGATACAGATGGAACCATGACACCTATTGATCTTCAAATGGATTGGATTGTTAGTAAAAAGAAATATGATTTCATAGGTAAAAGATCACTATATAGATCAGATACAATGAGAGAAGATAGAAAACAATTAGTGGGTTTATTAACTGACGACCCTAATGTTGTTTTGGAGGAAGGTGCGCAAATAGTATCTGAGTTAAACAAAAGTCCAGTTGAAATGCTTGGACATGTTACTTCAAGTTATTTTAGTCCAAACCTAAACAAATCAATAGCACTTGCAGTTGTTAGAGGTGGAAAAGACATGATGGGGAAAAAACTTTTTGTACCCATGGAAAATAAAAATATTAATGTCACTGTTGCAAATCCAGTTTTTTATGATGCAAAAAATGAGAGGTTGAATGCTTAACTATAATTCAGTTATTAAAAATGAATTTAAGCAAGAAAGTGTTTCTGTAAAGGAAATCTCTCCAATAATGAAAATTAATCTAAGAGGTAAAAAAAGAGAATTTTTAACAAGTGTTGGTAAAAATCTTAATATGATCTTGCCTACAGAGGCAAACACTTCATCTATGAGTGATAAATTAACAGCAATATGGCTTAGCCCGGATGAATGGATGATAGTTTCAAATGAAATTGTAAACAAAGACACTAACAAACACGAATTGTATGAAATGTTATTTAATAGCATTTCAAAAACGAATTTAGGTGCTGTTATAGATATAACAGATCAATTTGTTCAATTAGAACTTAAAGGTGAAAATATCTATGAAATTTTTTCAGCAGGATCTCCCTTTAATTTTAATGAATTTAAAGAAAAAAAAGGATCAACAACTCAAACAGTTTTAAATCATGTGGATGTAATTTTGCACCATAAAGATGAAAATGTTGTAAACCTATTTGTCAGAAGATCATTTGCAGAACATCTTTGTTCTTGGATTGAAGACAGTGCGTCAAGATTATAGTCTCAATTTTTACTTTAATAAGTTATTTATAAGAATGAAAAAAATATTACTTGTTGTGCTATTTGCACTTTTACCCTTATCTCTTAATGCTGAGTCAAATTTAGATAAAATTCTATCATCAGGTGTCCTAAAAGTTGGAACAACTGGAGATTGGGATCCTATGACAATGAAGGATCCTGCGACAAATAAATATAAAGGATTTGATATAGATGTAATGAATGAACTAGCTAAGGATATGGGAGTTAAAGTAGAATTTGTACCTGCAGAGTGGAAAACAATTGTTTCAGGTATTACGTCTGCGAGATATGACATCTCTACTAGTGTAACAAAAACACCTAAAAGAGCTGAGGTTGCAGGATTTACCGATACCTATTACAAATATGGAACTGTACCACTAGTTCTAAAAAAAAATTTAAAAAAATTTTCAACTTGGGATTCGCTTAATAGTTCTAATGTAACTATTGCTACTACTCTTGGAACTTCGCAAGAGGAAAAAGCAAAAGAATTTTTTCCAAAATCTAAATTAAATTCAGTAGAGGCACCTGCCAGAGATTTTCAAGAAGTTTTGGCTGGAAGAGCAGATGGAAATATTACTAGTTCAACCGAAGCAAATAAATTAATTATCAAATATCCTCAATTAGCTATAGTTCCTGATGGAGAGAAAAATCCGGCGTTTTTGGCAATGATGGTTTCAAAAGGTGATAGTAAATGGAACAACTACGTTAACGATTGGATTAAAAAGAAAAAATCATCAGGTTTTTTTAAAGAGTTATTGGCGAAATATAATTTAAAAAGTCTATAATCAATTAGTAATTAATTTTTAATTCTTTATAAATCAAAAAGTGAAAAAAATTTTTTTTTTACTTCTGTTATTATCTTTAAACTCTTGTGGTAAAAACGAGCTTAATTGGTTAATTTTATCTCCAAATAATTTTGAAGGTTTAACAAACCTAAGATTTTTATTGAGTGGTCTAACAACAACTATTTATATCTCACTAGTTTCAATTGTTATTTCAATGATAATAGGTCTTGTAGTTGCAATTCCATCTTTAGCAAAAAATAAAATTTTAACTTATATTAATATATTTTATGTAGAAATTGTTAGAGCAATTCCTTTGTTGGTCTTGATCTTATGGATTTACTATGGTTTACCAATAATGACAGGTGTAAGCTTTAGTCCATTTGTTTCAGGGATAATAGCCTTAGCAATAAGTGAAAGTGCTTTTCAAGCTGAAATATTTAGAGCAGGAATTAATTCTATTAAAAAGGCACAATGGGAAGCTGGTAGTTCATTAGGTTTAAATTTCTTTAAGAGATTGAGACTAGTAATTTTGCCTCAAGCAATAAAAAACATTTTACCAGCTATCGGGAACCAATTTGTTTATGTACTAAAAATGTCATCTTTAGTTTCTATAATTGGTATCGGTGATTTAACCAGAAAAGCTAATGAATTAGTTGTTACCACTTATAGACCTCTAGAAATCTATACTTTTTTAATTTTAGAATATTTAATACTAATATTAATTGTTTCTTACTTTGTTAGAAAATTAGAAAAAAAACTTAAAAAAGATTAAAAAATCGATTATTGGAAATATTTTATTTAAATTATCTATGATATTAATTCTTAAATTTAATACAAATTAGAACATCATCAAACAAGATGTTATTAGGATATGTTTCGTTTATTTCTTTTATACCTTTGATAATTTCAACTTTACTTAAGTTTATAAGACAAGAAATATATCTATCCTTTAACATTTGAATATATTTTTTTTTAGTTATTGAAACTTTGAATTTAAACTTGTCTATTTGATTATTTTTTAACATTTTAGAAGTATCTTTAATCATAATAGAGTCCCTTTTAAGTCCTCTATTAAGTTTTTTTTTCATGAATCTAAAACAAGGGATTTCATTATTTAGAGTAATTAAGGAAAAAATTAATAATACGCCATTTTTTTTTAAATGTTTTTTACAAATTTTTATTAATTTTTTTCTTTTAATTTTATTAAAAAAATGAAGTGTTTGTTTAATCATTATTAAATCATATTTATTATGATTTGATTTAAAGAATTCAAAAATATCCTCGTTTATAAATTCTATTGATTTATCAACATCTTTGTGGGTTACTGGATCAATACCGATTGGTTTATTAGATAATTTTAATTTTCTAGATAAAGATCCAAAGATTTTTCCTCTTCCACAACCTATATCTAAAATTTTAGAATTCTTATTTAATTTTTTTTTTTTAAGTAAAAAAGAATTAAAAGAATTTATATAACTTTTCGATGACAACCATGTTTTATTATCCCAGTTTTTTAACTCTCTCATTTTGATTTTCTTTTTTTTCTGTAATCCCATGGATATTCAAAATTCATAGACCACATACCTAAATTGTTAATTCTGGCGTAATCCTCTTCTTCAATAAATTTTTTTGAATATTTTCTGTAAGCAAAAGCATAGCCACTTTTGACTAGATAACTCGATAAACTTTCATTGTTAACGAAACATTCTGCTAATATTCTTTTATATTGATCTTTTCCTTCACTAATACATTTTATCTTATTTTTTCCTATTTTTTCAGAAAGTATTGTTTTTGCTTTAATACCACAGGAATTTTCTAAACCATTTTTAATACATGTTTGTTTTAACTCGGGTGTATCAATTCCACTAAATCTTATTTTCTCACCATTAATTTTTATTGTATCGCCATCAATAACTTCGATTTTACTCGATTTTACATCTTCATAAGTTAGAAAAAAAAATATTAGACAGATACTAATAACTAAAAATAGATTTATTTTGTTTAAATACATTATTTAAAAAATAACCAATAAATATTAAAACAACAATCCCCATTACCCAATTTGTAGCCATTATTGTATAAAATATGTCTTCGTAATCACCACCTCTGATATTAATTACATACCATAAGCTTAGAAACGGAAATGCTGTTAATCTAAGAATACTTAAATACAGACTATAAAGAGGTTTCTTAACTGCTTGAAATACAGCTGTGGTAATAAAGAATACTGGATAAATTGGTCCAATTAATGCTGCAACTTTTAAATAAATAAGACCACTGATAACTGCTTCCTGGTTATCAGTAAATAGGGAAACAAAAAATTCTGCACCAAAAAAAATTATTATTCCAGCAATAATCATAAAGGAAGCTCCAAATAATAGTGCCTTGGTATAAAGTTCTCTTATTCTATTGTAAGCTTTAGCGCCATAATTTTGACCACCAATTGAAAGTACAGCGGTATTTAATGCTATAACTGGAAGTAAAAAAACTTGTTCTACTCTTAAAGCTGCACCATAACCAGCAACAGCTAAATCACCAAACTGACCAATGAAATATAAGATGTTAAATATACCTACTCCAATAAATAACATACTAAACATTACTGGGACTGCCTGAAATGTTATATGCTTTAAATAATCAAATTTAGGTATAAAACATTTTGGTTTAAGATATCCTCTAATATTACAATTATTAACTTTATAAGCTAAATAAATTGTTCCAATTAATTGTGAAATTACTGTAGCTATTGCGAGACCAGCTATACCAAAAGCAGGTATAAATCCGTACCCCCATATGAATAGAGGGTTTAAAAAAATATTAAGAAAAAAACTAAATATTAAAACATTCCTATAACTTTTAGTGTCGCCTTGAGCATTTAATGTCCCATTTAGTGAAACTTGTATTAATACAATAAAGGTTCCATAAAAAATAATATCTAAATATTCTCTTGTTAATATAATACCATTTGTATCTGACCCCATTACTCTTAAAAGGTAGTTAGATACATTCAAACCAAATAAAGTTACTAATATTGATATTACTAATGCAAAAATTAAGGATTGAGCAACATACATTGAAGCAATCCTCTCTTTTTTTTCACCTATTGAGTTACCAATTAAAGCATTTGTTGCTGCTCCTAAACCAACACCAACAGCTATAATTGTAAAATATATTGGAAAAGATTTAGCTATCGCACCAATTGCTTCAGCTGAAATTTTACCAGCAAACCATGTGTCAACTAAATTGTAAAAAGTTTGGAATAACGATCCAACACTCGCTGGTATCGTCACCTTTCTTAATAAAAACCAAATTGGATCTTTAGTTAATTTTATTGATTTAGACAAAACGTTCCTTATTTAAATTCTTTTTGAAAAATATGTTTTTTTCCAGATTGCTTTGCTTTGTATATCTGACTTTGTCTCATTCTAAAACGTGATTTTTGATTTTCAGTTAGATTATCGTGGCAATTTGGACATGAAACGCCCTCTTCATATTTTTTTGATTTTTTATCCTTACGAGATATGGGTTTCCTACAACCGCTACATATTGAGTAAGAACCGACTTTTAGGCCATGTTTTAAACTAATCCTGTTATCAAAAACAAAGCATTCACCTTTCCATAAACTTTTTTTCTTATTAATTTTTTTTAGATAATTTAAAATTCCACCATTTAACTGATAAATATTGTTAAAACCTTTTTTTTCCAAATATACAGATGCTTTTTCACATCGAATTCCACCAGTACAAAACATAGCTATAGGTTGGTTTTTTTTTAATTTTTTTAGATATTTTGGAAAATCTCTAAAGTTATCAACATCAGGATTGATTGCTCCCTTAAATGTTCCAACATCGTACTCAAATGGTTTTCTCGCATCTATAAGAACAGTATCCTTTTCTTTAATCAGCTTATTCCATTTGATTGGATCTACATGGCTATTCTTTTTCTTTATTCCTTTGTTTAAAATTAAATTCATAGGAACAACTTCATTTTTAATTTTTACTTTAGGTTTGTGAAACGGTTGGAATAAGCTTTTAGACACATTGCTGCTGTTAAATTCTTTAAATTTAAGAATTCTTTTTAAATTATTAATTGTGGATTTAATGTCTGTAGCTTTACCAGAGATAGTTCCGTTTACCCCTTCTTTAGAGATAATTATCGTACCTTTAATGTTTTTCTTTTTTAAGGTTTCTAATAAAATTTTTTGAATTTTCTTTAAATAAGAAATTTTAACAAATTTATAAAAACCAACTACTTCAAACATTATAATTTTCTACAAACAGTCATTCCATCACCGAGAGGAATTATTAACTTTTCAACCCTTGTATCTTTTGAAATATGACTATTAAACTCTTTAATATTTTTAGTAAATTTATCATTATTGTTTTCATTCACAACTTCTCCATACCATAAAACATTATCAATAATTATTAGACCATTTTTGTTCAATAATTGTAAAGAACGTTCATAGTATTCAATATAATTCATTTTATCAGCATCGATAAAAACTAAATCAAACTTTTCATTTTTAATTTCATCTAAACTTTCTAAAGCAGGTTTAATTAATGTTTTTATTTTATGATCCTGATTAGCTTTTTTAAAAAAATCTATTGCAACTTTATTAGTTTCTTCATTTTTATCTAATGCAATTATTTTGCCGTCATCTGATAATGCCAAAGCCATAGATAACGTACTTAATCCTGTAAATGTACCTATCTCTAAAATTTTTTTGATATTTGAAGTTTTTATAATTAAATGTAGAAATTGACTTTGTGAAATTGAGATTTGCATTCTTTTGATATCACCAAGAGAAGTGTTGTAATCAATTATTTCCTTTTGGACTGGATGTAAATTAAATCCATGACTTAAAATATACTCTTGGATTTCTTTAGTTATATTTAGGTCTGAACCCATAAATTCTAAAGTTTTTTCTTTAAAATCTCATTAACTAATTGAGGATTTGCTTTTCCACCAGAAACTTTCATTACTTGACCTACAAAGAAACCAAATAATTTAACTTTACCTGATTTATATTCTGTAGCTTTGTCTCTATTATCATCAATAACTTTATCTATCAGTGCCTCGAGTGCTTTTGGATCGCTTTCTTGTTTTAAACCTTTTTCTTCAACAATTTTTTTAGGATCTTTGTCACCTTCCATCATTTGTTCAAAAACTGTTTTTGCAATTTTTCCAGAAATTGTTCCATCTTTAATTAAATTAATTAATTTTGATAAGTTGCCTGCGCTTATAGGGCTTTCAGTTATTTCTAAATTTTTTTCATTTAACGCTGCAAATAATTCACCAATTATCCAATTTGTTGCCAGTTTTACATCAGACTTCTTAATTACATTTTCAAAGTAATTTGATGTTTCAATATCAGAAACTAAAATGTTTGCTTCATAAGGAGATAACTTGAATTTTTCTATAAATCTTTTTTTCTTTTCATCTGGTAGCTCGGGAATTTCTGATTTTAAGTTTTCAATAAAATCATCTGAAACTTCTAAAGGCAATAAGTCTGGATCTGGAAAATATCTGTAATCATGAGAATCTTCTTTTGATCTCATTGATCTAGTTTCATTCTTTTTAGTATCAAAAAGTCTTGTTTCTTGATCAATCGTTTGACCATCCTCAATTAAATCAACTTGTCTGTTAGCTTCGTATTCAATAGCCATCTGCATAAACTTTATAGAGTTAACATTTTTAATTTCACATCGGGTTCCAAACTCTTTTGAACCTTTCTTTCTAACAGATACATTTACATCCGCTCTCAAAGATCCTTCCTGCATGTTTCCATCACAAGTTCCTAAATATCTCATTATTGATCTTAATTTCTTAATATATGCATTAACCTCATCTGGAGATCTTAGATCAGGTTTGCTAACAATTTCCATCAATGCTACACCTGATCTATTTAAATCTACAAAAGTATTTTTAGGGTCTAGATCATGAATGCTTTTACCTGCATCTTGCTCCAAGTGTAATCTCTCTATACCTACCTCTTTTTGACCATCTGGCATATCAAGTATTACTTTACCCTCGCCTACAATTGGATCTTTGAATTGTGAGATTTGATACCCCTGAGGTAAGTCAGCATAAAAATAATTTTTTCTATCAAAGACAGATCTCTTATTGATTTTAGCTTTTAAACCAATTCCTGTTTTGATAGCTTGTTTTACACAATACTCGTTTATTACTGGCAACATTCCCGGAAATGCTGCATCAACTAAACTTACTTGAGTATTTGGCTCAGCTCCAAATTTCGTTGCTGATGTTGAGAATAATTTTGAATGCGATGTAACTTGTGCATGAACTTCTAAACCAATGACAACTTCATATTGATTATCATGTCTATTAATTAGATATTCAGATTTGTTCTTACTCACTTAATCCACCAATCAGTTATATTGTTTTTAAAATTAATTTTTTCCTCCATAGCATATGCAATGTTTAAAATATTTTGTTCATCAAAAGCTTTACCAATTATCTGCAATCCTAAAGGATATCCTTTAGCATCGTGTCCTGCGGGTATAGAAATTCCAGGTAAACCTGCTAAATTTACAGGAACAGTAAAAATATCATTCAAATACATTGAAACTGGATCATTTGTTTTTTCACCAATTTTAAATGCTGAACTTGGAGTGGATGGTGTTAGAATTGCATCTACTTTTTTAAAGACATCATCAAAATCATTTTTAATAAGTTTTCTTACCTTTTGAGCTTTAAGATAATAAGCATCATAATACCCAGAAGATAAAACATAAGTTCCAATCATTATTCTTCTTTGAACTTCTGCACCAAACCCCTCAGATCTAGTTTTTTCGTACATGTCTATAAGATTTTCACCTTCTGCTCTAAAACCATATTTAACACCATCATATCGAGCTAAATTGGATGAAGCCTCAGCTGGAGCTACAATATAATAAGTTGGTAAAGCATAATTAGTATGTGGTAGAGATATATCGATAATCTCAGCACCACAATCTTTTGCATATTCAATACCTTTTTTCCAAAGATTTTCAATTTCTTTAGGCATGCCATCTACTCTATATTCTTTAGGTATTCCTATTTTTTTACCTTTAATATCTTTTGTTAATTCTTTGCTGTACTCGTTTCTTTTGAAGTCTATTGATGTAGAATCTTTTTCATCATAAGTACTAATAACTTCCTGTAACAATGCACAATCTTTAACATTTTGCGCCATTGGCCCAGCCTGATCTAGAGATGATGCAAATGCTACAATTCCATATCGAGAGCAACTACCATAAGTTGGTTTTAATCCAACAGTTCCTGTAAATGAAGCAGGCTGTCTTATAGATCCACCTGTATCTGTTCCAATAGTTATTGGTGTTAATTGAGCTGCTACAGCAGAAGACGATCCACCAGACGATCCTCCTGGGACTAAATTTTTATCAATTGGGTTTTGTACATTACCAAAAAAACTAGTTTCATTAGATGAACCCATTGCAAATTCATCACAATTTAATTTACCAATTAGGATAGCTCCTTCATTCCAAATATTTTGTGTAACTGTTGATTCATAGGTTGGAATAAAGTTATTTAATATTTTACTACCAGCCGTAGTTCTTAAATCTTTTGTACAAAATAAATCTTTCACAGCCATTGGAATTCCAGGTAATTTTTGATTAAGATTAGGTTTTTCATCAAATTTTTTTGCTTTACCTAAAGCATTTTCATAATCTTCTGTTATATATGTATTTAATTCTTTTGATTTTTGTGACCTTTCAATAAACGCTTTGGTAACTTCGCTTGAGGAAAGTTTTTTGCTTTTTATATTTTCTACTAACTCAGATAATGTTTGTTTAGTTACATCTGACATTATTCAATTACCTTTGGTACTACAAAATAATCCTCGTTTTGCTTAGGAGAATTTTTTATTACTTGTTCTCTTAGGTTTTTACTTTTTACTTCGTCAGGTCTTAATTTAAGAGTTGTTTCAGCAATAGAGGTTAATGGTTCAACATTGTCAGTTTTTAATTCATTAAGTTTCTCAATAAAATCAAAAATTGAATTTAAATCACCTGCAAGTTTCTCTGCTTTTTTCTCATCTACTGAAATTCTAGATAATTTAGATATGTGCTTTATTGTTTTAAGATCAATGCTCATGTGGTATTTAAATATGTCGCAAACTATCACTTAAGTTTAAAATATACAATATGATCACTATTGAAGAATTCAAAAAAAAACAGTCTGAAACGTCTAGATTAATTGGTTTAGATCTTGGTTCAAAAAGAATCGGTGTATCAATTTGTGACGAAAAACAATCTATAGCCACACCCTTTAAAACAATCAATAAAACCAATAATGAAGATCTAATTAACGAATTAAAAAAAATAATAGATGAAAACAATATTAAGGGGATTATCATTGGCTACCCAATTAATATGGATGGTTCACTAGGTCCTTCTGCTCAATCGGTAAATGATGTGTCTAAAAATATAGACCAAAATGTAGCAATAGATGTTTGCCTTTGGGATGAGAGACTTTCAACTGTAGGTGCATTTAATTTATCAAGTCAGCTGAATGTAAATGTATCGAAGCGTGAAAAAAACATAGATCAAAATGCAGCTGCTTTTATCCTTCAAGGAGCTATAGATTATTTAAATAATTAATCCTTGCCATTTAATGACTTTATAGCTATAGAGTTAATTTTAATGGCAATTAAAACCAATAACGCTGTTAAAATTTCTCAAAAACATCTATTAGGAATCCAAGATTTATCAGTAAATGATATAAATTATATACTTGATGAATCAGAAGCTTTTATAAAATTAAATCAGAGTAAAAATAAAAAAAGCGATGTATTAAGAGGTAAAACTCAAATTAACTTATTCTTTGAACCATCCACAAGAACTCAAAGTTCTTTTGAACTTGCTGGAAAAAGACTTGGTGCAGATGTTATGTCGATGAATATGGGCAACTCAGCAATTAAAAAAGGTGAAACTTTAATTGATACAGCAATGACTTTAAATGCAATGCATCCTGATATTATTGTGATCAGACATCAAGACTCTGGTGCTTGTAATCTTCTATCACAAAAAGTTAATTGTGTTGTACTAAATGCTGGCGATGGAAGACGTGAACACCCTACCCAAGCGTTGCTAGATGCATTAACAATTAGAAATCGAAAAAAAAAAATTCAAGGATTAAAAATAGCAATATGTGGAGATATACTTCATTCCAGAGTAGCTAGATCAAATATTTATCTTCTTACAATGTTGGGAGCAGAAGTTAACATAGTTGCACCTACAAATCTTATGCCAAAAGAAATTGAAAAGTTTGGTGTAAATATTTTCACTAATATGAAAAAAGGTGTCAAAGATTGTGACATTGTGATGATGCTTAGATTGCAGAATGAAAGGATGACAAGTTCATATCTTTCATCAAATAGAGAGTACTATGAATATTATGGTTTAACACCTGATAAACTCGATCATGCAAAATCAGATGCTTTAATTATGCATCCTGGCCCGATGAATAGAGGAATTGAAATTGATACAAGATTAGCAGACGACATAAACAAAAGTGTTATTAAGGAACAAGTAGAATTAGGTGTTGCTGTAAGAATGGCATGTTTAAAAATATTTTGTGAATAAATGAAAAAACAGTATTTTATAAATGCAAATATTATAGATCCTCATAACTCTATTAACGAAAATGGTGGATTAATAATTAGTGAAGATGGAAAAATAGAGGCTATTGGAAAAAAAGTTAATACTAATAATTTGCCAACTAGAGAAAAGCCTACTGATTTAAAAGGAAAATATATTTTCCCAGGTCTTGTAGATATGAGAGTATTTGTAGGTGAGCCTGGATATGAATATAAAGAAAATTTCAAAACATTAAGTAATGCCGCATTATCAGGAGGAGTAACTTCTGTTGTAACAATGCCTAATACAGATCCAATTATAGACAACGTATCGATTGTAGATTTTTTAAAAAGAAGAGGAAGAGACAAATCTAAAATAAACATCTTTCCTTGCGCCTCATTAACTCAAAATACCGATGGCACCAATATGACTGAATTTGGGTTACTGGCTAAAAAAGGAATTATTGCTTTCACAGATGGTCTAAAAACAATTCAAAATACTAGACTAATGTCTAGAATTATGAATTCAGCCAAGGATTTGGGATGCCTTATAATGCAACATGCTGAAGATTACGATTTAGCGAAAAATGGAATGATTAATTCTGGTATTATTGCAACTAAACTAGGTTTATCAAGCATACCAGATATTGCAGAAAGGATTATTATAGAGAGAGACCTTACTCTTTTAGAAAAAACTAAATGTAGATATCATATATCTCAACTATCAGTAGGAAAATCTGTTGATATAATCAAGGAGCGTAAACAAAATCTTAAATTCACTTGTGGTGTATCAATAAATAATCTCTCATTAAATGAAAATGATATTGGAGATTTTAGAACATTTTTAAAATTATCACCTCCCCTGAGAACAGAAGAAGATAGAGAAACATTAGTCCAAGGTTTAAAAGACAAAACTATTGATGTTATCGTTTCTGACCACAAACCTGAAGATGAGGAGTCAAAACGATTAACTTTTGCGCAAGCAGCAACAGGAGCATCTGGTATTGAAACATTATTATCATTAAGTTTAGAATTATTTCACAACGGATCTGTGAAACTTGAAACTATCATTCAAGCTTTAACATCTAATCCAGCAAAAATATTAAATATAAATAAAGGAAACCTGACAATTGGTAATGATGCAGATTTTTGTATAGTGGATATCAATAAACCATGGATTGTAAAGAAAGAAAATTTAATCTCAAAATCTAAAAATACTTCAATTGAAGATAAGAAACTTCAAGGAAAAGTAACCAATACATTTGTAAAAGGTATAGAATTATTTAAAATATAATAATGGAACTTTTTATAATAGGTATATCCTCATACCTAATGGGATCAATTCCATTTGGATTAATTTTAACTAAAATATTTTTAAAAAAAGATATTAGAGAAATTGGTTCTGGTAATATCGGCGCAACAAATGCTTTAAGAGCTGGTAACAAACTAATTGGTTATTCAACACTATTACTTGATGTGTTTAAAGCAGTAATACCTGTTTTATATATAAAAATTAATTTCCTTGATGCGGTTCATATATCAGCTTTATCTGCTTTTATAGGACATGTGTTCCCGGTATGGTTAAAATTTAAAGGTGGTAAAGGTGTAGCTACATATATTGGAATACTTGTTTCATTAAATATTATTTATGGTTTAGTATTTGGTGTTTGTTGGTTAATAATTTTTTTTATTTCTAAATATTCCTCTCTAGCTTCTTTAATAGGATCATTTTCTATACCTGTTTATATTTTAATTGTGGATGGTTTAGAAAATGTATTTTTTTACTTGATAATGTTTATTTTAATAATTTTCACCCACAGAGAAAATATTAAACGCTTGAAAAATAAAGAAGAAACTAGAACAAGAATTTATTAATTTGACTATCAAACTCTTTTAAGTAGTTTGTTATTTTATGAATCTAGTCATCGTAGAAAGTCCTGCTAAAGCAAAAACAATCAACAAATATTTAGGTGATAATTATACCGTTTTAGCTAGCTATGGTCATATTAGAGATCTTCCTTCGAAAAATGGATCAGTTGACCCTGACCAAAATTTTAAAATGGAATGGGAAGTTGACAGCTTTTCAAAAAAATATCTTAAAGAAATTACAGATGCTGCAAAAGACTCTTCGAAAATAATTCTTGCTACTGACCCAGATCGCGAGGGTGAAGCAATAGCGTGGCATGTAAAAGAATATTTAGATGAAAAAAAACTTTTAAAGGATAAAGAAATTGAACGTGTGGTATTTAACGAAATAACAAAAAAAGCCGTCACACATGGCATTGAAAATCCAAGACAGATAGAGCCTTTATTAGTCGATGCATACATGGCTAGAAGAGCACTAGATTATTTGGTGGGATTTAATATATCACCAATACTTTGGACTAAACTACCTGGTTCAAAATCTGCCGGTAGAGTTCAATCTGTTGCACTGAAATTGATTACAGAAAGAGAGCATGAAATTGAATTATTCAAGCCTGAGGAATTTTGGACTTTAAGTATTAATTTTCAGGATAAAAACAAAAGCAATATTACAGCAAGTATTTCTCAACTTGATGGAGAAAAAATTGAAAAATTTTCATTTAAAAATAAAGAAGAAATTAAAAAGGCAATTTCTAATATCAAGACCAAAAAATTTAACATAACTGATATTTCCTCAAAAGTTGTAAGCAGAAATCCCTCGGGACCCTTTACTACTTCAACACTTCAACAAGTTGCTTCTAGTAGATTGGGTTTTGGTGCATCAAGAACAATGCAAATAGCACAAAAACTTTATCAGGGAATAGAAATTGAGGGAGATACAGTTGGGTTAATTACTTATATGAGAACGGATGGAACTAATTTATCAGCTGATGCTGTATCTGATTTTAGAAATTTTATTAAAAAAGAATATGGAAACGAATACTTACCAGAAAATCCAAATAATTACTCAGGAAAAAAAGCAAAAAATGCTCAGGAAGCTCATGAAGCAATAAGACCAACAGATATTAATAGAAATCCAGTTTCTGTTAAAAAGTATTTAAGTTCAGATCAGCAAAAATTATATTCTTTAATTTGGTCTAGGGCTCTATCGTCTCAAATGGAAACAGCAAAATTTGATAGAAATACAATAACAATTGAGTCTGAAAACGGTAAAACTATATGTAAATCAAGCGGATCGGTTTTGAAATTTGATGGATTTTTAAAAGTTTATTCAAATCAAAGCAAAGATGATGATGAGCAAATTTTACCTGAGATGTCAAAAGGACCTATTAATGTAGAGGCTCTTATTGATGAACAACATTTTACCCAACCTCCCCCACGTTACTCTGAGGCAAGTTTGGTTAAAAAATTAGAAGAGTTAGGAATTGGTAGACCTTCAACTTATGCTAGTATAATTTCAACAATAGCAAATAGAGGTTATGCAGAAATAGTTAATAAAAGATTTTTTCCAACTGACAGAGGTAAATTAATTTCTGCGTTTTTAGAAAAACTATTTTCAAAGTATGTGGATTATAATTTTACAGCTGGACTAGAGGATCAGCTAGATGAAATAACTTCAGGAAAAGAAAGTTGGTTAAAAGTTCTAGAGATGTTTTGGAAAGACTTTAATAACAATTTGTCAGAGGTAAAAGAAAAAAGGACTAGAGAAGTTTTAGATCTTTTAAATGAAAGTTTGGGAGCATTGATATTTGACACTGATAAAGAAGGAAAGATAGTTAGAAAATGTCAGTTATGCGATACTGGTTCACTGAGTTTAAAAAATAGTTTTAGAGGAGGTGCTTTTATTGGATGTTCAAATTATCCAGAATGTAAATTTACTAGACCATTATCAAAAGCTAAAGCAGCTGCTCAATCACAACTAGCGGAACCAAAATTTCTTGGAAAACACGAAAATGGAAATGATATTTTTCTAAAAAATGGAAGATTTGGTCCTTATCTTCAGTATGAGAAAGTTCTTGAGGAGAATGTTGAAGAAGAAAAACCTAAAAAAAGAAAAAAAACTAAGAAAAAAAAGCCTGAGGTAAATGAACTATTGAAAAATGTGTCTATACCAAAAGGTATTGAATTAGAAAGTATTGACTTAGATAAAGCAAAATTTTTATGTTCGCTTCCTAAATCATTAGGTGTTAATCCAGAGAATCAAAAAGAAATCACCTTAAATACTGGTAGATTTGGACCGTATTTAAAATGTGAAAATAAATCAGCTAGATTAGAAAATGTAGAAGAAATTTTTTCTATAGGTTTGAATAGAGCTATTACATTGATAGCTGAAGCAAAACCTGGAAGAATGTCCTCATCAATCATAAAAGATTTAGGAGAACATCCAGAAGATAAAAAACCAGTTCGAATCATGAAAGGTCAATATGGACCATACATAAAGTATAAATCTCTAAATGCGACAATACCGGAGGAAAAAGACCCAGTAGAGCTAACGATGGAAGAGGCACTTATACTAATTGAGAAAAGAAGAGAATACGATAAAAATAAAAAAGCAAAAAAAAAGAAAAAATGAAAATAATTAAAATTATAATTTCCGTTTTATTCATTTCTTTATTTAGCTTAACATTTTCATCTGCTGAGGATTGTTCAAAATATGATAAGTTAAGTAAAGAGTATGCAAAATGTACATCTGATAGATTAAAGAAAGAAACCTCACAAAAAGCAGAGGAAATAAGATCTAAAACAGCAAAAAAAATTGAGGAAGGTAAAAAAAGATTAAAGAATTTTAATTTAAAAGATAAACTAAAAAAATTTAAAAATAGTAAAACTCATAAAGAGTTTTCTGAAAAATAAAATGGATTTTGAAGATAAAATTAAAAAATTACAAATTAATTTACCAGAGGCGAAACCACCTGTTGGATCTTATGTTGCAACAAAAATTATTGGTAATTTACTTTATATTTCGGGACAGATTTCTATTTCAGAAAATGGTGAATTAATTAAAGGAAAAGTTGGAAAAGATTTATCTGTAGATGATGGTTACAAAGCGGCTGAAAGGTGTGGTTTAAGTATTATATCTCAAGCAAAAGTAGCTTGTAGTGGAGATCTTTCTAAAATTAAATCTTGTGTAAAATTAACTGGTTATGTTAATTCAACTGATAACTTTACAGATCAACCAAAAGTAATTAATGGTGCCTCTGATTTAATCGCTTCTGTTTTTGATGAAGCAGGAATGCATACAAGAGCAGCTGTAAGCACAAATAGCTTACCTCTTGGTGTGTCTGTTGAAGTTGATGCAATTTTTGAGTTAAATTAAATTATCTTCCAACACCGAAGTATTTAAAACCTAGTTTTTTAATTTTATCTGGTGAATAAATATTTCTCAAATCATAAATAATAAGTTTTTTATTTTTTGAAAATTTTTTGAAATTAATTGATTTAAAATCATTCCATTCCGTATGTATAATTACAATATCTGATCCTTTAATTGACTCCTCTATTGAATTAGAAAATTCAACATTTTTTAATTTTTTAAATTCTTTTTTTGATCCTGTAGGATCATAATATTTAATCTTTGCACCTTTTTTGGATAAAAAAGGTATTAATTTTAAGCTAGACGAGTCTCTCATATCATCGGTATTTGCTTTAAAAGTTACACCTAAAAAAGATACGACTTTATTTTTAGTTTTATTATTTAAAATGAAACTAACTCTTTTGGATAATAATTCAGATCTTAAATAATTAGATCTTATAACGCTTTTTACGACTGATAAATTAGTTTTAAATTTATCAGCAGTTGAAACTAAAGCTTTTGTATCTTTTGGAAAACATGAGCCACCGTATGCAGGTCCAGCTCTCAAAAATCTACTACCTATCCTTTTATCAAGTCCAATTCCTATTGAGATATCCTCAATATCTATACCTGTTTTTTCACATAAATTTGCTATTTCATTTATAAAGGTAATTTTCGTTGCTAAAAAAGCGTTCGAGGCATATTTAATTAATTCTGCTTCTCTTCTTTTTGTAGAAACAAATTTTGCACCTTTTGATATTAATGGTGAATATAAACTTTTTAATATTTTCTGTGATTTACTATCATTTGACCCAACTACCACTCTATCTGGATAGATAAAATCTCTAATAGCCTCTCCTTCTCTTAAAAATTCAGGATTGGAAACAACTGAAAAAAAATTTTTATTAACTTTTTTAAAAATAATTTTTTCAATCTCATCACCTGTTGTTACTGGAACGGTCGACTTATTAATTATAATTTTAAATTTTTTAATAGATTTGGAAATTTCCTTTGCAACAGCATATACTTGACTTAAATCTGCACTATTACTATTTTTTTTTGTTGGTGTACCTACACATATAAAAACAATATCTGATTTTTCCACTGACTCTTTTAGGTTAGTTGAAAAATTCAGTCTTTTATTTTTATAGTTTTTTAAAACCAGTTCTTCTAGACCAGGTTCATAAATAGGAATTATGCCTTTCTTTAAATTGTTAATTTTTTTTATATCTTTATCTACACATATTACATTATTACCTAAGTCAGAAAAACAGGCTCCACTTACTAAACCAACATAACCTGTACCAATCATACATAATTTCATATTTTTCCAATTTCTTTTGAGGAGTTGATGTAGCCTCTCATTGTTCCACAGTCAAGATACTTACCTTCAAAATTATGAGCTATAAATTTTTCTTTTTCATTTATTAATAACTGTATTGCGTCAGTAATATGTATTTCTTTACCTTTAGCAGGTTTAAGAGATTTTATTTTTTTAAAAATTGTTCGTGGTAATATATATCTTCCAATAACGGCATTGTTAGATGGAGCTTTTTTTACTGGTGGTTTTTCAACTACACCATCTATAACATAATCTCTTTTATTTAATTTTTTATTAATTTTATATATTCCCCATCTTGAAACATTGTTTTTTTTTACTTTCATAGATGCTATAATTGAAGCTTGATATTTTTTGTGAGTCTTGATCATTGATTTAGAACAATTTTTTTTAATTATTAAATCATCTGGTAACAACATTAAAAAATATTTATTTTTAATATATTTTTGTGCCTTAAGGACAGCATCACCTGTGCCCTTTGGAATATTTTGAAATACAAACCTAATTTTATTTTTATATTTAAGTATCTTTTTATATTCATTAATTATTCTAGGATCTTTCTTTTTTTTTATAATATTTTTATAAAACTGATCACTATAAAAATATTTTTTTATCATTATTTTTTTAGTGGAGATGATAAATATAATCTCTTTAATACCTGCCTCAATACATTCATCAAGAATGTATTCAATTCCAGGTCTTCCATTTATCGGAAGAAGCTCTTTAGCAAAAACACTTGTTAAAGGTAATAATCTAGTTCCAAGTCCAGCTAAAGGAATAATTGCTTGTTTAATCATTTAAATGTTTTACTTATTAAATATTTTTATACAAATGAAAATTTTATTAAACAATACTTCATTATTTGAATCATTAAGGCCATTTAATGACCTCGGCTTTGTTCCTACTATGGGTGGAATACATAAAGGTCATTTATCATTGATAAATAAATCAAATAAACTTTGTAAAAAAACAATTGTAAGTATTTTTGTTAATCCAAAACAATTTAACAGCAAAAAAGATTTAAGATCCTATCCAAGAAATATCAAAAAAGATTTAAAAATTCTTAAAAAAAGCAAAAAAGTTGATTTTGTTTATCTTCCTAAATTTAAAGATATATACAAAGATAAAAAAAAATCAAAAATTACATTACTTAAGAAAGATAAAATTTTGTGTGCAAAATTTAGAAAAGGTCATTTTGAAGGCGTTTTAGATGTAATGAGTAAACTAACCAAAATTATAAATCCTCAAAAAATATTTATGGGAGAGAAAGATTTTCAACAATTATATTTGGTAAAAAAAAAATTAGAAAGAACATATAAAACCAAGGTCATTCCTTGTAAAACAATTCGTGATAATAATAATGTAGCACTTTCTTCAAGAAACTTTCTTTTAAAGAAGCCCAATTTAGTCATAGCAGCAAAAATTTATGAAAAACTAGTAAATATTAAAAAATATATTAAAAATAAGAAAAATATTAGAAGCTTTTTAAATCTTCAAGAAAAAGAATTAAAAAATAATTATAAAATTAAAATCGATTATTTAGAGCTAAGAAATATAAAAAATTTAAAAATTTCAAGTACAAATAAAAATTCCAGATTATTTATTGCTTATTATTTAAATAATGTCAGATTGATTGATAACCTGTAATTTTATAAAAAGTACGCTCCAACACCTAAGAAAGAAACAAAACCGATTACGTCTGTAATCGTCGTCACAAAAACACTTGAAGCAATTGCTGGATCTATATTCATTTTTTTTAAGGTAAAGGGAACTAATATGCCAAATAGTCCAGCTATGATCATTGTTAATATCATTGATATTGCTATAATCAATGAAAGAATGCTATCCTGAAACCAAATCTGAACAACAAAAGCACTTATTGCTGCAAAAATAATTCCATTTAAAATACCAATTGAAAATTCTTTAAATACATTAGATGAGAAATTATTTTGAGTTAAATCATTTGTAGCAATAGTTCTTACAGTTACTGCAAGTGTTTGCATTCCAGCATTTCCTCCCATTGAAGCTACAATAGGCATCAAGAAAGCTAATACTACCATTTGTTCAATTGTTGCTCCAAATAAACTTATGCACCATGTGGCTAGAAAAGCGGTAAATAAATTAAGCAAAAGCCAATTGAATCTTCTCTTTGTTTTTTTTACAACTCCATCAGTAATTTCTTCATCTCCTACCCCTGCTAATCTTAAAGCATCTTCCTCAGCTTCCTCTTTCAAGACTGTTAAAACGTCATCGTTCATAATCATACCAACTAATTTGTTATTTTTGTCCACAACAGCGGCAGAATTCAAATTGTAATTTTCAAATAAGTTGGCAACTTCCTCTTTATCCATTTCAACAGGAATTAATAATTGAGATTCAGACATAATTGTTGCCATTTTAGTATCTCTAGGTGTTGTTAAAACTCTTGATGAAGGAACAGTACCTATTGGTTTAAAATCCTCATTTACAATAAAAATTTCTAAAAACTCTTCTGGTAAATCTTTGTTTTCTCTTAAATAGTCAATTGTTTGACCTACAGACCAATTACTTGGTATTGCAGTAAATTCACGCTGCATAAGTCTAGCAGCAGTGTCCTCTGGATAGCTTAAGCTTTCTAATAGAGCAAACCTATCTTTAGGGGGTAAAGAGCTAAGAATTGCATTTTTGTCTTCTTCAGGAACATTTTCTAATATAGATATAGCATCGTCTGACTCTAAACCTTTTAGAATACTTACTATGGACTCTGAAGATAAATAGGTAATAATTTCTGATTGAATAGACTCATTTAATTCAACAAAAACCTCCGGGTCAATATTGAAATTATTTAGTTTAATTAAACTTTCTCTATCACCTTCGCTAAGGTGTTCGATAATATCTGCAGCATCAGCGGGGTGCATTTCATTAAATGAATTGGTAATAAATTGAGCATCATTGTTAGCTATTTTGCTAGTAACAACTCTTATATATTCTTTATTAAACTCAAAATTTACTTTTTTATCTTTAGTTTTTTTAGTTAAAGACATAAATCTACCTATAATTTAGATTTGCACTATTAATACATAATAAAGATAATACAAATTATAAATGAACATAGAGATCAAAAAGTCAATAAAACCAGTAAATTATTTTGATGCTATTAATATATTAGAGTCAAGATTACAGGATTTATATGAAAATAATGGGCAAGAATTAATTTGGACTTTAGAACATAATGAAGTTTTTACAGCAGGAACATCATATAAAGAAAATGAGATTATTGATAAATCCATTAGAATATTGGAAACAAACAGAGGTGGTAAAATCACTTACCATGGACCAGGTCAATTAATTTGTTATTTTGTTTTAGATTTAAGAAAAAAAAAAGATATTAGAAAATTTATAACAATTATCGAAAAAACAATAATTCAAACCTTAAAATTTTATAAAATAGAAACTTTTCCAGATAAAGATAATATCGGTATATGGTATAAATATAATAATGAGGTTAAAAAAATTGCAGCAATAGGTATCAGGGTTAGCAAATGGATTGCCTATCATGGTTTTGCAATAAATATTAATAATAATTTAGAAAATTATAAAAAAATAATACCATGTGGTATTTCAGATAAAGGAGTAACTAACTTAAAAAATATTTTAGATCAGGATTATTCAAATCTAAATGATATATTAATCCAAAATTTTATTTCAAATTTGAAAACCTAAGTCTTTTAGATTTTAAAAGTTTTTTAAAATAATCAGGTAATAATGCTGAATAAGTATGTTTTATGTCATTAATTTTGAATTTAATTTGATATGAATGTAACATTAAATTTTTATTAATTCCTTTATTGGAATTTGATAATTTATATTTTGTATCTCCAAATATAGGATTTCCAATTGCATGTAATTGTTTTCTTAACTGGTGTTTTCGTCCAGTAATGGGTTTTAATTCTAATAAACTTGCTTCAGAATTTTTATCAATAACTGTGAAAATTGTTTTTGCTTTTTCAATTATTTTTTTATTACCGTCATACCTTATTAAATCATCATCCCATACACCAGATTTTTTATTAATTTCACCTTGACATATAGCTAAATAAGTTTTGTGTACTTTTCTTAGTCTAAATAAAGAAGTAAGCAATTGAGCACTCTCTCTGTTTTTAGCTATAATGAAAACTCCAGAAGTATCTTTATCTAATCTATGGACAGAATATGGTTTTGTTCCTTCAAAAATTTCACTTTTAGCAAAAATATCAACTAGATTTTTTTTTGATTTAGTTCCACCTTGAACCGATATGCCTGAAGCTTTATTTAAAACTACAAAATTATCATTATTGTCAATAATTTGATCTTCATTTGATTTTATAATTTCTTTTGAGGGTAAAAACTTAATTTTTTTTTGTTGAATAGTTTCTTTAAATTCAATGTTAAATATATTTATTTCATCTTTCATTTTTACTTTAAAGGAGCTTTTAACCTTTTTTCTATTTAATTTTATTTTTCCTGTTCTTAAATATTTTTCAATAAGTCCTTGTGGAATTTTACCAATTTTTAATCTTAACCATCTGTCCAAACGCATATCGTTACACGTTGAATCAACGATGTAAGATTTTTTCATGATTTAAGATTTAAGCTGTAGCTTGTTTTTTCTCTTCCTTTTTAGGAGATTCTTTAGTTGTGTCTTTTTTTGGTTTATCAACTCTCTTGGCTTCAACGTCTCTATCAACAAATTCAATTATTGCCATCGGAGCATTATCTCCATATCTAAATCCAGCTTTAATTATTCTTGTGTAGCCACCTTTTCTATTCTCATATCTTTTAGAAAGTGTTTTTTTAACTTTATTAGCTGATTTTATATCTTGTAGTTTAGAAACTAACATTTTAGTTGTCTGTAAAGTTTCTTTTTTACCTAATGTTATTATTTTATCCGCTTGAGGTTTTAAAAATTTAGCTTTTGGCAAAGTAGTTTTAATCTGCTCATACTTAATCAAAGAATTTAACATATTCTTAAGTAGAGCTTTTCTGTGCTCTGATGTTCTATTTAACTTTTTATTTGCCAAACCATGTCTCATTAAATTGCTTCCTCTAATTTTTTAGACATTTCTGCGATATTGTCTGGTGGCCAGTTAGGTATTTCCATTCCTAAATATAAAGACATACCTGTTAAAACTTCTTTAATTTCGTTTAATGATTTTCTTCCAAAATTAGGTGTTCTTAGCATTTCACCCTCAGATTTTTGGACTAAGTCACCTATATAAATAATATTATCATTTTTTAAGCAATTCATTGATCTAACTGATAACTCTAACTCATCCACTTTTCTTAATAAGTTTTTGTTAAATTCAGGTTCGGTTGAAACTTCTTTTACAGGAGCTTCAACTGGCTCATCAAAATTAACGAACATTTTAAGCTGATCTTGGAAAATTCTAGCTGAATAAGCCACAGCATCTTCAGCAGAAATTGATCCATTAGTCTCAACTTCCATAATTAACTTATCATAATCTAATGCTTTACCTTCTCTTGCGGTACTTACTGAATATGAAACTTTTTTAACTGGGCTATAAAGTGAATCAATAGCAATAAGCCCTAATGGCGGCTCTTCAGGTTTATTTAGTTCTGCAGGAACATATCCCTTACCTGTATTAACATTCATCTCCATATGAAAAGAAGTATTTTCATCAAGATTACAAATAACTAAATCAGGATTTAAAATCTCAACATCTGCAACTGGCGTTATATCTGAAGCTTTAATTTCTCCAGGTCCTTTTGCATCCAAAATTAATTTTTTTGTACCTTCCGAATTACTTTTTAATGCTAATGATTTTACGTTTAAAACAATATCTGTTACATCTTCTCTAACACCTTTTATTGAGGTAAATTCATGTAACACTCCGTCAATTTGAATTGAGGTTACAGCAGCACCTCTAATAGATGACAATAAAATTCTTCTTAAAGAATTGCCTAAAGTTAATCCATAACCTTTTTCAAGTGGCTCTGCAACTATTTTTGCTTTAGTTAAATCCTCGCTAATTTGAACATCTAATTTTGATGGTTTAATTAATGATTTCCAATTCTTAACATTTACATTTTCAACTTCCATTAAACTCTCCTTTTCTTTGGTGGTCTTGTTCCGTTATGTGGCATAGGCGTTGTGTCTTTAATAGACAAAATCTTAAAACCTCTAGCTTGTAAAGCTCTTAAAGCTGTTTCTCTTCCTGAACCAGGTCCTTTAACCTCTACTGATAAAGTTTTCATTCCATACTCTAATGCTTTAGAGGCTGCAGCATCTGCAGCTACCTGAGCTGCGTAAGGTGTAGATTTCCGTGATCCTTTAAAACCTTTTTGTCCAGCAGATGCCCAAGATATTACGTTACCATTTGTATCTGCGATAGAAATAATTGTGTTATTAAACGTTGATTGAACAAAAGCAATTCCATTTAAAATATTTTTCTTAACTTTCTTCTTTTTTGAATAAGAACTTTTTACACTTTTTTTAGTAGACTTTTCTACTTTCTGATCTTTATTCTCAACTTTATCAGTTTTAGCCATAACTATTTTTTAGTTGGTGTTAATTTTTTTCCAGCAATGGCGATTGCTTTTCCTTTTCTTGTCCGTGCATTACATCTAGTTCTTTGTCCTCTAACAGGTAATTTTTTTCTATGCCTTGTTCCTCTGTAACAAGCTAAATCAATTAATCTTTTAATACTTAATGAATAATCTCTCCTTAAATCACCTTCTACTTTAAAGTTTTGATCGATGAACTCTCTAATTTTTAAAATTTCTTCATCTGTTAATTCATTTACTCTTTTAGCTCTTGGAATTTCTAAAGAGGAACAAATTTGCTGAGAGAATTTATCACCAATTCCATAAATATAAGTTAAACCTATATGAACTAGCTTATTTTGTGGAATGTTTATACCTGCGATACGAGCCATAATTTTGTGATAAATTGTGACTTTTATATAAGAAGATTAGTCAAAGTCAACGCCTTAAACATTTATAAAAGTGTCTATTTTCCTTGTTATTTCATCTATTTCTAGACTTCCATCAATCTCCCTAAAATTTGGATTCTCATGATAGAAATTTAGAACTGGTTGAGTTGTTTCCATATATGCCTCATACCTTCTGAGAACAGTATCGGAAACATCATCAGACCTATTTTCTATTATTTTTCTTTTCTCAAGTCTTTTAAGTATTATCTCTCTATCTACTTTTAGAAATAAAATTAAATCTATGTTTTGATCAGTATTTTTAAGTAAAGTTTCTAAGTTTTTGGCTTGACTCAATGATCTAGGATATCCATCAAAGATTAATCTATTTTTTTTTTGAGGATCAGAAATTAATTTTTCAATAAGTTTATTAACTATTTCATCACTCACGAATTTTCCATTATTCATATCATTAGCAATAGTTTTACCTATATCAGATTTTTTACTGATTTCTTCTCTTAAGATATCACCAGTTGAAATTTGAAAAGCTTTTAATTTATTTACTAAATATTTAGACTGAGTACCTTTTCCAGCACCAGGTGGCCCAAATAAAATTATATTCACTTATCTACCAAATTTAGTTTTTTTAATTAATTGTTCGTACTGTGAGCTCATTAATCTTGTTTGAATCTGGGTTACTGTATCAATAGCCACTACAACAACAATCAAAATAGATGCTCCACCTAAGTAAAAAGGGATAGGATAATTTGCAATTAAAAATTCCGGCATCAAACAAACTAAAGTTAGATAAAGAGCTCCAATAGTAGTTAGTTTAATTGAAATATTTTCTATATACATTGCTGTACTTTCACCTGGTCTAATTCCTGGTACAAAACCTCCATACTTTCTGAGGTTCTCAGCAGTTTCTGTTGGGTTAAAAGTTATTGAGGTATAAAAAAAAGTAAAAAATATTATTCCAGATGCATACAGCAACATATAAAGAGGTTGTCCCTGAGTAAAATAAGAGCTCAAGTTTAAAAATGTTTCATTGTTAGAAAATGAAAAATTCGAAAAAGTTACTGGTAATAATAAAAGTGCTGAAGCAAAAATAGCTGGTATTACCCCAGCTTGGTTTATTTTCAAAGGTAAATGAGACGACTCACCACCATACATTTTATTTCCCATTTGTCTTTTTGGATAATTTATTAGAATTTTTCTTAAAGCTCTTTCCATAAATACAACAAATAAAATTACTAATATTAACAAAACAAATAATGCCAAAATCATGAAAGTGGAAACTGCACCTGTTCTACCTAATTCAAAGGTTGTGACTAAAGCTCTTGGAATTTCAGCCACAATACCAGCAAAAATAATTAAGGATATTCCGTTTCCAATACCTCTTTGAGTAATTTGTTCACCCAACCACATTAAAAATATTGTACCTGCAACAATAGTTGTAACAGTAGTTATTTTAAAAAAAGCTCCTGGATTAATTACTAAGTCTGCTGAAGATTCTAATCCAACGGATAAACCATAACCCTGAACTGTAGCAAGTAACACAGTTCCATATCTTGTAATTTGGGTAATTTTGGCTCTTCCTGTCTCACCTTGGGCTTTTAAATTTTTAAAGTAATCAGAAACACCTGTTAAAAGCTGAACAATGATGGCAGAAGAAATATACGGCATTATTCCTAATGCAAATATTGCCATTCTGCTTACTGCTCCTCCAGCAAAAACATTAAACATACCAAGCAAACCTTTTTGATTGCCTTCCATCATTACTTTCAATTGTTCAGGATCTATACCTGGCAAAGGCACAAAAGTTCCAAATCTATAAACTGCTAAAATTAAAATAGTAAATATAATTCTATTTCTTAAATCATTTGTTGATGAAGATGCACTCATATAAACAAACTATTTTTTTAATTGAATAGATCCACCAATTTTTTCCAGTTTTTCTATTGCTGATTTTGAGGCTAGGTCAGCTTCAATATTAATTTTATCTTTAATTTCCCCAGAACCTAAAATTTTTAATTTTTTTGAATTTTTATTTATTAATTTAAGTTTTTTTAATAATTCTGTGTTCAAAACTCCATTTGGACTAATTTTTTTTTTGTCTATATGTGATTGAATCTTGTCGAGATTTAAAATAGCAACATTATCTTTTGAAATTGGATTAAACCCTCTTTTTGGAAGTCTTCTATATAATGGCATTTGACCACCTTCAAAACTTTTTATAGCTACTCCAGATCTTGATTTTTGACCTTTAACACCTCTGCCTGATGTTTTACCTTTTCCAGAACCAATACCTCTTCCTACTCTAATTTTTGATTTATTAATTTTTTCTCTATTTTTTAAATTAATCATTATCCTCTTTTTTCAATTATTTCAGAAATTTTTTTATTCCTAATTGCTGATATTTGTTTTGGTGAACTTTGCTTCATTAATGCTTTCATTGTAGCCCTAATAACATTATGGGCATTAGAAGTACCCATAGATTTTGCAACAATATCTTTTACTCCTAAGACCTCACATACAGCTCTAACTGGACCTCCTGCAATAATACCTGTTCCCTTTGAAGCCGCCCTTAGTACTATTCTGCCTGAACCATCTTTTGCCTTAACGTCATGATGTATCGTTCTACCTTCTCTCAAAGGAATATGTGTTAGCTTTCTTCTAGCCATCTCGTTAGCTTTTTTAATAGCATCAGGCACTTGCTTGGCTTTTGCGTGTGCTATACCAATTTTACCGGCCTGATTACCAACTACTACAAGGGCTGAGAAACCAAACCTTCTTCCACCCTTAACAACTTTAGTGATACGGTTTATGTGTACTAATTTTTCTAAAATGTCGTCTGTTTTTTTGTCTTTTAAATTTTCCATAATTAAAATTCCATTCCATTTTCTCTTAGAGTTTCTGCAAAAACCTTAATTCTACCATGATATTTATATGAGCCCCTGTCAAAGTAAATTTTAGTAATTTTTTTTTCTTGAGCCTTTTTGGCTAATTTTTGAGCAACTAATTTAGATAGTTCAATTTTGTTAACTTTGTTTCCTGATTTAAGATCTTTTCCTATAGAAGAAGCTGATAACAAAGTTATATTTTTTGTATCATCTATTATTTGAGCTGAAATATTTTTGGATGACCTAGAAATACTCAATCTAAATCTATCTTTTGAGGCAACATTTTTAACTTTATTGCTTACCCTAAATCTTTTTCTAATACTAGTGGTTAGTTTCATTACTTTTTCTTTCCCTCTTTTTTAAGAATATACTGTCCTTTTTCTCTTACACCTTTTCCTTTGTATGGTTCAATTTTTCTAAAAGTTTTAATTTTAGATGCAACTTCACCAACTAATTGCTTGTCTGATCCTGTAATTTTTAATGTTGTTTGTTTTTCAACAGCAATTTTTATACCTTCTGGTATGTCAAAATTAATATCATGACTGTATCCCAATTGTAAATTTAGCTGACTACCTTTTAATGCGGCTCTATAACCAACACCAACTAATTCTAAAGTTTTTTCATACCCCTTGCTTGATCCTATCACAGCGTTATTTATTAAACTTCTATTCATTCCCCAAAGTCTTTTTGAATTTTGATCTACTTTTTTTGGCTTAATAGAAATTTCTTTGCCATCAATAATATCTAAATTAAACATCTCTAGATCAACATTAATTGACTTTTTTCCTAGAGGTCCCTCAATGTTAATAATATTACCGGCTAAAGCGACTTTTACTTTTTCAGGGATTGATATATTTATTTTTCCTATTTTAGACATTAAAATACCTTACAGATTATTTCACCACCAACTTTTTGTTTTCTTGCATCTATATCAGTCATTACTCCTTTGGGAGTTGAAACAATGGCAATTCCTAAACCATTATTTATTTTAGGTAAGCTACTCGCAGATGAAAAAATTCTTCTTCCGGGTTTTGACACTCTTTCAAAAGCACTGATTACTGGATTTCCAGAATGATACTTAAGTTCTAATGACAAAATTGGTTTCTTCTCTTCAGAACTTACTTTAAAATCTTTTATAAAACCTTCATTTTTTAGTATATCGGCAATTTTTGTCTTAAAATTCGATGAAGGTAATTCTACTTTTTTATGATTTCTTGATTGAGCATTCTTAACTCGTGCAATCATATCTCCTATCGGGTCACTTAAACTCATAATTTTCCTTTCTACCAACTAGACTTAACTAAGCCAGGTATCTTTCCTTGTAATCCTAATTGTCTCAATGCAATTCTTGAAATTTTTAACTTTCTATAAACACCATGAGGTCTACCAGTAATTTCACATCTGTTCATAACTCTTATTTTAGACGAATTTCTCGGTAATTTTGATAATTTTTGCTGCGCTTTAAATCTTTCTTCTAATGATATCTTTTTATCCATTACAATTTTCTTTAATGCCTGTCTCTTTTTGTAAAGCTTATCTGAAAGCTTAATTCTTTTTTTGTTTTTATTAATTGCACTCAACTTTGCCATATTTAATTATCTCCTTTTTTAATAAATGGGAAATTCATCTTTTCAAGTAACGCAAAACTATGATCTTTATTAATAGCTTTAATCACAATTACTATATCCAAACCTCTAACTTTGTCCGCTCTATCAAAACTTACTTCAGGAAATATTATGTGCTCCTTAATACCAAAGGTATAATTACCAAATTTATCAAAGCCTTTTGGTGACAAACCTCTAAAATCTTTAATTCTCGGTAATGCAATATTCACTAACCTATCTAAGAATTCATACATTCTATTTTTTCTTAATGTTACCTTTAAACCTGCGTTTGATCCTTTTCTGGTTTTAAAGTTTGCCACTGATTTTTTAAATTTTGTAATAACTGGTTTTTGACCAGTTATTTTAGCCATATCTTCTTGACATGATTTTAAAATCTTGGAATCTGTTCCGTCAATACCCAATCCCATGTTTAGTACAATTTTCTCAATTCTTGGCGCCATATAAATATTTTTAAAGCCAAATTGACTCTTTAGTTTAGGCTGAATTTCTTTATTGAATATCTCTTTTAATCTTGGAGTCATTATTTTTTAGCCTCTTTTTTTTTAGCAGTTTTTTCATCAATTAATTTTAAGTTAGAAATATGAATAAAACTCTCTCTAGGAAAAATTCCACCTTTTTTCTCTTTAGTTGTTTTTACATGCTTTTTAACCATATTTATTTCTTTAACCTTTGCTCTGTTATTAGCTCTATCAATTTCAATAACTTCACCTTCTTTTTTTTTATCTTTCCCATTTAAAACTCTTACTTTCAAACCTTTTTTAATCATTACAAAACCTCCGGTGCCAAAGAAATAATTTTCATTTGACCTCTACTTCTTAATTCTCTTGTAACTGGACCAAAAATTCTTGTTCCTACTGGTTCCCCTTTATCATCAACTAATACAGCTGCATTATTATCAAATCTTACTTTTGAACCGTCATTTCTGTGAATTCCTTTTTTAACTCTTACAACTACAGCTTTATGAACCGATCCTTTTTTAACTTTTCCTTTAGGCATCGCTTCTTTAACCGCAATTACAATTGTATCACCAATACTAGCGTATCTTCTTTTTGATCCACCTAATACCTTAATGCACTCAATTCTTTTTGCACCAGTATTATCAGCAACTTGCAATTCTGTTTGAACACCAATCATTATTTTATACTCTCCATAACTTGAAATTTTTTATTTTTAGAAAATGGTTTGCTCTCTATAATTGAAACTTTGTCACCAGTTTTATATTTATTATTTTCATCATGAGCATTATAGTTTTTTCTAACTTTAATTACTTTTTTTAGAACTGGGTGTGAGTATTTTCGTTCTACCATAACAGTAACTGTTTTATTTGGTTTATCGCTTATAACTACACCTGTAAGTATTTTTTTAGGCATTTGCTTTTCCTTTTAAAATTGTTTTTAATCTTGCTATTGTTTTTCTAGTTTCCCCGATTTTAGCAGGGTTTGTTACTTGTGAATTCATTTTTTGAAATCTGAAATTGAAAAGATCTTTTTTAAGCTTATCAATATTCTTCAAAATTTCATCCTTTGATAATTTTTTGATTTCCTGTTTTTTCATTATGCAAATCTCTTAATCGTTTTGGTCTTAATAGGTAATTTTGCTGATGCTTTGTATAAAGCTTCTTTTGCAATTTGTTCCGAAACACCATCAACTTCAAATAATATTCTTCCTGGTTTTACTCTGCATGCAAAGAATTCTGGTGAACCTTTTCCTTTACCCATTCTGACCTCAATCGGTTTTTTTGATACAGGTATATTGGGAAATATCCTTGTCCAAACTCTTCCTTGTCTTTTCATATGTCTTGTTAAAGCAACTCTTGCAGCTTCAATCTGTTTCCCAGTAACTCTTTCAGGCTGTAAAGCTTTTAATGCGTATGCACCATAATTAATAGTACTAGCTCTTGTAGCATTTCCATGAATTCTGCCTTTATGAGCTTTTCTCCACTTTGTTCTTACTGGTTGAAGCATTATTATTTACCTTCCTTTGGTGTTACCTTGTTAGTCTCTTGGCTAAATTCTCTAGCAAAAACTTCTCCTTTATAAATCCAAACTTTAATACCAATAATTCCATATGTTGTAAGAGCCTCTGCCTCTGCATAATCTATATCAGCTCTTAAAGTATGTGATGGAATACTTCCATCTCTCAACCACTCTGTTCGAGCTATTTCATTTCCACCCAGTCTTCCACTCACAGAAACTTTAATTCCTTTTGCTCCAAGTCTAATACATGATTGCATTGCTCTTTTCATGGCTCTTCTATAAGAAATTCTTTTAACAAGCTGCTGAGCTATGTTTTCAGCTACTAAATAAGCATTAGTTTCAGGTTTTTTAACTTCTTTAATATTTAAATTAACTTCATTCGTTGTGAATTTTGAAAGATTATTTTTAATTTTGTCTATATCACTTCCTTTTTTTCCAATAACAAATCCAGGTCTAGAGGTATAAATTGTAACATAACATTTATTGGATGTTCTTTCGATCATTACCTTGGATACACCAGAGTTGATTACATTTTTCTTGATATATTCCCTAATTTTAAAATCTTCGATTAGGTAATTTCCAAAATCTTTTTTCTTAGCATACCATACAGAGTCCCATCCTCTGTTGACACCTAATCTAAAACCTACAGGATTAACTTTTTGCCCCATGCTTCTCCATTTGTTTTGCTTCTGATAAAATTATTGTAACAGTTGACCAAGGTTTTAATATTGGTGCCGCTCTTCCTTTCGCTCTTGGCCTAAATCTTTTCATAACTATTTTTTTTCCACAATATGCCTCTTTAACGATTAATTTATCAATATCGTATTGAAAATTATTTTCAGCATTGGCTACTGCAGAACTGATAGTTTTTCTAACATCTCTAGTAACTCTTTTTTCTGAAAACTGTAAATCTCTAATAGCAACATCAACTTTTTTGCCAACAATACTTTTTAGTATTGGATTTAGCTTTCTAACACTTGATCTAATACCGTTGTTAACAGACTTTACTGTTTTATCTTTAGTTTTATCAATTTTCTTTTTTTTACCCATAATTATTTCTTCTCTGCTGTTGCTGGTTTAGCTTTCTTATCAGCTGGTGTATGACCAAAAAATGTTCTTGTTGGTGCAAATTCACCCAATTTGTGTCCAACCATATCCTCTGAAACTGTTATTGGTATAAATTTTTTGCCATTATAAATTTGGAAGCTTACACCTACAAAATCAGGTAAAATTGTAGATTTTCTTGACCAAGTTTTAATAGGAATTTTCTTTGGATCATCTTTATACTTGTCAACCTTCTTCATCAAGCTTTCTTCTACAAACGGTCCCTTCCAAACTGCTCTAGCCATTACTTAGTATCCTTCCTCTTATTTCTTCTCTTAACGATAAATTTATCTGTTCTCTTATTATCTCGAGTTTTTAGACCTTTAGCAGATTGTCCTGTAGGAGAAACTGGATGTCTTCCTCCAGCAGATTTTCCTTCACCACCTCCATGTGGGTGATCAACTGGGTTTTTAACAACGCCCCTAGTATGAGGTCTTCTACCTAACCATCTTGATCTACCTGCTTTACCAATTTTAATGTTTTTTTGATCTGGATTACTTAAAATTCCAATTGTTGCTAAAGCTCTTGAATCTATTTTTCTCACTTCGCCTGAGGCTAATTTTATTAAACTATAGTTGCCATCTAGACCACTAATAGTAACTGATGAACCAGCTGCTCTAGCAATTTTTCCACCACCACCTGGTTGGATTTCAACATTATGTATATTTATACCTACTGGTATATCTTGTAATGGCATACAATTACCAACTTTAATTTCTTTTTTAGAACCACTTTCAACTTTATCACCAACTTTAATTTTTTGTGGTGCTAAGAAATATGAGTGAGTACCGTCCTCAAATTTAACTAACATAATGTAACATGATCTATTAGGATCATATTCAATTCTTTCAACTGTGGCTTCCATGTCGAATTTTTTTCGATAAAAATCTACATGTCTGTACATTTTTTTATGTCCACCAGCTCTATTGATAGAGGTAATATGACCATTATTATTTCTACCTTTCATAGCATTTTTAGGTGAAACTAGGGTCTTGAATGGTTTACCTTTCCATAAACCAGTTCTATCAACCAAAATGGTTCCTCTTGTAGATTTTGTATATGGTTTAAAAGTTTTTAATGCCATTTATTAAATTCCTGTTGTTAGATCAATACTTTGACCTTTTTTTAAAGTAATTATTGCTTTTTTATATCCAGAAACTTTTACTTTTTTACCTCTGGTAATTTTTGTTCTGTTTTGTTTATTTATAATATTTATTTTAGTCACATTAACTTTAAATATTTTTTCAATGTTCTTTTTTAAATTTTTCTTATTTGCACCATCTGGAACTTTAAAGACAATTTTATTCATTTCAGACAAATTAGTTGATTTCTCAGTAACAACAGGTGATAGAATTTTGTCATATAAGTGTATTTTTTCCATTTTATGAATATCTCTTTTCTAATTCTTTCACTGAACTTTCTGTGAAAACAACTTTTTTAAATTTAACAATATCGTAAGCACTAAAATGATTTACATCAGTAACTTTAACATTTGGAATATTTCTTACTGATTTTTCAATTTTTTCTTTTGAATTTTTATCTAAAATTATTAGTGAATTTGTAATTTCAAGTTTATTAATTATTGAGCTCATCTCTTTTGTTTTTTTTATTTCAGAACTAAAATCATTTAAGATTAATAAATTTTTATTATTATTTTTTTCAGTAATTAATGAAGCTACGCTTTGTTTTTTCTCAGTTTTATTTAATTTTCTTTTCTTGTATGCTAATTCACCTTTTGGTCCATGAGCAATACCACCACCAACAAATATAGGAGCTTTTCTACTAGCATGTCTTGCACCACCAGTTCCTTTTTGAGCATATATTTTTGATGTTGGTCCTTTTACCTCGTTTTGTTGTTTGGTTTTAGCATGTCTTCCTTTGTAATTAGCATTTGTTTTGTAAAGAACTGCACTTACTAACTTATGGTTAATTTTTGCAGAAAAAATTTTATCTAAAACTTCAATGCTATCTTTTTTTCCATCTATGCTAATTTTATCTAATTTCATTATTTTTTCTTTTTATCTGGTGTTTTTTTAGCCTCTTCAGCAGCTGCTTGTTTTTCGCTAATCGTCATCTTATTTATATTTTTTACAGATTTTTTAACCATTACCTCTGAATTTTTTGAACCAGGAATAGATCCTTTTAAATAAAGCAGTTCATTTTCCAAATCAGCTTTTATAATTTCTATGTTTTGCATTGTTCTTAACTTATCACCCATGTGACCTGCCATTTTTTTACCTTTAAAAACTTTTCCTGGATCTTGACTATGTCCTGTTGATCCGTGTGCTCTGTGAGATATTGAAACACCATGACTGGCTCTCAGACCACCAAAATTATGTCTTTTCATAGCTCCAGCAAAACCTTTACCAATTGTTTTTGATCTTGTGTCGACAAATTTAATATCTTTAAATATTTCCAAACCAAACTCGTTTCCCTCTTTATAGGCAGATGTATCTTGTACTCTAAACTCTTTTAATTTTTTCTTAGCCTCAGTATTTTTTTTAGCAAAAACACCTTTCATAGCTTTTGTTAATTTTGAATTTTTAACTTTCCCATATCCAAGCTGAACTGCTTTGTATCCTCTTTTTTCTTCCTCTATAACTTGAATAACTCTAGCTTTTTCAACCTTAAGTACAGTTACAGGAACTAATTGACCAGTTCTATAGAACTCTCTAGTCATACCAATTTTCTTTCCTAATAAAGCTATTTCACTCATAATTAAATTTTTATCTCCACATCAACGCCAGATGCTAAATCAAGTTTCATTAATGCTTCAACAGTTTGTGGTGTTGGTTCAATAATATCAATTAATCTTTTATGTGTTCTTGACTCGAATTGTTCTCTACTTTTTTTATCAATGTGAGGTGATCTTAGAACTGTATATCTTTCAATTCTAGTAGGTAATGGAATTGGTCCCTTAATTGTTGCTCCAGTTCTTTTTACTGTATTCACAATTTCTTCAGTAGAAGCATCTAAAACTTTGTTATCATATGCTCTTAATTTAATTCTAATATTCTGTTTTTCCATGATTAACCTGCAATCTTCTTAGTTACTTCGTCTTGAACATTTTGTGGAACTTTTGAATAATGATCAAAAAACATTGAATATTGTGCTCTACCTTGAGACATAGATCTTAAATTATTTATATAACCAAACATGTTAGCTAAAGGAACCATTGCTGTAATTACGGTTGCGTTACCTCTTTGCTCTTGAGTACTGATTTGACCTCTTCTACTGTTTAAATCACCAATAACATCACCCATGTAATCTTCAGGTGTTACTACTTCAACTCTCATTACAGGTTCTAATAATTTTAAACCGCCTTTTGTACAAGCCTCTTTAAAGCAAGCTCTACTTGCTAATTCAAATGCTAATACACTTGAGTCAACATCGTGATGTAAACCATCTAATATTGTTACTTTGTAATCAATCATTGGAAAACCAGCTAAAATTCCAGTATCCGAAACTGTTTCTATGCCCTTTTCAACACCAGGGATAAATTCCTTTGGAATTGCACCACCTTTAATTTTGCTCTCAACATCTCGACCTTTGCCAGGTTCTTGAGGCTCAACTAAAAGTTTAACTTTTGCAAATTGACCAGCACCACCACTTTGTTTTTTGTGAGTATATTCAACCTCTGAAGCAGCTTCTATAGTTTCTCTATAAGCTACTTGAGGAGCTCCGACATTAGCCTCTACTTTAAATTCTCTTTTCATTCTATCAACAATAATATCCAAGTGTAATTCACCCATTCCTTTAATAATTGTTTGTCCCGACTCTTCGTCTGATGTAACTCTAAAGGATGGATCTTCCTTAGCTAACCTACCCAAAGCTTCACCCATTTTTTCTTGGTCCGCTTTTGTTTTTGGTTCTACGGCAATTTCAATTACTGGATCAGGGAATTCCATTGGCTCAAGAAGAACTGAATTTTCTTTGTCACATAAAGTGTGACCTGTAATAGTATTTTTTAATCCAGCTAATGCTACTATGTCGCCTGCATTGGCTTCTTTAATATCTTCTCGAGAGTTTGCATGCATTAGAAGCATTCTTCCAACTCTTTCTTCTTTCTCTTTAGAAGAATTGAATACTGCCGTTCCAGTTTTAATGGTACCTGAATAGATTCTAATAAAAGTTAATGAGCCAACAAATGGATCGTTAGCAACTTTAAAAGCTAAAGCAGAGAATGGAACACTGTCTTCAAATTTCATTTCCATTTCATCTTCACTACCTAATTTAGTTCCTTTGATAGAACCAATATCCACTGGACTTGGTAAATAATTTACAACAGCATCAAGTAAAGGCTGAACACCTTTGTTTTTAAATGCTGAACCTGTTAATACTGGAACAAAACTAAAATTAAGTGTTCCTTTTCTTATACATTTAACTAAATCTTCCTCTTTTATTTCATCGCCATTTAAATAAGCTTCCATTAGCTTTTCGTCTTGTTCAACAGCTGTTTCTACTAATTCTGTTCTATATTTTTCTGAAATTTCTTTTAAGTCTTCTGGAATTTCTTTGTATTCCCATTCAGCTCCTAGTGCCTCATTTTTCCAAACTTGAGCTTTCATTTTAACAAGATCAACTACTCCAGATAAAGAAGCTTCAGCTCCAATTGGAACTTGCACAACTAAAGGTTTGGCGCCTAATCTATCTCTGATCATATCTACACATCTAAAGAAATCAGCACCTGTTCTATCTAATTTATTAACAAAGCAAATTCTTGGAACTTTGTATTTGTCTGCTTGTCTCCATACTGTTTCAGATTGAGGCTCTACACCTGCAACACCATCAAAAACAGCAACAGCACCGTCTAAAACCTTTAAAGATCTTTCAACTTCAATAGTAAAATCAACGTGACCAGGTGTGTCTATAATATTAATTCTATGATCATTCCAAAAACAAGTAGTAGCCGCAGATGTAATTGTAATTCCTCTTTCTTGTTCTTGCTCCATCCAATCCATTGTTGCAGCACCATCATGTACCTCACCAATTTTATGGCTCTTACCTGTGTAGTAAAGAACTCTTTCGGTAGTAGTTGTTTTACCGGCATCTATATGGGCCATAATCCCAATGTTTCTATATTTATCTAATGAATGAGTTCTAGCCATATCTTGTTACCACCTAAAATGAGCAAATGCCTTATTAGACTCTGCCATTTTATGTACATCCTCTCTTTTTTTAACAGCAGCACCCTTTTTTTCATAAGCATCGTAAAGCTCATTAAAAATTTTATCTGCCATGTGTTTATCTTTTCTTTTTCTTGCTGACTCAACTAACCATCTGATAGCTAAAGCTTGTGCTCTTTTACTTTTTACCTCAACAGGAACTTGATAAGTTGCACCACCAACTCTTCTAGATCTAACTTCTACAGTTGGCTTGATATTGTTAATTGCTTCATTGAAAATATTAATCGGTTCATCTTTAGTTTTTGTTTTAATTTTATCGATAGCGTCATAAACTATTTTAGCAGCAATACCTCTTTTTCCATCATACATGATATTATTGATTAATTTAGGAATAATAGTTGATTTGAATTTTGGATCTGGAACTACATTTTTTTTTGGTTGAGTTTTTTTTCTAGACATTATTTACCTTTTTTTGTTCCGTATAAAGATCTTCTTTTTTTTCTGTTTGCAACACCTTGTGTATCTAGATTACCTCTTAGAATATGATAACGAACACCTGGTAAATCTTTTACCCTTCCGCCTCTAATGAGTACTACCGAGTGTTCTTGAAGATTGTGACCTTCACCAGGAATGTAAGCTGTAACTTCAAATCCATTTGATAATCTTACTCTAGCAACTTTTCTTAATGCAGAGTTTGGTTTTTTAGGAGTCGTTGTATAAACTTTTACACAAACACCTCTCTTTAAAGGTTGTTTTTGTAAAGCAGGAACTTTGTTCCTTGCAGCTGGTTTAACTCTTTTTTTTCTTAACAACTGATTAATAGTTGGCATAAATATTTTTACATTAATTAATTTATTTTTAGATGAAAATAACTGACAGGTTATTTTGTGGCAGCGTTTAGTGCTGTTAGAAGCACTACATTCCAACCAAAAACATCGCCAAATTACTTAATAATAGCTCTTTGTCAAACTAAAACTGCAATTTTTAAGCGATTTTTTTACTGATTTGCCTGTGTTTCTTCAGGTTCTGAAGCTTCTATTTTATCCTGCTCTGCTAAGAAATTATTATCATCTTCTAGAGCTTTATTGTTCCATCTATTTTTAATATTACCAGTACCTGCTGGAACTAATCTTCCAACAATTACGTTCTCCTTTAGACCATTTAATGGATCAACTTTTCCTTTAATTGCAGCATCTGTTAGTACCCTTGTAGTTTCTTGGAACGAAGCTGCTGAAATAAACGATTCAGTTTGAAGTGAAGCTTTAGTTATCCCCATTAGAACTCTCTCACCAACAGCTGGTGTTTTACCCTCTGCAACTAATTTTTCATTGGTATTATCAAACTTAATTCTGTCAACTACTTCACCAGGTAAATAACTTGAATCACCGGATACTTTAACTTCAATCTTTTTAAGCATTTGTCTTAAAATAGTTTCGATATGCTTATCGTTTATTATCACTCCTTGTAATCTGTAAACTTCTTGAACTTGATTAACAAAGTACTCTGTTAATTCTTTGATACCTAAAATTCTTAAAATATCATGTGGTAATGGTTGACCATCTAAAAGATATTCTCCTTTTTGAATTTTTTCACCAGGGTTGAAATTGATATGTTTACCTTTTGGAATTAGATAGTTTGAAGGTTCTGATCCATCTTCAGGAACAATAGATACTCTTTGTTTACCTCTCACCTCTTTACCAAAAACAACACTACCGTCATTTTCTGCGATGATTGCACTATCCTTCGCTTTTCTAGCTTCAAATAATTCAGCAACTCTTGGAAGACCTCCGGTAATATCTTTTGTTTTTGTAGTTTCTTTAGGTAATCTTGCAATTACGTCACCTGCATAAACTTTTTGACCATCTTTAATTGATAAAATTGAATCTGGTACTAAATAATATCTAGCTTCATTATCATCAGCTTTTTTAATCACATTTCCTTTTTCATCTCTTAGAGTAATTCTAGGTTTTAAATCATTACTTTTTGATTGACCTCTCCAATCAATTACTGATTTAGAAGAAATTCCTGTTGCATCGTCAGTAGTTTCTTGAATTGATACACCATCTATTAAATCTACATAACTAGCTGTACCACTTTTCTCTGCTATAACTGGAGTTGTGTAAGGATCCCATTCACATATTTTAGTATTTGCTTTAACTTTGTCACCATTATTGAAAAATAATCTTGATCCATAAGCAACTTTATAAACTGCTATCTGAACTCCTTTGTCATCTTCTATAGAAAGTTGAGTGTTTCTTCCCATAACAATTAAATTCTTTTTTGAGTCCTCTAAAATATTTGAGTTTATTATTTTTAATGTACCATCGCTTTTAGTCACTATTTGAGAGTCTTGTTTAACTGAAGCTGTTCCTCCAACATGGAACGTTCTCATTGTTAACTGTGTTCCTGGTTCTCCAATTGATTGAGCAGATATCATTCCAATTGCTTCACCAACATGAACCATCTTACCTCTTGACAAATCTCGTCCATAGCAAGTAGCACAAACGCCTTCTTTTGAACTGCATGTCATTACTGAATAAACTTTAATTGATTTGACGCCTGCAGCATCAATTTTATCACAACCCGCCTCATCAATCATTTCAGATTTTTTAATAATTACTTCTCCTGATAAAGGGTTTTTAACTTCAGCAGCTGTCACTCTTCCTAATGCTCTTTCAGATAAACTAACAACAACATTACCACCCTCTAGAATTTCTGAAAGCTCAATAAATCCAGGATCATCACAATTAACTTTAGTTATTGTGAGATCTTGTGCTACATCACAAAGTCTTCTTGTTAAATATCCAGAACTAGCTGTTTTAAGCGCTGTATCCGCCAGTCCTTTTCTAGCTCCGTGTGTTGAGTTGAAATACTCCAAAGCAGTCAATCCCTCTTTAAAGTTTGAGATAATCGGACTTTCAATAATTTCCCCTGATGGCTTAGCAATTAAACCTCTCATACCAGCTAATTGTTTCATCTGAGCTGCAGATCCTCTAGCTCCGCTGTCAGCCATCATAAATACAGAATTTATTTTCAATCCCTCATCAGTTTTTTCTGTAGCTGAAATTCCCTTCATCATTTCTCCAGCAACTTTGTCTGTACACTTAGACCAAGCATCAACAACTTTGTTGTATTTTTCACCTCTTGTAATTAAACCTTCGGCATATTGTGTTTCATAATCTGCTATCAATTTCTTAGTATCATCAATTAATTGAGTTTTATTTGCGGGTATTACAAGATCGTCTTTTCCAAAAGATATTCCGGCTTTAAACGCATGTTTAAATCCTAAATCTTTAAGCTTATCACAGAAAATTACAGTTGTTTTTTGACCACAAAATCTAAATACAACATCAATTATTTCTGAAACCACTTTTTTAGGTAACAATCTATCTACTAAAGAGAACTTAATGTTGTTATTCTTGGGCAATAAGTTAGCTAATAAAAATCTTCCTGCTGTTGAAGTGTATTTTTCTATTTTCTTATTTCCTTCGTCATCTACAGTTTCATATCTTGAAATTATAGTGCTATGTACATTTATTTGACCTGATGATAATGCAAATTCAATTTGATCTGAATTTGTAAAGTATCCAGCTGGTTTGTCAGATATAGGCTCTTGAGAAAGATAGTAAATTCCTAAAATCATATCCTGACTTGGAACGATAATCGGTTTACCATTTGATGGAGAAAGAATATTATTTGTTGATAGCATTAAAATTCTTGCCTCTAATTGAGCTTCTAAACTTAATGGAACGTGAACTGCCATTTGGTCACCATCGAAGTCAGCGTTAAATGCTGCGCAAGTTAAGGGGTGTAATTCAATTGCATCTCCTTCAATTAATTTTGGCTCAAATGCTTGAACTCCTAGTCTATGAAGTGTTGGAGCTCTATTTAATAGAACAGGATGCTCTCTAACAATTAATTCTAAAGCATCCCAAACTGCATTCGTTTCTTTTTCGACTAATTTTTTTGCTTGTTTGATTGTTGATGCTAATCCTAATTTATTTAATCTTGCATATAAAAATGGTTTAAATAACTCCAAAGCCATTTTCTTTGGTAAACCACACTCGTGTAATTTCAAATCTGGACCAACAACAATTACTGACCTTCCTGAATAATCAACTCTTTTACCCAATAAATTTTGTCTAAATCTTCCTTGCTTACCTTTTAACATTTCAGCAAGCGATTTTAATGGCCTCTTACCTGTGCCAGTAATTACTCTACCTCTTCTACCGTTATCAAACAGAGCATCTACCGACTCTTGAAGCATTCTTTTTTCATTTCTTACAATGATATCTGGAGCTTTAAGGTCCATTAGTCTTTTTAGCCTGTTATTTCTATTAATTACTCTTCTGTATAAATCATTAAGATCTGAAGTAGCAAATCTTCCGCCGTCTAATGGAACCAAAGGTCTTAATTCAGGAGGTATAACAGGAACCACAGTCATAATCATCCACTCAGGTTTTTGACCTGTTTCAATAAATGACTCGATTAATTTTAATCTTTTAATTGCTCTTTCTTCATTAACTTTTGATTTGGTTTCTTTAATAAAGCTAACAAGATTTTTTCTTTCTAATTCTAAGTCTAAATTTTTAAGCATCTCAAGAACAGCTTCAGCTCCTATTCCCGCTGTAAAACTTTCTTCGCCAAATTCATCTTGATATTTTGCTAATTCTTCCTCGTTTAAAAGTTGATTTTTTTGTAAACCAGTTAAACCAGGTTCTATTACTATAAAGTTTTCAAAATAAAGAACTCTCTCAATTTCCTTTAATTTCATATCAACTGCTAAAGCAATTCTACTTGGAAGAGACTTTAAGAACCAAATATGTGCTACTGGCGTAGCAAGATTGATATGACCCATTCTCTCTCGTCTTACATTTGATTTTGTAACCTCAACACCACACTTCTCACAAATAATTCCTCTAAATTTCATTCGTTTATACTTACCGCATAAACACTCATAATCTTTTATTGGTCCAAAAATCCTTGCACAAAACAAACCATCTTTTTCAGGTCTAAAAGTTCTGTAATTAATTGTTTCAGGTTTTTTAATTTCTCCAAATGTCCAAGATTTAATTTTCTCTGGGCTAGCAAGTGAAATTTTAATGCTATTAAAATTTTGAGCTTCAGAAATTTCGTTACCCTTAAATAGATCTGTTAATTCCTTTTTCATTAATTAAGCTCCACATTTAATGCTAATGATTTAATCTCTTTAACTAAAACGTTAAATGATTCTGGTATTCCAGACTCAAAGTTTTCTTCGCCTTTAACTATAGTTTCGTAAACTTTAACCCTACCTGCAACGTCATCAGATTTGACAGTTAAAATTTCCTGTAATGTATATGATGCACCATATGCCTCTAAGGCCCACACTTCCATTTCTCCAAATCTTTGACCACCTAATTGAGCTTTACCACCAAGCGGCTGTTGTGTAACCAAACTATAAGGTCCTGTAGATCTTGCATGAATTTTATCTTCAACTAAGTGATGAAGTTTTAACATGTAGATTATTCCAACAGTAACCGGTCTATCAAATTTTTCACCTGTTCTTCCATCCCATAAATAAGTTTGTCCAGATCCTGGTAAATTTGCTAGTTCAAGCATCTCTGTAACATTTTTTTCTTTAGCACCATCAAAAACAGGTGTTGAGATTGCAATACCATTTTGTAAATTTTCACAAAGATCTTTAAATTCACTCTTGCTTAATTTATCCACTTTATCCCTAAAAATTTCTTCTCCGTAAACAGATTTTAAGAATTTTTCTATTTTTTCTGTTCTTTCTATTTTTTTATTATTTTCGTTAACTAAATTTTTAACTTGCTCACCAAATTCTTTACATGCCCAACCCAAATGTGTCTCTAAAATTTGTCCAACATTCATCCTACTTGGCACACCTAGGGGATTTAATACAATATCAACTGGTCTACCGTCTTCTCTATATGGCATATCTTCAACAGGCACAATTTTACTCACAACTCCTTTATTTCCATGTCTTCCTGACATTTTGTCACCAGGTCTTAATCTTCTCTTTATAGCAACGAATACTTTTACCATTTTCATAACACTTGGTAATAAATCATCACCACTTCTAATTTTTAAAACTTTATCTTCAAATCTCTCTGTTATGTCTTCTTTTGCTTTATTATATTGATCTTTTAATTGGGCTAATGTTGCTTCGTCATTTACATTTCCTACAGTGATTTTGAAGACATCATTAATGGATAGTTTATTAATTGTATCAAAATCTAACTTTGTTCCTTCTGATAAATCTTTTACTTTTTTAGTTAAAGATGATCCTGACAAGAATTGTGAAGCTCTTTGTTTAATACTTCTTTCTAATATTTCTTCCTCAACAATTTTATCTTGTTGGACCTGTTCAATTTCAGCTCTTTCAATAGTTATTGATCTTTCATCTTTCTCAATTCCATGTCTATTAAACACTCTTACATCTACTACCGTTCCACTTGATCCTCTAGACATTCTTAAAGATGTGTCGGTTACATCTATAGCTTTTTCTCCAAAAATTGATCTTAATAATTTTTCTTCTGGACCAGATGCTGAGTCACCTTTTGGAGTAACTTTACCAACTAAAATATCTCCGGCATTTACCTCTGCACCAATATAAACTATTCCTGACTCATCAAGGTTTTTTAAAGCTTCTTCATTCACATTTGGTATATCTCTTGTAATTTCTTCTTCACCAAGCTTTGTGTCTCTCGCCATTATTTCGTATTCAACAATATGAACAGATGTAAAAACGTCATCTGTAACACATCTTTCTGAAATTAAGATTGAGTCTTCAAAGTTATAACCTTGCCACGGCATGAATGCTACCGTAACATTCTTACCTAAAGCAAGTTCACCTAATTTTGTCGAAGGACCATCTGCAATAATATCTCCAGATTTAACTTTATCACCAACTCTAACTAATGGTCTTTGATTTATACAAGTATTTTGGTTTGATCTTTTAAATTTTTGAAGGTTATAGATATCAACACCAGACTTGCTAAAGTCTGTTTCCTCTGTTACTTTTATAACAATTCTTTTACCATCTATTTTATCAACAATACCATCACGCTTAGCAACAATAGTTACTCCTGAGTCTAAAGCAACATCGCTTTCAATTCCTGTACCAACTAGTGGCGACTCAGGTTTTAATAATGGAACTGCTTGCCTCATCATGTTTGATCCCATTAAGGCTCTATTTGCATCATCATTTTCTAAGAATGGAATTAAAGATGCTGCAACTGAAACTAATTGTTTTGGTGATACGTCAATGTAATCAATAGAATCGGGTTTAGCTAAAAGAAAGTTTAGATTTTGTCTGCATGAAACTAGTTCTTCGGTAATTTTTCCATTTTTATCAAGTTTTGTATTTGCTTGAGCAATAGTGAATTTTGTTTCCTCCATTGCTGATAAGTATTCGACATTATCTTGAACAACACCGTCTTTTACTTTTTTGTATGGACTTTCTATAAAGCCATACTTATTAATTTTTGCATATGTGGATAAACTATTAATTAAACCAATATTTGGACCCTCTGGTGTTTCAATTGGACAAATTCTTCCATAGTGGGTTGGATGGACGTCCCTAACCTCAAAGCCTGCTCTTTCTCTTGTTAGGCCACCTGGACCTAACGCTGAAACTCTTCTTTTATGTGTAATTTCAGATAAAGGATTTGTTTGATCCATGAACTGAGACAGTTGTGAACTGGCAAAAAAATCTTTCAATGAAACTGTTAATGGTTTTGCATTAATAAGATCTTGTGGCATAGCTGACTCAACATCTAAAGTTGTCATTTTTTCTTTAATAGCTCTTTCCATTCTGTAAACACCAATTCTAGCTTGGTTCTCAACTAGCTCTCCAACAGAACGAACTCTTCTATTTCCTAGGTGATCAATGTCATCAACATCATCTTTACCATCACGTAAATCCAACATTTTATGAATAATTGCTATGATATCATCATTTCTTAATATGGTAATTTTATCAGAACATTCTTGGTTTAATCTTGAGTTCATTTTAACTCTTCCGACATCAGACAAATCATATCTATCTGAACTAAAGAAAAGATTGTTAAATATTTGAGTTGCTATCTCTATGGTTGGCGGCTCACCAGGTCTTAACATTTTATAAATTTCTGTGATAGCTTCATCTTTAGTATTATTTTTATCAGCTAAAATAGTTGTAAGTAGATAAGGTCCTTTATTTATAGAGTTTGTAACAGAGATTTGAAGTGTATGTATATTTGCATCTAAAATTTGTTGAATAATTGTATCATTTAATTCAGTTCCAATTTTAAATATACCATCTTCTTCTTCATTAACTTTTACATCTCTGTGTAAAAATTTACCAAATAATGACTCTCTAGAAACTAGTATATCTTTCAAACCATCGTTAGCTAATTTTTTTGCACTTAAAAAATTAATCTTATCACCCAATTTAATTACTACTTCACCAGTCTTTGCATCAATTACTTCTTCTGAGAAATTTTTTGCTTTATAATTTTCTGGATTAAATTTAGTTTTCCATTTTTCTGTTTTTGGATCGAAATTATATTGTTCACTTTCATAAAACTCATCTACTATTTCTGATTTTGTATAACCTAAGGCTAATAATAAAGTAGATGAAAAAATTTTCTTTTTTCTGTCAATTTTAAAATATAGAAAATCCTTAACATCATACTCAAAATCTAACCAGGAACCTCTATTGGGTATTACTCTACAATTAAATAAAAGTTTTCCACTTGCATGTGTTTTTCCTTTATCGTGATCAAAAAATACACCTGGACTCCTGTGCATTTGGTTTACTACAACTCTTTGAACACCGTTAGTTATAAAAGTTCCACTATTAGTCATCATGGGAACTTCACCCATATAAACTTCTTGCTCTTTAGCTGATAAAATATCTTTAGTATTATTTTCTTGATCTATTTCGTAAACTACCAATCTTAAAGTACACTTAAGAGCTGATGAATATGTAAGACCTCTTGCTATACATTCTTCAACATCAAATTTTGGTTTTTCTAATCTGTATGAAACATACTCTAAAGTTGCTTTATCGTTTAAATCCTCAATAGGAAAAATACTTTTGAATACTCTATCAAACCCTTTGGTAAGTTCAGCTACTTCAGCATGAAATTCTGTTAATTCTTTATAAGAATTTTTTTGAACTTCAATTAAGTTAGGAATAGATAAACTTTCTTTAAGTTTACCAAAACTTTTTCTTATATTTTTCTTTTCAGTAAAAGATAATTGCATCTATATTTATAAATACTGATTAAAAAAATCAGTATTTGAATTCTTTCTATTTAATTTATTTAAGTTCTACTTTAGCGCCAGCAGCTTCTAATTTAGCTTTGATCTCTTCAGCATCTTTTTTATTAACACCTGATTTAACTTCTTTTGGTGCCCCCTCTACAAGATCTTTAGCTTCTTTTAAACCTAATGAAGTAGCTGCTCTTACTTCTTTGATAACATTAATTTTTTTATCACCTGCAGAAACTAACATGATTGTAAAATCATCTTTATCTTCTGCTGGAGCCGCACCACCTGCTGCTGCTGGAGCTGCTGCTGCCATTGGAGTTACACCCCATTTTTCTTCTAATTGTTTTGAAAGTTCAGCTGCCTCTGCAACAGTCAAACTCGATAAATCTTCAATAATTTTGTTAAGGTCAGGCATATGTATTACTCTTTGGGTTGTGTTTCAGAATTTTCTGCCGTCAAACTACTCATTTTTTCTGAATGTGCAAGCAAAATACTGATTAATTTAGATGCAGAAGCGTTCAAAATACCCACAATATTGGCTCTTGCTTCATCTAATGTAGGTAAACTAGCTACATTTTGGACACCAGCCTGATCTAAGACCTCGTTATCCATTATTCCACCAATTAATTTTAAGTTTTCGTTATCTTTTGCAAATTTTGAAAGAATCCTAGCTGACATTATGGCGTCCTCACCAAACGCTACTGCCGTTGGACCAGTAAATAAATTTGATAAATCTTTACACTTTGTTTTTTCTAAAGCTAATTTGGTAATTCTGTTTTTGGTTATTTTGAAAATGATTCCATGTTCTCTCATTTTTGCTCTTAATTCATCTAATTGAGTCATAGTTAAACCTTGGTAATGAGTAACCATAACTGCTTTACTGTTTTCAAACTTACTAGTCATCTCTTCAATATAATTTTTCTTTTGCTCTTTATTCATCATAACTATATTGATTTCCCTAATTTAACTTTATATGAAACACCCATTGTTGATGTAGCAAATACACTTCTAATTAAATCACCTTTTAAAGTGTTGTTTGATTTTTCTTTTTCTAAAGCATCTAAAATTGCATTGTAATTCTTTAGTAACTTGTCATCACTAAAAGATTTTTTACCAATACTAACTCCAATATTTCCATCTTTATCATTTCTAATTTCTACTTGGCCAGATTTAGCGTTTGTTACAGCTTCTTTAATATTTTCAGAAACTGAACCAAGCTTAGGATTAGGCATCAAACCTTTTGGTCCTAAGACTTTTCCTAATTTAGAAAGTTTAATCATCATTCCAGGTGTACAAATTAATTTTTCAAAGTTTAATTCACCGCCTTTAATTCTTTCAACGAATTCATCACCACCCACTATATCTGCTCCAGCATCTTTTGCATCTTTAGCTTTATTATCTTCACAAACTACAGCAACTTTAACTTTCTTACCTGTGCCCCCGGGTAAATTAACTACTGTTCTAATATTAACCTCACTTTTCTTTTGTTTGTTGTTTATTTGAAAACTTAAATCTAAAGACTCATCAAATTTAGTTGTACAGTTTTTCTTAAGTTCAGGTAACAATTTTTCTATAGTTTCTGCATTTAAGTCTGTAGTTTTTTCAGGAAGTTTTTTAAATCTTTTAGATGCCATTATTCTTTTACCTCAATACCCATTGATCTAGCAGATCCTGCAATAATTTTTATAGCTTCCTCAATATCGTGTGCATTTAAATCATTCATTTTTTCTTTAGCTATACTCTCTAATTGTTTTTTTGAAATTGAAGCAACAATATTTCTTCCAGGTTCTTTTGAGCCACCTTTGAGTTTTACTGCTTCTTTGATATAAAATGAAGCTGGGGGCGATTTAATCTTAAAATCAAATTTTTTGTCCTTATAAACTGTAATTTCAACTGGTACAGGTTTTCCTGCCATTGATTTAGTTTTATCATTAAAAGCTTTACAAAATTCCATTATGTTCACACCACGTTGACCCAATGCTGGGCCTACTGGTGGGGCTGGATTTGCTTGACCACCTTTAATTTGTAATTTTATAAATCCACTAATTTCTTTTGCCATTAACTAACCTTTTCAACCTGATTATATTCTAAATCTACTGGTGTAGGACGACCAAATATAGAAACTGACACCTTAAGTCTAGCTTTTTCTTCATCAATTTCTTCAATCATTCCAGTAAATGATGCAAATGGACCATCCACTACTTGCACTTTTTCACCCACATTGTAATCTACACCCGATTTTGGCTGAGCAACACCATCTTTAATCTGACCTAAAATCTTTTCTACTTCTTTATCTGAGACTGGTACTGGGATACCTTTAGTGCCTAAGAAACCACTAACTCTTTTTATGTTTTTTATCATATGATAAATGTTATTATCCATCTCACTTTTTATTAAAACATATCCAGGAAAATATTTTTTTTTTCTTTGAATTCTTTTACCTCTTTTTACTTCTGTAACATCGTGTGTTGGTACAATAATTTCCTCAAATTTATCTGCAATTTTAGCTTTATCTGCTTCTTCCTTAATTAATGCAGCTACCTTGTTCTCGAAACTAGAATGTGACTGCACAATATACCAATTTTTCATTATATACTCACCTTAAGTAAAAGTTCTAAGAAAAATTTTAATACCTGATCTAAAAGAAGAAAAAATAGGGACATTACTACAGCCATTGCAAACACCATCAAAGCACCTTGCAAAGTCTCTTTCCAAGTAGGCCAAGTGACTTTAAAAGCTTCTTGTTTAACTTCCTGTATAAATTTAATCGGGTTCCTCATAATTATAAGCTCAAATTGGCAGGAGCGGAGGGACTCGAACCCTCAGCCTCCGGTTTTGGAGACCGGCGCTCTACCAATTGAGCTACACTCCTATTTATAGAGTTACTCTATAATTTTAGTTACTACTCCTGCTCCAACAGTTCTTCCACCTTCTCTAATTGCAAAGTTTAATTTCTCTGCCATAGCAATAGGTGTAATTAATTTAACAGTGAATTTAGCATCATCACCTGGCATCACCATCTCTGTACCAGCTGGTAATTCTACCTCACCTGTAACGTCTGTTGTCCTAAAATAAAACTGCGGTCTGTATTTTGTAAAGAATGGGGTATGTCTACCACCTTCATCTTTTTTAAGTACATAGGCTTGCGCTTCAAATTTAGTGTGTGGAGTAATTGAACCCGGTTTACAAAGAACTTGACCTCTTTCGATGTCAGTTCTTTCAATACCTCTCAATAAAATTCCAACATTATCACCAGCCTCACCAGAATCTAAAAGTTTTCTAAACATTTCAACACCTGTACAAACTGATTTTTTTGTTTCTCTAATTCCAACTATTTCTACTTCTTCACCAGTTTTAATCATACCTGACTCTACTCTACCAGTTGCAACAGTACCTCTTCCAGAAATTGAGAATACGTCCTCAACTGGCATTAAGAATGGCTTATCAACTTCTCTAGCTGGTTGTGGAATATGTTCATCAACAGCTTTCATTAATTCTAAAATTGAATTTTTACCAATTTCATCATCTCTACCTTCAACTGCTGCTAATGCCGAACCTTTAACGATTGGTGTTTTATCACCTGGGTATTTATATGAAGTTAAAAGTTCTCTAATTTCTTCTTCAACAAGTTCAATCATTTCTTTGTCATCAACTTGGTCTACTTTATTTAAATAAACAACAATTGCAGGAATACCAACTTGTCTTCCCAAAAGAATATGTTCTCTTGTTTGTGGCATTGGACCATCAGCTGCATTAACAACTAAAATTGCTCCATCCATTTGAGCAGCACCAGTGATCATGTTTTTAACATAGTCAGCGTGACCAGGACAGTCTACGTGAGCATAGTGTCTTTTTTCTGTTTCATACTCAACGTGTGCTGTTGAAATTGTTATACCTCTCTCTTTTTCTTCAGGTGCTTTATCAATCTGATCATAAGCAACTGCAGTTCCGCCGCCTGCTTGTGCTAATACATTTGTAATTGCAGCAGTAAGAGTTGTTTTACCATGGTCTACATGACCAATAGTCCCAATGTTACAATGGGGTTTATTTCTTACAAATTTTTCTTTTGACATTACGTTTTTACCTCAGTTTTTTTTGTTTCATATAATTTTAAATTCTTGGAGCGGGTAAAGGGAATCGAACCCTTACATCCAGCTTGGAAGGCTAGCGTTCTACCATTGAACTACACCCGCACAACCCCAAGAGTAACACTCCATGCTATTTAAAATTTTATCAAATGGTGGAGGGGGAAAGATTCGAACTTTCGAAGACCGAAGTCAACGGGTTTACAGCCCGCCCCATTTGACCGCTCTGGAACCCCTCCTCTGGGGAAGTGTCCCCTTGTTCAATAAAGCTTCAAATAACATGCGTTTTATATATTTTATTTATGCAAATGCAACACGTGATTTAATAGGAAAATATTAAAAAAAACGTATAAAACACTTAATAATTTATGAATAAATCGTCTTTTTTCATTGTTGGTCAACATGCTGTAATTGAGGCATTAAGAAACCCAAAAAGAAAAGTTCTGAGAGTCTTTTTAACTGAAGATTCTAAAAAAAATATTCATAGAAAAAATCCTAATAAAAATATTTTAGAAGGCGTAAAAGTTTATTTTAAGTCTAAAAAAGAACTAGACAAATATTCGTCTAAAGAACAGCTCATGCATAATGGTTATGTTGCAGAGATTGAACATTTAGATCAGCAAGATATCAAAATATTTATTAAGTCTAAAAAAAATTTGACATTAGTATGTCTAGATCAGGTTACAGATCCAAGAAATATTGGCTCATTAATAAGAAGTGCAGCTTCATTTAATATCGATGGATTAATAATAAAGGAAAGACATTTTCCAAGTGATAGCAAGTTAATGTACAAATCAGCTAGTGGATGTATGGAGCATATAAATATATTTCAGGTATCCAATATCAATTCTACCCTAAAAAATTTAAAAGAAAAAAATTTTTGGGTTTATGGTTTTGATTCAAAAGGTCAAAAGGATTTCACTGAAATCAAATGGGAGGGTAATAATATTCTTTTATTTGGATCAGAGGGATTTGGAATGAGGCATCACACTTTAAAATATGCGGACTTTAATTTAAAAATTAATATTGATAACAGAATAGATAGTTTAAATATTTCAAATAGCGCTTCAATAGTATTTCATCACTTAAATTACATAAAAAAATTAAATAATTAGTATAGACAATAATTATATAATATTTAGAATTTTATTCGAATGCCAAGAAAAAATCTTATAATTCATATGGAAGGTGGGTTTGGTAATCAACTATTTCAATATTTTTTTGGAAAAAGTTATGCAAAGAAATTTAATAGAAATTTATATTTTGATAACAAAACTGGATTTATTAGTGATATTATTTATAGAAGAAAATTTGAACTCCCAATAACAGATTTAAGTTTATTAAAAT
>CACNSD010000008.1 GCA_902623075.1 uncultured Pelagibacteraceae bacterium
CTGTTAGAACAAAACAAGTTAATAAATCTGAAGATAATAATGTTGATGGAGAAATAATTCATAAAGGTATTTCTCAAAGACAATTTGCAAGATCATTCACTATTGCTGACGATGTAAAAGTAAATGGTGCTGAACTTAAAGATGGTCTTTTAACAATATCTTGTGAAAGAATAATTCCAGAGCATAAAAAAAAGAAGCTTATTGAAATTAAATAAATTTTAAGCCTTACTTGTGGGGATTTCTCCCCACAAGTTTTAATTAATTATTTTTTTGCCATTATAGCATTCAAAGCAAATGCTAATAATCCAGCAGGTATAAGTCCAGTTGTTAGCAGTAATTTTAAACTTATTCCAAAATCAGGAATATTTTTCACAAAGTCTGGTAACAATGACATTCCAATTCCAAAAGACAAAGAAAGAGCTAAAATTAATAAATTTCTTTGGTCCATTTCTGCCCTTGAAATTAATTTAATACCAGCAGCTACAATCATACCAAACATAATGATTGCTGCTCCACCTATCACTGACTCTGGCATTGCAGCAATAATTCCACCTAATTTTGGAAACAATCCCATTAGAACTAAAACTATTCCAGCTATAGTTCCAACATGTCTACTTACAACTCCTGTAAACGCGACTAGTCCAGCATTTTGCGAATAAGATGTATTTGGCATTGCATTAAATAGTGCACCAAATGCGGTACCGACACCATCTGCCATGATTCCACCTGATATCTCTTTATCTGTTGCTTCTCGTTTAGCACCACCCATTGTCGTAGCACTTATGTCTCCAATTGTTTCAATTGTTGTAACAACTGACATAAATAACATCAGAATTATTGCACCAGGTACAAAATCAATTCCATATTGAAGTGGCATTGGAAATGCAAACCATGCTGCAGATGCAATTTTGCCGTAGTTAACCATTCCTAGTGCTGCTGCAACTATGAAACCAGCTACTATTCCAATTAAAATTGAGGCTGCAGAAGCCATCCCTTTACCTCTAAGATTAAAAAAGATAGCAACTATAAAGACTGAAGCGGCAACTGTTAAGTGATTTGCATTTGCAAAAATTTCAGGTTTATTATTCATTAACCATCCACCTCCGCCAGCATACATAAAACCAACTTTAAGCAAACTAAATCCAATCATTAAAACAACTATACCAGTGACCAATGGTGGGAATAGATGTCTTATTGGTTTTAAAACTTTTCCAATAAAAATTTGAAAAATTCCTCCAATGAATGCTGCTGTAAATACTGCACCTAATCCTGCTGCCTTAAATGGTAACATGATAGGTATGAATGCAAAACTTGTTCCTTGAACAATAGGTAATCTTGCACCAATTTCCTTGTATCCAACAGTTTGAATAATTGTTGCAACTCCTGCTACAAACAAAGCCATTTGAATCAAAAATATTTTTTGTTCAGGCGTTTGACCAAAAACTCCAGCTACAATAATAGGAACAGTTATATTTCCAGCAAACATTGCTAGCACATGCTGAATTCCTAAAGGTATTGATTTATTTAATGGAAGTTTCTTGTCCGGACTGCTTGTAGAGCCCATTTGTGTTTTTCTTGAAGCCATTTACCCTCCTTATTAAGATGACGTTACAATATTGATCATGAATTAATATAAAAAATTATTTAGAAACAAATATTGCTTCATTTATTGTGATAAAAAAACCTATAATGAGCAGATTAAATTCTACCAGTTAGTTTTAAAAACAACCGTTAGACACAAAGCCTATAACTATATTTTCCGAATTAATTTCAAATCTTCGTTCACAAGGTACAAGGTATTTTTTACTATTATAAACTAGCTCGAAATTTCCTTTAGCATTTTTGAAATCTTCGTCCGGCTTTCCAAGCTCCATTTGAAGTTCACTAGCAGATTTACCGAGAAATTTACTTAATTTTTCGTTTTCTTTTTCTACAATAGCATCAGTTTTTTCTTTAACTGTTTGACATCCTGATAAAAAAATTAAGACTATTATAAGACTTATGGCTGATTTAAATTTTAACATAAGTTTTAACAAACATTTTTTTTTAATAAATTATTAACTTTAAAGTTGTATAAATAATTTATTTATTATTACTTTTAAGTTTAATTATAGTAACAATTGTGTTCTTTATTTGATTGTTCAAGCATATGAATGAAAAAGCCTTAGAAAAGATACTAAATATATTTTTAAAGGAAGTTTTACCTCTCACCGAGAGTGGTGTTGCTAAAGGTAGTAAAATATTTGGGGCTGCCATAATTAAAAAGAAAGATTTATCACTTGTAATTGCCGAAACAAATAATGAAATAGAAAATCCATTATGGCATGGTGAGATGCATGCTCTTAAAAAGTTTTATGAATTAGAGGCAAAAACGAGACCCAATGAAAAAGATTGTATATTTTTAAGTTCACATGAACCTTGTAGCATGTGCTTAAGTGCAATCACTTTTTCTGGATTTGATAATTTTTATTATATGTTTCCATATGCATCCACAAATGATGATTTTAATATTCCACATGATTTAAATATATTGAAGGAAGTATTTAAAATTAATGACGGAGAATATAATAAAGAAAATTACTATTGGAAAAGTCAAAATATAAATTTACTTATTGAAAATTTACCTCAATTAGAAAAAGAAAAAAAATTGAATCAATTAAATGAAATTAAAAAAAAATATCAAACTTTATCAAATCAATATCAGAAAAATAAAGATGGAAATTCTATACCATTAAATTAATCAATGAATACAAATCTTAAAATTTCAAATGTAACCAAAATATACCCTGGATGTGTTGCAAACGATAATGTGTCACTCGAATTTAATAGTGGCAAAATTTACGCTCTTCTTGGAGAAAATGGTGCTGGTAAATCTACCCTGGTTAAAATTCTATCAGGCGTCATCATACCTGATGAAGGTAAAATTTATTTAAATGAAAATAATCTAAAACTTAATTCACCATTAGATGCAAAAAAAAATGATATTGGGATGGTCTTCCAGCATTTTAACCTTTTCGAAACTTTGTCTGTATTTGAAAACTTAATAATAGACTCAGACGAACAAAGAGAAGTTTTAAGAGAAAAAATTGACTCAATTATGAGAAAATATAATTTTTCAATTGATCTTGATATACCTGTTTTAAATCTTTCGGCAGGTCAAAAACAGAAAGTAGAGATAATTAGATGTCTAATAAGGAGTCCAAAAGTTTTAATTATGGATGAACCAACATCTGTGTTAACAGAACAAGAAACAAGTGAATTATTTCTATCTTTGAAAAAATTTTCAGAAGAAGGAATTTTAATTATTTATATTACTCATAAACTTAAGGAAGTTATTGAGCTTTGCGATGAAGTTGCTGTAATGAGGAGAGGAAAGCTAGTTTCTGTAAGTGAAATAAAGAATGAAAATATTGAATCACTTGCTAACAAAATGGTGGGTCAAAACTTAAAAACTATCAAAAAGAAAAAAGAGAAAAATTCATCAGATAAATTAATAAATATTACAAATCTTAATTTTATAAGCGAAGATCCATTTGAAACAAATTTGAGTGATATTAATTTTTCTGTTAATCGAGGCGAATGTTTGGGAATTGCTGGTATATCAGGAAACGGCCAAAGTGAATTATTTCAAGTATTAAGTGGTGAAATAATATCAGATAAGAATTCTATAGAATTTAATAAAAATTATATTGGAGATTTAAATCCTCAAGAGAGAAGAGAGTATTTGATGGCCTTTTCCCCAGAAGATAGGCTTGAGCAAGCTGCTATACCACAAATGGCAATTTTTGAAAATGTAGCTCTAAATAATTATAAGTCCTCAAACTTTTTTAATAATGGGTTAATCAATGAAAATAAAATTAAAGAGCATTCAAAAAAAATAATTTCGGACTTTAATGTTAACACAGACAACATAGAGTTAAAAAGCCAATTTTTATCTGGAGGTAATCTGCAGAAATTAATTATAGGAAGAGAATTAATCACCTCTCCAGATTTATTAATTTGTTTTAATCCAACTTGGGGGCTAGATGTTGGAGCAATAAATTATATCCATGAAACATTGATTAAAATTAATGAGCAAAATAAATCAATCATATTAATATCTACAGATACTGATGAGTTATTAAAATTAAGCGATAAAATTTCGGTAATTCATAAAGGGAAATTATCAAAAATTATGGATGCTGATGAAGTTACCTCTGAAAAACTTGGGATACTAATGGGAGGAGGAAATTGATTAAAATTGTTAAAAGAGATGAACCTTCAAGAGCTATATTTTTCCTTACACCTATTTTAGCAATTTTTTTAACCTTGGTAGCAGGAGGTTTAATTTTTTATATTCTAGGTTTTAAACCTTTTGAAGCCCTAAAGTTTTTTTTCATAGTTCCAATTGCAGATAAATACGGATTCAGTGAATTACTATTAAAAGCCACTCCGCTTTGTTTAATAGCAATTGGTTTATCTTTTTGTTTTAAAAGTAATAATTGGAATATTGGAGCAGAAGGTCAATTAACTTTTGGAGCCATAGTTTCAGGGGGTGTTGCATTATTATTTTATGAGCAAGAAGGATTTTATATTCTACCAATAGTTATTTTAGCTGGCGCAATTGGTGGTATGCTATATGCGTCTATACCTGCAATTTTAAAAACTTACTTTAATACAAATGAAATTTTAGTAAGTCTTATGTTGGTATACGTTTCAAAATTAATTTTGGATTATCTTGTTGTAGGTCCTTGGAGTAATCCAGAAGGATTTAATTTTCCTGAAACAAGACAGTTCAGTGACTCTGCAAGACTTCCTTTATTATTTGAAGGACTAAGAATTCATGCAGGTATATTTCTAGCTTTAGCAGCAGTAGTTATCAGTTGGTTTATTTTTTATAAAACGTATTTGGGGTTCCAAATGAAAGTTTCAGGTTTTAGTTTAAAGACAGCAAAATATGCTGGGTACAAAGGCAAAAAAATGATTATCCTAGTTTTTTTAATAAGTGGTGCTTGCGCAGGTTTAGCAGGAGTTGGTGAAATAACCGGACCTATCGGACAGCTTCACAGAGAAGTATCTCCAGATTATGGTTTTACTGCAATAATTGTTGCGTTTTTAGGTCGTTTACATCCTGTTGGAATAATTTTTGCATCTCTAGTTGTTGCAATTACTTATCTGGGTGCCGAAACAGCGCAAATATTTATGCAAATTCCAAAATATACTGGCCAGGTTTTTCAAGGAATGATTTTATTTTTTCTTCTTGCTTCAGATTATCTACTTTTTTTTAAATTTAAATTTAAAGGTTCAAAAAAATGATTATTGATGTAAATTTTGTTGGACTAATAATTGCATCAATCATGGCCTCTGCTGTTCCTTTGATCTTAGCGTCTTGTGGGGAACTTATAACAGAAAGATCTGGTGTTCTAAACCTCGGCGTTGAAGGAATGATGATCATTGGAGCTATTTCAGGCTTTGCACTAATGACTGTTACTGGAAGTTTGATTATTGCAGTTTTTGGGGCAATGTTAGCAGGTGTTTTAATTTCAACAATTTTTGCATTTCTTACCCAAACATTAATTACAAATCATGTAGCAACTGGTTTAGCTCTTACTATTTTTGGAATAGGAATTTCTGCAATGATTGGAAAAAACTTTGTTGGTATTCCTGGAAAAGAGTTTCCTGTTCTATTTGAAAGTTTAAAAGACACAATACCACTTTTAAGTCCAATATTATTTGGACATTCGGTAGTTTTTTATTTTGCTTTTGCCTTGCCCTTCGTAACTAGCTATTTTTTAAAAAAAACAAAAATTGGATTAATTGTAAGAGCTGTAGGAGACTCTCCAGAGTCTGCATCTAACCAAGGTATAAATGTAAAGTTAGTTCGTTACGCTTGTATACTATATGGTGGAGCTATGTGTGGGCTTGCAGGTGCTTATTTATCAATGATCTATACTCCACAATGGATTGAAAATATGACAGGTGGTAGAGGTTGGATTGCTTTAGCACTAGTTGTTTTTTCTACATGGAACCCAATTAAAATTTTAATCGGAGCAATGATTTTTGGTGGGTTAACAATTATTCAATTTCATATGCAAGCAATAGGTGTGAGAATTCCTGTTCAATTCTTAACTGCCCTACCCTATATTGTAACAATAATAGTATTAGTTGTAATTTCTCGTGACAGTAGAAAAATTAGGTTAAGTACTCCAAGTTCACTGGGTAAATCGTTTTATAAAGACAATTAATTATAAAATAATTATTTTTTTTTAATTTATTTAATTTAAGATTCAAATAATTAAAAAATTAAATAGGGGAAATAAATTTATGCATAAATTATTTATTCGTTCTTTCGTCTCTTCTTTAGTTTTTTTGTTTACATTAACTGTTGCTGCAGTGGCAAAAGATGTTAAAGCAGCATTCGTTTATATTGGTCCGACTGGTGACCATGGATGGACGTATCAACATGATGTAGGTAGGAAAGCTGTAGAAGCTGCCGGATTTAAAACAACTTACGTAGAAGGTGTTCCAGAAAGTGCTGATGCTGAGAGAGTACTTAGACAATTAGCAAATTCTGGCCATGATGTTATTTTTACAACTAGTTTTGGATACATGAATCCAACAAACAAAGTTGCAAAAGAGTTTCCAAACGTAAAATTTGAACATGCAACAGGGTACAAAAGAGAACATCCAAATGTTGCAACATATGCTGCTAGATTCTATGAAGGTAGAGCAATCTTGGGAACAATAGCTGGTTCAATGACAAAATCTAATGTAATCGGTTATGTAGCATCTTTTCCAATTCCAGAAGTAATAAGAGGAATTAATTCATTTACTTTAGCTGCTCAAAAAGTAAATCCAAATATCAAGACTAAGATTGTTTGGGCATTTACTTGGTATGATCCTGGTAAAGAAGCTGAAGCTGCTAAAGCTTTAATTGATCAAGGTGCAGATATAATTGCCCAGCATACTGACAGTACTGCGATCGTTCAGATTGCTGAAAAAGCAGGCGTATATGCATTTGGTCAAGCTAGTGATATGGATAAGTTTGCACCGAAAGCAGTATTGACTTCTGTTGAAAATAATTGGGGACCTTACTATGTAGAAAGAGTTAAAGCTGTAGCAAATGGAACATGGAATCAGAAAGATACATGGCATGGTATTGGTGACGGTATGGTTGTTATATCTGATCTTGACTCTGCTATTCCTAGTAATGTTAGATCCAAAGTTAAAAAACTTCAAGCAGATTTGGCATCAGGTAAGGTTCATGCTTTTACTGGACCTATCTACGACCAAAAAGGAAATCTAATGGTTGCTGAAGGTAAAACTGCTGATGATGGAATGCTTGCAGGAATGATGACTTATGTAAAAGGTGTTGAGGGCGATATACCTAAATAAGTTAAAACTTATAAAATTTAAAAAGGTCAGTTTTATAACTGGCCTTTTTATTTGTGGTGTCTTTTTTTTATTTCTTCAATTCTAAGTTCTTCATAAATTTCAAAAGGCTGTACAATCCAAGGATCTCCTGAAAGTTTGTTTGCACAAAAATCTGGTTCAAATGTTGATTTCTTTTTTTTAAATAAAGTTGCAGTTTTTATATCATCAATCTTATCTTTAATAGGTTCATATTTTCTTAACCAATCTATGCTTTTATTAAATGTAATTCCTGTATCTGACAAATCATCACATAAAAGTATTCTGCCACCCATATTAGGTGCAATAGAGCTCATTTCTCTTGAGAACACAATATCACCTTGCTCATCCTCTACACCCTTACCACTATATGACTCGACAGCTAAATAAGCACATTTCAATTTGAAAATTCTACTTAAAACATCTATCATTGGTGCTGCTCCTCGCATAATACCAACTAAGATTGTAGGTTCATATCCACTTTCATGGATTTGGATTGCTAGTTTTTCAACCGTCTGATTGTATTCATTCCAACTAACAATTAATTTCTCTGTCATAATTTTTATATTTAATTATTTAAATAATAAAACCAAAACTGCAAGAACGATAAGTGCGATTATTGAGGAAATTAAAAAATACAACTTATGAATGTTTCTTCCTCTTAAATTGAAATAATGTCTAGCGACTGCAGTAATTACTCCTATTGCAACTAAAATTAACCAGTTATACTTATGATAGACCAAAAAACTAGAATGCCCCGAAAGCATTATAAACAGAACCAAAAAAGTTGAGTAATTATTGTGAATGGATCTTTGTTTAGCTGCTAAAGATAAGCTCATATCAAATTTTTCACCTCTCTCACTACTGCTAATAATATTCATTTGATTAGGTATAATTACTGTAAAAACATTTCCAAACATATTGGTACCTATAATCAATCCAACACTTAAAATTGCAAATTTTGGACCAAATAATTTAGTCAAACCAAAAGAAACAGCAGTCAGTAAAATAATTGCTATAGAAATAAATAATACATTATTTTCGATCAACTTAGATTTACACAAACGATCATAAATAAACCATGCAACAATCAATGATAAAAGTGAAATAATAATTGCATAACTAGGAGGCATTAACAAAACACGTTTATCAACCATTAATACACCTGCGTTATAGTAATAAATTACAACTAACAGCAGCATTCCAGTTACAAAAGTTAAATAACTTTGCCATTTAAAGATTACCAGTCTATTTAAATAATCCTGTGGTGGTGATGTTTTTAATCTTGATAACTTGTAAAAAAAACCAGAATGCATCAGATATCCTTCACCATCTACATCATCACTTGTTATGTTTTTATTTAAATTATTGTCTAAGTAATTAAACAAAAAACTATTACCTACCCATAAAATAGCAAACACTACATGGCCCCATCTTAAAATTACTTCTAACCATTTAATAGTATAAGGTAAAAATTCCATCAGTATTTTATTTTATCTACTTTTTTATCCCAAATTTCAAATGCTTTTAGAGCATCATCTCTAAGCATTTGTGTCATTTTTATTTTTCTATCATTTATTTTTTTAGGAATCTCTAAATAAATAAATGAATCATCAAAATCTATTTTTTTTGCGTCTTCTCTTGTATTTGCATAATATATTTTATCTAATCTTGACCAATAAATTGCGGAAAGACACATTGGACAAGGTTCACAAGATGTATAAATCTCGCAACCTGATAGATCAAAAGTATTTAATTTTTTACAAGCTTCTCGAATTGCTACAACTTCACCATGAGCAGTAGGGTCATTTGAAGAAGTTACTTTATTAGAACCTTCTGCAATAATCTCATTATCCTTGACTATGACACTTCCAAAAGGCCCGCCAATAGTATTTGCACTATTTATGGAGAGTTCAATGGCTTTTGCCATAAATTTTTTTTTATCTTCCATTTAGATTTTTTAATTTTTGTTTAATTTTATTAATACTCATTAAGATTCTCTCAGGAGTTGCTGGCGCATTAAGTTCTGGTGCAATTTGGTAATTTCCAATTGAAGCAATTGCATCTTTAATTGCATAAAAAACACTCATTGCTAACATCAGCGGTGGTTCACCAGTTGTCTTGGCTTTATTTACAACGTTTTCTTTATTTATACCCTCTTTGTAAATCTCCACATTAAATTTTTTTGGAATATCACTAACTGCTGGTATTTTGTATGTTGATGGAGAAAATGTCGTAATTTGTCCATTTGATTTCCAATTTAGTTCCTCGATTGTCAACCAGCCTTGTCCTTGTACAAACCCACCTTCAATCTGACCTAATTCAAGAGCTGGATTTATTGGTTTTCCAGCATCATGCAAAATATCAACTCTTTCTAATACATTTTCACCAGTTAGTGTGTCTATAGTTACTTCTGAAACAGCTGCACCATAACAAAAATAGTAAAATGGCCTACCTCTAAATTTTTTTTTATCAAAATTAATTTTTGGTGTTGAATAAAAACCTGAAGAAGAAAGAGAAATTCTATTTAAATATGCCTCTTGAATAATACTTTTAAATTCAAATTGCCTATTTCCAAATATTATATGTTGATCTTTATAAACTGCTTCCTGATTATAAATTTTATATTTTTTCTTTATAAATTTTTCTAAATTTAATTTAATTTTTGCTACTGCATTTAACGCTGCTGCTCCATTCAAATCCGTGGTTGATGAGGCCGCACTTGCTGATGTGTTTGGAACTTTAGATGTAGTGGTAGATGAAATATGAACTAAATCATATGGTAATCCTAATGAATTTGCTACCAATTGAGCTATTTTCGTATGTGTTCCTTGACCCATCTCTATACCTCCATGGTTCAAATATATACTTCCATCTGTATAAATATGGACAAGTGCTCCAGCTTGATTTAAGTGAATTGTTGTAAACGAAATACCAAATTTTAATGGTGTAATGGCAATGCCTTTCTTTTTAAATTTATTTACTTCATTAAATTTTCTTATATCAGAATATCTTTTCTTGTAATTTGATTTATTTTCTAAATTTTTAAATAATTCATTAATAACATTATCCTCAATGGTCATTCCATAATGAGTTACATTCTTTTTATCTTTTTGATAAAAATTTTTCTTTCTTACTTCAAGTGGATCTTTTTTTAAATATCTTGAAATATTATCTACAATATTTTCAATTGCCATCATTCCTTGGTTTCCACCAAAGCCTCTAAATGCAGTCGAGGTCGGGATATTTGTCTTACATAAATTGTTTACCACCTCAATATCTGAAATATAATATGCATTATCTATATGAAGCAAGGCTCTTTCATTTATTGCAGCTGATAAATCAGGCGACATTCCACAATTTGAGGATAAATTTATTTTTAATCCTTCTATAATTCCTTCATCATCAAAACCAACTTCATACTCAGAAAAAAACTCATGTCTTTTGCCAGTTAAAATTATATCATCATCTCTATCTAATCTTAATTTTACAGGTTGTCCTGCTTTATTAGCCAATAACGCGCAAATACAAGCTGTCATGAAATTTGTTTCTTTTCCACCGAAACCACCTCCTATTCTTCTTACTTCAACATTAATTGAATTACTTTTTTGATTAAACATTTTTGCAATCAATTGTTGTGTCTCTGAGGGATGTTGTGTTGAGCTATAAACTAAAAAATTATCATCCTCTTTAGGAATTACAAAAGCTGCCTGACCTTCTAAATAAAAGTGTTCTTGACTTCCTGTTGTAAAGCTACCTTTTAAAATATTTTTAGATATTTTTATTTTCTTTGAGGCATTACCTCTTTTTATTTTTCTAGGCTTAAATAGGAACTGTTTTTTATTTAAAGCTTCTTTTATTGTAATTATAGGTTTTAAATCTTTATATGTAACCTTAGCTTTTAACACTGCTTTTCTTGCTAATTCTGTCGTTTCGGCTGCAACTGCAAACAGGGGTTGACCATAAAACTCCACTTTTTTTGTTGGAAAAATAGGGTCTCCATCAAAAACAGGGCCAACATCATTTCTACCAGGAATATCACTTTGTGTAACTACTGAAATAACACCTTTACTATTTTTTACTTCAGTCAAATCAATTTTTTTAATTATAGCGTGTGCTTTTTTACTTAAACCAATTGCACCATAAATTGTATTTTTTGGTTCTAAAATATCATCAGTATACTCAGCATATCCACTTACATGTTTGTAAGCACTATCGTGTGGTCTTATATCTCCAATAATATTATCTTTACTCATTCAATTAACTCTAGTTAACTTATTGGAATTTATTTCTATAAAACATTTAATTAATAAATTTTTTGCTATCTCTAACCTATATTCTTTGCTTGCTCTCATGTCTCCAATAGGACTTAAATCTTCCTCAAGATAATTTTTTGCATGGTCAAAAGTATTGATATTAAGAGGCATATTTTTAAGAACTTTCTCACATGCCTTGGCTCTTTTTGGCACTGCAGCCATACCTCCATATGCAATATATGCCTCTTTAATTTGATTATTATTTATTTTAAAATTAAAAGAGCCACAAACAGAAGAAATATCATCATCAAATCTTTTTGAAATTTTAAAGGCTTTAAATATATTTTTTTTAAATAATGGGATTTTAATTGATCTTATAAATTCTGTTTTTTTTAGTTTAGTTTTTCTATAATCTAAGAAAAATTTATTTATTGGTATAACTTTCCTTCTATTAAAACTCTCAATTAAGATCTCGGCATTTAAAGACAACAAAATTGGTAATGAATCTCCAATTGGAGATGCTGTAGCAATATTACCTCCTATGGTACCTACATTTCTAATTTGAACAGAACCATATCTCTTCAATACAGAATAAAAATCTGGATAATATTTTTTTATTTCGTTTTCAAACTTAATTAAAGGAGTGGCTGCACCAATTTCCAAATAATTTTTATTTACTTTAATAAAATCTAATTCTTTTATCTCTTTTAAATCTATTATAAACGGAATTTCTTTTCTTTCTTTTGTAACTGTTAAAGATAAGTCTGTTCCACCTGCAAGAAAATTAAAATTAGAATTATTTTTAATTATATTTTTTAATTCTTTGACGTTTTTGGGAGAAAAGTAAATTTTATCATCTTTTTTAATAAAAATATTATTTGGTTTGATGGTTTTTAATAATTTTATAGTTTTATTTTTATTTTTACTAAACTCATCTGTCTTATTTATCTTATTTAAACTTTTAGCAGCATCAATAATAGGTCTATAGCCAGTGCAACGACATAAATTTCCTGAAATAGAGTCTGTTATTAATTCGCTATTGTAGCTCTTATTATTCTTAAACATTGAAAACAAAGACATAACAAACCCTGGAGTACAAAATCCACATTGTGAACCGTGAAATTTCACCATTGCCTCTTGTACTGGATGAAGTTTCCCATCTTTAGAAACCAAATCCTCTACAATCAAAAGTTGTTTACCATTCAAAGATGGCACAAAAGAAATACAAGAATTAATTGAACTATATTTTAGGTCATTGTTTACTAGCTCACCTAAAACAATAGTACATGCACCACAACCACCTTCTGAGCATCCCTCCTTAGTTCCAGTTTTTTTTAACTCAGTCCTAATATAATTAAGAATTGTTTGATTAGGATCTGGGTTTTGAATTTCTAAAATTTTATCGTTCAAAAGGAACTTTACTGAATTTGATATCACTTAACTGCCTCTATAAGTAGAATAGCTCCATGGAGATACTAATAAAGGTACATGATAATGTTGTGAAGGATCTGAAATACCAAATCTAATAATTACATCATCTAAGAATGGTACATCACTTGCTGATGACGTATTTTTAAAATAATCACCAATGTAAAAAACTAATTCGTATTTACCCTTAACAAAAATATCTCCCTCTGCCAATGGAGAACTCGCTCTACCATCATCATTGAGTTTTATTGAAGTTATTTTTTTTCTCTCTGAATTATTTAAATAAAACAACTCAACTAAGATACCTTTTCCAGGTTTGCCTGAATATACATCTAAAACATGAGTTGTGAGCTTTGTCATAAAATTATAGTATCATTTAAATTTCAAACTTAAATTATTTAAAATTATATGAGAACAATAGATAACATTAACGATCTTAACAAGTCCGATTTTTTGTCAATATTTGGTAATGTTTTTGAAAAGACTGAATCTGTGGCTTTAGAGGCTTTTGAGTCTAAGCCATTTAAAAATTTTGAGGATATTGTCCTTAAAATGTTAAATATTTACGAAAATTACGAAAAAAATAAAATTTTGGAAATTTTAAATGCGCATCCAGAACTTGCAGTAGCAAAAAAAATGACTTCAGAATCCATATCAGAACAAGCTTCAGCAAAATTAAACCAATGTTCTAACGATGAATATGAGGAATTTAAAAAATTAAATTTAGAATATAAAAAAAAGTTTAATTTTCCTTTCATAATTGCAGTAAAAGGTAAAGATAAAAATGAAATTTTGAATAATTTTAGACAAAGAATACAAAGTGATGTAGAAAGTGAATTCCTTGAAGCAAAAAAACAAGTAAAAAAAATTGCAACCTTTCGTTTAAATGAAATAAATAAAAAATGAAAAAATTTATAAGTGCGAAAATGATTAATTTAGCAGATCCCAGAGTAGGATCTAAAATTATATACAAAACTGATGATTTTTTTGCAGCTGCTCATAGAATATTAAAAATTGACCCTCCAGTTTTTAAAGATGGATTATTTGACAAACATGGCAAATGGATGGATGGATGGGAAACTAGAAGAAGAAGATTAAAAGGTTTCGATTATTTAATTTTAAAGCTAGGTAAGCCTGGAAAGATATTTGATATAGATATTGATACAACGCACTTCAATGGAAACCAACCTACACATGCCTCAGTGGAGGGTTGTTTCAGTAAGAATAAACCAAGCAAAAAAACAAAATGGCGTCACTTACTTGGAAAAAAAAGACTTGGGGCAAATAGAAACCATAGTTTTAAATCACAAAATAAATCAATTTTTAATTATATAAAATTAAACATTTTTCCAGATGGTGGGGTCGCAAGACTTAGACTTTATGGAAAAATTGAAATGGAAAAAAACTTTTTAAGTAAAAAAAATATTAACCTAACATCTGTTTTAACTGGTGCTTCAATTGTTGGTTGCAATAATGAACACTTTGGCAGAGCTGAAAATGTCATAGCCCCTGGTAAAGGAAAAAATATGGGAGATGGTTGGGAAACAAGAAGGAGTAGAGGAAAAAACTTTGATTGGCTCATAATTAAATTTGGAAAACCAGGCTTAATTAAAAGATTAGAGATAGACACTCATCATTTTAAAGGAAATTACCCCGATACTTGCTCAATTCAAACTGCAAATATTTCAAAAGATCTGTCTAATAAATCAATTGTAAATAATTCAAAGAATTGGAAAATTATTGTAAATAAATCCAAACTATCTGCTCATAAAAAACATATTTTTAAAAAGTTCTTAATTAAAAGAAGTAAGGAAAATTATCTTAGAATAAATATCTATCCAGATGGTGGAATTTCAAGAATAAGAGCATTCGGAAATTTTGTGAAATGAACATAATAAAAGCAAAAAAAATAACAAAAAAAAATTTTTCTAAATTTGGTCAATTAATAGATACGTCTAAAAAAAATCCTATAAATATTAATGATGGATATGCAAAGCGATTTAATAATTTGATAAATATAGATACCTCAAAAAAAAATGGTAAAGCTATCGTTAGTATTTTTAAAGCAAAAAAAAGAAGATTTCCTATGAAAATTGATATGATGGAAAAACATCCTCTAGGAAGCCAAGCCTTTATACCAATGGATGATACAAAATTTTTAGTATTTGTGGCACCGCGGGGTCATAAACCAAATATAAATAAAATCCAATCCTTTGTGGTCCCAAAACAAACCGGGATAAATTACAATGCTGGTATTTGGCACTTTCCATTAATTTCTATGAAAAATATAAATTTTCTTGTTATTGATAGGAAAGGAAAAGGAAACAATCTTGAAATTTATAAATTTAAAAAAGAGAAAATTATTTTAAAAAAATGAAAAAAAAATACCCAAGAGATTTAGTAGGATATGGATCTAAAAATATTAAAGTAAGGTGGCCTGGTAATGCTAGGTTGGCTTTACAATTTGTATTAAATTATGAGGAAGGTGGAGAAAACTGTACTCTGCATGGTGATAAAACTTCAGAGGTATTTTTATCTGAAATTATAGGAGCAAAACCAATTAAAGGTCGGCACTTAAATATGGAGTCGATTTATGAATATGGATCAAGAAGAGGGTTTTGGAGAATTCATGATTTATTTAAAAAGAAAAAAATACCGCTTACTATTTTTGGTGTTGGGATGGCACTAGAAAGAAATAAAGAAGTTTGTTTGGCCATAAAAAGAGCAAATTATGAAGTTGCTTGTCATGGATGGAGATGGATTGATTATCAAAATGTACCAAAGAAAAAAGAGGAAAATGATATGAAACTAGCAATAAAATCTATTAAAAAAAATTTTGGTGCTGAACCTGCTGGTTGGTATACAGGAAGATGCAGTGTAAATACTCTAGATTTAGTTATTAAAAATGGAAATTTTTTATACAGCAGTGATACTTATAGTGATGACCTTCCTTATTGGGTAAAAAAAGGTAAAAAAAAACAATTAATGATTCCCTATACACTTGATAACAACGATATGAGATTTGCAACTACTCAAGGGTTTAACTCTGGAGAACAGTTTTATAATTATTTAAAAGATAGTTTTGACGCTCTTTACGAAGAAGGAAAAACTTCACCAAAAATGATGTCGGTTGGTTTACATTGTAGATTAATTGGCAGACCTGGTAGAATACAATCACTTAAGAAATTTTTGAATTATGTTTCAAAATTTAAAAATATTTGGATTTGTAAAAGAGTAGATATAGCTAGACATTGGATAAAAAATTATAGTTAAATTTTTTTATTGCTCTGCGGCTATAGAAACATAATGAGCAACAGCCTCTATTTCCTCATCTGACAAAATCCCCTCCATTGCAGGCATTACACCTATTCCATTTTTCACAGCCATAAGAATTGTTTGAACTTGAGGTCTAATTTGATTAAGATTTGGACCAATCTCAGCGATTGATCCCGCATCTGAGAGACTATGACATGCAGCACAATTACCAGCTTCAAGAAAGACCTCCTTTCCCTTACTAAATAATTCATCAGCATTGGCCTGAAAATTTGAAGCAAATGTTAAAATTAATAAGGTGCTAAGTAAATTTAAAAATAATTTTCCCACTTAAATTTGGTATCATAATTAAAAAAAATTAAAAAGGAGAATTATGAAAGCATATTGGGTTGCAAACTATACTGAAATAAAAGACACCGAAAGACTTAAAAAATACGCTATTAAAGCAAAAGAAGCAGTTGAAAAATATTCTGGAAGATTACTAGCAAGGAGTGCAAATAATATTACCCTTCAAGGAAGAGAAATGGTTAGAGTTGCACTTGCGGAATTCCCAGACATTGAAACAGCAAAAAAATGTTATAATTCCGAAGAATATGTTGAGGCCAGAAAACATTTAGAAAACAATGCAACAAGAGATCATATAATTTTTGAAGGAATGTAACTTAATAAAAATTTAGTACTGAATAGGTTCAGGATCTATACTTCTCCATAAATACCAAGTTGCAACAGAGCAATATGGAGAAAATCTTTTATTTAATAATTTTACATACGAGTCTGGTGGTAAATATTTTTTCTTATAATTTTTTGATATAGCTCTTAATAATCCAATATCTTGAACTGGCCAAATATTTGGTCTGTTATAAGTAAATAATAAAATCATTTCCGCAGACCATCTTCCAATCTGTCTTAAGTTCGAAAGATATAAAATAGCCTCTTCATCATTCATTTTTTCTATAATTTTTGGATTAAAAGATTTATCTAATATTTGTCTAGCTAGACTTTTAATACCTAAAGCTTTTAATCTGCTTAAACCACAACTTTTTAATTGATTAATAGTTAATTTATTAACAGTTTTTGCAGTAATGTTATTTTTACATTTTATTTTAAACTTTAAGAAAACTGAATTTGCAGCAGCAACACTTATTTGTTGGCCAATAATACTTTTACATAATGAAAAAAAAACATCTTTCCTTGATTTTAATATTATTTCAGAGGGTGAATGATATTGTTTAATTAATTTAGACATTACTTTATCTTTTTTAGATATATATTTTTTAGCATAATTCCAATATTTCGGAGTGTTAGTCATGTCTAGCAACTGATAATTGTTTTTTCATAGTTAGTTCTCTCCTAAAGATAATAAATGAAGATATTATTACCAATAAAGCTCCTATTGATGTTTTAATAGTTGGTATTTCATCCCAGATAAAATATCCAAATACAATAGCAAACACTAAAGCTAGATATTTTAAGGGACTTACTAAACTAACCTCAGAAAATTTATATGATTGTGATAACCATAAATTTGCGATACCTCCAAGAATACCTACAGATGATAGTAAAATTAGATCTATCAAAGATGGCATAATCCATTGTTGGTATAAAGAGAAAAAACTAAATATTAAAATTGAAAATGAGAAAAAGAAACTGATTAACCAAACTGGTTCTGTTGAAGATAATTTTCTTATAGCTATTGCTACATATGAGAGTCCCAAACAAAAAATTATTGGATAAATATAATAGATATTTAAGGAGCTAAAACCTGGTTCAGATATAATTATTATTCCTATAAATCCAACAAAAACTGCAAGCCATCTATAAAAACCAACTTTTTCGTTCAATAAAAATATAGAAAAAATTGTTGTAAATATTGGTGAGGCAAATGAAATACTTACTACTGTGGCTAAGGGTAAGTTTCTCAAAGCTACAAATATAGATACAATTGCAATTAGCCCTGCTAAACATCTTTTTATATGAAGAATCGGTCTTTCAGTTTTATAAAAATCTAAAAATCTATCTTTTGGTATTAGGAACAAAATTGGAATAATTCCACAAAAACCCCTAAAAAATAATACTTGCCCAACTGGATAATCATCAGACCATTTTACAATCACGTCCATTAAAGAAAAAGCACATACAGATATGAACATGTAAAAAAAGCCTAATTGATTTTTTGAAAGCATGTGGTTAACTTTAGATTAATTAAGTAATTTATCAATGGAAATAGCTGTTTTAGCATTAGGATGTTTTTGGGGACCAGAAATTAAATTTAGTAAAATTGAAGGCGTAATAAAAACTGAAGTTGGATATTGTGGTGGCCATAGCGCTGTAACAAATTATAAAGATGTTTGTTCTGGGAATACAAATCACGCTGAAGTAGTTAAATTAGATTTTGATCCAAAAATAATTTCCTATGAAAAAATTATTGAATATTTTTTTGAAATTCATGATCCTACAACACTAAATTCACAAGGTCCTGATTTTGGAACTCAATATAGAAGTGAAATTTTTTATTTAAATGATAAACAAAAGGAAATAGCTGAAAATATGATTAAAAAAGAGAATATCAAATTGTCAGGGAAAGTAGTCACAAAAATTTCTTTACTTAAAAACTATTGTCCAGCAGAAGAGTATCATCAGCGATATTTAGAAAAAAGATAAAATGTCTTTGGTTGATACCACATGGTTAGAAAATAATACTAAGAATTTAAAAATTATTGATTGCTCATGGCATATGCCTCAAACTAAAAGAAATGGTTTTGAGGAGTATTGTAAAGAACATATACCAAATGCAATTTTTTTTGATTTAGATAAAAATTCAAAATTAGATACTGACTTACCTCATATGCTTACTGATCCTAAATCTTGGGAAAAAATAATGGGTAACATGGGAATAGAAAATAATGATAGAATAGTAGTTTATGATAACTCTGACGTAATTAGTTCTTGTAGATGTTGGTATAACTTAATTTATTACGGACATGATCCAGAACTAGTTCATGTATTAAACGGTGGGCTAAAAAAATGGAAAAAAGAAAATAAAGCTACAGATAACAAAAAAGTGTCCACTAAAGCTTCTACATATTCATGCAAAGAAAATAAAAAACTTGTTAAAAGTAAAAAACAAATTGATGTAAATATTGAAAAAAAAGAATTTAATGTGGTTGATGCAAGAAGCAGAGAGAGGTTTGAAGGAAAAGTTGCTGAACCAAGAAAGGGTTTAAGAAGTGGCTCAATTAAAAATTCTTTTTGCCTTCCCTTTTACGAATTAATTAATAAGGACCATACTTTTGTAAGTAAGGATAAAATTAAAGAAAAATTTGACTCCCTTAAATTTGACCTTGAAAAAAATATAGTATTTTCGTGTGGTTCAGGAGTAACCGCAAGTGTATTGGCTCTGGCTTATTCTTTAATAAATGATAAATATATGCCGACAATATACGATGGCTCATGGTCAGAGTATGGAAAGATCTAATTAATGAAAACATCTACAAAAGTCACAAGTATAGTAATTATATTTTTTCTTATCATTGCAACTGTAATTATTGGTAGAACAATGATTGGAAATCATTTCAAAAAAAAATTTAGTAAAAGACCTCCTCCAGGAATAATAGTAACTACTACACAAGAAAGAGTTTTTGAGAATATTATCAGTACTTATGGAACAGCAACCCCTATTCAGACTCAATCATTTAAAATTGAAAAATACGAAATACTAAAACCAATAAATTTTAATCAAAAAGTTAAAAAAGGAGACGTAATTGCCGACCTTAAAAATAGAAAAATAATTGCACAATTTGATGGGGTTATCGGAAAAAGAGAGTTTTCTGAAGACATAGAGGTTTCAAAATCTTCTATATTAATCAATCTTGAAGATACTAGCTCAATATATTGCGACGTAGATATTCCTGAAATTTTTGTTCCATTTATTAAGGTTGGTTTACCAGTTGATATAAAGTTCTCTGGATATAAGAATAAAATTTACAATGGTGAGGTTGACTCTTTTGCAAGTAGAATCAGTGAGGACACAAGAGCTTTAGCAACTAGGATTAAGATGGATAATTCCTCTGGAGAAATACTACCAGGATCGTTTCTAGAAATTTCAATTAAGTATGATGTAAGAAATGGTTTAAGTGCACCTGACACAAGTACAATAGTCGAAGGTGAGAATATTTTCATTTACAAGGTTGATGAGAAAAATAAGGTAATAAAAACAAAAGTAACGATAGGTGATAGATATTTGGGTTTTGTAGAAATATTAGATGGATTAGGTAATGGAGATAAAATTGTTGCAGAAGGAACAAAGAAAGTTAGACCAAATTTAACAATCAGACCTATTGAAAAGGGCGCTAAAAAGAAAAAAGGAAATTCTAGCTGGGGTAAAAAAAATAAATCAAAAAAAGCTGAAGAAAAAAAAGGTAAATTTGATTGGTTAAAAAATATATTTAAAAAATCCGAAAAAGAGAAGAAATAATTAAATGTTTATAACCGAAATTAGTATTAAACGGCCTGTAGTAGCTTGGGTCATGTCTTTAATATTAATTATTTTTGGTATATTTGTTTTTTCAGAACTTCCAGTCCGTGAACTACCAGATGGTATTCAGCCACCAGTCGTCCAAGTTAAAACAGATTACAAATCTGCTTCAGCAGAAATAATCGATGAAGAAATAACTCAAAAACTTGAAGATGTTATTGGTGGTGCGGAAGGGATTAAAAATATTGACTCAAATTCTTTAAATGGAACAAGTAGAATTGATATACAATTTAATACAGATATAGATTTAGATGATGCTGCCAACGACATTAGAGAAAGAGTAGCACGTGTTGTAGATAATTTACCAAGTGAGGCAAATGCACCACAAATTTTAAAACAAGCTGCGGGTTTTACAACTACTATGTGGGTAGGTCTTTCTTCCCCAACATGGAGTGATCTAGATCTTGGAGATTATGCTGAAAGATATTTAATTGATGCATTTTCGAGTGTTCCAAATGTTGGTAGAATTTTAGTTGGTGGATTGAGAGAACTTAGCGTCAGAGTTTGGATAGATCCCATAAAGTTAGCAGCTAACGATCTTACCATCCAAGAAGTTGAAAGAGCTCTAAGAAATGAAAATATTAACCTTCCAGCAGGTACACTGGAGGCAAATAATAAAGATTTAACTCTAAATATTGATAAATCCTACACTAACATAGATACAATAAAACAGCTTCCTCTTAGAAAAAATAAAGAAAAAGTAATAATTCTTTCTGATGTTGCAAATATTGAATTTGGTCCTGTTTCAGAAAAAACTTTATTTACTGCTCAAAGGAAAAATGCAGTAAACCTAAAGACTGTAGGAATTGGAATTTATGCTAAAAGCGGTGCTTCAACTGTAGAACTCTCTAAACAGATAAAAGTTAAAATAAAAGAACTTAATAAATCTTTACCAGATGGATTAAAATTAGAAATAGCATTTAACAGAGCAACTTATATTGGTGCTGCAATTGAAGAAGTTTATAAAAGTTTAGTTATTGCATTTATTTTAGTTGTTTTAATTATATATCTTTTTCTAGGCAATCTTAAAGCAGTGATAGTCCCTGCTGTAGCTTTGCCTGTTAGTATTGTTGGATCATTTCTTGGACTATATATATTTGATTTATCAATTAATATTTTTGTTCTACTGAGTTTTATACTTGCAATCGGAATAATAACTGATGATTCAGTAATCATGACAGACGCAATCTATACTAGAATTGAAAATGGAGAAACCCCATTAGTTGCAGCTTACAAGGGTTCAAAACAAATTACCTTCGCAATTATTGCAACTACTTTAATTTTAATTGCTGTTTTCTTACCTTTAATTTTTATAAAAGGTATCTCAGGAACTTTATTTAAAGAAACAGCTATCGCACTTTCTTTCTCTATAGTCGTCTCATCATTTGTTGCATTAACTCTGTCACCAATGCTTGGTAGCAAGTTTTTAAATAAAAAAGAAAAAATTAATTTTTTTGTTAAAAAATTTAACAACGGATTTAAATCTTTTACTAAATTTTATATAAGTTCTCTTGGCTATTGGATCAACAAACAAAAGACTATCACAATATTTATTATATTTATAATTGCTTTATCTGGATATCTTTTTAGTTTTTCAAAAAAAGAACTATTACCAATGGAAGATAGGGGTGCTTACTTAATCATAGGATCAACAGATGAAGGAAGTTCATTTGAATACACTCAAGAAAAAGCACAAATAATTGAGGGTAGAATTTTAAAATTGTTACAAGCTGAAAACAGTCCTTACGAAAGACTTATAATGAGAGTTCCAGGTTTTGGTAAATCAGCAACAACTTATAATACATTTATTATAATTGCATTATTAGATGAATGGAAAAATAGGGAAAAAGACAGTCAAACAATATTAAGAGAGGCAATTGGACAGGTAGTATCAGTGCCTGAGACTTTTGCCTTCCCAATTTCACCTCAATCAATAAGAGTATCAAGTTATAACAAACCGGTTCAAATGGTTATATATGGATCTAATTACGAAGAATTAGAGGAAATTCAAAACAATGTTTTAAGAGAATTAAGAAAAAATAGAAACATGTTCCGAATTGAGAGTGACTTTACGAAAAATAAACCTGAAGTTAAATTAATTACAAACAAAAATAGAGCAAATGATCTAGGTGTCTCTACAGAAAATATAGGTAGAACTTTAGAAACCTTATATGGAGGAAAAAAAGTAACAACTTTTAGTAAAGAAGGTAGGGAATACCCGATTATTTTACAACAATATTTGGCAGACAGAAGAGATAAAGATGGTTTATCAAAGATTTTTGTTAGATCTGAAACAACAGGTAAACTTGTATCTGTTGCGAGTTTAGTTGAGTTTAAAGAAAAAGGTACTGCTGAAGCACTACCAAGATATAACCGTCAAAGAGCTGTTACAATTTCTGCTGCGCTAGCGGAAGATTATACTCTAACAGAGGCAATAAAATACCTGGAAGATATAATGATTAAAGTTGCTCCTCAAAATCAAGTCACTTGGAAAGGAAAATCTGAAGAGTTAAAAGAAACAACAAATGAAATATACTTAATTTTTGCTCTTGCTTTGTTAACTGCCTATTTAGTAATGGCAGCAACCTTTAACTCTTTTGTTCATCCATTTATTATTATTTTAACAGTTCCACTAGCTGTATTTGGTGGATTAGTATTTATTTTATTTTTAAATAGTTCAGTAAATATTTTCTCTCAAATCGCTTTAATAATACTGATTGGTATATCTACAAAGAATAGTATTTTGATTGTGGACTACACAAACCAGATAAGAACTACCGGTGTTAAAATTCAGGACGCTATAATTAAAGCTTGCCAACTTAGAATTCGACCAATTATAATGACCTCACTTAGTACAATGATTGCAATGCTTCCATTAGTTATTGGAAATATTGGCCCAGGTGCAGGTGAAGGCTCTAGATTAGCTGTGGGGTCTACTATTTTAGGAGGAATGATTATTTCAACCTTCTTTACTTTATATGTAACTCCAACAATGTATTTAGCTCTTGCAAAAAATACCAAGCGAATTGATGAAATTGATATTGAATTAAAAAAACAGCTAAATTAAAAAATAATATACTTTGAAGTTGATAAAGAATTTTTACATTCTGATAATTGTTGTTTATAAATATTTGATTGTTTCTCCACTCTTTTGGCTAAATTAATTATTTTTTTATTTTTTTTATAATTTTTATAGTTACCCCACCCTTCATGATAAGCAATATACTGATTAAAAGCATCTTTTTTTGAAACTTTTAAAATTTTTTCAGTTTTATTAGTATACCAACCAATAAAATCTACACTGTCTTTAAATCTTGTTCTAGCAGCAAGCTTATTCCCAGTTTCTTCTTTATATTGTTTCCAAGTTCCTTTTACAGCCTGTGAATACCCGAAAGAACTTGATGGTCTCTTATAAGGCACTACTTTAAATAATTTCTTTCTAGGAGGTTTTGCAAATCTATTAAAACTGGATTCCATTTTTATAATTGCAAGCTGTAAATAAACTGGTGTTCCCCATTTTTTCTCAGCTTTTTTTGCATGTTTATACCACATGTATCTTTCATTAAATATAGAACAACTATCTGCTGTATTTTTTGGAACAGAAGAGCAACCTGAAATAAAAATTAATAAAATAAATAAATAATTAATTTTTAAAATTTTCATTCTTTTTAAAAAAGTAAAATATAACTATGGCTATAACTACACCTGCTAGATTTCCAAACAAATCCGAAAATTCAAAACTTCTATTAGGCACAAAGTATTGTAATACCTCAAGTACAATAGATAAAAATATTAAATAAACACTTAAAATATTAAATTGATTATTTTTTCGGTAAGTTAGAAAACCAATAATTGAGAGAACTATATATGCATATAAATGATTTGTTGAAACAATATAATTTGCAGTTAATTGAGGTTGGATTTTACAATCGTTGTAAATATAGCAGCCAAGTAAACTACCTGGGAACAAATACAAAATAATTAGAATGAAATTGCATAAGTAAAAAATAAATTTATATTTTGAAAAATAATTAATCATTAATAATATAGTTTTATTTATCAAATTGATTTAAAAGATAAACAAATGAGTTATTTAATTTTAGTAAGACACGGTCAAAGTGTGTGGAATCTTGAAAAGAAATTTACTGGATGGGTCGATGTAGATCTGACAGAAAATGGAAAATCAGAGGCAAAAAAAGCTGGTGAATTAATAAAACAAGAAAAAATTGAAATTAATATGTATTACTCCTCTTTTCAATTAAGGGCTAAAAATACTTTAAAAATTATACAGGAAGAATTACAAGATTTTAAAGAAGTAAAGAGTGCATGGGAATTAAACGAGAGACATTATGGAGCTCTGACAGGGTTAAATAAAGATGAAATGAAAAAAAAACTTGGAGAAGAAAAAGTTCATCAATTTAGACGTTCTTGGGACCTTAGACCCGACCCTTTAGATAAAAAAAATCCATATCACCCACTAAATATTGAAATATACAAAAAAATTCCTTTAGAAAAAATTCCTGATACCGAGTCACTAAAAGATACATATGAAAGAGTAATAAAGTTTTATAGTAACGAGATAGAACAGAAATTAAGTGAAAATATTCTTATTTCTGCTCATGGAAATTCAATTAGAGCTCTTTGCAAATATTTGTTTAATTTGAATAACAATGAGATCTCTAAACTTGAAATTCCAACAGGAAATCCACTTTTAATTGAATTAGAAAACAGCAAAATTTCTAGTTGCAAATATCTTGATCATGAAAGAGCTAAAGATCTTTTAGTTTTTTAAAAATATCCAGATCAGTTAAATGATAAAAATCTTTTTGGCTTTCGTAACCAAATAATTTTTTTTGATCTATTAAGTTATTCCAAATTTCCAAAATTGAGTAATTTTCTATTTTCTCTTTAATAAATAATTTTTTATTAATTATTTGACATCCAATGTAAATAAATTCTTTTTCAACCTCTTTGTTAATTAAATTATTTTTTAAATTAAAATCACCTTTTAAATTTTTATCAAAACTAAATTTTTTGTTTACTAAAAGAAGAATGTTTTCTAATTTTTCAGAGAAATACATTTTTTTCATTTTTAATATCTCATCTTTGTAGTCATTACTCCAGATTGTATCTGGATTAAAAATTATAAAATGCTTTTCAGTAGAGTCTTTAATCATATTTTGAATACCTCCCCCTGTATCTAAAATATGCTCACCATCCTCAATTATTTTGATATCAATATTAAAATTTTTACTGTTTAAAAAAACTGAAAATTGATCTTTTAAATAAAAAGTATTTATTAAGATTTTTTGAATACCTAGTTTTTCAATTAAATTGATACATCTCTCCAGCATACTTACATCTTTAATCTCTAATAAGGGCTTAGGGGTATTTAAAGTAATTGGGTTTAATCTCTTACCAAAACCTGCACATAAAATTAAGGCTGTATTTATTTTCACAACTTCACCTTATAAATTTTGGAAAATTATTTTTTAATAGCAACATCAAATTGTTCAATTGATTTTGCTCTTTAATTCTATGATTAATTAATTCCCAAGCGTAAGGGATTAATTTAAGATATTTTTTTTTATTATCTCTTTCAGCTAAACGCATAAATATGCCGATTATTTTTAAATTCCTTAAAACAGATAATATTTCAAAATCTTTTTTAAATTTTTCTAAATCAATTTTTTTATTTGTCTTGATATAAAATTTAAATACTTTCTCTTTCAGTTCATTAGATGTTTTTAATCTTACGTCGTCAATTAAAGATGCTAAATCGTAAGCTCTATTGCCTATTAGTGCATCTTGGCTATCTATCACTGCAATTTTTTTATTGTAATACATCAAATTTGAAACATGAAAATCTCTATGAACAAATGTAACATTTTTATAATTTAACTTTGATAATAATTTTTTTATCTCTAATCTAAATTTTTTTTTAAATTGAATACTTTTGGATTTAGACAATATCCTTGGTACATACCAGTCACAAAAAAGTTTAGTTTCATCAAACAAAATTTTGTTTTTATATTCTTGAATTTTATATAATTTGTTTTTAAAATTTTTTACTTTTTTATCTTTTATTAATTGTATTTTATTTAAGATTTTTATTATCTTTTTAAAAATGAGATATTTATTATTCTTTTGGTTTTTTAAAATTTGAAACAAAGTTTGATCTCCAAAGTCATTTATTTCTAGATAATTATTAATATAATTTTCACTTATAAGATTTGGTGCTAAAATTTTGTTTTTAATTAAAATTTTATTTATCGCATCATAAATTAAAAGATCTTTTAACTTTTCTTTCTTGGATATTACAATAATAGATTTATTTTCTCTGTTTCTATAAAATTCTCTAAAAGACGCATCACCTTTTATTTTTTTTAATTTTGCAAAGCTTTTCATCAAAATAAGTTTTAATTTAAACTTTTATATCTACAGTTCTATCATTTAATTGATTTAAATAATTAAATGTTAAAGTTATAAATTTTATATTTTTATCAGCAATCAATTGCGGCCATTCTATAAGTGTTATTAATTTGTTATCTTTTTCAAAAATATCTAAATTATTTATATCTTCTTTCCTATTAATTCTAAATAAATCATAATGTTTTATTCTTATATCTTTCACCTGATACTCATTTAATAAACTAAATGTAGGGCTTGTAATTTCTGTTTGTGTTAAATTATTTAATTTTTGATACTCATTTATAAAATATTTAACAAAGGTTGTTTTACCAACGCCCATCTCTCCATATAAAAAAACAAACTCGCCGCCTTTAAGGTATTTTGTAAATTCTTTAGCTAATTCTTTAGTTAACTTCTCTGAAGTGATATCGATTGTGCTATCTTTAATAGCGATAGGCATCTGGTTTGAAAGGACCTTCTGTTCCAACGCTTATATAATCTGCTTGCTCTTTTGATAATTTTGTTAGTTTTGCCCCAACTTTTTTTAAATGCAAAGTTGCCACTTTTTCATCTAAATGTTTTGGAAGTACATAAACTTTATTTTCATAATTTTTATGATTATGCCAAAGTTCTATTTGAGCAATAACTTGATTAGTAAATGATGCACTCATTACAAAACTTGGATGTCCAGTTGCACAACCAAGATTAACTAATCTTCCTTCAGCTAAAAGAATAATTCTTTTACCACTAGGCAACTCTATTTCATGCACTTGGGGTTTTACTTCAGTCCACTTATAATTTTTAAGAGCCTCAACTTGTATTTCATTATCAAAGTGACCAATATTACATAAGATGGCTCTATCCTTCATATCTCTCATATGGTCTGCGGTAACAATATCTTTGTTACCTGTAGCTGTTACAACTATATCCGCTCTACTTATAGCCTCCTCCATTAATACCACTTCATAACCTTCCATTGCAGCTTGAAGAGCACAAATTGGATCTGCCTCGGTAACTAAAACTCTAGCTCCACTTTGTCTTAAGGATGCAGCACTTCCTTTTCCAACATCTCCAAAACCAGCAACAATAGCAATTTTTCCAGACATCATTACATCTGTGGCTCTTCTTATCCCGTCTACTAAACTTTCTCTACATCCATATAAATTGTCAAATTTTGACTTTGTAACAGAATCATTTACGTTTATTGCAGGAACCAAAAGTGATTTATCTTTTTCCATTTTATTTAGTGCTTTAATTCCAGTGGTAGTCTCCTCTGACACACCCTTAATATCTTTCATTAAATCCTGATACTCGTTATGCATGATAGCTGTTAAATCTCCACCATCATCTAATAACATGTTGGGTTTCCAGTCTGGTTTTCCTACTATAGTTTGTTTTATGCACCATAAATACTCTTTCTCTGTTTCACCTTTCCATGCATAAACAGGGATCCCAGCCTTTGCAATTGCAGCAGCTGCATGATCTTGAGTTGAAAAAATATTACAAGAAGACCATCTTACCTCAGCACCTAATGCAACTAAAGTCTCAATTAATACAGCTGTTTGAATTGTCATATGTAAACATCCAATAATTCTTGCACCCTTTAAAGGTTTTTCCTTAGAATACTCTTCTCTTAAAGCCATTAAACCGGGCATTTCACTTTCAGCTATTGAAATTTCTTTCCTGCCAAAATCTGCTTGAGATATGTCTTTTACTTTATAATCTTCCATGGCAAGCTTTATACATCTAGGATTTTATTTATCAACATAAGATTAAACATTGGGAAAACTTATCTCAATCATAGCTCCTTCTTTATCAATACGATTAGATGCTACAATTTCACCATCATGTAATTCAACCAAATTTTTAACTATATTCAAACCTAGACCTGAATGTTCTCCAAATTTTTCAGGTCTATTACTATAAAATCTTTTAAATATTCTTGATGTGTCTTTTTCTTTAAATCCTTGGCCTTCATCAATAATTTTGATTGATATTTTATTTTTTTCATTAATAGAAACATCAACAAAAACATTACCACCATCTTTACTAAACGATATTGAATTATCTAATAAATTTGCAATGATTTGTTCAATTCTGTTTTCTATACCATTTATTAAATATTTATCTTTTCCGTCATTTTTATATTTAATTTTTATTCCCTTTTTCACTTGATTAATATTATTATAATCATCAACAACAGATTGAATGATAGGTTCAACATTAATTTTTTTCATTTTTTCTTTACTTAGTGCAACTTCGTCCTTTAACATTTGCGAATAATCAGTAATTAATCTTTCTATTCTTTGAACGTCATGACTAAGTATATTCAATAATCTATTTCTTTGATCACTATCATTTGTGTCTTGTAAAATTTCTGATGCACTTTTTAAAGATGCTAGTGGATTTCTTATTTCATGAACCAAATCTGTTGAAAAATTTTCTGCATGCGTCACTCTATTTTGAAGCTCATTTGTCATATCCTCTAAAGAATTTGATAAAAGTCCCAATTCATCATTTCTTTTTTTAAGATTTTCAATACCAGGTTTGGCTTGACTTTTTTCTTTAATACGAATTGTATATCCAACGAGATTTTGAATTGGTTTAATAAAATATCTACTTAACACAAAAGAAAAAATTAATATTACAAATCCTACAGATATAGCTGTTCTTATTACAAATGCTTTTCTCTCATCAATCGCTGTCTTTATTTCATTGGCGTTTTCTGAAATAGCTAAATAACCAAGATTAATCTCATTCTTTGTAACATTCTTAATAGTTGTTACATTAAATTGATTAAAATCTTCTTGAATAAATGTATAAGGAGCTCCTAAATTTTCAGAACTAGAATAATTTTTTAATATATCTTTAAATGAAACAGGTTTTTTTTCATCGATTTTTATATTTTTTTCCTCAATAGTTTTTTCTATTTCCTCATTATCTAAACTTTCAAATTCAATTTTATCAAGTCTTGTAGAAAATGATCTTGGATCAAGATCTAAAGTATCAGTGTCTCCAATGAGGTTAAGTTGATCGTCAAAAAATATTACTCTATCTAAATTCTGAAAAATAAACCTTGTAGAAAATAAGAAACTTCTAATTTCGTCAGATTGGAATTTTACATCTAACCTTAAAATATTATCGATAGTATTATTAATAATGTTTGTGTGATTTTGAGATTTTTTTTTTATTAAACTTGGCTGAATATTATTCAGATATATAAATGTAAATAATCCAATAATTGTAAAAATTACAAAATTTATAAATAAAAATTTCTTTAATATAGATAAAGTTTTTAAGTATTTACTAAACATTAGCTAACATTCCATCTATATCCACTACCATACCTAGTTTCAATAGCTGAAAAATCAGGATCTACTTTTTTAAATTTTTTTCTAATTCTTTTAACATGACTATCAATAGTTCTATCCTCGATATCTGTGTCCTCTCTGTAAGCTATATCCATCAGTTGAGCTCTTTCTTTGATTATACCAGGCCTCTTTGCTAATTCTTTAACGATTAAAAACTCAGTTGTTGTCAATTTATCAGGTAACTGTTTTCCATTCCATTCACACTCAAGTTGTGATGGATCTAATTTTAATCTTCCATGAGATATCAGGCTTTTATTTTCCTCTAGAATATTATTTGTATCTTTTTTTCTTAACTGCACTCTAATTCTTTCAATCAAAACTTTTATAGAAAAACCTCCTGATTTTTTTACAAAATCATCTGCGCCCAGCTTTAGACCTAACAACTCATCGATTTCATCATCTTTAGATGTTAAAAAAATTACTGGTAAGGAAGTTTTTTTTCGAAGTTTTTTTAGTAATTCTTCCCCATCCATTTTGGGCATCTTTATATCTATGACTGCTAAGTCAGGTGGCATTCTGGTTAAACCAATTAATGCGCTTTCACCATCAATGTATGTTTGAACTTTAAAGCCCTCTTTTTCTAAAGCAATACTTAAACTTGTTAAAATATTTCTGTCATCATCTATTAAAGCTATTGTTTGTTTTTGCATAAAGTATTTTAAAAATACTAAATTGTCCTAATTTGGGCAATGTTATAAATTTAATGTAACATGCCCCAATTATCTCCAACATTAATATCAACCGTTAAAGGAGTTGAAAAAGAATGATAATCACTCTGAGCCACACTGGTCATCTCTTTTTCAATTAATGTAATCATTACTTTTTCATCTTTTTTTGGAATTTCAAAAATTAATTCATCATGAATTTGTAAGAGCATTTTTGAGTTAGAATTTTTTACTTCTGATAATTTCTTATCTAATCTTATCATAGCTAATCTCATTACTTCAGAAGCAGAACCCTGGATAGGAGCATTTATTGCGGCACGTTCTTGAAAATTTCTGACATTAAAGTTTTTGTCATTTATTCCGTTAAAATGAGATCTTCTTCCAAAAATATTGTTTACATATCCACTTTTTCTACAAAATTTAATTGTATTATCCATATACACTTTTATTTCTGGAAACTTAGCAAAATATGAATTCAAAAATTCCTCTGCTTCATAATTAGAAACGTTTATTTGCTTAGCTAATCCATATTGCGAAATTCCATAAATAATTCCAAAATTAATGGCCTTAGCCTTTCTTCTGTGGTCTTGATTAACTTTTTTAATATCAATATTAAATATTTGGCTAGCTGTTAAAGAGTGAATATCTTCTTTATTTTTAAAAGCTTTTTTTAGTTCTTTTACATCTGCCAGGTCTGCTAAAATTCTCATCTCAATTTGATTGTAATCCGCAGAAATTAATAGGTGCCCTTTTTTTGCAGTGAAAGCTTTTCTTATATCTTTTCCATCCTCTGATTTAATTGGAATGTTTTGCAAGTTGGGATCACTAGATGCTAGTCTTCCAGTCGTTGTAGCAGCCAACAAAAACGAAGTATGAACTCTTTTTGTATTTGGGTTTAAATGTTCAGGCAAAGCATCTGAGTAAGTATTTTTTAATTTTGAAACTTGTCTCCAGTCTAAAATTAATTTTGGAAACTCATGACCTTTAAAAGCTAAATCCTCTAAAACACTTGCACTTGTAGCAAAACTTCCTTTTTTTGTTTTCTTTAATCCAGCTATTTTTAAGTCATTATAAATTATTTCACCTAATTGCTTTGGGGATGCAATATTGAACTCTTTTTTAGAAATTTTAAATACTTCTTTTTCAAGCTTTTGAATTTTTTTTTCAAATTTAGATGAAAGAGATTTTAAAAACTTACTATCAATTTCAACTCCCTCTATTTCCATAAATGCGAGAATTTTAATTAATGGCTTTTCGAAAATTTCGTAAATATTTATCATTTTTTCTGATTTTAAATTTTTGATAAATTTCTTGTATAATCTAAAAGTAATATCAGCATCTTCAGCAGCGTAATCTTTTGCTTTTTCTAATTCTACTTCACTAAAATTAATTTCTTTCTTACCTGTGCCTACCATCTCTTTAAAAGAAATAGTTTTATGTCCCAAATGAATTTCTGATAAAGTATCCATATTATGTCTATTTTTTCCTGAATCTAAGACATAAGACATCAGCATTGTATCTTCCATTGATGAGAGCGTTATTCCACACTTATAAAATACGATAAAATCAAATTTTATATTTTGACCTATTTTCTTTATACTAGGATCCTCTAATATTTTTTTTAATTTTTTAATTACTGCATCTTTTTTAAGACATTTGGGTGACTTATGACCAACTGGTATGTAGCATGCTTTTCCAATTTTTGAGCAAAGAGAAATACCCACTAAATCTGCTTGGTGAGGATCTAATGAAGTGGTTTCCGTATCTACAGCAACTTCGCCAACTTCTTCTGCTTCCTCTATCCATTTATCAATTTGATCTAAACTGTTGATTAAAAAATAATTTTTATTATTAATGGTTTGTTGTTTTTCCAGATTTTGAGTTTCTATCTTATTGCTTTCTAGTTCAGGTTCCCCATAAGCAGAAATTGCAGAGCTTAAAAGCCTATTAAATTCCATTTCTCTTAAAAATTTATATAATTTGTCCTTATTTATATTTTGCAATTTAAATTCACTTAGTTCTCTATTAACAGGAGAGTTGTGATCAAGTGTTACAAGTTTTTTACTTATTAATGCTTTATCTTTGTTCTCAATTAAAGTTTCTCTTCTTTTGTTTTGCTTAATCTCATTAGCAGATTTTAGTAAATTTTCTAAAGATCCATATTTATTAATTAACTCCGCGGCCGTCTTAACGCCTATCCCCGGAACGCCAGGAACATTATCACTGCTGTCTCCTGCTAAAGATTGCACATCAATAACTTTTGAGGCATCTACTCCAAATTTTTTTACTACATCATCATCAGTTATAAATTTGTTTTTCATAGGATCAAAAATTCGAACTCCTTTTTTATAAAGCTGCATTAAATCTTTATCCGATGAAACAATTGTAACTTTTGCTCCCTTTTTAAGGATTTGATCAACATAAGTAGCTATTAAATCATCTGCTTCATAATTGGGTAAATCTACAGATGGTAAATTAAATGCTAAGACTGATTTTCTTATATACTCAAATTGTGGAGCTAAATCGTCAGGCGCCTCTGATCTATTAGCTTTGTAATCGCTATAAATTTCATTCCTAAAAGTTTTTCTTGCTGAATCAAATATCACAGCAAAGTGCGTTGGTTTTTGTAAGTTTTGATTAGATTTTGAGTCCTCTAATAATTTAAATAACATGCTGCAAAAACCACTTACAGCACCTGTTGGAAGTCCATCACTTTTTCTCGTCAATGGGGGCAGAGCATAATAAGCTCTAAATATATATCCAGAACCATCAATTAAATAAAAGTGATCTGTTTTTTGAATTTTATTCATGGAATATAATTAAATATTACAATGCTAACGCATTCTGTATATAAAAAAAATTTACTTTCAATTATAATAATAATTATAAGTAGATTATTTTTTATATTTTGAGTATTATTTAATAATGGAATTAACAAAAAATCTCACACAAGCTCAACTAATTAAATCACTGGTTGTTATTGTTCTTGGTTCAATATTACTTACAATATCAGCAAAAATTAAAATTCCTTTCTATCCAGTTCCCATGACTATGCAAACTTTTGTTGTATTATTTTTAGGAATAAGTTTAGGTTATAAAATTGCATTAGCTACAGTTGGTCTATATTTAATTGAAGGAATTGCAGGTTTTCCTGTATTTTCAAATTCCCCTGAAAAAGGTGTTGGGCTAGTTTACTTTACAGGACCAACTATGGGTTACTTAATTGGTTTTTTAACGGCTTGTTACTTAGCTTCTAAAATAAAGATTGAGGATAATTTTTTTATTATTTTACTTAAATTAATTATTGCAACCTCTACAATCTATATTCTGGGTCTATTATGGCTTGGCACATTAATTGGATGGGATAAGCCAATTTTTGCTTTAGGTGCAAAACCATTTTTATTAGCTGAGATATTTAAAATTATGCTTTTAGCTCTTTTGACTAAGCAAATAATAAAAATTAAAAAATTTATCTAGGTGATCTTTTGGAGAGAATTCTTTGAAGAGTTCTTCTATGCATTTTAAGTCTTCTAGCTGTTTCTGAAACATTCCTATTACACAGCTCGAAAACTCTATGAATATGTTCCCACTTAACTCTATCAGCAGACATTGGATTTTCAGGTGGTGCTGCTTTTTTTGAAGGATCTGCCAATAATGCTTTTTCAACATCTTCTGCATCAGCAGGTTTAGCTAAATAGTCTATAGCACCTTCTTTGATTGCAGCTACTGCCGTTGGAATATTTCCATAACCAGTTAACATGATAATCCTACTATCACTGTTTGAAGACTGAATTTCTTTTACAACCTCTAGTCCATTCCCATCTCCAAGTCTTAAGTCCACAACAGCAAAACCGGGTTTTTTGTTTTTTACAGATTCAACTCCCTTTTGCACACTCTCAGCTTGAAAAACTTCAAATCCTTTTTTTTCCATCGCTCTTGCCAAACGCTCACGAAAAGGATTGTCATCATCAACGATCAATAATGACTTATTCTCAAAATCACTGAGATTCTGCAGTTTTGCTTCTTCCTTCATAGGTCTTATATGGGGTCTCTGAAGAATATTACAATACATGATTTTTAAGCATTTCTGGCTTGAATTATTTGCTTTACTTTAGTGTTGTTTACTTTATATGCCAAAAAATATTAAAGTTTTTTTAAAAAAGACTTTTTTTTATTAAATTTTTTTTGGAGGCATTTAAAATGCAAAAATTTAAATCAGTTGAAGAACTAGTTAAACAACTGAAACCTGAAAAACCAGTTTACTGTATAAGAAAGAATTCTATAAAATCTGCGGTGAACTTTTTCTTAAACAAATTTCCAGGTAAAGTTTTATATGCAGTCAAAACCAATCCACACCCTGAAGTAATCAAAACAGTAATTGAAGGTGGAGTTAAACAATTTGATGTTGCGTCAATTGAGGAAATTAAAAATATTAGAGCTTTTAGCAACACGGCTAAATGCTCTTATATGCATACAGTTAAAAGTAGAGAAAGTATAAAAGAGGCATATTTTAATTATGGTGTTAAAACTTTTTCATTAGATACAAAAGATGAGCTTATTAAAATAATTGAAAGTACAAATAATGCTAAAGATTTAGAATTATTTGTAAGAGTTGCTGTTTCAAATGAACATGCAGAAATTGATTTATCAAAAAAATTTGGTGCTTTAACTTCTGAAGCAATAGGTTTGTTAAGACTAGTAAAACAATATGCTGTCAGGATTGGTTTAAGTTTTCATGTTGGTTCACAATGCATGCACCCTATTTCTTATTCTAAAGGAATTAGTGAAATTGGAAATATAATAAAAAAGACAAAAATTATTCCAGATTACATTAATGTAGGCGGAGGTTTCCCTACAATCTATCCTGACTTAATTCCACAATCTTTAGCTAGTTATTTCAACGAAATAAATAAAAGTTTGGAAAATTTAAAGCTTAAAAAACTGCCTGAAATTATTTGTGAGCCTGGTAGAGCTTTAGTAGCTGAAAGTGGCTCAACAGTTGTAAGGGTTAATTTGAGAAAAAAACAAAAGCTTTATATTAATGATGGTACTTACGGTACTCTTTTTGATGCCGGCACACCAAACATTGTATTTCCATCTAGAATGATTAAAGAAAATCCTAATAAAATAATTTCAAAAAAATTAACTGCTTTTGATTTCTTTGGACCAACATGTGATAGCATGGATTATATGAAGGGTCCTTTTTTGCTTCCAAATAATATTAAAGAAAATGATTATATTGAACTTGGTCAACTTGGGGCATACGGATTGACATTTAGAACTCAGTTTAACGGTTATTACTCAAATGAAATTTACGAGGTTGAAGATAACCCAATAATGACAATGTATGATAAAGACACTAAAAAAGCTAACTTGGTAGCTTAATGTCAGGTCAAAAAAACTCAGGTCATAACAGTAAAAGAAATTTCTTAAAAAATCCTGTTGAACACATAGATATAACGTCTTTCGACTCTAGAAAAATTATATCCTCAATGGAAAAAATGTCATTTGTCTCTAGAGAAACAGCAAATGCTGCTAATATTTATAACGAGATGCTTAAAGATAAAGATTGCACAATTTTTCTTACTTTAGCAGGATCTACTTCAGCTGCTGGATGCATGAATATTTATAAAGATTTAGTTAAATATAATATGGTAGATGCAATTGTTGCAACTGGTGCCTCAATAGTAGATATGGATTTTTTTGAAGCTCTTGGTTTTAAACATTATCAAGGTTCACAATTTCAAGATGACACTGAGCTTAGGAATAACTACATAGATAGAATTTACGATACCTACATAGATGAAGAAGAGCTTCAAATGTGTGATAAAATCATATGTGAAATCGCAAATGACTTGGAAGCTAGAAGCTATACTTCAAGAGAGTTCATTTATGAAATGGGAAAATATTTAAAAAAAAACTCAAAGAAAAAAGACTCTTTAGTTGAAACCGCTTTTGACAACAATGTTCCTATTTTCTGTCCTGCTTTTACTGACTCTAGTGCAGGATTTGGGTTAGTTATACATCAAGAACAAAATCCAAAAAAACATATGACAATAGACTCGGTTAGAGAGTTTAGGGAACTAACACAAATTAAAATCAAATCTAAAGGTTCTGGATTATTTATGATAGGTGGTGGTGTTCCTAAAAACTTTATTCAAGATACAGTCATATGTGCTGAATTATTAGGAAAAGATGTAGACATGCATAAATATGCTGTTCAAATCACGGTTGCTGATAGTAGAGATGGCGCTTGTAGTAGTTCTACATTAAAAGAAGCAAGTTCATGGGGGAAAGTGGATGTTACAAAAGAACAGATGGTGTTTGCAGAAGCAACAAGTGTTTTGCCATTAATTGCTAGTGACGCCTACCATAGAGGTGAGTGGAAAAATAGAACAAGAAAAAACTTTACAAAAATTTTTAAATAAAATTGAAATATCTCTCAAATAAAAACGGGTTTTTAGGAATTGATAATAAATTTAGCTTTAAAGAAAAAGCTGTAATTATTCCATTTGGTTTAGAAAAAACTGTAAGTTATGGGGCAGGAACAAGAAATGGACCTAAAGAAATCATAAAAGCATCTCATCAAGTAGAGCTATATGATGAAGAACTTAACTGCGAACCTTATCGGAAAATAGGAATTAAAACTTTAAAACCATTTAAAATAGACAAAAATATTAAAAAAGCTCTGAATAAAATTTCAAAAGTTAATAAAGAGATTTTAGATAAAAAACTTTTCCCAATGACTTTAGGTGGAGAACATTCAATAACTCCTGGATGTATTGTTCCTTTTACTAAAAAATATAAAAATATTTGCCTTTTGCATTTTGATGCCCATGCAGATTTACGTCAAAGTTATAATGGAGAAAAATTTTCACATGCTTCAGCAATTAGAAGGTGTTTGGATTATAAAAATATTTCTTTAATTTCATTTGGGATAAGAAATATCTCAGAAAGTGAAATCCCATTTTTAAAAAAGAATTCTTCAAGAATAAATATTTTTTGGGCAAAAGATAAAAAGAAATGGAACTTATCTAAATTTAAAAAATTAATTAAAAACAAGACTGTATATCTTACATTTGATGTAGATGGATTAGATTCAAGTATTATGCCTGCAACTGGTACACCTGAACCGGGAGGACTTTTGTGGGATGAAACATTAGATATAATTAGAATTGCAGCAAAGAACTCTAAAATTGTTGGTGCAGATATTAATGAATTGTCTCCAATTAAAGGATTTAATTCTTATAATTTTCTTGTTGCAAAATTGGCATATAAAATTTTATCTTATAAATTTTTATATTAAACTTTAATTGGTTTAATAATTTTCAATAACATTCTGAATGGTATCAACATTATTAAAGCAACTAAAATTTTTACTGCTAAATCTCCAAGAGATAAAGTAACCCAAGGTACCCCTGTTGCATAAAATGATATTGAGAAAAATAAAAATGTGTCGACTGTCGATCCAATCAAAGATGAAGTAAGTGGGGCCACAAACCACTGTTTTTTTCTTAATCGATCAAAAATTTGAATATCTAACAATTGGGCAGTAATAAAAGCTACCCCTGATCCTATTGCAATTCTAACAGAGATTAAATCTGCAAAATCAGTTGAGAATAACAATGTAAATATAATTCCTATTAAAAAGCCCAAATATACAATTTGCCTTGCTAGTAATTTTCCATAGGACCTATTTGCTAAATCTGTTATTAAAAAAGCTATTGGGTAACTAAAAGCTCCATAAGTTAAAATCTCATTTAATCCAAAATAGTTGATTGGGAACTGAACTAAATAATTAGAAGATAGTACAACAACCCCCATCATTATTGACAGAGTGATAAATAATTTGTTCATTAAGCTGATTTAGCTACAGGTTTCTTTTTAAAAGGAGATTTAATTAAAACGACTTTTTTTAACTTTTTTAACCTAGGAGATAAATTTTTATTTTTTACGGTTTTTAAAAATTCATCAAAACTACCTTTTTTGTCAACTGACCTTACCCCTGAATTGCTTACAGTAAGTTTTAAACTTCTTCCAGTAAGCTCACTTGTAAATTTTACTTTTTTAAGATTTGGTAAAAATCTTCTTTTAGTCTTGTTGTTAGCATGACTAACGTTATGACCTTTCATAGGGATTTTACCGGTAAGTTCGCATTTTTTTGACATAATAACAGTGCCTATATAAGGGGAGATATTGAAGGCGTCAAGTTTAATACATTTAAGAAATAGTTTTATTTCCAACAATTTCTGTGAAATTTTTGACACCATCTCTTATTAGTAATTCTTTTAGGTCCTTTTTAATCATCCCAGCAATATTGGGTCCTTGAAATACCATGCCGGTATACAACTGAACATAATCTGCTCCTAATAAAAACTTGTCATAAGCTGCTTTACCAGAGTCAACGCCACCTACTCCAATTATTTTAATTTTACCTTTTATTAAATTGTAGAATTTGCTTATTAAAAAATTTGATTTTTTCTCAATAGGTTTTCCAGATAAACCCCCTTTTTGATGTCTCTGTATATTTTGAAGTGTTTCCCGAGAAGCTTCGGAAGTATTTGAAATTATTATTGCGCTTATTTCATTTTCTAAAAGTATTTCTGAAATTAGGTCAATTTGATTTTCATTTATATCTGGTGAAATCTTTACGGCTACAGGAATTTCAGTTTTTAATTGTTTTTTTTTCTCTGAGATAGATTTTAACAACTCTTTTAATTTATTCTCATCATGAAAGTTTCTTAGATTTTCAGTATTTGGTGAAGAAATATTGATTGTAATATAATCTGCAACTTCAGAAAATTTTTCTAATCCAATTAAATAATCATTCAATCTATCATTAGAATCTTTGTTTGGACCCACATTTACACCTAGCACACCTAGTTTTTTATTAGATTTTATTCTATTTAATATTGTATCTGATCCGTGGTTATTAAAACCTAACCTATTAATTAATGCTTGATCTTCTACCAATCTAAATACTCTTGGTTTTTCATTTCCATATTGTTTTAATGGAGTAACTGTACCTACTTCAACAAATCCAAAGCCCAGCTTAAATAAAGGGTTATATACCTCTGCATTCTTATCAAAACCTGCAGCAATACCAATAGGATTATCAAGATTTTGATTAAATAATTTTGTTTTTAAAATAGGATCATTTTTGTTTTCATCAAATATATTTGAAACTAAATTGAGTTTGAGTGATTGAATTGCTAAAAAATGTGCTCTTTCAGGATCTATTTTAAATATTAAAGATCTTAAATTTGAATACATTATTTCAGTTTACTAATTATCAATTCTTTTGTTTCGTTAACACCGAAAAAACTTATAAAAAAACCCATTCTAGGTCCATTTTCATCTCCAAACACCACCTCATAGATTAACTTAAACCAATCTCTTAAGTTTTCTGAATACCCATTCTCTTTACCAGTTGAATAAATTAATGTTTGTATATCCTCAGGAGACATCTGATCATTACATTTTTCTAAAGTCTTAACTAAAGCTTGTAGAGCTAATTTTTCATTTTCAGACGGTTTTTTATATTTTTTTTGAGCCTTAATAACATCATTAAAATACTTAATTGCATAACCAACTAGTCCATCAAAAATTGGAAAATTTTTTTCATGAATATTAGATTTGTATTTTTTAACAAACTTCCACAATAAATCTTTGTTATCAGCGTTACTTGTTTCAACTAAATTCAACAACATAGAAAAGGTCATAATCATCTCTTCTTTTGGAATATGTCCATTATGAACATGCCAAACAGGATTCATCACTAATTGTTGTTCAGTTTGTTTTTTTGATTTTTCAATATTATCAAGATACTCATCTACAGCTTTAGGCACTATTTCTTTATAAAGTTTTTTTGCTCTTTTTGGATTTTGATACATGTATAAAGATAAACTTTCAGGTGAGGCATATTTTAACCACTGGTCAATAGTAATACCGTTTCCTTTTGATTTTGAAATTTTTTCACCCTTTTCATCAAGAAATAATTCATAAGCAAATCCAGATGGATGTTTTTTACCAATCAAATTTATTATTTTAGTTGATAAAATTGCACTCTCAATAAGGTCTTTTCCATACATTTCAAAATCTATATCTAGAGCATACCATCTCATTGCCCAATCAACTTTCCATTGTAATTTACAATTTCCATCCAAAATACTAGATTCTAATTTTTTACCTTTATTATCAAAAATTATTTTAGAATTTTTTTTATCAATTTCTATAACTGGAATTTCGAGAACATGACCTGTATCTGGACAAATAGGTAAAAAAGGGCAGTAAGTTTGTTGACGTTCTTTACCTAAAGTTGGAAGTATAATATTCATTATACCATCATAATTGTCTAAAATAATTTTTAAAGTTGGGTTGAAAAAACCACCTTTGTATAAAGATGTCGAACTTTTAAAACTATATTTAAAATTAAAACTATTTAAAAAATCTTTTAACATTTCATTATTATGTTCTCCAAAACTTGCAAATTTTTCAAATGGATCTGGAACTTGTGTTAGTGGTTTATGTAAATTTTCGTTTAGTAATTCTTGATTAGGAACATTATCAGGAACTTTTCTCAAACCATCCATATCATCAGAAAAGGTAATTATTTCTGTTGGTAGATCTGTAAGTTGCTTTAAGGCATTAACCATCATTGAAGTCCTTGCAACTTCGCCAAATGTTCCAATATGCGGAAGGCCACTTGGACCATATCCTGTTTGAAGGGAAATTTTACCTTTTTTATCAATAAAAGATTTTCTCTCACGAAGCATTTTTTTTGCCTCAACGAAAGGCCAGGCACTTGTTTTGTCTAAAATTTCTTTTTTAATCACGAATATATCTTTTACAAAAATCCTAAATTGGCGATTTTATTAATTCTTATAGAGTTGAAATTTATTTACCATAAAATAATGTTCTTTCAAAATGTCTAATTATAAAACTGTTTTTTTTACACTAGGAATTTTGCAAATAATTTTAGGGATCTCAATGTTCATCCCTATAATTGCACAATTTATTTATTCAGAAATAGATTCATCATTTTTTGGTGCATCTATTGTTACTATAATTTTTGGATCATTATTTTTTCTTTCAAATCTAGACCACGACAAAAAATTAAATTTGCAACAAGCATTTTTGTTAACTGCCTTGTCATGGTTAAGTATTGCTATTTTTGGATCTTTACCATTTATATTTTCGACTATTGATCTTTCTATTACTGATGCTTTTTTTGAGAGTATGTCTGGTATTACAACAACTGGATCTACAATTATCTCTGACTTAGAGAGTACACCAAAAGGCATTCTGTTATGGAGAGCTTTACTTCAATGGTTAGGAGGAATTGGTATAATCGTGATGGCAATTACTCTGATGCCTATTATGAACGTTGGTGGTATGCAATTATTTAAAATTTCTAGCAACGACTCATCTGAAAAGATTCTTCCTAAATCAAAAGAAATAGCTTTAAGACTTATTTATATTTATTCAGGCCTAACTGCTCTTTGTGCATTATCATACTGGGTATTTGGAATGGGAAAATTTGATAGTTTAACTCATTCTATGACTACAATTGCGACTGGTGGATTTTCTAATTATAATCAATCTATCGGATATTTTGACAGTGTTCTTATAGAAATATCATCGATGATTTTTATAATTTTAGGAAGTATTCCATTTATTGCATATATTAAATTTATTAGTGGTAATAAAAAAATATTTTTAAACGATATTCAAATCAGAACATTTATTAAAATAATAATTATAAGCATTATTATTTTATCAATTTATTTATTATTATATAATAACGGAAACTTTAGTTTAAGATCTATTTTTTTTAATACAATTTCAATATTGACTGGAACAGGTTATGTAAATGCTGAATTCGATGGTTGGGGAAGTTTTCCTATAACAATATTTCTTGCATTAATGTTTATTGGGGGCTGTGCTGGATCAACTACTTGTGGAGTCAAAATTTTTAGAATTCAAATTCTATACTTATTTATATTAAATCAATTAAAAAAAATTATATATCCCAATGGAATATTTATAATTAAATACGATCAAGGATCTGTTGATGATAAATTTATTGCATCAATAATTTCATTTATTTATTTTTACTTTGTTATTTTTTTTATTTTAGCAGCATTATTATCATTAACAGGTCTCGATTTTATAACTGCTACCTCTGGAGCGGCAACAGCAATATCAAATGTTGGTCCAGGTTTAGGGCCTATTATTGGGCCTAATGGAGATTTTTCATCTTTGCCTGATATTTCTAAATGGATCTTAACTGTAGGTATGATTTTAGGTAGACTTGAGTTGTTTGCAATATTAGTATTGTTCTTACCATCTTTTTGGAGAAATTAATTATGTCTGAAACAAAGAAACAAACATGGCTTGATTCTCTTGCAGTTTATAAAGATATTCGAATGGTTAGAATTCTTTTATTGGGTGCAATAAGTGGATTTCCATGGGTATTGATTGCAAGCAGTTTAAGCCTTTGGTTAAAAGAAGAAGGTTTAAGTAGATCAACTATTGGATGGGCAGGATTAATTTTTGGAGTATACGCTTTCAATTATTTGTGGGCTCCCATTATAGATAGAATTCAAATTCCAATACTAACAAAAAAATTAGGTCATAGAAGAGGATGGATAGTTTTGATGCAATTAATTATTTTGTTAAGTCTTGTTGTTTGGAGTGTGATTAATCCAACTGAAAATTTGGCTTTATTAATTACTGTAGGTTTAATTATTGCTATCGCGTCAGCAACCCAAGATATAACTGTGGATGCATTAAGAATTGAACAGATAAATGAAAATGAAGGAAAATCAATGGCTGCAGGCGCAGCCATGGCTGTTGTTGGTTGGTGGACAGGTTATAAATTAGGTGGAGTTGTTGCTTTATTTACGGCAGAATTTTTTGAAAACCTAGGGGTAGCTGACTACTGGCAAGCTACTTTTTTAATTTTAGGTATTTTAATAATTTTAATGAATATTGGATTAATGTTTGTTCATGAACCTATAGAGACAAACAGAGAAGCAAAACAGAGAGAAACAGACAAATTAATTGAAGGAAAACTTGGATCTAGCAATATTATTACAAACTTTATCGCTTATATTACAGGAACTATAGGCGGACCTATTATTAGTTTTTTTAGAAAAAATGGTTTTGCCATTGCAGCTGGAATTTTAGGATTTGTTTTCTTGTTTAAGATAGGTGAGGCATTTATGGGAAGAATGTCTATTGTTTTTTATAAAGAAATTGGTTTCTCCAAAGGTCAAATTGCAATTTATTCAAAAGGTCTTGGTTGGATAACTACAGTTGTATTTACTTTGTTGGGTGGGGTAATGGCTATGAGAGCTGGAACAATTAAAACTATGTTCTTTGCTGGTGGGTTAATGGCTGTAACCAATCTTTTATTTGCAGTTTTAGCATGGACTGGAAAATCAGAAATTTTATTTGCAATTGCGGTTATAGCTGATGATATCACAGCAGCTTTTGCAACTGTAGCATTTGTTGCATTTATATCATTACTAGTTGATAGAACTTATACAGCCACACAATATGCATTACTTGCTTCAATTGGTACTGCTGGTCGTACTACTTTAGCTTCATCCTCAGGAGCTTTAGTTGACTGGTTAAATGGAGATTGGGGAACATTTTTTGTTTTAACAACTATTATGGTGATACCTTCGTTGATTTGTTTGTGGTTAATTAAAAACAAAATTAAAATTGGTGCAAAATAATTTTTACTTCATAGGTAATTTTTCGAATATTTACAAAAATCCTTCCAGTAGATCTGAAGTAACTTCACAAATTATATATGGTGAAAAATTCAAAATATTAGCAAAAAATAAAAATTGGATAAAAATTAAAACTTTATTTGATAATTATAAGGGGTTTATAAAAAATTCAAAATATATAGAAAAATTTAGCTCCAATTATAAAGTCAGTTCACTAAAAGCAAAGATTTATAAGAAACCTGGAATTGGAACAAGTAGTTGGCTTCCACTTGCATCCAAATTATCTGTATTTGAACAAAATAAGAATTACGTAAAAATTGAGAAAAATAAATGGATTAAAAAAGTAGATATTAAAAAAATAAACCATAAAGAAAATAATTTTACAAAAGTATTTAAAAAATTTCTCGATGTAAAATATGTTTGGGGTGGAAAAACATTTAAAGGTATTGATTGTTCAGCCTTATTGCAAATATTTTATTGTTATAATAATTCGTTTTATCCAAGAGATACAAAAGATCAGATCAAATATACAAAAAAGAATTTAAACAAAAAACTATTTAAAAAAGGAGATATTATTTTTTGGAAAGGTCATGTTGCAATGTGTTTGAATTCTAAACAACTAATTCATGCTTATGGTCCAGAAAAAAAAGTAATTATTATGCCAATTATAGAAACAATTAATAGAATTGAAAAAACTGCCAAACTAAAGGTAGAAAAAGTATCTAGAATAAAATATTAATTTCTTCCAAAGTCAGGTTTATCAATATCTTGTTTCAATTTGATGATTTTTGATCTTACTTTTTTAGTCTGAATAAGTTTTTTTACGATAGACTTATCATTTTTTGAATTAATATCTTTTTTAAATTGATTTAAATTTTTAATAAATAAATCAATCGCTTTTGAAATATTATTTTTATTGTTAAAAAAAATATCTCGCCACATGATTTCATTTGATGCTGCAATCCTAGAAAAATCTCGTAATCCACCAGCGCTATATTTAATTAGCTCATAATTTTGTTTTTTCTCAAAATCTTGTGCTGATTTTACCAAATTATATGCAATTAAGTGAGGTAAATGACTAGTAATAGAAAAAATTTTGTCATGTTTTTCAGAGCTCATAACAACTACTTTTGCTCCAATTTTTTTCCAAAACTTAGTTAGAATATTTATATTATTTTTTTTTGTATTTTTTTCTTTAATTATTATGCACCATCTATCAATAAACATATTTTCTTTACCATGCTCTGGTCCACTGACCTCTGATCCAGCTATCGGGTGACTTTGAATCCAATGAATACCTTTCTTTAAAAATTTATTTATAATTTTAGAAGTTTCAATTTTTGAAGAACCAATATCTGTAATCAATGTTTTCGATGGTATAAATTTATTAATTTTTAAAATAATATTTTTGTATTCACTCATTGGTGTACAAAAGATGATTAAATCGGAATTACTTGCACCTTCTTTTAATGATTTAACAATTGTTCCAGGTAATTTTAATCTTTTTATCTTAGCAATATTTGATTTTGATTTTTCATAAATAAATATTTTTTTCGCTAGTTTTTTTTTGCTAATACGCCTTAATAAAGATGAACCTAATAATCCACATCCAATAATTAAAATATTTTTCATTTTTTCAATACTTGCTTAATAACACTCATAAATTTTAAGTTTTCTTTTTTAGATCCAATAGTTAACCTTAATTTATTCTTTATATGATAACCATCTTCTGTTGATCTTAAAATAATTCCCTTATTTTTAAGTTTTTCATAAAGAAATTTTGCTGAATATCTACATTTTTCAAAATTAAGTAACAAAAAATTTGCTGAAACTGAATTTGAAAAAATATTATATGTCTCAAGAAATTTCTTAATTTTTTTAGAATATAATAAATTATGTCTAATCGATTTTTTTATGAAAGCTTTATCCTTCAGTGACTCGGTGGCAGCTAATTGAGCAATACCATTTACATTAAATGGTGGTTTTATAACATTTAGCGCATCAACTATTTTTTTTGATCCATATCCCCAACCTACTCTCAGAGAAGCTAATCCAAACATTTTAGAAAAAGTTCTAAGGATGAAAACATTGTCTTTATTTTTAAACAAATCTAACCCAGATGAATAATCTTTGTTTTTCATATATTCCGCATAGGCATCATCTATAACTAGTAAAATTTTTTTATTTAATTTTTTTCTTAATTCTAAAACTTCTTTTTTCGTTAAGTAAGTTCCTGTAGGATTGTTTGGGTTAGCTATAAACACAATTTTAGTTTTTTTTGTTATTTTTTTTAAAATTTCATTTACTGAAACTGTAAAATTAATTTCTTTTGCAAACACAATTTTTGCACCTACAATTTTTGAGTAAATTCTGTACATTAAAAAACTGTACTCTGGTACCACAACCTCATCTTTTGGGTTTAAAAACAATTGACAGAGCATTTGAATAACTTCATCTGAACCAGCTCCACAAATAATTTGCTCAGAATTGCATTTAAAAGCTTTAGATATTGCTTTTCTTAAATTTTGAGATTTTCCATCTGGATATTTATCTAAATTCAAATTTTTATTTGATATTATTTTCTTTGCTTTAGGGCTCATACCTAAAGCAGACTCATTTGCGGAAAGCTTAATTACGCTCTTAAGTTTCTTAACTTTTGATTTACCAGGCTTATAAGCCTCAATTTTAAATTTTTTGAAATTTGGAGTTATCATTTTTTTTAATTTATGTGCTCTTTATAGATAAAATTACAAAATTTTATAGAGAATAAGAGGATTTTTTAAAAAATTGACATAATAAATAAGTTCTAGTAAAAAAATTATGCGCTGATTTAACTGAATTGCGAGCGCTTAAAAAAAACCGCTAAAATAGTTTTTTTTCTCACAATTCGAAACAGTCAAAAACTATGAATACTGAGAAAAACATAAAAACTTTAATTGTAAAGAAACCACTAAAATTAGACTGTGGAAAGACCATAAAAGATTTTCCGATAGCCTATGAAACTTACGGTTCACTTAATTCAAAAAAAGATAATGCAATATTAGTTTTTCATGCTCTAACAGGAGATCAATTTGTAACCGGAATAAACCCTGTAACCAACAAAGAGGGTTGGTGGAGTTATGCTGTAGGTCCTGATAAAGCTATCGATACGAATAAATATTTTGTTATTTGCTCTAACGTAATTGGTGGATGTATGGGATCATACGGACCAAGTCATAAAGATCCTAATCAAAAAGTTTTTGGAACAAATTTTCCCGTTATTACAATTAATGATATGGTGAATGCTCAATATAATTTACTTGATCATTTTGGTATTGATAAACTTTTTTCTATAACTGGTGGTTCAATGGGAGGTATGCAAGTCCTTCAGTTTATCAGCAACTTTCCTGATAAATCCAAAACAGTAATACCGATAGCAACCACATCTAGTCATTCAGCTCAAAATATTGCTTTTAACGAACTAGGTAGACAAGCTATTACAGCTGATAGTAACTGGAAAGATGGGAATTATACATCAAATGATACTAATCCTGGAAAAGGATTGGCAGTAGCTAGAATGGCAGCTCATATTACTTATTTATCTAAAAAAGGTTTGCAGGAAAAATTTGGAAGAAAGTTACAAGAAAGAGAAGATCTTAAATTTGGATTTGACGCTGATTTTCAAATAGAAAGTTATTTAAGATATCAGGGCTCAGTTTTTGTAGATAGATTTGATGCAAATAGTTATCTTTATATCACAAGAGCTATGGATTATTTTGATTTAGCTAAGCAATTCAATGGTAATCTTTCAGAAGCATTTATAAATACAAAGGCAAAATTTTTTATAATTTCATTTACTTCAGATTGGCTTTATCCAACTCAAGAAAACAAAGATATTGTGATTGCTTTAAACTCAATAGGAGCTGATGTTGGATTTGTAGAAATTGAGTCAGATAAAGGTCACGACTCCTTTTTACTAGACGTTCCTGATTTCTTAAGTGCACTTAAAAACTTTTTAGATAAATCTTACGAAGAAAATTAATTATGAAAAATGAATTTCAGGTAATAGCAGATTTAATTGAAAAAGATAAGAAAGTTTTAGATGTAGGTTGTGCCGATGGAACTTTAATGAAATTTTTAAAGGATAATAAAAACATAAATATAAGAGGATTAGAAATTTCAAAAGAAAGAGTGCAAGAATGTATTGCAAAAGGTTTAACGGTAATTGAAGGAAATGCTGAAAAGGATTTAAAGCAATTTCCAGATAAATCATTTGATTATGTTGTTTTAAGTCAAACCCTTCAAGCTTTTCTTGATCCTGAATTAGTTATAGATGAACTTTTAAGAGTTGGAAAAAAAGCAATAGTTACAATTCCTAATTTTGGATACTGGAAAGTAAGATTTCATTTATTATTTAAAGGTACAATGCCAATTACGAAAACATTACCAGATGAATGGTATAACACTCCAAATTTACACATGTGCACAATCAAAGATTTTTTTCATTTTGTAAAATCAAAAGATATAAAGATTTTTAAATCACTCGCTTTAAACAATCTTAATACATCAATAATAAATGAGAGTAATTTAGGTGTTAAAAATTTGTTTGCAGATCTTGGTATATTTTTGATAGAAAAATAAAATGCGTATTGAAATTATACCTTGTCTTCAAGACAACTATAGCTATTTAATAATAGACGGAAGTAACAATTCTGCGTGTATTGTAGATCCCAGCGAGGCTGAGCCAATAATAAATTTCCTAAAAAATAAAAATATAAAATTAAAATACATTCTTAATACTCATCATCATTATGATCACATTGGAGGAAATCAAGAATTAAAAAAAAAATATGGATCAATTGTAGTAGGTTTTAAAGGAGACTCAAAAAGAATACCAGAGATAGACATATTGTTAGAAGATAATCAAATATGGAAAGCTGAAAACTTTGAAGCTAAAATTATGCATATACCTGGACATACTTCAGGCCATATTAGTTTTAATTTTTTTAAAGAAAAAATAGTTTTTGTTGGAGATACTCTTTTCTCACTTGGTTGTGGAAGAATATTCGAAGGTTCTTATGAGGAAATGTTTGAATCTTTAAACAAAATTAAATTATTACCAGAAGATACAAAAATTTATTGTGGACATGAATACACTCTTAACAATGCAAAATTTTGCAAAAAATATGATTCCGAAAACAAAGATTTACAAAAAAAAATAGAAAAAATAGAAAAATTAAGAGAAAATGGAATTCCTACCGTACCCACAACTTTAAAAGAGGAATTGGAGTGTAATATATTTTTAAGGGCAAAAGATGTTAAAACCTTTTCAAAATTAAGAGATTTTAAGGATAATTTCTAATTAATTCGGCTTGACTAAAGGCTGGCTACAACTATATTGCGATAACTTTAAATTAAATCATACTATGTCATACGCAGTAATTAAAACAGGTGGAAAACAGTATAAAGTAAAATCTGGAGAAATTCTAAAGATTGAAAAACTACCAGACTCTAAACCTGAGACTAAAATAGAGTTTAATGAAATCTTGGCTTATGGTGATGACAAAACAATTGAAATTGGGACTCCAAATGTTGAGGGTGCAAAAGTAGAGGCTGATTTAATTAAAAATAGCAAAAATAGAACTATTTTAATTTTTAAAAAAAGAAGAAGACAAAATTCAAGAAGAAAAAATGGGCATAGACAAGAATATTCTATGATAAGAATTAACAAAATTTTTTCAAAAGATGGTAAGGTGATATCAGAAGCTGAAAAAATTTCCAAAACTTCAAAAAAAGAAGAAGTTAAGGAAGTAGTAAGTAAATAGTTATTAGGTAAATTATGGCAACAAAAAAAGCAGGTGGATCATCACGAAACGGACGAGATAGTGCCGGTAGAAGACTTGGTGTAAAAAAGTATGGTGGTGAAACAGTAATTCCTGGAAACATAATTGTTAGACAAAGAGGAACTAAGATTTTTCCAGGTGAAAATGTTGGTATGGGTAAAGATCATTCAATATTTTCAGTTGTTAAAGGAAAAGTTGTCTTCAAAAAATCTAAATCAGATAGAACTTTCGTTTCTGTAAAGCCCAATTAATAGTACAACCAATTAAGATAGATGTTGTATTATGAAATTTCTCGATCAAGTTAAAATTTATGTAAAAGCTGGAAACGGTGGAGATGGATCTCCTAGTTTTAGAAGAGAGAAATATGTTGAGTTTGGTGGACCAGATGGTGGAGATGGTGGAAAAGGTGGATCAATTATTTTAAAGTCAGAGGAAAATTTAAATACCCTTATTGATTATCGATATCAACAACACCACAAAGCCGAACGTGGAGAAAATGGTTCTGGTCAAAACCAAACAGGAAAAGGGGGTGAAGATTTGATTTTAAAAGTTCCTCTAGGCACACAGGTATTTGAAGAAGATAACAAAACTCTTCTTTTTGATTTTAATAAAAAAGGCGAAGAATATGTTGCAGCTGCTGGTGGAAAAGGAGGTTTAGGAAACACAAGATTTAAAAGTTCTACAAATAGAGCACCAAGAAAATTTACTAAAGGCACTATCGGAGAAGAATTTACAATATGGCTTCAATTAAAGACAATTGCTGATATCGGTATTATTGGATTGCCAAATGCGGGAAAATCAAGTTTGTTAGCAGCATTAACAAACGCAAGTCCAAAAATTGCAAATTACAAATTTACAACTATTAATCCAAACCTTGGCGTGGCTTCTTACGATGATAAAGAAATTACCATTGCAGATATTCCAGGATTAGTTGAAGGTGCTCACGAAGGTATAGGGTTAGGGATACAATTTTTAAAACATATAGAGAGATGTAAGTCTTTACTGCACTTAATTGATGTCACCAACTTAGATCTGAATGAGTCTTATAATCAGGTGAAAAATGAATTAAAAAGCTACAGTGCAAAGTTATTAGAAAAAAAAGAACTAATTGTGCTTAATAAAGTCGATTTGATTGATGAAGAAACAGTAAATGAAGTTATAGATCATTTTTCAAAGGGTAAAAATTGTGAGATTATGACAATGACAACTCTGGAAAAAGAATCTGTATCAAAAATTAAAGCAAAGCTATTGTCCTATGTATCTTAAAAACTCTAAAATAATTGTTATCAAAATTGGATCATCTCTCTTAGTTGATCAAAATAAAAAGATTAGGAAACAATGGTTATCTAGTTTTGCAAAAGATATTAAAAAATTAAGAAATAAAAATCAAAAAGTAGTTATTGTTAGCTCTGGTGCTATAGCTTTGGGTTGTAAGAAAATGAATTATAACAAAAAAAATATCAAATTAGATAAGAGTCAAGCTATTGCTTCTATTGGTCAAATAGAGCTGATGAATTTATTTTCACAAACTTTCTCAAAGTATAAATTAAATATTTCTCAGATTTTGCTTACATTAGAAGATACTGAGGAAAGAAGAAGATCTCTCAATGCAAAACGAACTTTTGATAATCTTTTTGAACTTGATTTTATTCCTGTAGTCAATGAAAATGACACTATTGCAACGAGTGAAATAAAGTATGGAGATAATGATAGATTGGCATCTAGGGTTGCGCAAATTACAAACGCAGATACCTTAATTTTATTATCTGATGTTGATGGTTTGTATACAAAAAATCCTAAAATTTTTAAGGATGCTAAACTTATAAAAAAAATTGATGACCTAAAAAAAGATCTAAAAAAAATTTATATTAAGGGCATAAATGAATACGGAAGTGGTGGTATGCATACAAAAATTGAAGCAGCAAAAATATGTCAGCTTGCTGGTACTAGTATGGTTATTGCAAATGGACTATATTCAAATCCTATCTCAAAAATAATTGAAAAAAATAACTGCACCTGGTTTAGTCCAAAAATTTCAAAGTTAGATGCTAGAAAAAAATGGATAATAAGTTCTGTAGCACCTAAAGGAGCTTTAATAATTGATGATGGTGCTAAAAAAGCATTAAAATCTGGAAAAAGTTTGTTAGCAGCAGGAATTAAAAAAGTTTCAGGAAGATTTAACAAAGGTGATCATATAAAAGTATTGGATAAAAAAAATAACGAATGTGCTAGAGGGTTAAGTTCCTTTACTTCTGATGAGGTGACTAAAATTATGGGTCATCACTCTAATGAAATTGAAAAATTATTAGGCTATGTGGCAAAATCAGAAGTTATTCATAAGGATGATATGGTGGAAATTTAAATGATTAAATACATGAATTTAATTGGAATAAAAGCTCGAAAAGCTAGTGAGTATAAAGTTACAACTGAAGTAAAAAATAAAGTATTAAATGATTACGCGAAATTAATTAAGAATGAAAAAAAATTTATTATTAATCAAAATTCAAAAGATATTAATTACGCAAGAAAAAAAGGTTTAAAAGAAAACTTAATCAAAAGACTTCATTTAAATGAAAATAAATTAGATGGAATTATAAATTCTATTTTAAAAATAGCTAAATTAAGGGATCCTATAGATAGCACTTTAGAAAAATGGAAAAGACCAAATGGGTTGAATATTAAAAGAGTTTCAATACCAATTGGAGTTATTGGGGTTATTTATGAAAGTAGACCAAATGTAACTTCAGATGTTGCTAGTCTTTGTTTTAAATCTGGAAATGTAGTGATTTTGAAAGGAGGCTCTGAGGCCATAAATTCCAATAAAGCTTTAGCGAAACTGTTTAGAAAGGCACTTAAAAAAAATAAAGTTAATGAAAACTTTATACAATTTATTGATTCAAAACAAAGGAGGCTTGTAGATATTATGCTTTCTAAGATGAAAAAATATATCGATGTCATTATACCTCGTGGTGGAAAAAATTTAGTTAAAAAAGTTTTAGAATTGTCCAAAGTACCTATAATTGGGCACTTGGAGGGACTTTGTCATACTTATATAGATAAAGATGCAGAATTAAAAATGGCTAAAGGAATTGTCTATAACGCTAAATTAAGAAATACAAGTATTTGTGGTGCGACTGAAACTATTCTTATTCATAAAAATATAGTCAAAAAATTTAGTAATCCTATTTTGCAGGAACTTGAAAATAGTGGTTGTAAAATAATTGGCGATAAGATTTTGAAAAGTTATTACAATGGTCAAGTATATCCTGCAAAAGAAAAAGATTGGTCAACTGAATATTTATCATCAATTGTATCTGTTAAAGTTGTTAAAAATTCTGAAGAGGCAATTAAGCATATTAACAAATACGGAACTATGCACACTGACTCCATCATTACAAAAAATAAAAAGACAGCAAAATATTTCCTAAAAAATGTTAAAAGCTCAATTGCAATGCATAATACCTCAACTCAATTTGCTGATGGTGGTGAATTTGGATTTGGTGGAGAAGTTGGAATTTCTACTAATACACTACCACCAAGAGGTCCTGTAGGTTTAAATCAATTGATTTCATATAAATATGAAATCACTAGTAATGGTAAAATAAGAAATTAAATTGAATAGCACAAAAATAAAAATTGGTTTATTAGGTGGATCGTTTGATCCTGCTCATAAAGGACATTTGGCAATTTCTAAGGAAGCAAAAAAAAGGTTCAAACTCAAAAAAGTTATTTGGGCAATTACAAAAAAAAATCCATTTAAAATAGAGAGCAAGACATCTGTTGATGACAGAATTAAATTTTGTAAAAAAATAATTGGTATAAATTCATTTATTAAGGTTAAATTTTATGAAAAAATTATTAAATCAAATAAAACTATTAATTTAATCAATCATTTAAAAAAAAATAAAAGAATTGAAATTTATTTTTTAATGGGTGCCGACAACCTTATTAATTTTCATAAATGGCATAAATCTAAATTAATTTCACAAAAATGTAATATTCTAGTTTTTGACCGACATGGGTATAAAAAAAATTCTTTAAAATCAAAGACATTTAAGCAACTTAGTAAGGCCAATCTAGAGTTTATTGAGTTTAATAAAGTCAACATTTCATCTTCTCAATTAAGAAAAATTTGATAATCTAAAATCAATTAATGGACAAAATTTCAGACTTAAAAGAAATTGTAATCAACACACTAGATCTCAATAAAGCTCAAGACATTGTAACTATTGATCTTAAAGACAAAAGTTCTATGGCTGATTACATGATCATAGCAAGTGGAACTTCATCTAGACATATCCAATCCTTGTCAGAACAAGTTTTAAACAAACTTAAAAATAATGGTGTAAAAGACTCAAGAATTGAAGGTAAAGAAAGTGGAGAATGGAAACTTGTTGATGGAATTGATTTGATTATTCATATTTTTCACCCAGAAAAAAGAAAATTTTATGAATTAGAGAAAATTTGGTCAGAGCTAATTCCAAAAGAAAAAGTGATGATATGAAAAAATTTAAATTTTTATTATTAATTTTTTTCTCTGTTTTTTATTTAAATAAAACAGTTATTTCAGCTGAAATTGATATTTATAAAAAAATTGACCTCTTTGGCGAGGTTTTAGAAAAAATTAACAAAGAATATGTTGATGAGATCGATCAATCTGAAAGCATGGATTCTGCGATTAATGGTCTTTTACAATCACTCGATCCATATTCGGCATACATGTCTCCTAAAATTTTTGAGGAGATGCAAACTGAGACTAGTGGTGAGTTTGGTGGACTAGGAATTGAAGTTAGTATGGAGGCTGGAGTAGTAAAAGTAATTTCACCAATAGATGATACACCTGCATCCAGGGCTGGATTGAAAGCTGGCGATTACATAGTCAAAATAAATGATGTTCAGGTCCAAGGAAAATCATTAAGTGAAGCTGTTGATTTAATGAGAGGACCTGTGGGTTCTGGAATAGAGTTAACAGTAAGACGAAGAGGTGAAAAAAAAGCTTTAACGTTTAATATAATAAGAGAAGTTATTCAGGTTCAATCTGTTAAATCTGAAATTATAGATGAAAGTATAGGATACCTCAGGCTTACTTCATTTAATGATAACAGCAGTGATCAAATAGAAAAACAAATTAAAAAACTTAAAAAAAATAAAAACTTAAATTCGTTTATTTTAGATTTAAGAAATAATCCTGGAGGTCTTTTATCTCAAGCAATAAAAATCTCAGATTTTTTTCTAGAAAATGGAGAAATAGTTTCAACAAAAAGCAGAAAAAAATCTGAAAATAGAAAATGGTTTGCAAAAAAAGGAGATATTACTGACGGAAAAAGATTATTGGTTTTAATTAATTATGGTTCAGCATCTGCATCTGAAATAGTTGCTGGAGCTTTAAAGGATCACAAAAGAGCAATAATTATTGGTGAAAATAGCTTTGGTAAAGGTTCGGTCCAATCAATTATTCCTCTAAAAAATCGTGGGGCTATCAGATTAACTGTTGCAAAATACTATCTTCCCTCTGGAAAATCTATTTCTGAAGTAGGTGTTAGACCAGATATAGAAGTAAATGAGGAAGGCGATGATTTTAGAATAAAAACTGACACAGATAATCAATTAAATTACGCTATTAAGTTACTTAACGGATAATATGAATAAAAATTTTAAAGATTTACCACTGAGAAGTGGGGTCGGAATAGTGTTATTGAATAAACATAATAAAGTATTCGTTGCAAAAAGAATTGATAATCCCAAAAATTTTTGGCAAATGCCTCAGGGTGGTGTTGACGAGGGAGAAGATAATTTAAAAGCTGCATTTAGAGAACTAGAGGAAGAAACAAGCATTAAAAGCGTAGAACTTATAGAAGAGCTAGAAGGTACATTAACCTATGATTTACCTGATAAATTACTAGGTATCATTTGGAAAGGTAAGTACAAAGGTCAAAAGCAAAAATGGTTTTTAATGCGATTTATTGGAAATGATAGTGAAATAAATATTAACACATCTAATCCAGAGTTTTTGGATTGGAAGTGGATTGACTTAGATTTAATTACTGATGTAGTAGTTGATTTCAAACATCATATTTACAAAGAACTTAAAGAAAAAGTAAAAAAATTAATTTAGAGTTTTTAAAACTTCAACTTTTTGATCTGCTAAATATTTAGATTGATCGCTAATATCGGTTTTATTAGCCTCTTCTTCTGCCTGTTTAATTAAATCTTGTTGCTTTGATTTATCCATATCTGCAAGATTAAAAATTGTACTTGTTAAAATAGATAGATTGTTATTTTTGAACTCAACAATACCATCTTCAACATAGTAATTTTCATCACCTGATTTTGATAAAATCTTAATTATCCCAGGTTTCAAAAAGGAAATAATAGAAATATGATCCTTCAATATTCCCATCTCTCCTTCAAAAGCAGGGACCACAACTTCTGAAACATCATCTTTTACTAAAAAAGATTTTTCAGGATTTACTATTTCAACTTTAAACTCTTCGCTCATTAAGCAGCAGCTTCTTGTTCCATTTTCTTAGCTTTTTCTATAGCTTCTTCAATTGTTCCAACCATATAAAAAGCAGCTTCAGGTAAGTGATCATACTCACCTTTACAGATTGCATCAAAACCTTTGATAGTTGAATCAAGATCAACAAGTTTTCCTGGAGAACCAGTAAATACTTCAGCAACAAAGAATGGTTGAGATAAAAATCTCTGGATTTTTCTTGCTCTTGCTACAACTAGCTTATCTTCTTCAGATAACTCATCCATACCAAGAATAGCTATAATATCTTGTAACGATTTATATGATTGTAGAATTCTTTGAACATCTCTTGCTACTCTATAATGCTCATCTCCAACTATTCTTGGATCCAAAATTCTTGATGTAGAATCAAGTGGATCTACTGCAGGATAAATACCAATTTCTGCAATTTGTCTTGAAAGTACAGTAGTTGCATCTAAGTGAGCAAACGATGTGGCTGGAGCAGGATCTGTAAGATCATCAGCAGGCACGTAAATTGCTTGTACAGATGTAATTGACCCTTTGTTTGTAGTTGTAATTCTTTCCTGTAGGTTACCCATGTCAGTAGCTAATGTAGGTTGATATCCAACAGCAGATGGAATTCTTCCTAACAAAGCTGAAACCTCTGATCCTGCCTGAGTAAATCTAAAAATGTTATCTACGAAGAAAAGTACGTCCTGACCTTCCTGATCTCTAAAGTATTCAGCTACAGTTAACCCTGTGAGTGCAACTCTTGCTCTTGCCCCAGGAGGTTCATTCATCTGTCCATAAACTAAAGCAGCTTTTGAACCAGCTCCTTCTTTTTTAATTACTCCAGACTCAATCATTTCATGATAAAGGTCATTTCCTTCTCTAGTTCTCTCCCCAACTCCTGCGAAAACTGAAAAACCACCATGAGCTTTTGCAACGTTATTAATTAATTCCATAATTAAAACCGTTTTTCCTACTCCTGCTCCACCAAATAATCCGATCTTTCCACCTTTTGCATACGGTGCAAGTAAATCAATTACTTTGATACCTGTTACAAGGATTTCGGTTTCTGTTGATTGGTCATTAAATTCTGGTGCGGCTCTATGAATTGGCCAACTTTCTTTAGTCTTAACCTCACCTCTTTCATCTATGGGTTCACCAATTACATTTATAATTCTTCCAAGTGTTTCAGGTCCAACTGGAACTTGAATGGGAGCATTAGTATTAATAACTTCATCACCTCTTTTTAGTCCTTCAGTAGCATCCATAGCAATTGTTCTAACAGTCGTTTCACCTAAATGTTGTGCTACCTCTAAAACTAGTCTGTTATCACCATTTTTACATTCCAATGCTGTTAAAATTTCTGGTAGTTCACCATCAAATTTCACGTCTACTACCGCTCCAATAACTTGTGTGATTATTCCTTTGCTCATAATTATAAACTTTCTGCTCCTGATATGATTTCTATTAGTTCTTTTGTAATTGCTGCCTGACGACTTCTATTATATTCGATAGTAAGTTTGTCAACCATTTCACCTGCGTTTCGGGTTGCGTTATCCATTGCACTCATTCTGGACCCTTGTTCGCTAGCTGAATTCTCTAACATTGCTTTAAATATTTGCGTAGAAATATTCTTTGGCAATAAATTGCTTAAAATTTCATCTTCATCTGGTTCAAATTCGTAACTTTCTTCTGAACTATTTTCCTCTCCCTCATTATTTAAAGGGATAATTTGCTGTGCTTGAGGAATTTGAGTAATTACATTTTTAAATTGATTGTAAAAAATTGTACAAACATCAAATTCACCTGCCTCGAATTTTTCAATTACCATTTTCCCAACTTTGTCAGCATCAAAATAATTTGCATTTTTAGACTCTTTGAAAGAAATATTTTCAATTATTTTGTCACCATAAACTCTTTTTAATTGATCATTTCCTTTTGAGCCTACTGTAATAATTTTAAGTTCTTTACCTTCATCTAAAATTTTTGCAAAATAACTTTTAGCTTTTTTAATAATATTAGAATTAAATCCACCGCATAAACCTCTATCAGAAGTCATCACTACACAAAGATGATTTTTTTCCTGACCAGTACCTGACAACAACTTTGGTGCATTTTCTTTATCGGATATACCATTTGATAAATTTAAAATAACATTATTCATTTTTTCTGAATAAGGCCTTCCCTTCTCAGCGCTTTCTTGAGCTCTTCTTAATTTAGCAGCTGCAACCATTTTCATAGCTTTAGTAATTTTCTGTGTAGACTTTACACTAGCTATTCTTTTTTTTAGGTCGTCTAAACTTGCCATAAATTATTAAGATTTAAAATTTCCTTTTAATTGAGTGATTACCTCAACAAGTAATTTTTCTTTATCTTCCTCAAGTTTTCCTGAACTTAAAATTGACTCTATAATTTCAGGCTTATCTGATTTACATTTTTCAATAATCTTGCTCTCAAATTCGGCAACGTCTTTTAAATCAATATCATCCAGATAACCTTTTACTCCACAAAATACTGAGATAACTTGTTCAGCAACAGTCATAGGTGAATATTGTTTTTGTTTTAAAAGTTCAGTTAGTTTAGAGCCTCTATTCAAAAGTTGCTGAGTAGATGCATCTAAATCAGATCCAAATTGAGCAAAAGCTGCCATTTCTCTGTATTGAGCTAGCTCTAGTTTCATTGAACCAGAAACTTTTTTCATCGCTTTAGTTTGAGCTGACGAACCAACCCTAGATACTGATAAACCTACGTTAATTGCAGGTCTTATACCTTGGTTAAATAGTTCTGTTTCAAGGAAAATTTGTCCGTCTGTAATTGAAATAACGTTAGTAGGAATGAACGCAGATACGTCTCCACCCTGTGTTTCAATAATTGGCAGTGCTGTAAGTGATCCACCACCATGTTCGTCGCTTAATTTTGCTGCTCTTTCAAGTAATCTACTATGAAGATAAAAAACATCTCCAGGATAAGCCTCACGACCTGGGGGTCTTCTCAACAGCAATGACATTTGTCTATAAGCAACTGCTTGTTTAGACAAATCATCATAAATTATTAATGCGTGCATTCCATTATCTCTAAAGTACTCACCCATAGTACAACCTGTATATGGTGCTAAAAATTGTAGAGGAGCAGAGTCAGATGCTGTAGCAGCAACGATTGTTGTGTACTCCATAGCTCCAGCTTCTTCTAATGTTTTTTGAATTTGTCTTACTGTTGATCTTTTTTGTCCAACCGCAACGTATAT
>CACNSD010000009.1 GCA_902623075.1 uncultured Pelagibacteraceae bacterium
AGCAACAAGACCAATTATAATTGAAACATAGGCAGTTTTTTCATTTACTTTATTATAGAAGCTATAAAAAACAGTAAATACAAATGCACAACAAAATAAATCTGCTAATAAAAATAAATATAAAATATCAAATCCTTTTGAAGCAATTCCAAAAGCAATTACTGATAAAATTAAAATAAAATACTTAGATAATTTTAAATAATCAGTTTTTTTATCTAAGTTAAAAGTTGCTTTGCCATCAACTACAAACAGACTGGAAATAGCATTTACTAGAGTATCAACAGTTGAAATAGTCAATGCAAGACCAAGAATAATGATCAATAAGGATATACTTTTTGTTTGATCTTTTAGTAATAAATTAAAAAATCCTAAATCAGGTCTCACAGATGGATCCATTGAAAATGAAACCATTCCAATAAAACCCATTAGGAATACTATTGGAATAATAACAAAAAAAGCAATTATCAAACCTCTTTTTAATGTTTGATAATTTTTTGCTGCATATACTCTTTGCCAATTTCCTTGATGAAATAAATTTGTTGCAGCAACTGCTATAAAAAAAGTTAGTCCAGCCGTGTAGCCTGGAATATAATTTGAACTTAATAATTGTGGATTTTTCTTATTAATTAGAGAAAAAGAAAAATTATTTCCTGAGTGTGAGCTTATAATTGAAATCAAAATAAATAACAAAATACCAATTACAATCATTTGAATATTATCAGTAAATATAGATGCTCTTAATCCCCCGAAAAGGGTATAGCTTAATGTAGCTACCAAAACTATTAGTGCTGTAATCCACAATTCTGTTCCAGATATATAATTAATTAATACAGCAACCGCTGTTACTTCTGCACAAAGAAAAATAAACATATAAAAGATTGTCATTATCAAAATTAACTTAAATAAACTTTTGCCAAATTTCTTTCTCATAAATTCAACCAAAGATGATCCTTTTGGAAACTCATTTCTAATTTTTTTTCCAAGATAAATTAAGAAAATCATTGGGAAAGCTGTGCCTAATGCATAACCAATTACTGCACCCAATCCACCCCACGTTGCAGCTGCAACAGGACCAAACAAAATCCAAGCTCCTAAAGCTGATGCCACAAGACTTGTTGTAATCGAAAATAAACCAACGTTTCTATTAGCAGTTAAATAGCTATTAATTCCTCTAAATTTTATAGAATGAAAAATTCCTAAAAAAACAAATATTAAACTTATTCCAATTACTAATATTAATGATGTTGATTGAGTTAAAAAGTATATTTTATCCATTTCATCCCTTTCTGAATTACCGGACAGGTTCTTAGGGTATAATCTCAGTCTATAAAGACACCCCTGTAGAGTTTTTATATTATATTAATAAAGATAGCTAGTTATTAAAATTTAATTTCTTCTAATTATTTTTGACTTTTATGATTCATAATTTCAATCATGCATTGGGTTGCATATTGCCTCCATTCAGAAGAGGTTTTATTTTTTAAGCTATTTAAATGGTCACGATTGCTTTGAATATCATCTTTATGCTTTAATTTATCAGCACCATTTAAATTTTTCTCCATTTCATACAAATTCGTTTCCATTGCCTTTATCCACTCGTTTCCAAGCTGAACACATTTTTCATCATTCTTTTCATCGCAGATTTGTTTAAAAAAATTAAAGATAACATCATCAGTATTAACTGAAGTATTCATTAATTATTGTTTACAGACACCTATAGACTCTGGGCCACAAGTTTGACCATTAGTCCAGGTTGCTCCAGTTAAATTAGCTCCATCAAAATTAGCATTGGTAATATTAGATGATGTAAAGTTAGCTTCCATTAAATTAGAGTTTTGAAAATTAGCCTCTATTAATGTTGCGCCCATAAAATCAACTCTAGTTAAGTTAGCTCCACTAAAATTAGTTTTTTCAAAATTTGCACCGATGGAAATAGACTCATAAAGATTAGCTCTGACAAATGTAGACTCTGGAAAAGTTCCAAATGATAGGTTGGAAGTCATCATAATACTTTTATCAAAATTTACTTGAATAAAGCTCGCAAATGAAAGATTTGAATTTGGAAGATAACTACCTTGTAAATCTTGAGAATCTGAAAATCTACAATTAGAGTAATCAACACCTTCGGTTAAAGGATCATCACACGCAGCATTTGAATTTGAAATAAATAATAAGCTAAATAAGATTAGTAAGAAAATTTTTCTCATATAGAAAGTTAACAAATAAAATATGTCAAAACAATGAATGATTAAAATATTTAGACTCTTACTTTTTTACCTGTTTTTGCACTTTTGGTAATTGCAGCAAAAATTTTGAGAGAAATTAAACCATCATTACCATTAACTTTTGGCTTAACTTTTTTAACTACTACATCGGCAAAATGATCAATTTGATTTACTAATGTATTATCATCTTTTTTATTTTTATTTTTATGAACAAATATCTTATTCCACCAACTTCTCTCTTTTTTATAAAACCAAAATTTAAGGTTAGGAAATTGCAACGAACCTTTGGTGCCTCCAATCATGTATGCTGATTGATCGGTAATAGGATATACGGGATTTTCTCCTGCTGTTAATTCATAACTCCAAGGTGCAACTATCGTATCTGATAAATTTAGTGAACATAGTGCACCTGAATTAAAAATTAAACTGATTGTTGCAGTATCCTCAACTTTAAATTTTCTAGTCTTATTGGATGTAAATGCTTGAACATATTTTATTGAGCCCAACAAATAACAAATCATGTCAATGTCATGAACCAAATTGATGCCTAAAGGCCCACCCCCTTTACTTACTCTCCAATTTTCTTTGTAATAATTTTTGTGTTTATATAGCCAGCACAATACGTTTGCAGAAACGACCTTACCTAATTTACCTTTGTTAATAATGTTTTTTACTATAGAGACTATTGAATTGTGTCTACGATGATATCCAATCAGCAGTGGTGTTTTATTTTTATTTGCGCTAACTATAATTTTTTTGGCAGATTGAATATTATCTGAAATAGGTTTTTCTAATAAAACAGGTATTTTATTTTTCAAAAAACTTACAGTATGTTTTTCATGTAGCTGATTAGGTGTAGCAACTATAACAGCATCTAATTTGTTTGAATTCAAAAGTTCTGAAACATTTGAAAACAAAGGAATTTTATATTTTTTTGACAATTTTTTAGCATTGTTACTAATATCAACTATCGAATGTAAATTTGCTTTCTTTGATTTTTTGATAGCTTTAATATGTTGTAAACCCATTAACCCTGTTCCCACTATCGATATATTAATTTTTTTTCTCATAAATTAATGAATTTTGATTTTTGTAAAGCACGTATACCTTTTATTTGGTTTTATTAAAGTGGTTGGAAAATTTTTTTTATTAGGCGTATCAGGAAAATATTGAGTTTCTAAACAAATTCCTTGATAGGGTAATAATTTTTTTTTGAAATTAAGATTTTGTGCTGAATAAACTTGAATACCGGGTAATTTAGAAAAAAAATCAACTTGAATATTACTGTTTTTATTTTTTAATGTTGCAACTAAATTTCTTGCAGTTGACTTTATTACAAATGTATTATCAAAACCCTTAAATTTAATATTAAGCTTTTTATTTTTAAAAAAATCTAATTTTTTACCAATATTTTCAAAATTTAAAAAATCATATATAGATTTTTTTACATTTTTAAATTTACCCGTTGGAATAAAATTTTTATTTATTTGAAGATATTTGTATGAGTTTAATTTTAACTCATGGTCAAAAATCATTTTTTTTTTATTTTTTTCTAAATTCCAATAACTGTGATTTGTAATGTTTACATGTGTACATTTATTTGATTTATACTCATACTTAATAATCAAAAAATTATTTCTTAATTGATATATACAATTAACAATTAAATTTCCTGGAAATCCTTGATCCCCATCATTTGAATTAAGTTGATATACTATTTTATTTTTTATGTGATTTAATTTTTTCCAAGGTCGAGAAGAGAAACCAACCTTGCCACCATGCAGTATATTTTTTCCTTCATTGGAATTTAAAATAAATTTTTTATTTCCAATATTAAATTTTGAATTTGAAATCCTGCCCGCATATCTTCCACAAGTCGACCCAACATTTGGGTGTTTGTACCGATAGTTTTCTTTTGATCCTAAATTTAATATTAAATTTATTTTCTTCTTCTTGTGATAAACTTCAAAAAGACTGGCGCCATAGTTAAGAGTTTGAACTCTTAAATATTTATTTTGAATTATTGAACTTTCAACTTTCACCTAGATCAAGTTATACCACCATCAACAATAAAGCTTTGTTTTGTACATCCAGATGATTGATCTGATGCTAAAAACATCACTAACTGAGCTACATCGTTTGGTTTTAACTGTCTTTTTAAGGCTTGGCTATCCAAGATAAGCTTTTTGTATTTTGGTGTTAACCAATGTTTAATTTGTCTTTCAGTTGCAATAGAACCGGGTACAACTGAATTTGTCCTAATATTGTATTTTCCGTATTCCTGAGCAAATGATCTTGTTAAACCTACTACAGCGGATTTTGCTGTTTCATATACGACCTTATCCCCCTCGCCTAACATCCACGAGACTGAACTCAAATTTACAATAGATCCTGCTTTAATTTTTTTCATTCCTCTTATAACTGCCTTAGCAGCAAAGAAATAGTGCTTTAAATTTACATCCATTCTATTTTGCCAATATTTTTCATCAACTTGATCAGTTGTATGCCTGTCATCGTTGGCTGCATTATTGATTAAAGCATGTATTGGTCCTTTAGTAGAAATAATTTTTTTAATAATTTTTTCTAATTTATTAATATCTAATAAATTACACTCAATAAATGACGGTAATCTAAATTTATTTTTTTTTATTTTGTTAAACAATTTTTTTGTTTCTTTTAAATTAATATCAACAAAATGAACTTCACTTCCTTGCTCACAAAAATGTTCAACGATTGATGCCCCAATTCCTGAACCTCCACCAGTTATAAATATTCTTTTGTTTTTTAAATCTGAATATTTTACTTTCATTTTATATTCTCTCCTCTGTTTGGGCGTCAAATAAAGATGCTTGTGTTAAATCAAAGTATAATTTTGTCTCTTTACCAAGATCTATTTTAATTGTAGATGGAAATTTAGCTAACACTTCTTGATTAGCATAATCAAAAGTAATTATCTGCTCATGACCTATGTACTCACTAAGATCTGCTCTTAAATTAATTTCAAAATCACCTTCATTAAATTTTTTAAAGAAAATATGCTCAGGTCTAATACCAAAGAAAACCTCTTTATCATTTAAATTTGATTTATCATTAAAATCATAATCTTTTATTGGAATTTCTAAATTTGAATCACTGACTGTAAAAAATAAGTCTCCTGAATTTTCCTTCAAGTTTCCCTTAATAAGATTCATTGATGGAGATCCAATAAAGTCTGCAACAAAAGTATTGCTTGGCTTATTATAAATTTTTTCAGGAGTATCATTTTGTTGAATTACGCCATGATTCATTATTGCAATATTAGTACCCAAACTCATTGCCTCTGTTTGGTCATGGGTCACATAAACAACAGTTGTTTTTAACTGTTGATGAAGTTTTTTTATTTCTCTTCTCATTTCAACCCGTAGCTTTGCATCCAAGTTAGATAAAGGTTCATCAAACAAAAATATTCTTGGCTCCCTTACGAGAGCTCTACCAATAGCAACACGCTGTCTTTGTCCTCCAGATAATTGAGAAGGTTTTCTCTCTAAAAGTTGATCTACTTGTAGAAATTTTGAAACTTTTTCTAATTGTTCCTCTATTTTTTCTTTAGATGTTTTTGCCTGTTTGAGACCAAAAATCATATTTTCCCTAACATTCATAGATGGATATAAAGCGTAAGACTGAAAAACCATTGCAATATTCCGGTCTTTTGGCTCTACTTTGCTTACATTATAATCGTCAATGAAAACATTTCCTTCATTTATTGTTTCTAGACCTGCAATTATATTTAACAATGTTGATTTTCCACATCCAGATGGTCCTAAAAGAACTAGAAAATTTCCCTCATCAATTTCTAAATTAATTTTTCTTAAAACCTCAGTTGTTCCAAAATTTTTTGATAATTCCTCAATTTTTAAAGTTTTCATGGTTATCCTTTCACTGCTCCTGAAGTTAGTCCTCTAATAAAATATTTGCCTGCTAATACATAAACAATAAGTGTTGGGATTCCAGCTATTATAGCTGATGCCATATCCACATTGTACTCTTTAACACTCGTACTTGATAAAACCATATTGTTTAATGCAACTTGAATTGGTGCTGCCTCTCCAAATGAAAAAGTGGAACCAAATAAAAAATCATTCCAAATTTGGGTAAATTGCCATATTACTGTTACTACAATAATTGGAGCTGATATTGGAAGTAGAATTTTAAAAAATATTTTAAAAAAACCTGCTCCATCGATCCTAGCTGCTTTTACTAACTCTGTAGGTATTGAAACATAAAAATTTCTAAAGAAAAGTGTTGTAAAAGGAATACCATAAACCGTATGAACTAATACAAGACCAATTACAGAATTTGAAATTCCTAATACCCCAAGAGTTCTAGCCATAGGTAAAAGAATTGCTTGGTAAGGAATAAAACAACCAAACAATAAGAAAAGAAATACCCACTTATCTCCTTTAAATCTCCATTTTGTTAAAACATATCCAGCCATAGCTCCGATAAAAGTTGAAAAAAATACAGCTGGCACAACCATTTTAATTGAGTTCCAAAAGTATGGTTTAAGATAAGTATCTCCAGCTCCATATCCTCTTCCTCCCCAAGCAACTGCCCATGAGTCAAAATTTAATGTACTTGGCCAAGTTAAGAGTGTCCCTTGACGTATCTCTTCCATTGTCTTTAATGATGTTACAATCATTACATATAATGGAAAAATAAAATAAGAAGCAAAAAGAATTAAAATCAAATATAAAAACCACCTCAAAAAAATATTTGTATATTTAGATTTTTGTTCAAGTTGTTTATAAGTTGATTGTAAACTATCTTGCATTTTCTCTCCTTAATTCAGAATATAAATATGGTATAATAACTGCTGCTACAGCCATAAACATCATCATTGCGCTCGCAGCTGATAAACCAACTTGACTTTTATGAAATGCTGTTTGTGTCATATACAATGCTGGCATAGTTGTTGATATACCTGGACCACCTTGAGTCAGGGCTACAATCAAATCATAACTTTTTATAGATATATGAACTAAAATTACAAAACTCGTAAAAAATACTGGTCTCATCATTGGAAGTAAAATTTTCCAATAAACTGTAAAAAGACTTGCCCCATCTATTTTTGCTGCTTTAACAATTTCATCCTCAACTGATCTTAATCCAGCCAAAAAAAGTGCCATCACAAATCCAGCTGATTGCCAAACACCTGCAATAACTATGGTATAAATAGCCATTTCCCTATTAACCAACCAATCAAATGTGAAATTTTCAAAACCCCAATCAACAACTAATTTTTGAATTCCTAATGTTGGATTTAAAATCCATTTCCAAGCAGTTCCTGTAACGATAAATGATAGCGCCATTGGGTATAAATAAATCGTTCTCAATAATCCCTCAGCTCTAATTTTTTGATCTAGAAATATTGCAAGAAGGATACCAATAACTATACAAAATATTAAAAACAGTGCGGTAAATATAAGTAGATTATCTACAGAAATAAGCCATTTTCTTGATGCCCACAGTTTTGAGTATTGACCAAACCCCCATAATTCATATTTAGGAAGTATTTTAGAATTAGTAAATGAAATATATAAAGTCCAAAGTACAAATCCATAAACAAACCAGCCTATTAAGCCTACCGCAGGTGCCATCACAATTTTTGGCAAATTTTTCTCTAACCACTTGAACATTATAATTATTTTCTATCTTGATTAAAAAAAAGGCCACTTAATAAAAGTGGCCTTTTAATTTTTATGAACTACATATTTGCTAGAACTGAGTCAGCTAAAGCATTAGCAGCATCTACTGAAGACATATCAGAATTAAAGTGTTCTGTAATAATGTCTTGTAAAGCAGCTTTCATAGTATTTCCTTGAGCCATACCATGAGCAAAACTTGGGACCAATCCACCACTAGCACCAGCAGTTTTAATGTCAGCGTTAGAAGTTTTTGCGCATTTGTCAAACTCATCCATTGGAACATCTAGCCTAGCTGGAATAGAACCTTTGTACAGGTTAAAAACTTTTTGGAAGTTTTTTCCCATCATTAGTTTTGCAAGTAATTTTTGACCTTCTTGCTTATCTGGATCACTTGTTTTGTAGAAAATAAAACTGTCTACATTGTACAGGTAACCATTATTAGAAGGTGTTGGAGAACAGTAATAATCTACACCAGGTACTTTTCCTGCTGCAGTAAACTCTCCTTTTGCCCAGTCACCCATAATTTGGAAACCAGCTTTTCCTTCAATTACCATTCCAGTAGCAACGTTCCAGTCTCTTCCTGGACTACCTTCGTCAGTGTAACTTTGGAGTTTTCTCATTTGATCAAAAACTTTAACCGTAGTCTCACTTCTTAAACAACTCTCTTTAAGATCAACATAGCAATTTTTATAGTAATTATTTCCACCAATACCCATGGCAACTGCTTCAAATACAGTAGCATCTTGCCAAGCTTGACCGCCGTGAGCAAATGGAATTATCCCTGCAGCTTTTAATTTTTCAGCAGCAGCATTTACTTCATCCCAAGTTGTTGGAACTGAAATACCATTTGCATCAAAAACAGCTTTGTTAGCCCACATCCAATCAATTCTATGTATGTTAACTGGTGCAGCACAATATGGTCCACTGTTGTCTTGACACTTATGAACAGCAGCAATCATAGGGTCTAAAAGTTTATCCCAGCCCTCGGATTGAGCAATTGGATCAATGTTATATGGAGCTACAACTCCTTCTTGATCATACTCTTGAATTGTAGGACCTTTTATTTGTGATGCTGATGGAGGGTCTCCAGCAACAATTCTTGCTTTTAATGCAACGTTGGCAGCGTCTCCACCACCACCTGTTACAGGCATATCCATCCATTCACCACCGTTTGCAGCAAAATCATCTTTTAAAACTTTAAGAGCAGCAGCTTCACCACCAGAAGTCCACCAGTGCAAAACCTCAATCTTTGGTCCTGCATAAGATGAAGTAGATGTGAACGCTAATGTAATTAAAGCGATTATTAGTTTTTTCATATCTTCTTTTCCTATTTTTATTAAGTTAACTATTTTTTTATAAACGAAACTATAAGTAGAATAACTTGCAATTGATAATTAAAAAAACCCAATTCAACGTAAAGTTGATGATTTTTTTTGTTGTTTTATTTAGTGTATTTTGAGGTATTAAGAAAAAAATTTTTTTTTATATTCAATTGAAGGTTGAGTTTCTAATATGTCACGCTTCTACCTAATCTAGCTGCTCCCCTGACACCACTCGCGTCACCGTATTTTGGTTTTAAAAAAACACCCTCATATTCTCTTCCTATAACAAATTTTTTAACAATTAACTCTATCTCATTTAAAAAATCAATCTCATTTGAAACACCTCCACCAAATACAAAAGCATCTGGATCTAAAATATTTATAATACTTGATAGCGACATTGCTAAATTAATTTTAAAAGTATCTATAAATCGCTCAGCGTCTAAATCGTGTCTTCTATTTAACTCAAAAATTTCATTAGTTTTTAAATTTTTTCCATAAGTTTTATTAAATTTTTTAGCCAAACTTAAACCAGATATAAAACTTTCAATTTCAGCCTCTCTCGCATTATTTGAATCAAAGTTTTCTTTTTTAGCCGCAAAATAGGGTATTTGATTATGACCCCATTCTCCTGCTACACCATTAGGACCACTAACAATTTTCTTATCTATAACTAATCCTCCTCCAACCCCAGATCCTAATATAATACCATAAACAATTTTGTAATGCTTGCCAGATCCATCTAATGCTTCAGATAAAGCAAAACAATTTGCATCATTTTCACAAAATACTTCTTTTCCAAGTGCTTTACGTAAGTCGTTTTGAAAAGGTTTTTTTTCTAACCATGTTATGTTTGGGGCATTTTTTACCAATCCAGTTTGAGGAGAGTGAACTCCTGGGTGACATACTCCAATTGGTAGTTCTTGTTTAAAATCTTGCTCTAACTGTCTGTGTATATCTTTTATCGAGGCAATAATTTTATTATAATCTTTTGGACACGATATTCTTGATCTGTATTTTTCGTTCCCGTTCTCTTCAAGTACAACACTCTCAATTTTTGTTGCACCTACATCAATACCTACTTGCATAACTAATATGTAGCTCTTCCACCACTTAAATCAAAAACTGCAGCTGTCGAAAATGAATTTTCTTCACTAGCTAACCAAGTTACTAATGAAGCTAATTCTTCAACCTTTGCAAATTTATTTCTTGGAATTTTTGATAACATATAATTTATATGTTCTTCTGTCATTTGATCAAAAATTCGAGTTTTTGCTGCTGCAGGTGTAACACAATTAACAGCAATATTTTTTTGCGCTAGCTCTTTACCTAGAGATTTTGTTAAACCTATAACACCAGCCTTAGAGGTACTATAAGCACTTGCATTTGGGTTTCCTTCTTTTCCAGCTATTGAGGCAATATTTACTATTCTCCCGTAATTATTTTTAATCATTAAAGGAACTACAGCTTTGCAACAATAAAAAACTGAATTCAAATTTAGATTCATTACTTTTTTCCATTCATCTAAAGGATATTCAGCGACAGTGATATTCATACCTGCAATACCTGCGTTATTGACAAAAATATCTATTTTTCCATATTTTTTCTCTACTTCTTTTAAATTTTTATTTACTATTTCAAAATTAGTTACATCTACGATTTGATGACTTAAGTTTTCAGATTTTACTTTGTTAATTGCCTCCTTAGCTGCACTTTCGTCAATATCCCAAATTACAACTTTTGCACCTGACTCTATAAATCTTTCGGTTATTGCTAGCCCGAACCCTTGAGCTCCACCGGTTACAACTGCTACTCTATTATTTAGATCATACTTAATCATAATTTCTTTTTAAATTTTCTTGATCTTATTAAAGGAAAAGCTAAAGCAATTAAAGACAAAATAAAGAATGTTAAAGCAATTGGTCTTGTAAAAAACATCAACCAATTACCATCAAATATAACCAGAGATTGTCTTAAAGTTCCTTCAACTAACTCTCCTAAAATTAATCCGATAATTACTGGAACAACTGAAAAACCATATCTTCTCATAAAGAAACCAAGCACTCCAAAAAATAGCATTATCCAAACATCAATTATTGATTGGTTTAATGAATACGTTCCACAAACCGAAACTGCAAATATCATTGGCCATAAAATTTTATTTGGAACTAAAGTTATTCTTGCAAAAATTTTTGCACCAAAAAAACCAAAAATAAAAAAAAGAATATTAGCAATCAACATAGCGCCAAAAATCCCATATAAAAAATCAGGCTGTTCTCTAAACAAATCTGGTCCAGGTCTAACACCATGAATAATCAATCCCGTAAGTATAACCGCTGTGGTTGCGCTACCAGGAATACCTAGCGCTAAAGTTGGAACCATCGCACCACCTGTTGCTGCATTATTTGCAGCCTCAGCACCAGCAATGCCTTCAATTGATCCTTTCCCAAATTCCTCTGGATTTTTTGAAAATCTCTTAGCCTCAGAATAACCAATTAATGATGCAACTGTTCCACCTTCTGCAGGTAATACCCCAATAAATGACCCAATCCCACTTGATCGTAATATTGTTTTCCACGTTTTTTTATAATCTTCTTTGCTAGGAAGCTTAATTGCTTTTAAAGCAATTCTATTAAATATTTGATTTATCAAAGTTGATTGAGTTAACATCTCACTCATTGCGAATAGTCCAACCACTACTGGTATAAATCCTATACCTTCAGTTAATTCATTGATGCCGAAAGTAAAACGATCAATTGAAGTCATAAAATCTTTACCAACTGTGGAAATCAATATTCCAAATGCACCTGCGATTAAATTTTTAATTGGACTACCCTCACCTATAGAAGCAAGCATGGTCAAACCAAATATTGCTAATGCAAAGTATTCTGGTTGACCAAATTCATATGCAAGTTGAGCTAAGATAGGAGCAAAGAAAACTAATATAACTACACTGAAAATACCTCCTACAGTGCTTGATACGGTTGCCATGCCTAAAGCTCTTCCTGCTTCACCCTTTTGTGCTAAGGGATAGCCATCTAAACAAGTTGCAGCAGCCGCTGGAGTTCCAGGTGTATTAATTAATACGGCTGTAATAGCACCACCATATGTCCCAGCACAGTAAATTGAAGTTAATAATACAATCGCTGACAATGGATCAAGTGTCATTGTAAATGGTAATATTAATGCACCACCTGTTGTTGGACCTAAACCAGGTAGTACCCCTAATATTAAACCAAATAATGTTCCAAAAAATAAAACTAATAATAGCTTTGAGCTAAACAAAGGAGCCATCATTAAAAATAAATTATCCATTTAGCTATAATAAATATTGGTTATAATCCCAGGAGGAAATCTTAAACCTAGAATTGTTTCAAAAAAAATAAAGACAATCACAGGAAAAATTATTCCAACAAGTAATAAATAAAATATTCTTTTCTCTCCCCAACAATAGGAAACAAAAATAGATAATGCTGAAATAGCTAGAAAAAAATCTAAAGTCTTTGAAATAACCACGAAAATCAAAAAACCTACTAGTGTTAAATAAAATGATTGTGGAAGTTTTTTTTCTACTTTCCAAGGTTTTTTAGTCGCTAAATAATAGATTAATAATGTCATTACTATAATTAAAACTAAGAGTGCTTTAGGAAATGTTGCTGGCTGTATTCCTCTATTTAAAATGGGAGGAACAATATCAAAAGTAAAAGTTGTAATTAATAATGCTATAGATATTAAAATAATTACAAGAGAAACTTTAAACTCATCTCTAAAAAAAAAGGGCAAACTTTTGTTTGCCCTTTTTTGTTTTTGTACATTTTTCATATTCAAATGTACTTTTAATTAGATTAATTAATGTAACCTAAAGCTTTAAGCTGCGCAGTCATTTCAGTAAGCATTTCTTCCATTTGCTTGCCCCATTCATCTGCACCTACAACACTAGTATCATCAAGACCAATTTCTGTTAGGAAATTTTTATAGTAATTGTGGCTCATAGCTTTCATCATTCCAGCTTCTAATTGTTTTACTCGGTCTGCTGGAGCACCTTTTTTAGTTACGAAACCTCTAACAGTAGATAAAGAAACTGGTATACCTAGTTCTTTTGCTGTTGGAGAGTCTCCAATTTTAGCCATTCTATTGTTTGCTAATACAACTGAAACACAAAGTTTACCCTCATTAATTTCAGTTAATGCTTCACCTAAATTTAAAACACCAACATCAATATCACCTTTGATTAAATTTGTTTTAATAGGTGCTACACCTTTATAAGCAACGATAGTTGGATCTTTTAATCCACCTTTTTTTGTAAATGCGATTGCACTAACATCATCAATACCACCAGTATGAGTAGTTCCATATTTTAATGATTTTGATTTTTGTGTACTTATGAATTTTTTAGCATCTTTGATATCGTTTTTACAGTTAACAACGAATAATTGAGGGTCGTCTGTTCCTCTAGCAAGTGGTTGCATATCGCTTAATTTAACTTTAGTTTTACCTAAAGCCATGGATACAGCATGACCTGTAGTCCAAGTTAGCGTGTGATTTCCATCTGCTGGTAAAGACATCATATAATCCATAGATGCTGCTCCACCACCACCTTTTTTATTTACTAATTGCATATCCTGTTTAAGAACTCTTCTAGCTCTTAATAACATCATTCTAGTAGTAACGTCAGTTCCACCACCAAAACCAGCATGAGTAATTGCTTGAATTGGATGACCATCTGCTTTAGCTGAAGTGATCATTAAAGGAAGAGCTACAACAAAAAATTCAGTTGCCAAAAATGCGGCTGCTAAAAATAGTTTAAAGCTTTTTTTCATTTTTTTCCTCTTTAGTTAATTTATATTTAATAATTTAAACATAATCTGCTACAAGACGTAAAGAAAAAAATGAGAGAAAATAAATCTAACATAGCTTTACTACTTGGTGATCCTGCTGGTGTAGGTCCCGAGTTAATTTCAAAACTTTTAAATGATGAGATGACAAAAAAAGCAAATATAGTCATCATTGGTGAAAAACAAGTATTTGAAAGTGGAAACACTGTTACTGGTATCACACATCAAATTAATACGGTTGAAAATTTTGATGAAATTGACTTTAATAAAGCAAATAGGTTCTTACTTGATATTTCTAAAGGAAAAAATCATAAATATAAACTAGCAGAACCATCAAGAGAATCCGGAGAGAGCGTATTAGAAGCTTTAGATATAGCCTTAAATCTTGCAAAAGAGAAAAAAATTGATGCAATTAATTTTGCACCAATGAATAAGACAAGTTTAAAACTTGGAGGAAACAAATATTCTGATGAATTACAGTTGATGGCTGATAAACTTGAGGTAAATAGTTTTTGCTGTGAGTTTAATGTCATAGATAATTTTTGGACAGCAAGAGTTACATCACATATTCCTATAAAAGAAGTTGCTCAACATATTACAAAAGAAAATATTATGAAACCAATAAAATTGATCAACGAAGTTATGGAATTAAATGGTATTAAAAAACCGCGAATAGCTATTCAGGCACTTAACCCACATGCTGAATTCGGCACAGAGGAAAAAGATGAAATTATACCTGCAATTGAGGAAGCAAAAAAACTTGGTTATAATGTTGATGGCCCATTGCCATGTGATACATCTTTTGTTGTAGCCTACAAGAACAAAAATCATGATTGTATGGTTGGTATGTATCACGACGCATTACAATCTGGTCTTAAAGCGTTTGGTTTTGATAGAGGAGTAACTGTACAAGGTGGATTAACTGTTCCTGTTACTACTACAGCTCATGGATCAGCATTTGCTATTGCAGGAAAAAATGAAGCTAATTTAAATCCAATTTTAAATTCTTTTAAAATTGCTTTATCGATGGCTGAAAATAAAAAAAATTAAATTAATCCAGCATCTACTGTAAAATTTTGTTTTGTGCATCCTGAGGATACATCTGAAGCTAAAAATAAAACCATTTTTGAAACATCTTCAGGTAATAATTGTTTTTTTAGAGCCTGATTTTTTAATATTTCCTTTTTAAATTTTGAATTAAGCCATAACTTGGATTGTCTGGCAGTTGCTATTGAACCAGGTGCAATTGAGTTTATTCTTATATTATATTTTCCTAAATCTCTTGCTAGGGATCTCGTTAACCCATGAATTCCTGCTTTTGCAGTGCTGTATGCCGGGAACATTACTGCACCTCTAACCCAACTGACAGATCCTAAATTTATTATTGATCCACCTTTATTTTTTACCATACTTTTTTTTACTGTTTGAATGGCAAATAAATAATGCTTTAAGTTAATTGACATTCTATCGTCCCAATATTTTTCAGTAATTTTCTCCAAACTATGTCTTTGATCATTTGATGCATTATTTACCAATATATCGATTGGGCCTTTTTTCTTAATAATATTAAGTATAGATGCTTTGTATTTTTTAATATTTTTTATATTACACTCTATAAATGTAGGTATTTTCATATTTTTCTCTTTAATTCTATTAAGCGTATTTTGAGCTTGTTTTTTATCTTTATCAAAAAAGTAGACTTCCACACCTTGTTCGCAAAAATGCTCAACAATAGATGATCCAATACCTGAAGCTCCACCTGAGATTAATGCTCGTTTATTTTTTAAATCAAAATATTCAGTTTTCATTTTATAAATAATTAATAATTATTTAAATCTTCTAAAGAAGGCATTGAGGCTGCAGCACCTTGCTTAGTAGTTGAAATTGCTGCAACTTTATTTGCAAATTTAAGTGCTTCCTCTAAATCTAAATCTTTTGATAACCCCACAGCTAATGCACCGTTAAAAGCATCACCTGCACCTGTTGTATCTAGAACTGGCTCTTTAAGTTTAAATGCGTTAATAAAAAAATTTTTTTTTTCATTTGCAAAATAACATCCCTTTTCTCCTAAAGTCATAACTACATTTTTAATACCTTTTTTTAAAAACTGCTCTGAAGCACTTTTAATGTCTTTTTCGGTTTCAATTTTTTTATTTAAATAAAATTCTGCCTCAGTTTCATTAGGTGTGAAAAAATCAATTAATTGAAAATCATTATCTTCAATTTCACATGCAGGAGCAGGATTTAATATTGTGACTAATCCCTTTTCTTTAGCTTTTTTTAATGCATATCTAGTAACATCATATGGTGTTTCCAGTTGTGTTAAAAATATTTGTGCTTTTTCAATAAAATTTAAATTTCTATCAATATCATCACTAATTAATGTTCCTGCTGCACCAGGTACAATATTAATTGCATTATCTCCTGTTTTCTCATTTACCATTATCCCTGCAACTCCGGTTGAGTGCTTCTCATCTTGAATAATGCTAGCAGTATTCATGCCTAGTTCATTATATATAGTTAAAGCCATCTCACCATTTTTGTCTTTACCAATTTTTGTTATAAAATTTACTTCCCCGTTTAATTTAGCTGCAGCTATCGCTTGATTTGATCCTTTTCCACCTGGTCCAACAATGTGCTGTGATCCAAGAATAGTTTGTCCTTTTTCTGGAATTGCATTAGCTATAAAGCAAAGGTCTGCCACAAATACACCAAGAACTGAAATAGTTTTCATTTTTTAAATCCAAACGTTTCCGTCAGGTAAAATGACTCCTTTGGTAAGTATAAAACAACCAAACGGTCTTGCATCTGTTGTGGTAACTATACAATAAGCTTTCTTGGCCTCTTCATAAAATTCTTGTCTTGAAATTGATCCTACATTCCAATTTTCGCCAGAGACTTTTTTTACAATATCAATAAATTCTTTATGAGTTTCAGTTAACTCTTCAGGTTTGTCATCTACTTCCATCCTTAAAGCTGGAGACCCTCCCTTTGAATTAATAAAACTATCAAGTGGAAAAACTGAAAGTATGGCAGAGGCTGCTTCTTTAATCCCTACCCCATCTAATCTAATTACTTTTTCATTTGTTGTATTTGCAGGAAAATTCGCATCAGCCAATATTAATTTTTCTCCATGACCCATAGATCTTAAATGAAAAAGCAAATCAGGGCTTAAAACTGGATCAATTTTAATAAGCATAAATTATTATATTACATAAAAAAAAAGGGTGGAATTAAATTCCACCCTTTTTTTTAAAGTATAAATCTATCGATTATTTAAAATCGTTAGCGTTTTCTTTTGTTACTAATTGTGTTCCTGTATCAATGTTTGGATCAATACTTCCACCATTAGCTAATTCTAGAGCATATTTAACTCCATATGCACCCATGTTGTAAGAAAACTGTGCAATTGTTGCTGTCATTTCTCCTTTTAAGATACTCGTAGCTGCATCTGGAGTAGCATCAAAACCTACAACAATAACATTATTCATATCTGCATCTTTAAGAGCTTGCATAGCGCCTAAGCCCATATTATCGTTTGATGCAAATATTGCTTTGATGTTAGGATTTTTTAAGATGATTGACTCCGTTACAGATCTTCCTTTTGCAGTATCCCACTCAGCAGTTTGAGTTGCTACAATATTTAATCCACAATTTTTGAAGCCTTTAATTGCACCATCTCTTCTAAGTAAAGCTGTAGATTGAGATTCAATACCAGTTAAAATTGCAACGTCAGATCCTTTTGCTGTTTTATCACAAATGAACTTAGCTGCTAACTCTGCACCATTCATGTTGTTCGTTCCAATAAAAGTAACTCCTTCATTAATTCCTTTTGTGTCAACAAACACAACTGGAACTCCACTTTTTATTGCATCATCTACGATTGGAGCAAAGGCATTTGGATCTCCTGGAGCTAATGCTATAGCATCAACACCTTTTGCAAGTTGATCCTCTACTTGGTTGATCTGTGCTTGAACATCACCCTCTTGTGGCGGTGCTACTAATACGAGATCTACACCTAATTTTGCTGCTTCTTCTTTAGCTCCTTTTTCTACAGACGCCCAGAAAGGATTACCTGATCCAGGTCCTTTGATACTGAATAATATTTTTTTTCCAGCAAATGCTCCTGTTGAAAAACTTGCTAATAGAAAAACAGAAGTAATAATAACACTAATAATTTTTGTTAAGTTCTTCATTTATTTTCCCCTTAGTTGTTTTTAAAAATTAAATTTAATATAAAAATTTATTGAAATTCAACTGTTAATAAGAACAGTTCTAAATAAGATTAAACAACTTTCACGTGTAAATTACTTTCTCGTTCCTATGTCTCTTCTTAGGACATCGATGTATACCGCTAACACTATAATTGAACCAATTAATACTTGCTGCCAAAAAGAACTTACATCCATTAAATTTAATCCATTCCTCAAAATTCCCATTATCATTACGCCAGCAAAAACTCCTAGTACAGTACCTCTTCCTCCAAAAAAACTTGCTCCCCCAATAATACAGGCAGCTATCGCATCAAGTTCTGATTGAAGTCCAGCATTTGGATAACCAGAGTCTGTTCTCCCTGCTAAAATTAAAGCACCAATACCTGACAAAAAACCACACAAAGAATAAACAATAACTAAAATTTTGTTTACATTTATTCCAGAGGCTCTTGCTGCGTTTGGGTTACCTCCAATTGCATAAATCCATTTTCCTGTTTTACTCTTATTTAGAAAAATCCAAAAAATTATATAAACGATTGCAATTAATACTAAGCTCACAGGTAAGTATTGTGATTTTTCTAATCCTAACCATTGAAGATCAATCCTTCCATGTCCTAAATATCTAACTTCATCTGTAAAACCACTTATGGGAGTTCCACCTGAAATCAAATTTCCTGCACCTCTAAAAATATACAAGGTGCCTAATGTCATTATAAAAGGATGTGGCATCCGTAACAAAGTAATACCTAAGCCATTAAACAGTCCGCATAAAAAACCTGCAATCAGTGGAGTAAGCACTACAATGAACCATGGGGCTCCTGCTTTTGCTACGACAGCTAAAATCATTAGAGATAACATCATTATTGAACCGACAGAGAGATCAATTCCAGCAGTGACAATTACCATAAAGACACCTAAAGCAAGCATTGACTGCCAAGATATTTGTTTAAATACGTTAGTAACATTTCTCCAAGATAGAAAAACATCTGGTTGCAAAATATGCATTACCAAAATCATAAGAACTAATAAAAGAAGTATTCCGTATTTTTCAAAATATGGAATTAACTTTAAGTGAAGGCTTTCTATTTTTTTGTCTTTATCTTCCATATTATTTTTTACCCATAATCCAACCAATTACTTCATCTCTTGAAGTATTTGAAAGTTTAGCTTCCGCAAAATTTGTACCTTGGAATAAAGCCATAACGCGATCACAAACTGTGAATATATCATCCATTCTATGACTTATAACAATCACTCCTACTCCAGTTTTTTTTAAACTGTTAATTAGATCTAAAACTTTACCAACTTCCTTTATCGCTAATGCAGCAGTTGGTTCGTCCATAATTACAACTTTTGCATTAAAGGCTGTGGACCTTGCAATTGCAACTGCTTGTCTTTGTCCTCCCGAAAGCTCTTCTACTTTTTGATCTGCACTTTTTACATTTATCTTTAACTTGTCTAAGTGAGCATTGGTTAGTTCTTTTATTTTATTAAAATCTAATAGCTTCAAAAAACCTAAATTTTTAGTTGGTTCTCTTCCTAAAAATATATTTTCTCCAATAGGTAAATTGCCTGCTAAAGCAAGGTCTTGGTAGACCATTTCTAGACCTAAATTTTGAGAATCTCTTGGGCTCTCTAGTATTTCTTCTTTACCTTGAAAAAACAAAGCACCTGAACTTGGTTTGTATAGTCCAGACAAAACTTTCATTAATGTAGATTTACCCGCTCCGTTATCTCCAACGACTCCAAGGCATTCCCCGGCATGAACTTTTAAGTTAACATTTTCTAAAGCTGTAATAGTTCCAAAATATTTTGTTATTCCTTTTGCTTCTAGAAGTGGATTGATTGTAGTTGACATAAGTAATGAAATTATAAAAATATCAATTAATTGCAACAGGTTTTGATGCCAGTAAACCTACTGTCTTTAGTTCAGCTTTTTTACAAAATTTTGGTTTTAAATTTTTCGAAATTAAATTCATGTCTTTTAAAACTATATCTCCCATACTAAAAAACGCTTCAGTCAGTGCTCCTGCTCTGTGTGCTGAAAACAAAATATTTTTAACTTTTCTAATTGGGTCATTTTTTCTCACTGGTTCTTGAGGGAAAACATCTGTTGCTACATAAATATCTCCTTTTTTAATTCTCTTGATTAGGTCTTTAAAATTTACAACTGCTGCCCTACTCATTAATATGAATAAAGAGTTAGGTTTCATTTTATTTATTAAACTTTTGTTTATTAAGTTTTTATTTTTGGTTGTTGCCGCCGCTAAAACATAAATAATTTCACATTTTTTAAACATTTGACTTAAGTTAACTTGATTAAAACCGAAACTTTTAATTTTACTCTTTGATAACCAGGGGTCATAAACATTTATATCTTTAGTGAAAGGAAGTAACATTGGATATAAAGATTTCGCTAAATCACCAAAGCCAAGTAATCCAACCTTTTTTCCTGATAAAAGTGAAGCTTTTAAGTTACTTTCTAATCCATATTTTTCTCTACCTTTTACAAAATCAAAATGGGCATTATGAATGTTTCTTAATAAAGAAAGTGTCATTCCTAGAGCAATTTCAGCAACAGGTTTTGAAAATACTGGAGAAGTTGCAATAACATAAATCCCTTTTTTAGCACAAAAAGCATAATCAACATTGTTCATAAAGTTACTCTCAACATTTATTATTGCTTTTAATTTTTTTGCTTTAGACAAAAGTTTTTTATCTAAATCAGGTTGACCCATTATAAAAGTAACCTTTTCAATATTATTTTCGTAAAACTGTCTCTTATTTTTATTCGGTGCTATTAAAACTTTATATTTTGTTTTTAATTCTTTTAGTTTCTTTTTTGTAAAAATAAGATCTAATGTTCTTGGAAAAGGATCGGATATAACAATTGGTTTTTTCATTAAATTTATAACAAACTTATTAATTAATTATTTTTTTTATTTCTTCTAAAGTAAACGGTTTTGGTTTTTTGCATGTTGTCTTTATTTCTTGTGGTATTCCTGTCTGAGAAGCTCTCATTGTAGAATCAATTATATCTAAAACATGAAGAGATAATTCTCCATTACATCTGTGCTCTAAATTATTTTCAATTGCATAAGCCATTTCTGATAAACCAGCTCCTCTATAATTTGCATTGGTAGGTGACTCATTTGCTCTAGAACTTTGACTCTTTATATTAATCTTACCTAAAGGCATCATGTCTGTTTTGTGCTCTCCCCAATTACCTCCAGCTGTCACCGAAACAAAAGCAGATCCACCAAACATGTTTGGATCAGGAACAATTATTGACCCTTTGTTTCCATAAAGCTCAATATGATTTCTTTGATGAGCTACAACATCAAAAGATAAAGTTATTTGAATTATGCAATCATTTTCAAATTGTATAGTTGCTAAGTAAGTTGTTGGTGTTTCAACTTTAAATTTTTGACCTTTTTTTGGACCAATTCCAATTTCTCTTTCTTCAAAAACTTTTGTACACCTTCCTTGAACCTGTTTTGCCGGACCAATTAAATTTACTAGTGCTGTCAAATAGTACGGCCCCATATCAATAACTGGTCCACCTTCATTTTCCGCAAACCAAGACTCTGGATTTGGATGATAAGATTGTACACCTGGAAAAGCAAATATAGCATTACCTAATTTAATATCCCCAATGACACCATTATCAATTAGCTCTCTAGTTTTTTGAATACCACCACCTAAAAAGGTATCTGGCGCGTTTCCTATATAAAGATTTTTTTTATTAGCAAGTTCAACTAATTTTTTTCCATCTTCAAAATTAACTGCTAATGGTTTTTCGGCATAAGAATGTTTTCCATTTTCAAGAGCCAATTTAGAAACTTGATAATGTGCACCTGGTATTGTTAAATTTAAGATTATTTCAATTTCTTTATCTTTTAAAAGCTCATCAACCGTTACAGCCTCAATGTTGTAGTGAATTGCACATTTTTTAGCAGCATCCATGTTTATATCTGCACATTTGACTATTCTGATATTATTAAAGTACTCCTGGGCTCTAAAATAGGTTTCAGAAATATGACCACAGCCAATTAGACCGACTTTAAAAATTTTACTCATAAAGGTTTATACACCTTGTCTTTGTTTGCCTTTTCCTTCTTTATAAAGTTTTAAAGCCTCTTCATTTTCTTTAGTTTTAGGAATTTCAAGTGTTGGGCTGTCCCAAAAAGCAGAACCCTCAACCCACTTATAAGCATGAGTTTTTATTGAAATAACGTATGTTACATCAGATGCTTTTGCTCTCTTAAATGCAGCTTCAAGATCTGAAATTGAATTAACATGTTCAGATTTAGCTCCCATACTTTCTGCATGTTTTGCAAAATCAACATCAACTAATCCTGGAGTATTAGAGCTCTTTAATAAGTTATTATATTCTTTACCACCTTTAAATAGTTGAAGTCGATTGATAACTGCAAACCCGCCATTATCACAAACTATAATTATCAATTTGTTATTTGTAATAACTGATGAATAAATATCTGTATTATTTAGAAGATAAGAACCATCTCCTACAAAAGAAATTACTTCTTTATCAGGATTAGCCATTTTTATTCCAAGTGCTCCTGAAATTTCATAACTCATACAACTAAAACCCCACTCTGTTTCATGAGTATTTAATTCTCTAGGTCTCCAAACTTGAACAACTTCACCAACCAAACCTCCTGCTGCAGTAACAGCTATATCTGTTGGGTCAGAGTTTCTATAAATTGCACCAATTACCTGAACATAACTTGGGACTTCTTGATTTGTTGGCGCACTCTCTTTATCTATATGTTCATTCCAAGATTTGAGTTCAGTTTGAGATTTTTTATTCCATTCTTCTCCAGCTTTCCAACTACCCAATGCTTGTGAAAGCTCTGTTAATGAAACTTTAGCATCTCCAATGACAGCTTGTGCTAAATGTTTGTTAGCATCAAATCTTGATACATTTATTGAAACTAGTTTAAAATCTTTGTTTTCAAAATTTGCCCATGATCCAGTTGTAAAATCTGCAAGTTTAGTTCCAACTGCAATTGCTAAATCTGTTTCTTTTGCTAATGTATTTGTATTTTTTCCACCTAAACCGCCAATCTGGCCTGCAAAATGAGAATGATCTCTTTTCATTGTAGAATATCCCATTACAGTTTGAGTCACTGGTATATTATGTTTAATCGCAAATTGACTTAACTCATCCATTGCATCTGAGTAAAAAACTCCACCACCAGAAATTATAATTGGATTTTTTGATGACTTAATTTTTTCAGCTGCCTCTTTGATTTGAAATTCATCTGGTCTTGGTCTTCTGATCGCGTGGACTCTTTCCTTAAAAAATTCTTCAGGATAATCAAAAGTTTGACCTTGTATATCTTGACTTAAAGCGATACATGCAGGACCACAATCTGCAGGATCTAACATTGTTTGAACTGCTGCCGGGAATGATTGAATAATCTGCTCTGGTCTTGTTATTCGATCAAAATATCTTGTAACTGGTTTAAATGCATCATTAGCTGTAATTCCAGGATTATTAAAATGCTCAACTTGTTGCAATACTGGGTCTGGCATTCTATTTGCATAAGTGTCTCCAGGTAAAAATAAAATTGGTAATCTGTTACTCATAGCAACTGCAGCAGCTGTAACCATATTTGTTGCCCCAGGTCCAACAGAGGATGTTGCTACAAATATTTGTTGTCTTCTTTTTGCTCTAGCATAACCAATTCCTGTAAGAGCCATATTTTGTTCATGGTGCCCTCTATATGTTGGAAGTTCTTTTTGATTTTCCTCTAGTGCTTGACCTAGACAAGCTACATTTCCATGTCCAAAAATTCCAAAGACACCTGGAAATAAAGGTTCTTTTTTGCCGTTAATTAATATTTTCTGAGCAATTAAATATTTTACTATCGCATGAGCACATGTGAGGGTAATTTTTTTCATAAATATGTTTATCTTTTAATATGTATAGTGTTTATATATAATTCTATTTATAAATTAAAAAACCTAATTAAGTAAACTTAAATATAAATTCTATGTACGAAAAATTTGGACAATTCATTGATGGCAAATGGCAACAAGCTGAAAAAAAAGAAACTTACGATGTAATCAATCCTGCAACAGAAGAAGTTATAGGAAAAGCTTCAAAAGCTTCATCTATTGAAGTGCAGAAAGCACTAAAATCAGCAGAGAAAGGACTAGAGATTTGGAAAAATACTGCTCCTTGGCAGAGAGCTTACGTTCTCAGAAAAATAGCCGATTTAATGAGAGAGAGGAAAGAGGTTTTAGCAAAATGGTTAACTCTAGAAGTTGGGAAACCACTTGCAGAGGCTGTGGGTGAAGTTGGTGGAGGAGCAGATATTTTCGAATGGAATGCTGAAGAAACAAAAAGAATATATGGTCAAACTCAACAAAGTAGATTTCCAGATACAAGAGTGCATGTTTATTATCAGCCAGTAGGTGTTGTTGCAGCTCTGGTGCCTTGGAATTTTCCAATAGTTTTGGCTTCAAGAAAAATTTCTACTTCTTTAGCTGCTGGCTGTTCTGTTATATGTAAGCCAGATGTAATAACACCAGGTGCTGTAATGGAATTAGTAAACATTTGTAAAGAAGCGGGTGTACCAGATGGTGTTATAAGCCTTTTATCTGGAGATCCAGCTGAAATATCTAATGAATTAATGGAATCTGACATAATTAAAAAAGTTTCTGTAACTGGATCTACAAGAGTTGGTAAGATAATTTTAAAAAAAGCTGCAGATAAAGTTCAAAGAGTAACAATGGAACTTAGTGGACATTCTCCTTTTATAGTTTGTGAAGATGTGGACATGAATAAAGTCGCTGATATAGCTATAACCGGTAAGTTCAGAAATAATGGACAAGTCTGTATTTCACCAAATAGATTTTATATTCAAGAAAACAGAAAAGATGAATTTGTTGATGCTTTTATTGAAAGAGCAAAAAATTTAAAAATCGGAAACGGTATGGATGACGGTGTTGATTTAGGTCCATTAACTACAGCAAAAAGATTAGAAGAAATTGAAAAATTAGTTGAAACTACAAAAAAAGAGGGTGCCAAGGTTTTGATGGGTGGAAAAAGACCTTCTGGTTTCAACAAAGGTTATTATTATGAGCCAACCGTATTTGATGATGTAAAAGATAATTTTACAATCATGAAAGAAGAGCCTTTTGGTCCACTAGTTCCAATTTTAACATTTAAAACGTTTGACGAGGTTATTGAGAGAGCTAATGACAATGATCTAGGTTTGTGTAGTTATTTATACACAAATTCAATGGACAAAGCTCATATAGGATCTGAAAAATTAGAAACTGGTTGTGTTGCTGTAAACACTGGTGTGGTTGCCCTTGCTGAAGCTCCTTTCGGAGGTATTAAGCAAACAGGTTATGGTCGTGAAGGTGGATCTGGAGCAATTAAAGATTATTTAAATGTGAAATATACTCACATGGGATTAAAAATCTAAATAATGAGAAAAAATAAAGTTAAAGAAATGATGAAAGAAGGTAAGTCCGTAATCAATGGTTGGTGTGCAATTCCCAGTACAGCATCAGCTGAGGCAATGGCTCATCAAGGTTGGGATTCTTTAACTGTAGATATGCAACATGGTTTGGTTGATTACAGTAATGCACTTCCAATGATGCAAACAATATCAACAACAGAAGTAACTCCTTTAGCAAGAGTAAATTGGAACGAACCAGGTCAAATAATGAAAATATTAGATGCTGGATGTTATGGAATTATTTGTCCAATGGTAAGTAATAAAAAAGAAGCTGAAAACTTTGTACAAGCATGCATGTATCCACCAGATGGTTACAGGAGTTTTGGCCCAGTTAGAGGTTTAATTTATGGAGGGCCTGATTATGCAGATCACGCAAATCAAGAAATACTAAAATTGGCAATGATAGAAACAAAAGAGTCGTTGGAAAATCTTGATGAAATTATGTCTACACCGGGTGTTGATGGTATTTATATTGGACCAGCAGATTTAAGTTTAGCCATAGGTGAAAAACCTGGTTTTGACAGACCTGAGTCTTCAAAAGCTTATTCGGAAATTTTAAGAATTTTAGAACACGCTAAAAAAAATAATATTTTTGCAGGAATTCATAATGGTACTACAGAATATGCAACTAAGATGATTGAGAAAGGTTTTAATTTTGTAACTATAGCTTCTGATTTAAGGGCCCTAAGTGCTGGTGCCAAAGCTACAGTTGATAAAATGAAGGGTTCTTTGTCAAAAAAAGATGATAACGCTACTTACTAATCTAGTTGATCTAAAAATTTCTCAAATTGTCTTTTTTCCTTAGCTGCATTTAGGTCCCCAATGATTGCCGTTTGCTTTCTAGTTTAGCAGCCCATGTATAGATATTCATCATTTAATTCCTTTATAAAGAATATCTCTTCTATCAATAAACTCCTCAAAAGTTTTAATTGTAATAACTGAAGGTAGAATAAAAATAGATCTTTTATCTCTATCGTTTCTAATAATTCTAAAATAACCTTTTTTAATTGCTGTATCGATATAAACGTTTGAGGTCAAATATGATTTCTCGATTACTTTAAGTAATTGATTTTTGGTAATTGATTTATTTTTGTAATAAGCAAGCATAACCATATGTAACATTATCCAATGTTGTGGGGTTAGGGAAAACCAATTCAATAATTCATTGGCTAATCTTCCTTCAAAATCGCCAAGTGATATTTCTGCTAATTGAATTCTTTTTTGAGTTAGTTTTGGAATTTTTTTTTGTTCTTCGAAATGTTTTGGGTATTTAAACTGTCTTTTCATTAAATAAATTTAAACACATTCAGTTTTCTATTCAATATTATTTTTATTTAATAGTTCTTTATAAATATTGTTTACTCTATGAACTTCTGTTGCAGTATTAAAATATCCTTCATATTCTATTTCATTAGGTGTCACGTCAAAATGATAATGACCAGCATCTCTATCATGCTCATAAGAATGAAAGTGAGTGTGCTCACCAGATTCTCTCAGATTTAATTCACCTCCAATTGGATCACCTGTCCAAAGAACAGTATAACACTGTAATTTTGGTCCTACAGGTTCATAAAATTGAAGAAAATCTTTTACACATTTCATTTGTTTTGGATCGTAATACTCATATTTAATATCTTTATAATCGGGTTGTACATGAGATCTAATTTTTCCATTTAGGATTCTAAACACACCTGCTAGAGACATGTGATCATTGTTTTTAATTTTTAAATTTTTTGATAAAGAAGACCTCATTGCTTGAGGTAAAGAACCTTGTTCTCCCTTTCTACCTTTTATTTTTATTTTAATTACTTTTCCTTTTTTACCATCAGAGTAATAAATATTACCAAGACCACCGTGTTTCTTGGCGGAATATTTTTCAACAATACATTTCTTATCTGAGCCTACTCTTGCAATTATTGATTTAGATTCTGCTGTAATTAAATTTTCATTGATAACCAGTTCTCCACAATGACCATCTAAACATGACATTGCACCTGATCCAGCTCCTAAAGCATAGGATTTTTCAGAGTCAATCATTTTGGATATTTCTTGATAGTCAAACTCTGCACCAATAAATTTTGGATCATGCATATAAGGCTCACCACCAACGTCTATTATTTTTTGATTTCCACTTATTCCCTCTGATGGACAATCCCAATCTCTAAGATTAGGACAGTCTACCACTTCTACTTCAACATTTTTGAAATTTTCAGACAATCCTTCTCTTAATGCATCTGAAATATCCTCTAATAAATAATCTTTAAAAACTCCTTTTTCTATTTTTAATTGCATGATGTGAATAAGCTATTATTTATTTTGCATAATGTCTATAGATAATATATATAATTTCTATACATAAATAATTTTAAACAATATAACAATGATAAATAAAGATTTGAAAGTAGCTGTACTTGGTGCAGGAGCAATGGGTTGTTTGTTTGGTGGTTTACTCGCTGAAAAGGGTTTAAACGTGATTTTAATTGACGTTTGGAAAGAACATGTAGATGCGATTAATAAAGATGGCTTGAAAATGGATGGACATGGTGGTGACCGAGTAATCCAAGTCAGAGCCACTTCAAATCCATCTTCTTTAGATAAAGTGGATGCTGTAATTGTCATGTGTAAAGCAACAGCTTTGGATCCAGCATTAAATAGTATTAAAAATATTATAGGAGATAAAACGGTGTTCATGTCTTTTCAAAATGGTATTGGTCATGAAGCAATTATTCAAAGTATTGTGGGTAACGAAAAAGTAATTGGTGGAACAACTACTCAGGCTTCAAATATTTTAGGACCAGGACATATAATGAATCATGGTTCCCTACCATCTTGGATTGGTGAGTACGAAGGAGGAATTTCTGATCGAATTAAAGAGATAGCAGATACATTTACAGCTCATAATCTTGAGATGATAGCTGCAGAAGATGTAAAAAAAAGAAAATGGATGAAACTTTTTGCTTTAACAGCAATTGGTCCATTGTCTGCAATTTTTGATCTTCATCACACTGACTTATATATAAATAACAAAGCAAATGAAGTATCTCGTGGTTTAGGTAAAGAAATAATTTTAGAAACTAGAGAAGTTGCACTTGCTGATGGTGTAAATGTTTCTGAGGATGAATGCTTATTTATGTTTAATAAAATTGTAGACTCAATGCAAACTAACAAGTCATCAATGGCTTTTGATGTTCAATACAAGAGAAAAACTGAAGTAGACTTTATTAGTGGTGCAGTTTCAAAAATAGGTAAAAAACATGGTATTAAAACACCTTTAAATGATCTTATGTATAAAATGATCAAAGTGAAAGAAGGTATGTACAGCTAAATGCTCAGTACAAATAAATTAAAAAAAATTAAAAGTAACTTTCCTATTTTAGCTGGAAATAACGTTGTTTCAAAAAATATCTGTAATTTATTAATAAAAGAAATAAGTAACTCAAAATTATTTGATGATATGATTATGGGAGGTAGAAGCAGGATTAACAAAGGTTCGAAAAATTTCAATTTATATATCAAAAATTCAGTAAACTCAGCAAAACTTTTTAAGCTTTTAAATAGTAAGTCTTTTTATAAAAAAATTGAAAATCTTTTTACAAAAAATTTTATGGATAGATCATGGGTCAATTTACATAAACCACAATCATTCAGTCCTAAAAAGTTTACTGTTAAAAAAAAATTAAATTCAAATGAATTAAAAAATTTGTTAGGTAATAATTATACTAATCCTAAAATCAATTTAGATATAGACTTTTCAGTATCAAAAGGAGGATATAGATTACGACCTCACAGAGATGATATAACTAGATTATACAATTTCTTAATTTATTTAACCGACATACCAAAAAAAAATGGTGGTTCTCTTACTATCTATAGAAAAAAAGCAAAAGAAAATTTAAGAAAAAGTTTTAGAAGATTTCCTAAAATTAGTGAGCTTGAAATAGTTAAATCTTTTACTCCCAAAAAAGGAACTGTTGTTTTTTTTCAATCTACCCCAAATTCCTACCATGGGGTTAAGCGATTTATTGAGAGAAATTGCCCAAAACGTTTTTTCATTTATGGGAGTTACGCTTTAAATAAACCAGTTATATGGAATTACAAAGGTATCTCATATTATCCACATATAATTAGTACAAAAAAAAGAATGCTAACTTCTTTTCACGATGCAAACTATTTAACCACAGCACCAAAACATTGAAATTATCTAAATGATAAAATAAATTTAATCTATGAGAAATAATCTTTACAAAAAATTATCAAAAGACGGCTTCTTAATTGTTAGAAACGTTCTTAATTTTAAAAAAGATCTTAAACCTATTCTTAATGATATGGAGTTCGTAATGGACTGCCTAATAAACAAATATGGAAAACATAAAGATATTAAAAAGGTTTTAAATTTTGATTTTAAAAAAAAATATACATACATCTCAAAATTAAATATCAATGACCTTGATCAGTATTTCAATACGAGATTACCTAGAGACCACGTTAAAAAAAATAGTGATTATTTTGCAACCCACTCATTATGGAATTTGATTACAAATAAAAAAATTCTTGATGTTGTTGAAAAAATATTAGGCAAAGAGATAATGTCAAATCCAGTTCAAAATACAAGAATTAAGCAGCCAGAAAAAAAATTACCTAAAGCATCTGTCCATGATGGATTAAGTGGTAAAACCCCATGGCATCAAGACGCTGCAGTATTAAATACAAAAGGACAAAAATTAACTGATATGGTGACAGTCTGGATACCTTTCACTAAAACTACGAAAAGAAATGGCTGTATGATTACTGTTAAAAAAATAAATAAAATTGGATTACTCAATCATATATCAGGTTATAGAGGGCAAGTTGAAATTAAAAATAGTGAACTTTTAGATAAAATGGAACATGTTTATCTTGAAGCAAATGTTGGAGATATAATACTTTTACATAAACATTCAATCCATTGCTCTTTACGTAATAGATCAAACGATTTTAGAATAAGCGCAGATTTAAGATACAATATTGCTGGACAACCCTCAGGTAGAGAACCTCTTCCAAATTTTTATGTAAGAAGTAAAAATAAAAAAAATATTCAAATAAAAAATTTTAAACAATGGTTGACCCTATGGGAGAAGGCCAAAGAGAAACGTACAGGAAAATATGCCTTTAAGTATCCACTACCTACATTTAAGGGTAATAAGAGAGACTTATCAAATTTAGTTTAATAATTTAAAATTAATGATCAAAATTTTAATAACTGAATTTATAAATCAAAATAGTATTGATAATTTAAAAAAAAAATTCGAAATAAAATATGATGAGAAAATTTATGAAAATAAATTAAAACTTGAAAATATTATCCATAATTATGAAGGTTTAATTGTAAGAAATAAAACACAAATAGACAGCAATGTTTTAAAAAATGCAAAAAAACTTAAATTTATAGGCAGATTAGGTGTTGGCTTAGATAATATTGATACAGAATTTTGTAAAAATAAGAATATTCATGTTCAACCTGCAACAGGTATGAATGCTGACTCTGTTGCTGAATATGTTGTTTCGTCGTCTATGTCTCTTATAAAAAAAATTCCAATGTTTCATAATGGAACTATTAAAGGTGAATGGCCAAGAACAACAATAAGGTCTGCAGAAATAAATCAAAAATTTTTAGGCATAATAGGATTCGGTACAATCGGAAAAAAAGTTGCTAAATTTTGTTCAAAAAACGGTTTAAAAATTCTAGCCTATGATCCTTATATTAACGAGATAAATGATAAAGAAATTGATGCCAAATTATCAAATTTAGATGAGATATATGAAAAGTCAGATATTATTTCCATACACCTTCCTTTAACTGATGAAACAAAAAATATGATAAATAAATCATCATTTTCTAAAATGAAAAATAATCCAATTATAATAAATACTTCTCGAGGAAGTATTATTAATGAAAATGATTTAATTGATGCTTACCATGAAAAAATTATTTCTGGATTTGCTCTAGATGTTTTTGAAAACGAGCCAATAGAAAGTAAATTTTATAATAAAATTGTACCAGGTATGAATTGCATCTTAACACCTCATATTTCTGGTGTTACTACAGAGTCAAATATTAGAGTAAGTGATTTTATAGTCAAAAAAATTGTTAATTTTTTTAATTAATTATTTCTTCTAAATATATTAATCGTCTTTGTTTTATTGATTGTTCAGCAGCCTCACCTACTGATACTGCAATTAAGCCATCCTCTAAAGAAACTTCTGGGTTAGTATTATTTTCAATTGCTTTTAAAAAAGCTAAGTGTTCATAGTAAGTAGATCCATGATGATGACCGGCCTCAATAATTTTTTTATCTACCTCAATATTTTCTATGTGTGTTTTTCCTTCTCTCAATCCAATTCTTAAATTCGAAGAGGTTTTACCTGATTCATTAGATGGAACTGAAGTTTCAATTTTTCCTTTATTTCCAGTTGCGACAAGCTCCTCTTGCATTTCTGAATTTTCTGCAAACATACAAAGCTCAAGTAAACTTCTTGCTCCATTTTCAAAATTTACAATAACATATGCGTTATCAATTATATCTGGTTTTTTGCCATTATATATTTCATCTAAATGGTTAACGTCTTGCCCACCACTTGCATAAACACTGAGTGGCTTACTTTGGATAATCAATCTCATTAAATCGAAGAAATGGCAACATTTTTCGACAAGAGTACCACCTGTATTTTCTTCAAAACGATTCCAATCATTTACTTTTTTTAAAAAAGGAAATCTATGTTCCCTTATAGTTAAAGTTTTTAAATCACCAATTTTGTTATTATGAATTTCATTAATAAACTTTGAAACTGGCGGCATATATCTATACTCCATCGCAGTCCAAAATACTGAGGGATAATCTTTTGTAAGTTTTTTTATTTCCAAGCAATCTTTTGTGTTATTACACAATGGCTTTTCTACTAATATATGTTTTTTAGTTTTAATAACGTCCTTTAGAATTTCTATATGTGTAAAGTTTGGAGATGAAATCAAGTATACATCTACAATATTCTTCTCAATCATTTCTAAATGATTTTTAAAACAAGAAACTTCTGTTTTTAGAATTTCTTTACACTGATTTAATGAGTCTTCATTAGGATCAGCAAGTGCTACTACTTCTGCATTATCAATTAAAGATATATTTAAAATATGTTCTCGAGCCATTGTCCCTGCTCCAATTATTCCATATTTAATTTTTTTCATTTATTATTTTTTAATATAAAATTTTAAAACCTAATCTACTTTTAATCCACTTGGCACCCTATTAGGTTTTCCTAATGGTCTTTGATTTCCACTTCTTCCAGTAAGAGATTCAAGAAAAGCAACTAATTGATCAATTTCTTTTTCATTCAAATTAATTGGTTGGATGTCAATACTAGAAATTATTCTATCTTGTTCTCTTTTGTCTGAAAAAGTAACAAAATCTATTTGTTCTAACCAAGGAGCATTTGGTAAATTTGCGTATTCAGGTTTCCAGCTTTTATTCATATTTATTGGATCTAAATGATGTTTAATTATACCTTTTAGAGTTGGATAAGCTCCATTATGTCCATAAGGTGCTGTCAAAGAAACATTTCTAAGTGCTGGTGTTTTGAAATTATACATATCTTTAACATTATCAGTCTCAACCATACGGCCTACATCACGTGCATAAGGATCGAAAGGTCTTGTCCTTCCAGGTCCAAACTGAGGAATACCAATTGAATGAAATTTTTGGTCTGATAACAAAGAACCAGAGTGACAAGAACTACAGTTTGCCTTTCCATAAAACAACTGCATACCTTTTATTTGATTTAAAGTTAGAGCCGATTTATCACCATTTAAATAATCATCAAATGGAGTATCAAACGATGTCCATTCATGAATTTCGAATGCTGCAATAGAATTTACAATGTGTGTAATATTTATATCTAAAGCAGTGTCAACATCATCAAAAGCATTTTTAAATAATTGAACATATTCTGGTATTGCTCGAATTCTATTTGATATAACTGGCCACACAGCATCTATTCTCATACTGTCCTTACCAACTTTAGAAACTAAACCAATTATCTCGTTTTCACCTGGATTACCTGCCATCTCAAATTGTCTAGTCATTGGAAACAAAGCTTGAACTGCAACAATATTATCTAGGCCCTTAGGAAGAGCCTCTTGTGCAGGTGTATTAAAATTGTTACCAAATATATTTGATTTAGTTACTCGGCCATCATGTAATAAAGTAGTTATGTCTTTAAACCCTAAATTCCATAGTGCCAAAGCATTTCTTGGAACACGTTTTTTAATTCTATCAGATCCAACACCAGCCGTCCTATTTAAGCCAATACCTATTCCTCCTTCGCCAATTCCTAATGAAAGACCATCAGAACCTCCTAATTCATGACTATGACAAGTCGCACAAGCGATATTTCGATTTGCAGATAAAATCTTGTCATGAAACAACAATCTACCAATTTTTACTTTTTCCATATCAACTTTATGGAAATCATCAATTGTTAAAGGTTTCGGTAAATCAGTTGCGTATGTTTTATTTACTGAGATTAAAAATGGAATTATAAATATTATTAATTTTATATGTTTAAATATATTTTTATACTTTTGTTCTTCCCAGCTATAGTTTTTGCAGAAATTGAAAATGCTAGAGATTTGATGGAAGAAGGAAAATTTAAAGAAGCTATGGAAGAACTTATGCCAGCAGCTAAATCGGGTAATGCTGATGCTGAAGAACTTATTGGTATTATGTACGCTATGGGTCTTGGTGTTGAAAGAGATGATGTTAGAGCTTTTGAGTGGTATCTCAGATCTTCTATGAAAGGTCATCCTGGTGCTCAATCTGGTGTTGGTTGGTATTACGAAATTGGAAGAGGGCTTCCTGCCCCTGATCTTGTTAGAGCATATATGTGGTACGGTTTGTCTGCTATTGGGGGAGACCCCGATGCAGCAATTTCTCAGGAAGAGGTTATAAAAAAAATGACTCCTGAACAAATTGAAAAAGCTCATATTCTCATTAAAGATTACAAATCATGGATATATCCTTTTAGATAATGAGGCGAAATAAATTCGCCCCATTAAAAAATAATCTAGAAATTATAAATCTTTTTTGTATGCGCTCGATGCTCTTTTCTCTGCACTTGCAACAGCTTTTGTTAAAGCGTTAAAAATTTCTTTTCCACCTTTAACATTCGCTTTAAACCAATCATACACAGGACTAGCTTCTTTTTTAAAACTAGCTTTTTGATCAGGTGTAGGAACATATAAATCTCCACCACCAGCTACAAAGTCCTCGTAAGCTTTAATTGATTTTCTCTTTGGAGAAGCAAAAGTTGCTTGTTGTAAAGCATAGAAACCATCAGTCACAACTTTTTTAAGATCTGATGACATAGACTCATACTTTGCATTATTCATCCACCATAATGCCCCCATGTATGCATGACCATCTAATGTTACATATTTTAGACCTGCATCAGGAAACTTCATATTCATAATATCAGTTATCCCATTTTTCGAACCCTCAACTACACCAGTTTGAAATGATGTAAATAATTCAGGCCATGGAATAGGAGTTGGTGATGCACCTAATGCTCTTACAAGTTCTTGAGGTAAATCTGCTACAACTGTTCTAATTTTTAAACCTTTCATGTCAGATGGATTTGCAATTCTTCTTTTTGTATTTGCAAAATTTCTCCATCCTCCTGTGTTTCCAATTGTCATCAACCTAATTGAATCATTAGAGTCTTTTAGAGCCATTTTTCTCATAGTTCTTACAAAATCACCTTGCATAACATCTTCAGCAATTCTGTCATCAGCCATTAGATAAGGTAAATCTAAAACTTGAACATATGGGAATACACCTGCTGCTCCTCCAGAAGTTGATATATAAATATCTATACTTCCATCAGATACACCTTGTAAACACTCTGCACCTTTAGAACAAAGTTGAGTACCTACAAACAGCTCTACAGCTATTTTTCCATTTGATGCCGCTTCAACATAGTTTTTAAAAACTACTGCACCATCGTAATCTTCGTCTTGATCATTAGAATTCATTGTCATTCTCAAGTTATAGTCTGCAGCTGATACAGATGCTGTAAAACTGATTAAGAATAAAAATGAAAAAAATGACTTAATTATTTTACTCATAATTATTTCCCCCCGATTAATATTTATTACTTAAACTATACTTAAATTGAATTAGAGAGTCTATGAACTAGTAAAAAAATTGTAAAGTTATTTTGCAAATCCAGTAAGCAAAGGGATGGTCATGGATATTGATGGAAAATAAGTAATTAAAAATATTACTATAGCCTCTACTGCTAAGAAAGGCAATATAGCTTTTGCAATTGTTTCAACTCTTTCTCCTGATACAGAGGATGCCACAAATAATACAAGTCCCATTGGTGGTGTTGCTAAACCTACTGTTAAATTAACAGACATAATAATTGCAAAATGTACGGGGTGAACTCCTAACTCTACAAAAACTGGTCCGAGAATTGGTCCTAAGATAATTATCGCTGGACCTGCATCTAAAAACATTCCTACAATAAATAATAAAATATTTATTAGAAATAATAAAATATATGGATTGTCAGTTAACCCTAAAACAAAAGCTGCAAGATGCTCAGGTGCATGTGATAAACTCACTACCGTTTTGAAAGCCATTGCGGCCCCTACCAAAAGTAAAACTACAGAAGAAACCATAGCTGCCTTTGTCATGACTTTTGGGATATCTTTCAATTTTAAAGATTTTAAAACAAACAAACCTATAAACATTGCATAAGCTGCCGCTACGGCTGAAGCTTCTGTTGGTGTAAAAATTCCTCCAAGAATTCCTCCTAAAATAATAATTGGTGTCATTAAAGGAAAAAAAGCTTTAAGAGATGCTTTGCCTCTTTGGCTCCAATTAGTTTTTTCTGTTACCGCTGGAAAATTATATCTCTTCGCCATAAATTTAATTGTTATCATCAAACTAACTCCAACTAAAATTCCAGGAACAATCCCAGCTAAAAATAAAGCAGCAACACTCTCACCCATTACATAAGCGTAAATAATCATTATGCCAGAAGGTGGAATGATTGGTCCAATTACAGAACTTGCAGCAGTGATAGCTGCAGCAAATTTTTTTGTATATCCTTGTTTTTCCATTGCAGGAATAAGCATTGATCCAATTGCCGATGTGTCAGCTACAGCTGAACCTGACAAACCAGCAAACAACATTGAGGTCAGGACATTGACATGAGCTAATCCCCCTTTTAAGTGACCCATCATCGCTTGACTAAATTCAACAAGTCGATGGGTTATTCCTCCTCTGTTCATTAACTCCCCTGCTAACATAAAAAATGGAATTGCCATCAAAGGGAAGCTATCTATCCCATTATAAATATTTCTATATAACATTGCTCCATCTCTAGCTTGATCATTTAACCAAAGCAAAATTCCTGGTGCTGCTAACAATCCAAAAAATACAGGTAAACCAATTAACAAAAATAATAAAAATAAAGGAAGAAACCAAACCAACATTATTGTGTCTCCAACTTTTGTTTATCGTGATCTTCAGGCAAATCTAACTTTGTAAAATTAGTAAGAATATTTCTTAAAATTAATTCTATATTCACAGAAATTAAAAAAATAATTCCCACAGGTAATGACATATACATCCAAGCTAATTTTATTGGTTCTGCTTTCCCACCAATTAAATGAAAAGGAATCTTTATCGATGAAGAATTAAATATCCATCCAGCATTAATATGTTTAAATCCTAATTCTAAACCTATTACTAAGACGAAAAGAGACACTATTAATAAAAATAAAGTTAATAATGTGGTGATAAGTTTTGGTAAAAATCTCTCTAATAAATCAATAGAAACAAATCCACCCCATCTATAAGCAGATGGTGCAATCAATCCTGTCATCCATAACATCAAAAATCTAGCAACCTCATCAGGCCATGGCAGTGCATTATTTAATACATATCTAAAAAATACTTGTACCAAGATGACAATCACCATCAAAAGTATTGCTATCCATGCAAACTGTCTTCCAATTCTTAAAAAAAAAGTATTTATTTTCTCTAGAGTCTTAAAAAAAGATAGTAGAATATTAATTGTCAAATTCACAACTAAATTTATTTTATATATTTAATAAATACAACTTTAATCAAAAAACTAATTTACTTTATAGAATAATTCTCGTATTAAAAATGCTCTCTAAAAAATTGATATATTATTATGAGCAATAAAAAAAAGATATTAATTATTCAAAAAGTCCATGAAAAAGGTATGGAATTAATAAATAACCATCCTAATTTTGATGTTGAAGTAACTGATGACACTTCAATAGAAAATTTAAAATCAAAATTAAAAGATTGCGATGGTGCATCAATAAGAATCGCAAAGCTTCCCGGTGAAACCTTTGAAGAAGCAAAAAATTTAAAAATTATTTCAAGACATGGTGTTGGTTACGACAATATCGATTTAAAAAAAGCTAAAGAAAAAGATATAAAAATAGCCATAACAGCTAATGCTAATGCTGTTACAGTTGCAGAACATGTGATGTTCGTTTTGCTGAATATTGCAAAAAGAAAAGACTTATTTGACAAAACAGTAAGAGATGGAAATTTTAAAGACAGAAATAAATTACCAAAAACAATAGAAGTATGGAAAAAAAATTTTTTGATAATGGGATTTGGAAGAATAGGAAAAGCTTTAATTAAAAGATGTCTGGGTTTTGAAATGAATGTATTCGTTTATGATCCATTTGTAGACAAAGATAAAATTGAAGAATTAGGAGGAAAAAAAGTAGATGATCTATCCGAAGCAGTAAAAACCATGGATGTTATTTCGCTCCATATGCCTTTGACAGATAAAACCGAAAATTTAATTAATTATGATTTATTAAAAACAATGAAAAAAACTTGCATCATTATTAATGCAGCAAGAGGTGGAATTATTCATGAAGAGGATCTTGATAAGGCACTTAATGAAAATTTAATTTTTGGAGCTGGTATTGATGTTTTTAAAAAAGAACCACCTGATGATAATAATCCACTTCTAAAAAATGAAAAAGTTTACTTAAGTCCACATACTGCAGCTTTTACCGATGAATGTATGACAAGAATGGGTAAAGAGACAATTCAAAATATTATTGATTTTTTTGAGGAAAAGTTAGAAAAATCTAAAATTGTTAAACTTTAATATGAAAATTAATTTCAAAAATTTTGGATTTTTAGAATTTTTAGTATCAGCATCTGCAATCTTTGTAGTTGGTATGTTAATTTGGACAGCAAGTACAAGACCAGCTGTTGAAGCTAAAGCTAATTTAGTAAAAGAAAATCACAACAAAGTCATTGATCTAATTAATGATGAAATTAACAAATGTGGTAATAACGATGAAGGTAAATTCACTGTTTGGGGTGATCCATGTAATGGTGAATGGATAGCTGATAAAGTTGTTAATTATATTAATGAAAATTTAAAAATAGAAAATCCATTTTCTGATGACTCAAAAGTAAAAACTGATCCTGATCCAAGAATAAAAGCTGAAGGTAAAGCTGGTCAAGCGGTTGAAATGGGAGTGATATTTGTTATGTCCTCAAATTTTTTACCTGATCCTGGTTCTGAATGGATTGTTGGTACTTGTTTCAAATCTCCTTGTGTTGCAGCAGGAAACAACGAACTTACTTCTATTTATAGATAATCAATTTTTAAATATCTCTATATTACTGCTATTTAAAGTTTCAGTTAAATATTTATAACCAATCTTTGCATATTCAAAAGGATTAGCTTTAGCTGGGTCTTGCTCAGCTTCAACCACTAACCAGCCAGAATAATTTTTTTCTTTTAATACATCAAACAATGGTTTGTAATCAATACAGCCATCACCTGGAACTGTAAAAGCACCTTCTAAAAAAGCGGCTCTAAAGCTAAAATCTTCTGTTAAAGATTTATCTAAAACATTCTTTCTTATATCCTTGCAATGTATATGAGCAATTCTTTCGTAGAAATCTTTTAAAATTTTTAGAGAATTACCTTGAGCAAATAGCATATGACCAGTGTCTAAAGTAAGTTTTACGCTATCATCAGTATTTTCTAATAATCTTATGGTATCTTCTTCGGTTTCTATAACAGTTCCCATATGATGATGATAAGCAAGCGGCATTCCTTCGTCTTCTAAAAATTTTCCCATTTCAGAAATTTTTACATAATACTTTTTGGCCTCATCAAGATCCATTTTTGGTCTCGTAGAAAGTTTTCTGTTTGGATCTCCTTGAATTGAACCTGAGACTTCTGCAAAAACCATGCAGGGAGAGTTACAATCTTTGAATAATTTTAGCTGAGCTTGAATTAAATTTTTTTCCTCATTAACGGTATTTTTTCTTAAATTTGCACCATACCAACCTGAACAAAGATTTAAGCTAAACTCTTTTAATTTAGGAATTAATTCTTCAGAATTTTTAGGAAATTTACCTCCAGACTCAATTCCAATAAAACCTGCTTGACTAGCTTCTGATAAGCATTGTTCCAAAGAAGTATCGCCCCCAAGTTCTGGCATGTCATCATTGCTCCATGCTATTGGTGCTATTCCTAATTTTACTGACATAAATATTTTTTTTGCTAAGATATATTCAATGTTTAAATCAAATAAAACTAAAAAATTAAGTTTAGGAATTGTTGGTGGTGGTCCTGGATCTTGGATTGGACATGTTCATAGAATTTCATCTCGATTTGATGATCAGTACGAAATAGTAGCTGGTGTTTTTTCTAGAAATGTAAAAATTTCAACAAAGTTTGGAAAAAGTATAGGTATTTCACCTGACAGATGTTACTCAAATTACAAAGAAATGGCTGAAAAAGAATCTAAGAGAAAAGATGGAATTAATGTAGTTGCTATAATGACACCTCCATCAAGTCATCAAATTATTGCTGAAAAATTTATTTCAAAAAATGTAAATATAATTTCTGATAAACCTTTTGCTGGAAATTTAGAGCAAGCAAAAAAACTTTTCAAATCGATTAAAAAAAATAAAAAAATTAAATATGCACTTACACATAACTACTCAGCTTATCCTATGGTTAGACAAGCAAAAATTCTTGTTGAGAGAGGCAAGATAGGAAAAGTAAAAATGATAAATGTTGAGTATGTGCAGGATTGGTCTGATGGATCATCTATCAATAGCAGAAATGCAAAAAAGAAATTAAAATGGAAACTTGATAAAAATATTGTTGGTTCGTCAGCTGTTTTAAATGAAATTGGCTCTCATGCTTATCATTTGGCAATGTATATATCCGGTTTAAAGGGCACAAATGTTTTTGCTGATATAAAGCAAATTTCTCCAAAGATAAAAATGGATGATAATGCACAAGTTATGATTAATTTTACGAACGGAGCAAAAGGTATGTTTTGGACTAGCGTAATGTCTAGAGGAGGAGTTTACGGATTAAGAATAAGAGTCTATGGTGACAAAGGAAGTTTGGAATGGGTTCAAAACGATCCAGGTTACCTAAAGTTAAATCCTTCCAAAGGTGCGGTAAAACTTTTAGAAAGAGGTTTTCATAATGCAGATTTTTCGAAAAATTTTTCTAGAATTAAATTTGGACATCCTGAAGGATATTTAGATGCGTTTGCAAATATATATAAGGAATTTGCACAATCCTTAAAAAGTAAAAAAAATAAACGATATTTTTATCCTGATGAAGATGAAGGATTTGAAACTGCAAAATTTATTAATGCATGTAAGGTTTCATCAAAAAGTAAAAAATGGGTAAAAATCAAATAAACGTAGCATTACTTGGCCTAGGTAGAATAGGTCAAATGCATGCTGAAAATTTAATAAATCATAAAAGTTTCAAATTAAAATATACTTTTGATATCAGTAAGAAGTTAGGGAGAAATATTTCAAGAAAATTTAATACAATTGACATTGGTAAACCTGAAAAAGCTTTTAGAGATAAAAATATAGATTTAATATTTATTGCATCTAGTACTTCTACCCATATTAAATTTATAAAAGAGGCAGCAAGATATAAAAAAGTAGTCTTTTGTGAAAAACCTTTAGATTTAAACATTAATAAGGTTGATAAATGTTCAAAAGAGATCAAAAAGTATAAACCTAAAATACAATTAGGTTTTAACAGAAGGTACGACCCAGGACATAGTTCAATAAAACAAGAATTAAGAAAAGGAAAAATTGGAAAACTAGAAAAAATAATTATTACTAGCCGGGATCCTGCCCCACCTTCATTAAATTATTTAAAAATATCCGGTGGTATATTTAAAGACATGATGATTCATGACTTTGATTTGTTAAGATTTTATTTGGAAAAAGATGAGATAGAAAATATTTTCACTACAGCTAGTAATATTTCAGATAAAAGATTTGATAAAATTAAAGATTATGAACTAGCTTCATGTCTTTTGAAATCAAAACAAGGTGTACAATGTATAATTACAAATTCTAGACACTGTAGCTTTGGGTACGATCAAAGAGTAGAGTTATTTGGTTCAAAAGGAATGTTAATATCTGGAAATAAAAGTGAGAATGAGACAGAGATTTTTACAAAAAACAACACATATCAGAAAAAACCACTTTTAAATTTTTTTATAGATAGATATGTTGATGCTTATAGGCTTCAACTTGATGAATTAGCTTTATATTCAAGAAAAAAAAAGTCCCCAATTTCAAGTTTTGAGGATGGAAGAAGAGCTTTGATTATTGCTAACGCCGCTTCACAGTCCTTAAAACAAAGAAAACAAATAAAAATTAAGTTTTAATTCTAAATTATAATTATTTCAAGATATGTATATTTTCTATACATATTGTCCGTGACGCCTTTACAAGCTACTTTTTTTTATGTTAACGTCCTCGCATAAAAAGTTAACTTTATTTAAACGAGAGGAAAAAATAAATGAAAACATTATATAAATCATTATTAGCTTTTGTTGCTTGGGTTATGCTTTCAGTGTCTGCTTTAGCAGTAGACGTGATCGTTGTATCTCACGGACAAGCTAACGACCCGTTTTGGTCTGTTGCTAAGAATGGTGTAGATAAAGGATGTGCAGATATGGGAATATCTTGCAAGTACACTGCACCTGCTACTTTCGACATGGTTGAAATGGCTAAATTAATTGACAATGCAGTTTCACAAAAACCAAAAGGTATTGTGATTACTCTTCCAGATGCTGCTGCTTTAGGAAAATCTGTTAAAGCTGCTATCGCTGCTGGTATTCCAGTAATTTCAATGAACTCTGGTTCAGATGACTTTGCATCACTAGGTATCAGTGCTCACGTTGGACAAACTGAGTTTGAAGCTGGTGTAGGTGGCGGACAAAAAATGAAAGCTGCTGGTGGTAAAAAAGCACTATGTGTTAACCACGAGGTAGGAAACGTTGCGCTGGATAGAAGATGTGCTGGATTCAAAAAAGGTTTTGGTGGATCTGTTGATATCTTAGGAACTTCTAATGACCCGACAGAAATTCAAAAAGCTGTTGCTGCTAAATTAGGTGGTGGATATGATACTATTCTAACTTTAGGTGCTGGTCTTGCAGGTGAAGCTGCTCTTAAAGCTTTAGAGTCTGCAGGAAAAGTTGGTAAAGTTAAACTTGGTACATTTGATATGTCACCAGGAATGTTAAAAGCTGCTGCTGCAGGTAAAGTAGAGTTTTTAATTGACCAACAACAATACCTACAAGGTTACTTGCCAATAGCAATTTTTGGTCAGTACATGAGATATGGAACAATGCCAGCTGGTGTAGTTATGACTGGTCCTGGTTTCGTAACTCCTGACAATGCTGCTAAAGTAATCAAGTGGGCAGCTCAAGGTTACAGATAAAAAATACTTTAAAAGGCCTAGCTAACATTTAGTTAGGCCTTTTTTATAAACAAAATTCAAGTTAATGTCTGATAAAGCAAAAAGCATTGTATCAAAAAAAACATCTGGTCAAGATGAAAGGCTAAAAGAAGTTTCTAAATTAAGATTGCTTTTAAATAGACCTGAATTAGGTGCTGTTGGTGGTGCAATTTTAGTATTCATATTTTTTGGAATAGTTGCAGGTGATACAGGAATGTTTAGTGCTTATGGAACTCTAAACTTTTTAGATGTCTCTGCAAACTTAGGAATAATTGCAATTGCTGCAGCAATGCTAATGATTGGAGGTGAGTTTGACTTATCAATTGGATCCATGATTGGTTTTGCAGGAATTTGTATAGCAATTCCTGCTATTTATTGGGGATGGCCTTTATGGGTAAGTATTATTTTTGCTTTTGCAATGGCAGTACTAGTTGGGTACTTCAATGGTATCTTAGTTGTTAAGACCGGACTTCCATCTTTTATAGTAACTCTAGCAATGTTATTTATTTTAAGAGGAGCAACATTAGCAATCACAAGATTAATTACAGGAAGAACTCAAGTACCTGGTTTAAGAGTTTTAATAGAGAATGATCCAATCGCTTGGATGTTTGCAACTGATACATTCAAATGGTTATTCACTTGGTTGGGTTCAATGAATTTAATTGCTTTAAGAACTGATGGAACTCCATTAGCTACTGGTATTCCTCCCTCAGTAATATGGTTTATTGCAGCTACTCTTTTTGCAACATGGATATTAATGAAGACTAGATATGGAAACTGGATATTTGCATCTGGTGGAGACAAAAATGGTGCAACAAATGTTGGTGTGCCTGTTGGAAGAGTGAAAATAAGTTTATTTATTGGGACTGCAGTTGCAGCTACAATTTTTGCAACTATTCAAGTTTTAGACGCTGGTTCTGCAGATACTATGAGAGGAAATTTAAAAGAATTAGAGGCAATTGCAGCAGCAGTTGTTGGTGGTTGTTTGTTAACTGGAGGGTATGGTTCCGCAATTGGTGCAGCTTTTGGTGCATTAATATTTGGAACTGTGTCTATGGGAATATTTTATACAGACGTTGATACTGATTGGTTCAAAGTTTTTTTAGGAGCAATGATGTTGATAGCTGTAGTATTTAATAATTTCATCAGAAAACGAGTAACAGAGAGTAAATAATGTCTGAAAATTTAATCGAATTTAATAATATAAGTAAATTTTTTGGAAAAGTAATTGCTCTTAAAGATGTCACTATGAAATTAAAAAAAGGTGAGATCATGTGTTTACTTGGAGATAATGGTGCTGGAAAATCTACATTGATTAAAACTTTAGCTGGTGTTCATAAACCTGATGAAGGTGAAATAGTAATAGAAGGTAATAAAACCGTTTTTGACTCACCAAAAGATGCTTTGGATATGGGAATTGGAACTGTTTACCAAGATTTAGCGCTTGTTCCATTAATGAGTGTTACAAGAAATTTTTTTATGGGAAGAGAGCCTTTAAAAGGACTACCGTTTTTAAAAACTTTTGATATTGAAAAGGCAAATCAAATCGCTGCAGAAAGAATGGGGCAAATAGGAATTGACGTAAGAGATCCATCTCAAGCTGTTGGAACAATGTCTGGTGGCGAAAGACAGTGTCTTGCAATATCAAGAGCTATATACTTTGGTGCTAAAGTTTTAGTATTAGATGAACCAACATCAGCCCTGGGGGTGCATCAAGCGTCAATGGTTTTAAAATATGTAGTAAAAGCTGCATCTGAAGGGTTAGCAGTAATTTTAATTACTCATAACGTTCATCATGCATATCCTGTTGGAAATAGTTTTACAGTTTTAAATAGAGGAAAAAGTTTAGGCACATTTAATAAAAAAGACATCAGTAGAGAAGAACTATTGGGAATGATGGCAGGTGGTGAAGAGCTTGATAAACTTGAGGTTGAACTCAAGGAAATGAATAGAATAAATAACTGAATTTTTCGAAAATCACAAATAACTTAATTATTTTTTAGGTGAAACAATTTGTACATACATTATTAATTTTATTTAAATTAAACTAATCTTTAAAAAAAAGGAGGATTAAATGGCTAAATATTTTGTAATGGGAAATTATACAGCTAAAGCTTTTCAAGGTTTTATCAAGGATCCTACTCAAGACAGATCAGCTGCAGTAAAAGCACTTACTGAGTCTGCAGGTGGAAAATTAGAATCTTTTGCTATAACAAGAGGTCAGTTTGATTTTTGTGCTGTAACAACTGGCGATATGCCTTTTGAAAATTTCGCAGGTGTTAAATTAGCTGTTGAAGCAAGCGGTACAGTAGAGAATATGATTATACTTGAGGAAATGGATATGAATAAAGCTGCTGAACAGGCTGCTAAATCAATGGCTGGTTACAAACCTGCTGGTTAAACTTATTTTAACTTCCAGCTAAGAAGCTGGAAGTTAAATTTTTCATATTTTGTTCACGTAAATACAATAATGCTGTATAAAATTATAACATGAACATTCTAAAAGATAGGTTCGGTAGAACGTTTCCTTATATAAGAATGTCAATAACAGATGTTTGTAACTTTAAATGTGGTTATTGTTTACCAAATGGCTATCAAGTTGATAAAAGTGATAATAGGAAATTTCTTCATTTAGATGAAATTAGAAGACTATCAAAATGCTTTTCTCTTTTGGGTGTTAATAAAATTCGAATTACAGGAGGAGAACCTACAGTAAGAAAAGATTTTTTTGATATTATTAAAGTGTTAAAATTTGACTCTGGAATTGAAAATATAGCAATAACTACCAATGGCTATCATTTAGATCAAAAAGCTGAATTACTTGTAAAAAGTGGGCTGACTGGAATTAACATTAGTATGGATAGTTTAAATCAAGAAACTTTTAAGAATATTACTGGCCACGATAGATTACCAGAAATTTTAAGAGGAATTAAAAACTTACAAGATGCTGGTTTTGAAAATATTAAAATTAATGCTGTCCTTTTAAATGGAATTAATTCATCGGAAAAAGATTTTGATCAATGGTCAAAATTTATTGAAAAAAATAAAGTCGATTTTAGATACATAGAATTGATGAGAACTGGCGATAATCTAGAATATTTTAAAAAATATCACATTTCATCTAAAAAATTTAAAAAATACTTAAATGAAAATGGGTGGATTTATCAAACTTTTGGTAAAGACAGTGGTCCTTCTTTAAATTATATCAATCCTAAATTCAAAGGCAAATTTGGTATTATAGCTCCTTATTCAAAAGATTTTTGTAAATCATGTAATAGGTTGCGAATTACATCTAGAGGTGATTTGAGACTTTGCTTGTTTGGAAATACAGGAATAAATTTAAGACATTTATTAAAAGAAGATAGTCAAATTGATGAATTAAAAAACTTAATATTAAAACAAATGCAATTTAAAAAAGAATCTCATTATTTAGAATTGGGAGATACAGGATCAACTAAAAATTTGTCAAAAACTGGAGGATAATTTGAAGTTAAAAATAATTAATCAAAAATTATTAAAAGATTGGGCAAAAGAAATTTTTAAAGATAATTCTTTTCATATGATTGATGTATCATCAAAAAAAGAAACTTTTAGAAGAGCACTAGCCTCAGGTAAAATTTTTGTTGGCGAGGAAGTTTTTAATTTAATTAAAGATAGGGCTATGCCTAAAGGAGACCCTATATCTTTAGCTGAGGTAGCTGCAGTATTAGGAGTAAAAAAAACAAGTGAATTAATACCTTTGTGTCATCCACTACCAATTGACCATACGGCATGTAAAATAATTATGAACGAGGAAGATAATTCATTAGAAGTATTTTGTGTTGTGTCGACTTATTCTAAAACTGGTGTAGAAATGGAAGCTATAATGGGAGTTAATGCAGCTTTAGTTACAATTTACGATTTAAGTAAAATAGTTAACTCTAATCTAAAAATTGATAATATTAGGTTATTAATTAAAGAAGGTGGAAAAAGTGGTTCATGGAAAAATCCAGAGGGTATTCCAGATTTCTTGAAAGATTTAATTTAAATGAAAATTAAAGTTGAATTATTTGGTTCTAGTCGAGATTTTAGTGATAAAGATCATTTAGAACTTGAAGTTGAAGACAAAGCTTTAATGAAAGATTTAAGAAATGAAATTATCAAATATTTAGATAAAAATTTTAAGGGAAATATAAACTTCATTAAAATTGTTAAATCCTCAGTTTTTTGTAGTGAAAATAATAATATAGTAAGCGACAATTATAAAATAACAAAAAATGAAAAGATTGCTATTATTCCTCCTATTGGAGGAGGTTAATGCTTCACGCAAAAGTCATAGATATTAAAGAAAAAAAACTAACATTATCAGAAGCTGAAAAATTTGTTTCATCGTCAAATTTTGGTGCATCAATTTATTTTACTGGAACTGTTCGAAATCAAAATAATAATAAAAATGTTATTGGTATTACTTATGACAGCCACGATGAGTTAGTTTTAAAAAGTTTTAAAGAAATTTATAACGAGGCAGATGAAAAATTAAAAATAAAAGATAAATCAGTTTTTATTGAACATGCAAAAGGATATCTAAATTTGGAAGAAATAAGTATAATTATCGCGGTTGCTTGCAAACATCGAGATCAAGCTTATGTTTTATCGAGATATATAATTGAAGAAATTAAAAAAAAAACGCCTATTTGGAAAAAAGAACACTATGCTGACAATCAAAGTGAATGGTTAAAAGGAAACCCTTTAATAAATGAAAAGATTTAAATATTCAGAAGTTACACCAGAAAAGATTTATAACAATAGACGTACTTTTATTAAAAATTTAGGTCTTGCTGCAGGATCTACGCTTGTTGGCTCAAATTTATTTACATCAGCCGATGCCAGTACTAGCAAAGAAGAGTTAAAATTAACAGATTATAGATATGTAACTACTTATAATAATTATTATGAATTTGGAACTGGTAAATCCGATCCAGTCGAAAGATCACAAAAATTTAAAACAAACCCTTGGGATATAGTAATTGATGGTGAAGTTGAAAATCCAATAACTCTCTCAATGGAAGAAATAACCGAAATGTTTCCCTCAGAAGAGAGAATTTATAAATTAAGATGTGTTGAAGGCTGGTCAATGATAATACCATGGCTGGGATTTCCACTAAACAAAATTTTAAAAAAGGTTTCGCCAACAAGTAAAGCTAAATTCGTAAAATTCATATCAGTTCTAGATCCAGAGCAAATGATTGGTCAAAGATTTCCAATTTTAGATTGGCCTTATAAAGAAGGTCTAAGAATAGATGAAGCTATGCATGATTTAACAATTTTAGTTACTGGATTGTATGGAAAAAAATTACCTAACCAGAACGGATCACCTTTAAGATTAATGGTACCTTGGAAATACGGGTTTAAAAGTTCTAAAGCACTTGTAAATATAAAATTAGTTGAAAAAATGCCAACATCTTCTTGGATGAAAGCTTCACCTAACGAGTATGGTTTTTATTCAAATGTTAATCCTAGAGTAGATCACCCAAGATGGTCTCAAGCAACGGAAAGAGTTATTGGTGGTGGTATTATAAGTCCAAGGATACCAACTACAATGTTTAATGGTTATGGTGATGAAGTTGCAAGTTTATATACTGGGATGGATTTAAAAAAATATTTTTAATGAGAAGTTATTTTAAGCCTAGTGTTTTTGTATTAAGCACAATCCCTTTTTTTTTAATTACTTACAAAATTTTTTTTAACAAGTTGGGTCCCGAGCCTGTTAAAGAAATTACCCATTTTACAGGAGAATGGACATTAATATTCATATGTTTAACTTTATCAATGAGTCCTCTTAAGAGATTTACCAATTTTATTTTTTGGATAAAAATTAGAAGGATGTTGGGCTTATTTGTATTTTTTTATGCTACACTTCACCTTCTAACCTATGTAGTTATTGACTATCGATTTGATTGGCAACAAATAGCTGATGATGTAATAAAAAAGAAATATATTTTTATAGGTTTTGCAGCTTGGGTCTTGCTAATCCCTTTAGTATTAACTTCCTCCCAAAAAATGATTATTGCTCTAAAGCAAAATTGGAAAAAATTACATAAACTGATCTATGTAATAGCAATTTTCGGATCACTACACTACATTTGGCTTTCAAAAACTATTTTTTTTAAACCTATGGTTTACTTCGTTATAATAAGCTTTTTGCTAATTTTGAGAGTCAATTTTAAAGGTATATTTAATAAATGAATAATTTTGCCGAAAAACAAATATTTGAAAAAGCTGATAATTGGGCAAAAAATAATAAAAAAATTGTATTAGCAACTGTTATTCAAACTTGGGGATCATCACCATTAGGTATAGGCAGTAGAATGATTATTAACGAGGATGGAAATTTTTTAGGATCTGTTTCTGGAGGATGTGTAGAGTCTAAAGTTATCGAAGAGTGTATTTCTTTAATCAGGAATAGAAAAAATTGTAAAAAAATAGAATTTAAAGTGTCAAACGAAAACGCTTGGGATGTTGGCTTAGCATGCGGTGGTGATATTTTAATTTATATCGAGGAAATTACCAAATGAAAATTAAAACAATTCAAGAAACATTAAAAAACAAATCCCTTAAAAAAGAATTTGCAGTAGTCACAAATTTATCAAATGGGGATAGTGAAATTTTTGTTCCAGGAATTAATCTTAAAGGAGTATTTTCTGAATATATAAATAAAATTGAAGAAATATTTAATTCAAACAGAAATGGTATAATAGAAAATTCAGAAATTTTTGTTCAGACATTTAAAAACCCAATTAAAGTGATTATTGTAGGTGCGGTACATATATCAACATTTTTGATTGAATTTGCAAAAAATTTAAACTTTGAGATTATTATAGTTGATCCAAGGAGTTTTTTTGCCACAAAAGAGAGATTTCCACATACAAAAATAATTAATAAATGGCCCAATGAAGCTTTTGATGAAATTGAAACTAATACTAGAACAGCTTTAGTTACATTAACTCATGATCCTAAAATTGATGATCCCGCCTTAAAATATGCTTTAAAAAACAAATTTTTTTATATTGGTGCTCTAGGAAGTAAAAAAACTCATGAAAAAAGATGCTTAAGGTTGATTGAAGCTGGATTTACAAAAAAGGAGATAGAATCAATAAATGGGCCAATAGGTATTAAATTAGGAGGTAAATCTCCATCTGAAATAGCTTTATCGATTATTTCACAACTTGTTTCTGAAAAATATAAAAATAAAATTTAAATTTATGTATTATCTTTATCGTTATCCACGACTAAACAAATTTCAGATTTTGTTAAAAATCTTTTTCCTGTTCCGTTATCCAATGAAAACATTCCACCAATTCCATTTACAGCGTCTATAGTTAGATCTGTATGTTTCCATTTTTCATACTGATCACCATTCATATAGAAAGGGACTCCACCTATTTCTCCTAGTTTTACATCGTTATCACCAAGTGGAAATTCACCCTCTGGAAAACACATTGGAGCACTCCCATCACAACATCCTCCTGATTGATGGAACATTAATTTTTCCCCATACTTATCCTGAAGTTCAGATAACAAATTTAAAGCTGATTGTGTTGCAGATACTTTCATTTTTGATGTTCGGCCCATGACTTAGAATCATGGGCCATTATATATTATTATCTTCTAAAAGAAGCCTAATTTTTGCTCAGCATAAGAAACATGAAGGTTCTTGTTCTGCCTATAATGATTAAGCATCATTTTATGAGTTTCTCTTCCTACTCCAGACTGTTTGTAACCGCCAAATGGTGAGTGAGCCGGATAAGCATGATAACAATTTGTCCATACTATTCCCGCTTGTATTGCTCTTCCCATTCTGTAAGCAATATTACCATTTCTTGTCCAAACACCTGCACCTAAACCATAAAGAGTATCGTTAGCAATTTCTAATGCCTCTGCTTCATCTTTAAATTTAATTACAGATACAACTGGTCCGAAAATTTCTTCTTGAGAAATTCTCATACTATTTTTTGCCTCAAAAATAGTGGGCTGAATATAGTTTCCTTTTTCTAAGCCACTATTTAATTTAGCTTCACTACCTCCAGTAAGAACTTTAGCGCCTTCTTTCTTTCCAATATCTAAGAAAGATTTAATTTTCTCCATTTGCTCTACCGAAGCTTGTGCTCCAATCATTGTTTCCATTTTCAAAGGATTGTCTTGAACAACTGCTTTAGTTCTAGCTATACATTTTTCCATGAATTTATCGTATATAGATTCCTGTACCAATGCTCGACTAGGACAAGTACAAACCTCGCCTTGGTTTAAATTAAACATTACAAATCCTTCAACACATTTATCTAAAAAGTCGTCATCTTTTTGCATTATATCTTCAAAGAAAATGTTTGGAGATTTGCCACCTAATTCCAAAGTTATTGGAATTATGTTTTGAGCAGCGTACTGCATGATTAATCTTCCAGTTGTTGTTTCACCTGTAAAAGCGACTTTAGCAACTCTTTTAGATGAAGCTAAAGGTTTACCTGCCTCTAATCCAAAACCACTTACTATATTAACAACACCAGGAGGTAATAAATCACCGATTAATTCCATCATGACCATTATTGATGCTGGTGTTTGCTCTGCTGGTTTAAGAACTGAACAGTTACCTGCTGCAAGTGCTGGTGCTAATTTCCATGTTGCCATTAATAAAGGGAAATTCCACGGAACTATTTGACCAACTACACCAAGTGGTTCAGGAATATTATATGAATATTGAGAATTACTTATTTCTGCAACAGACCCTTCCTCTGCTCTTATAACACCAGCAAAATATCTCCAGTGATCAATTACAAGAGCTAAATCTGCAGCCATACATTCTCTGATCGGCTTACCATTATCTAAACATTCAGCAACAGCTAACATGTCTTTATTTTCTTCAATTTTGTCAGCTATTTTATTTAAAATGTTTGATCTTGTTGTTATATCGGTTTTACCCCATTCTTTAAAAGCTGCATGAGCTGCATCTAATGCAGCTTCAACATCTTTTTCATTTGATCGTGCTACAGAACAGATTGTCTCGTTTGAAATTGGGCTTGGATTATCAAAATACTTACCTGATAATGGCTCAACAAACTTTCCATTAATGTAATTTCCATATTTTGATTTAAATGGAAACTTAACATTTAAGTGAGATGTATCTAGTACTGAAGACACTTTCATTGCTTCTGCACTCATATTTTTAACCCCTCTCTTTGTTTTTTTTTTATTTAGTTTATTACTTTTTCTAGACTTATATGAACGATTCTTAGTCGCAGACTTTTTTGTCTTAACTTTTTTTTTCGTTTTTATTTTTTTTCTAGAAGTTTTGGCCAATTTAATTTTTTTTTTCTTGACCTTTGATTTTGCTATTTTTTTTTTCTTAATAGCCATTCACAATTAAACTAACAAATAAGGATAAAGTCTATTTTTAAATAATTATAATTTTCTACCTACAATTGAATTAATACTACATCTTGTGCTATATTTTTTAAGACGTTAATAATTTAAATATGAACAACAACGAAAAAAAAGAACTTCAGTCAGCTGCGTTTGAAAGGTTATTAAAGCATTTAGATGAAAGAAAAGATGTTCAAAATATCGAATTAATGAACTTAGCTGGTTTTTGTAGAAATTGTTTATCAAGATGGTTTAGAGAAGAGGGAGAAAAAAAAGGAATTTCAATTTCAGATCCAGAAGCTAGAGAACATGTTTATGGTATGCCCTACTCTGAATGGAAAGAAAAATATCAAAAATAATTATTTTTCTTTTAACCTTGGAAATAATTCAACAAAATTACATGGCTTGTGGTTAATATCCAATTGATGTTTTAAAATACCATCCCAAGCATCTGTTACTCCACCAGACGAACCAGGTAATGAAAAAATATATTTTCCATTGGATATGATAGCACAAGCTCTTGATTGAATTGATGAGGTACCAATAGTTTTTAAACTTATAGTCCTAAAAACTTCGCCAAATCCAGGTATATGTTTGTCAGCAATCTCATCAAGTGCTTCTGGAGTAATGTCCCGTCCAGTCAAACCTGTACCACCAGTAGTAATAATTACATCAATAACTTTTTTATTAGTCCAATCTTTTAAGATTGATATAATATCCTCTTTATTATCTTTACAAATTTTTCTGTCTATTAATTTATGATTTGCTTCTACAATTTTGTTAACAAGAATTGAGCCTGATTTATCATTATCAATTGTCCTTGTATCTGTTACAGTCAGAAGGGCAATATTTACGTTCATAAATAATTTTTATTTTAAATGATTATATTAGTATTATTATTCTTTTTAACAGCAATATTATACTCCAGTATTGGTTTTGGGGGTGGATCTACTTATCTTGCATTAATGTTAATTTGGGATATTCCTTATTACATTTTTCCTATAATTGCTCTAGTTTGTAATGTAATTGTAGTCTCTGGAAATTCTGTAAATTTTCTTAGATCAGGAAACATTAATGTAAAACTCCTATGGCCATATTTAATTGGCTCAATACCATTCGCTTTTATTGGAGGATCTATATCATTAGATAAAGCATTATTTGAGATAATATTATTTTTTGTTCTATTTCTTGCTGGTATCTTCCTATTATTGGAGAGTAAATCTTATGAAAAAAATATTACCAAATTTAATTCGATTAAAAAATATTTATCCTTTTTAGTTGGTTCTACTATAGGTTTTTTTTCAGGCTTAGTAGGTATTGGTGGTGGTATATTTTTAAGCCCTCTTTTATTTTTAATGAAAGCTGGATATCCAAAACATATTACTAGTACGGCTTCATTGTTTATTTTAATAAATTCTATTTTCGGCATCATGGGCCATTTAACAAAAAATCAAGTTTCTAGTGAAATATTTGATTTTTGGCCATTTTTTCTTGTAGTATTTTTGGGGGGTCAAATTGGCAGCTTTATGAATATTAAAATTTTCTCTAACAAAACTTTAG
>CACNSD010000010.1 GCA_902623075.1 uncultured Pelagibacteraceae bacterium
TCCCATTAATGAGATGAACACAATTTTTAATTCAAATAAACATTTTAAATTTTTAATTAAGAAGATAAATTAAATATCGCTTTAGCTAGATCTTTTTGTACATATGCTTGTATTCTTACAAAGGGGCGTTCTGTTGCCAGGTGCCCCGGACCCCGTTTGCTTAATTAACTAAGTTAATTAGGCAGCAAGTGCGTAACTTTCGTTAGCAATTATAAATTAGCCCGTTACGGTGGAACAATCCCGAACGAAAGAATAGCCTTTAGTCACCCGTCGAATCTAGTTCACCCCCATAAGTTGTAATGGTGGAGGTGGTGGGTACTGCCCCCACGTCCGCAATGGTTATTACGAAATTCGTTTATCGTCGTAGTTGGAAAACCAACATTATTAATATAAAAGTAATTGCTATAGATTCAATAACAATCATGAAATTAACTAAAGAACAGCAACAAGAGATAAAAAATCAACAATCTCAAAGTAATCAAACAAAAAGAGTTATTGCTCCTGAGCTTGAAAAAATTCTTTATGAGGCAATACCAGCATTAGATCACGGTTTTGTAAGAGTTGTTGATTATATGGGTGATGACACATCCATAGTTCAATCAGCCAGAGTATCGTACGGAAAAGGAACTAAACAAGTTTCAACTGACAAAGGTTTAATAAAATATTTAATGAGGCATTGGCACAGCACTCCATTTGAAATGTGTGAAATTAAATATCATGTTAAGCTTCCAATATTTATTGCAAGACAATGGATTAGACATAGAACTGCAAATGTTAATGAATATTCTGCAAGATATTCTATTTTAGATAAAGAATTTTATTTGCCATCACAAGAAAATTTAGCTGCTCAATCAACAAGTAACCGACAGGGTAGAGGAGATGTCTTGGAAGGAAAACAGGCAGAAGAAGTTTTGGAACTTTTAAAGAATGATGCTGAGAGAACTTATGACAACTATGAAACTATGCTAAATGAAAGATATGATGGTTCAACTATTGATGAAAATAAAAAAGGCTTAGCCAGAGAACTTGCTAGAATGAATTTAACATTAAATACTTATACCCAATGGTACTGGAAAACTGATCTCTTAAATTTGATGAATTTTTTAAGATTAAGAGCTGATATTCATGCTCAATATGAAATTAGAGTTTATGCAGATATAATGTTGAATACTGTTAAAAAATGGGTTCCAATTACATATGATGCTTTTATGGATTATAGGGTTGGTGGAACAGAAGTTTCTGCAAAAGGAAAAGTAGTTATACAAAAACTAATTAAAGGAGATAATATAGAAGTTGAAAGTTCAGGACTATCTAAAAGAGAGTGGAATGAATTGATGGTTGCTTTTGATCTCAAAGATAAAATGATTTAATTTTTTTTGCAAAATTCAAATATATTTTTGAAATTTCATGCTCTGGATTAGCCTCAACTATTGGCTTTCCCACATCACCCATTTTGCCAACTTCAGGATCAATAGGTATTTCACCTAAGAATTCTTTTTGAAACTCTTCTGCAGTCTTTTTAACTCCGCCTTCTCCAAAAATTTTATATTTTTTTCCATCATCCCCAACGAAGAAACTCATATTATCAACTAAACCTAAAATTTTAACTCCAAGTTTATCGAACATTTTAATCCCTCTTTTAACATCTAAGAGAGCTACTTCTTGTGGTGTACTTACAATTATTGCACCATCCATTTTTATTTCTTGAGAAAATGTGAGTTGAGTGTCACCGGTTCCTGGAGGCATATCAACAATTATAAAGTCTAAATCTTTCCAGTTTACTTTTTGAGTAAAAGTTTTAATTGCACTTGTAACCATCGGACCACGCCATATCATGGGTGTTTGTTGGTCAGTTAAAAAACCAATTGACATGCATTGGATATCATATTTCTTTATAGGTTCTAATTTTTGACCATCACTTTTTGGCTTTTCATTTATATCAAACATCTTAGGTATTGAAGGTCCATAAATATCAGCATCTAATAGACCAATTTTGCAATCATTTTTTTTAAGAGCTAACGCAAGATTTGTTGCAAAAGTAGATTTTCCAACTCCACCTTTTGCACTTGAGATAGCTATAGTAAATTTTGTTCCAAGTATTGGATTTTTAATGAATTTTTTAGGCTGCAACTTCCTTCTCATTGCGGCACTTAGTTCTGGCTTTTTGTCAGTCATCAAACTATCATTACTTGTTTTTTCCAATAAAGGCACTATATACTTTGGCATATGTCAGATGATTTTAAAGGTCAAAGTCCTTGGGGTGCACCTCCTGGTGGAGGTGGAAGCGGTAACGGATCAGGTAGAGGTCCAACACCTCCAAATATTGATGAATTAATACGTGATCTGCAGGATAAAATAAAAAGATTTCTACCTGGTGGTAAAAGCTCAGGTGGGAAATCAATAAGTTTGATTTTATTGGTTCTAGCTTTTGTATGGTTAGCAAGTGGTCTTTACAGAGTTCTTCCAGATGAACAGGGTGTAGTTCTTCGATTTGGAAAATTTGTTAAGACAACTCAACCAGGTTTAAATTATCATATACCTTTTCCAGTAGAAACTGTTCAAACACCAAAAGTAACAAAAGTTAACAGAATGGATATAGGATTTAGATCAGAGAGAGACAGTGGCTTTTCTACAGGTGGTGGAGTTGCAGATGTTCCACAAGAAAGTTTAATGTTAACTGGAGATGAAAATATCGTTAACATCGATTTTTCTGTTTTCTGGGTGATCAAAGATGCGGGTAATTTTTTATTTAAAATTCAAGATCCTGAGGGAACTGTAAAAGCTGCAGCAGAAACTGCTATGAGAGAAGTGATTGCTAAAAGTGCAATTCAACCAATTTTAACAGAAGGAAGATCTAAAATTGAAGTTGAAACACAAGCAATTATACAAACTATTTTAGATGATTATGAGAGTGGAATTCAAATTACGCAAGTGCAAACACAAAAAGCTGATCCACCTGATCAAGTAATTGACGCATTTAGAGATGTACAGGCTGCAAGAGCAGATATGGAAAGATCAAAAAACGAAGCTGAAGCTTATGCTAACGATGTTATTCCGAGAGCAAGAGGGGAAGCACAAAAAATTTTACAAGCAGCAGAAGCTTATAAAAAAGAAGTTGTTGCAAAAGCAGAGGGTGAGGCAAGTAGATTTATTGCAATTTATAATGAGTATAAAAATGCAAAAGCTGTAACTCAGGAAAGAATGTATTTAGAAACTATGGAAAAAGTTTTAGCAGATATTGACAAAGTTATAATTGAAAAAAATGCAGGTTCAGGTGTAGTACCTTACTTACCTTTACCGGAGTTAAAAAAGAAAGCGACAAATTAAAATGAAAGCTGGAAAAATATTAGCAGGTATATTAGTTGCAATTGGTGTTGTGGCATTTTTATCAGTGATAATAGTTAAAGAAGTTAATCAAGCAATTATTCTTCAATTTGGTGATCCAAAAAGAATTATAATGAAACCAGGATTAAACTTTAAAATTCCTTTCATTCAAAATGTTGTTTATTTAGATAAAAGAATTTTAAATTTAGATGCGCCACCAGAAGAAGTTATTGCATCAGATCAAAAAAGATTAATTGTTGATGCATTTGCAAGGTTTCAGATTGTTGATCCACTTAAATTTTACATCTCAGTAGGTAACGAAAGAGTTGCAAGATCGAGGTTATCTACAATTATTAATTCAAGAATAAGAAATGTTCTTGGTCAAGAAGAATTACAAACATTATTATCAAAAGATAGATCTAAGCAAATGGCTTTAATTAAAGAAGGCGTAAACAACGAAGCGCAAAATTTTGGGATTAACATTGTAGATGTTAGAATTAAAAGAGCGGATCTTCCACAGGCCAATAGTGATGCGATTTATAGAAGAATGCAGACTGAAAGAGAAAGAGAAGCAAAAGAATTTAGAGCGAAAGGTGCAGAGATGGCTGTAACTATTACATCAACTGCAGATAAAGAAGTTACTGTAATTTTAGCTGACGCTCAAAAACAATCTGAGATAATGAAAGGGGAAGGTGATGGAGAAAGAAATAAAATTTTTGCTGATGCCTTTGGTCAAGATCCCGAATTTTTTGCATTTTATAGAGCTATGCAGGCATATGAAAAAGCTTTAATTGGTGGTGAAACATCTTTAATTTTATCTCCTGATAGTGAATTTTTTAAATTTTTTGGAAATATAAAACCTGAAATTCAGCAATAATTTTTAATGCGCGAGCTAGTTATAGCTTTTGGTCTTTTTTTATTTATTGAAGGAATTTTGTACGCCTTATTTCCAGCAAAAATGAAAAATATGTTAAAAAAAATAGAACTTGTGAAGGATAGTCAACTGCGATCAGGTGGACTTATTTTTGCAGTAATAGGTTTTATAATTGTTTATTATATTAAGAGTTAATATGAATAAGATTAAACTTATATTCTTAACCATTTTTATATCGATCAGTTTTTCGTTAAACGTAAACTCTAAACCAGTTCCCGTTTCATTTGCAGATCTTGCAGAAAAATTAATGCCTTCTGTAGTCAATATTTCAACTACAACAACTGTGGTTACTAACACCAATCCTTTTCCTTTCCAGTTTCCTCCAGGATCTCCTTTTGAGGATATGTTTAAAGAATTTGGGACACCTCAAGAAAGACAGTCAGCCGCTTTAGGTTCTGGGTTTATTATTGATGAGAAAGGAGTTGTTGTAACAAATAATCATGTAATTCAAGATGCTGACGATATAATTGTAAGAGTGTATGGAGATAAAGAATTTAAAGCAAAGGTTTTAGGCGCTGACCCGCTTATGGATATTGCAGTTTTACAATTAGAAACAGATGAAACATTTATCCCTGTTGAATTTGGAAATTCAGATAATGCGAGAATTGGTGATTGGGTTTTAGCAATTGGAAATCCATTTGGTTTAGGTGGGACCGTTACAGCTGGAATTATTTCGGCCAGAAATAGATCAATTGGTTTATCAAGATATGAGGATTTTATTCAAACAGATGCATCTATAAACTCAGGAAATTCAGGTGGACCTCTATTTGATATGGATGGAAATGTAATTGGAATTAATACAGCTATACTTGGAAGAAGTGGAAATGTAGGAATAGGATTTTCCATTCCTTCAAATAGTGCTCAAAGAGTTATTAAACAACTTATAGAATTTGGCGAAACAAAAAGAGGTTGGCTTGGGGTTAGAATTCAAGATGTGACAAAAGAAATTGCTGAGGTTGAAAAATTAGATAAAGCACGAGGTGCATTAGTTGCAAGTGTTGCTGAGAATAGTCCTTCAGAAAAAGCAGGAATACAAGCTGGTGATATTATATTAGAATTTAATGGTGAAAAAATAAATCAAATGAAAGAACTTCCTGCTATTGTTGCAAGAACAGAAGTTGGAAAAAAAGTTGAGGTTAAAATTTGGAGAGAAAAAAAAGAGATTATAAAAGATGTTATTCTAGGTAGATTAGAGACTTCAGATGATTTTAAAATAAGTAAAAATCAAGAAACCCAAAAACAAAATAATGAAGAAATAATTGAAAGTTTAAGAATTGCAGTAAGGCCATTAACTAAAGAAGATATTAAAAATAGAAATTTACCAAATCAGACAACCGGACTTGTGATCACAAAAATTGCAAACAACAGCCCTTTAGCAAATTCAATAGAGCTAAATAGTATTATTATTGAAGCTCAAAAGAAAAAAATTAGATCAGCTAATGACTTAAGAGATATTACTAAAGAAGTTCTTAATTCAAATCAAAAGACAGTTTTACTCGCAATCTATAATAATCAAAATCAAAGACGATACATTGGTGTTAAGCTAGACTAATAATGGATTTAAAATCCAAGATAATATTAATATCTGGACCCACTGCATCAGGAAAATCAAGTTTTGCAATTAAAGTTGCAAAAAAAGTCGATGGAGAGATAATTAATGCAGATAGCATGCAAGTATATAAAGAGCTTAAAATCTTGTCGGCTAGACCTGATCCAAAAAAATATCAAAAAATAAAACATCACTTATATGGTTTTCACAATGTTACAAAAAACTTCTCCACAGGTGATTGGCTTAAGCTAGTAATTAAAAAAATTAAAGTAGTTCAAAAAAGAAAAAAAACCCCAATTCTTGTAGGAGGGACAGGTTTGTATTTTAAAGCTTTAACTAATGGTTTAGTTAAAATACCAAATATTTCATTAAAATTAAGAAATCAAATTAGAAATTTACAAAAAAAACTTGGACAAAAGAAGTTTTATGAAAAACTATTAAAATTAGATCCATCCTCAAGAGTAAAAATAAATCCTACAGACACTCAAAGATCTATCAGAGCTTATGAAGTTAAAAAGTTTACAAAAAAATCTCTAACTGAATGGTTTAAAAGCACAAAATCAAACTTTTCGGAAGATGATTTTTTTAAAGTTTATATTGATTTTCCTAGACAAGAATTAATTGAGCGTATCAACGTGAGAACAAGGGAGATGATAGAAAATGGAGCAATAAAAGAAGTCAAAGAGTTCATAAAGCTAAGGGTTAGAAAAGATAAAAGTGCGAACAAAGCCATAGGAGTAAATGAAATAAGAGAATATTTAAAAAAACAAAAAGATTTGAATGAGACTATAGAAAAAATTGCCATAAAAACTAGACAATACGCCAAAAGACAAAGCACTTGGGCTAGAGGTAACATGATAAATTGGATGAAGTTAAAGCCACAGGACATAAATAAATATTTAAAAAAAATTTAAAATTTTCATTCTTAAACTTGACCAATGAGTACAACTTCAGCTAGATTGCATAATGCCAAAATTATTAACTGGGGCAGAAATTGTATTTAAATGTCTTGAAGACCAAAAGGTAGAGCATATCTTTGGTTATCCAGGTGGTGCTGTGTTACCGATTTATGATGAATTGAAAAACCATCCTTCTATAAAACATATTTTAGTTAGGCACGAGCAAGGCGCTGGTCACGCAGCAGAAGGTTATGCAAGATCATCAGGAAAACCAGGTGTAGTTTTAGTTACATCGGGCCCTGGGGCTACTAATGTTGTTACAGCGTTAACTGATGCTTATATGGATTCGGTCCCATTGGTTTGTATTTCTGGTCAAGTTCCAACACACCTAATTGGAACAGATGCTTTTCAGGAATGTGATACTACAGGAATAACAAGACCTTGTACGAAACATAATTGGTTAGTCAAAGATATAAATAATCTTTCTAAAGTTATGCATGAAGCTTTTAGAGTTGCTACAACAGGAAGACCTGGACCAGTTTTAATTGATATTCCAAAAGATATTCAGTTTGCAAAAACAAAATACAAAAAACTAAATAAAGAAAAAAGTTTAAATGGAAAATCTCACAATAAATTTTCACAAGATCAAATTGATGAATTAATAAAATTAATAAACAAATCTAAAAAACCAATAATTTATAGTGGTGGAGGAGTGATTAATTCAGGACCAAAGGCAAGTCAGGTTTTAAGAGAATTTGTCGAACTAACTGGGTTTCCAATAACTTCTACACTTCAGGGTTTGGGCGCGTATCCTGGCGATGATAATCAGTTTTTAGGAATGCTCGGTATGCATGGTACTTATGAAGCAAACAACGCAATGCACGATTGTGATCTTTTAATAAATATTGGTGCAAGATTTGATGATCGTATTACTGGTAAGATAGATGAGTTTTCACCAAAATCAAAAAAAGTTCATATTGATATTGATCCATCTTCAATTAATAAAATAATCAAAGTTGATCTTGCAATAGTTGGAGATGTATCAAGTGTAATAAATAAAATTAACAAAACAATGACCAAAAGTAGAAATGGTCATAGAAAATCAAATAAATCAAATATTGCTAAGTGGTGGGAGCAAATTGAAAAATGGAGAGAAAAAAATTCTCTAAATTTCACAAACAGCACCGAGAGTATTAAACCCCAATATGCTGTTCAAAGACTTTATGAATTAACTAAGGAACAAGACGCTTATGTTACTACCGAAGTTGGGCAACATCAAATGTGGGCTGCACAGCATTATAAATTTAACAAACCAAATAGGTGGATGACATCCGGTGGATTAGGAACTATGGGGTATGGATTGCCAGCAGCAGTTGGAGTACAGATTGCTCATCCTGAAAAACTTGTAATTGATATTGCTGGAGAAGCTTCAGTATTGATGACTATGCAAGAAATGTCTACTGCAGTTCAATATAATCTTCCTATAAAAATATTTATCTTAAATAATCAATATATGGGAATGGTAAGACAATGGCAGGAATTACTTCATGAAAAAAATTACTCTGAAAGTTATTCTGAAGCATTACCAGATTTTATGAAAATGGCCGAAGCATATGGGTGCAAAGGAATTAAATCAGATAACCCTGCTGATCTTGACGATAAAATTCAAGAAATGATTGATTATAATGGACCAGTTATATTCGATTGTCATGTTGATCCGAATGAGAATTGTTTCCCAATGATCCCATCTGGAAAACCTCATAACCAAATGATATTGGGTCCAAATGATCAAGAGGAAAATAAAATTAAAGGAAAAGGCAAAGCCTTAGTATAATCATAATGCCGAAATCAAAATCAGCTTATAGCGTAGCTACGAAAAAAGAGAAACCAGATACATATATTTTTGTGGTTTGGGTAGATAATGAGGCTGGAGTTCTTGCAAGAGTAGTTGGTCTCTTTTCAGGTCGAGGTTATAATATTGAGTCATTAGCGGTTGCCGAGGTTGATGCAATTAAAAATATTTCTAGAATAACAATTGTTACTACCGGTACACCCCAAGTGATTGATCAAATAAGACTACAATTAACCAAATTAGTGCCTGTTCACAAAGTTGCAGAGTTCAAAAGAGAAGACAAGGATGTGATATTTAAGGAAATGGCTTTATTTAAAGTGTTAGGAAAAAAAAATAAAATTGAAAAATGTTTAAATGCTTGTAAAAAATTTAATCCCATAATATTAGATGAAACAAAAAATTCAGCAGTAATTCAAATAACTGCACTTAGAAGAGAGATAGATATAATGAATAAAAAATTAAAGCCTTTGGGACTTATAAGTACTTCGAGAACAGGGGCAGTTGCTATGACTAGAGGTGCTAAAATATTTAATTAATTTAATAGGAGAGATGATATGAAAATGTTTTATGAAAAAGACGCAGATGTAAATCTGATTAAAAGCAAAAAGGTTGCAATTTTTGGTTATGGTAGTCAAGGACATGCTCATGCACTAAACTTAAAAGACAGTGGAGTAAAAGATATAGTTGTAGCCTTGAGAGAAGGTTCTTCAAGTGCAGCAAAAGCAGAATCAAAAGGATTAAAAGTTATGAATTTATCTGATGCTGCTGAATGGGCTGATGTAGTTATGATTCTTACACCAGATGAATTACAAGCAGAAATTTATAAAAATCATATTGAACAAAGAGTAAGAGAGGGAACAAGCATTGCTTTTGCACATGGTTTAAATGTTCATTATGATTTAATTAAAGCAAGAAAAGATCTTGATGTTTTTATGGTCGCTCCAAAAGGACCTGGTCATTTGGTTAGAAGTGAATATGAAAAAGGAGGTGGAGTACCATGTTTGTTTGCTGTGCATCAAAATGGTTCAGGAAAGGCAAGAGATTTAGCTTTATCATATGCTTCTGCTGTTGGAGGAGGTAGATCAGGAATTATTGAAACAACCTTTAAGGATGAAGTAGAAACAGATCTATTTGGAGAACAAACTGTATTGTGTGGAGGTCTTGTCGAATTAATTAAAAATGGTTATGAAACTTTAGTTGAAGCAGGATACGAACCTGAGATGGCTTATTTCGAAACTGTTCACGAAGTAAAACTTATTGTTGACTTAATATATGAAGGTGGAATTGCAAATATGAATTATTCTATATCAAATACTGCAGAATACGGTGAATATCAATCAGGTCCAAGAATTGTAAATAAAGAAGAAACAAAAAAGAGAATGAAAGAAGTTTTAGCCGAAATACAGTCTGGAAAATTCACGAAAGAGTGGATGGATGAATGTAAAAATGGCCAAAAAAACTTTCTTGCCACTAGAGCAAAATTGGCGGAGCATCCAGTTGAAAAAGTTGGAGCTGAGCTAAGAGCTATGATGCCTTGGATAAGTAAGAAAAAATTAGTTGATAGTGATAAAAGTTAAATTTTTATAAGAAAATTATTACTACTATAATTCTATTATTTCACTTATACTTTTTTAAATAAATTTAAAAACGAGGGTTAAAATGAAGACTAAAAATATAGTGAAAATACTATTGTCATTAGTTCTAGTTTTTAGCTTCTCATCTGCATGGGCCAAAACTATTAAATGGTCTATGCAAGGAGACAGTCTAACACTAGATCCACATGCACAAAACGAGGGCCCAACTACTCAAGTTTCTAGACAAGTTTACGAAGCACTTGTCCAAAGAGGCTTGGATATGAAAATAGGCCCAGCTTTAGCTACTAAATGGAAAGCTACAGATCCAAATACTTGGATTTTTACTTTAAGGGAAGATGCAAAATTTTCTGATGGTTCTGGCATGACATCTGCTGATGTTGTGTTTAGTATATTGAGAGCCAAACAAAGAACATCAGACTTTAAAGAATACATTAGTACAGTTTCAAATGTTGAAGCAGTCGGGGATTATGCTGTTAAAATTACAACAAGTAAACCTAATCCTATTCTATTAAACCAATTATCTAACATTTTTATAATGTCTAAGGCTTGGTCAGAGAAAAATTTTGCAATGTCCCCACAAAATTGGGATGCAGGACAAGAAACTTTCTCTGCTACTAATGCTATGGGAACTGGTCCTTTTAAAATCACTTTAAGAGAGCCCAACACTAAAACAGTGTTTAAAAGAAATAAACACTGGTGGGGTGAGATGAAAGATAAAAAAGTTACTCAAATTGAATTACTTCCAATTAAAAATGCAGCTACAAGAGTTGCAGCTTTATTGTCGGGAGAAATAGATTTAGTTACTGATGCACCAGTTCAAGATTTAAAAAGAATTGGATCTTCTTCGGGTCATAAAGTTGAAAGTACAGCTCAAATGAGAACAATTTTCTTAGGTATGGATCAAGCAGCTGACAAGCTTAGAACTGGAAATACAGGAGACAATCCGTTTAAGAAAAAAGAGGTAAGACAAGCACTTTATCAAGCAATTGATATTGAGGCGATTAAGAAAAAAGTTATGAGAGGTTTAAGCGAACCCGCAGGTATTATAACTTTCCCTGGTGTAAATGGTTACACAGCAGATCTTGATAAAAGATTACCTTATGATGTTGATGCTGCAAAAAATCTTTTAGCTAGCGCAGGATATCCAAATGGTTTTGATGTTGAGCTTAGATGTCCAAATGACAGATATGTGAATGACGAAGCAATTTGTACAGCTGTTGTAGGTATGTTAGGAAAGATTGGCGTTAATGTTAACTTGTTTGCACAGACAAAAAGCAAACACTTCAAAGAGCTTAAAGACAATCAAGGTGATTTTTATATGCTAGGATGGGGTGTTCCAACTTTGGACAGTCACTATGTTTTCCATTACTTATACGAAAGCGGAGCGAGCTGGAATAAAGTAAATTTCAGTAACTCAGAAGTAGATGCTGCGATCAGAGTTATGGAAGGTGAAGTTGATCTAGATAAAAGAAATGCTGCAATCGCAAAAGCTTGGAAAATTGTAAAAGATGATATTTCGTATCTTCCTTTACATCACCAAGTAATTTCTTGGGCAGCTAAGAGCAATGTTAATGTTCCTATCAGACCGAATAACGAACCGTTATTCCGAACTGCTAGCTTTAATTAAATAAAATTATTACAAGCCCTTTTATAAAAAAAGGGCTTGTAAATTAAATCTTCACAACTTGATTAAATATTTTTTTAAAAGACTGTTTCAATCAGCTTTGGTAATGTTAGTTGTTGCCTTTGTATCTTTCTCTTTATTTAATTTCGTAGGAGATCCAATTAACAACATGGTTGGAGAGGAAACTTCAGATGAAGAAAGAGCTGAATTGAGAGAAACACTGGGATTAATGGATCCAATTCATGTTCAATTTACAAGATTTGTTATAAATGCTTCTCAAGGTGAATTTGGGATATCTTACCAATTAAGACGACCTGTTTCTGAGCTAATTGTTGAGAGACTACCAGCAACTATTGAACTTGTGGTTATTTCTGCATTAATTGCTTTAGTTTCAGGAACTTTATTAGGAGTTTATACCGGAATTAATAGAAAAGGATTTTTAAGCGACATTATTTTAGCTGTTTCCTTGCTAGGAGTATCACTTCCCACATTTGTAATTGGTATTTTGTTTATTTACTTATTTGCGGTTATTTTAGGAATTTTACCATCTTTTGGTAGAGGTGAAGTTGTTGATCTAGGTTTTTGGACGACAGGTTTTTTGACAATTTCTGGTCTTAAAGCAATCATACTTCCTTCAGTTACACTAAGTCTTTTTCAAATGACTTATATTATCAGATTAGTTAGAGCTGAAATGATGGAAATTTTGCAGACTGATTATATTAAATTTGCACGTGCACGAGGCATTGATGAAAAGAGTATAAAATATAAACACGCTTTAAAAAATGGATTAATACCAGTAATTACTATTGCAGGAATAAATATTGGAACTTTGATTGCATTTTCTATTATAACTGAAACAGTTTTCCAGTGGCCTGGGATGGGTTTTTTATTTATTCAAGCAGTACAATTTGTAGATATACCAATTATGTCCGCTTATTTAGTTTTTATTGCTTTTGTATTTGTAATGATAAATTTTATAGTTGATATTTTATACTATTTTATTGATCCAAGAATTAGAGTTAAAGGAGACGTTGCAAGTGGGTGATAATTCGTTAACTACATGGGGTAGGATAAAAGACAGTGATATTTATCACAGTTTTACAAAGTCACCAACTGCAATAGTATCTTCAGTAATATTATTTGTAATTTTTTTCTGCTCTTTTTTTGTTGAATTAATAACACCTTACAATCCATTTGATCCGTCTTCATTATCGCTTATGGATGCTTTTACACCACCTTCTTGGACAGAGGATGGACTTGCTAAATTTATATTAGGAACAGACGGTCAAGGTAGAGATATGTTATCAACAATATTATATGGATCTAGGATTTCACTGATAGTTGGATTTTCAGCAATTATATTTAGTTTGGTGCTTGGTGTTGGGTTAGGATTAACAGCTGGATTTTTTGGTGGAAAATATGAAATGATAGTAATGAGATTGACAGATGTTCAGCTAACTGTTCCAAGTATTTTAATGGCTCTCCTAGTAGATGGTATAGCAAGAGGATTAATATCAAGAGAAATGCATGACGAAATGGCAATTTATGTTTTAATATTTGCAATTGGGATATCTGAATGGCCACAATTTGCAAGAGTATCTAGGGCTGCGACATTAGTTGAAAAGAATAAGGATTATGTTTCTGCATCTACAATTATTGGTGTTTCTAATTTAATAATAATGTTTAAGCATATTTTACCAAATATTTTAAGACCAGTATTAGTTATAGGAACAATTGGATTGGCACTCGCAATTATAGCAGAGTCGACTTTAAGTTTTTTAGGTGTAGGTGTACCACCAACAACACCTTCTTTAGGAACCTTAATAAGATTGGGTAATGATTTCTTATTTTCAGGTGAATGGTGGATAACTTTTTTTCCAGCAATATTCTTAGTTATTTTGGCATTTTCAATTAATTTATTGGGAGATTGGATGAGAGATACACTTAATCCAAAATTAAAAAAATGAGTTTTTTAAAAATTAATAATTTAAGTGTTAATTATCAAATGAGAAAAGAAACTGTTTATGCGGCTAAAAATGTAAATATTGAGGTAAACAAAGGTGAAATATTAGGCTTAGTTGGAGAGTCGGGATCTGGAAAAAGCACCGTTGGAAATGCAATAATAAATTTGATTGATGAACCAGGGAAAGTATCAGGTGGATCTGTTGTCTTAGGTGATCTAAATATTCATGAAAATTCTGAAAGTATAGTTAAATATAGAGGAAATAAAATTGGGTTAATATTTCAAGACCCACAAACATCATTGAATCCAATTCTTACGGTTGGCGAACAATTAATAGAAACAATTCAAACTCACCTTCAAATGAGCAAGGAAGAGGCAAAAAATAAATCACTTAACTTATTAAAAGAAGTTGGAATTAAGGATGCCGAGAAAAGATTTGATAATTATCCTCATCAGTTTTCAGGTGGTATGAGACAAAGAGTAGTAATATCTCTTGCGTTATGTTGTGAGCCTGAACTTCTTATAGCGGATGAGCCGACAACTGCTTTAGATGTTTCAATTCAATCACAAATTCTTGAATTAATAAAAAGATTAACAAAAGAAAGAAATCTTGCAGTAATTTTAATTACACATGATATGGGTGTCATAGCTGAAACGACTGATCGTGTTGCGGTAATGAAAAATGGAGATTTGGTTGAAGTTGGGATTACAAAGATGATTTTAACTAATCCACAAAAAAAGTATACCAAAAGTTTAGTAAGTTCTGTACCACCAACAAATAAAAAAATTTCAAGATTTGTTATTATAGAAGACGAAAAAAAAAATAATAAACCAAATAATATTAAAATTTTAAATAGATGGCAAAAAAGAGAAATTAAAAGTCAAGATTTAGTACAGGTAAAAAATCTTAGTAAAACTTTTGATGATAATTTTTTTACAGAAAATTCTAAAAATTCTGTGATGGCAGTTAATGATATTTCATTTGAAATAAAAGAAGGGGAAACTTTTGGTTTAGTTGGCGAAAGTGGAAGTGGTAAATCAACCATTGCTAAAATGATTGTAAATTTATTCAAACCATCTTCAGGTAATATATTTTTTGATAAAGTTTGTATAACAAAAATTAAACGAAAATCTGAATTAATGAAATTTAGAAAACAAATACAAATGATATTTCAAGATCCTTATTCTTCTTTAAATAGCAGACTTAAAGTAAAAGATATAATTGCAGAACCAATTAAACTTCATAATCCAAGCATTTCAAATTCTGATTTAAATAGTTATATTTTTGATTTACTGGAGTCAGTTGAATTAATTCAAAAGTCTGCAGATAGATATCCTCACGAATTTTCAGGTGGTCAAAGACAAAGAATTTCTATTGCAAGAGCTTTAGCCACACAACCAAGACTTTTAGTTTGTGATGAACCAACCTCTGCTTTGGATGTAAGTATTCAAGCTCAAATATTAAATCTATTAAAAGATTTGCAAGAACAATTAAATTTAACAATATTATTTATTAGTCATGATTTACCGGTGGTAAGGCAAATGTGTGATAGAATTGGAGTTTTAAAGGATGGCAAATTATGTGAGGTTACAAATACTGAAGATCTTTTTATCAAACCAAAGCATGAATATACCAAAGAACTTTTACGGTTAATGCCAAAAATTGAATCTATTCATGAATAAATTTTGTGAACCTAAAATGGTCGATATTAAATAAGAAATTTACTAATTATTTTGCAATCTCTCTTATAGATTGTATTATAGATTTTCAAAAAAATTAAGAATATGAGCGATAAAGATAAAGTATATATTTTTGATACTACTATGAGAGATGGTGAGCAATCTCCAGGCGCATCAATGAGTGTTGAAGAAAAAATTCAAATATCAAGAGTATTCGACGATATGGGAATTGATATAATTGAAGCTGGTTTTCCTATTACATCTCCTGGAGATTTTGAAGCTGTAACAGCAATCAGCAAAGGTTTAAAAAATTCAATTCCTTGCGGTTTAGCAAGAGCTAAAAAGAAAGATATCGATGCATGTTATGAATCATTAAAATTTGCAAAGAGATTTAGAATCCATACTTTTATTTCTACCAGCCCTGTCCACATGAAGCACAAACTTAATATGAGTGATGAACAGGTTATAGAAGCGGTAAAAGAAAGTGTAACTTATGCAAAAAAATTCACAGATGATGTTGAATGGTCATGTGAGGATGGAACAAGAACAACCTTAGATTTTATGTGCAAAACAATTGAACTTGCAATTAATTGTGGAGCAACAACAATTAATATCCCAGATACAGTCGGCTATTCTATTCCAGAAGAATTTGCAAAAACAATTACACACATAAAAAATAATGTTCCTAATATTGATAAAGCCATAATTTCTGCACATTGCCATAATGACTTAGGATTAGCGGTTGCAAATGCATTAGCTGGATTATCAGCAGGTGTAAGACAAATAGAATGTACTATAAATGGAATTGGAGAAAGAGCAGGAAATGCAGCTCTTGAAGAAATTGTAATGGCAATTAAAACAAGAAATGATTTAATGCCTTATGATACTGGAATTAAAACAGAATTAATTAGCAAAGCGTCTAAAATGGTTTCCAATGCTACTGGTTTTCCTGTGCAGTTTAACAAAGCAATCGTTGGTAAAAATGCATTTGCTCATGAGTCTGGTATTCATCAAGATGGAATGCTAAAAAATAGAGAAACATATGAGATAATGTCTCCAGAAAGTGTAGGTGTTAAGAAAACATCTTTAGTAATGGGTAAACATTCGGGAAGACATGCGTTTAAAGATAAATTAAATGATTTAGGATATACAGACGTAACTGATGACGTTATTCAAGAGGCATTTGGAAAATTTAAAGTTTTAGCTGATAAAAAAAAGCAGATATATGACGAGGATATAATTGCATTAGTTGATGACAGTCTAATAGTTGATAATAAAATAAATGCTATAAACTTGAAATCGTTAAAAGTTTTTGCAGGTACAGGAGAACCCCAAAGAGCTGAGATGACTTTAGATGTTTTTGGTGAAATTAAAGAAACTTCTCAAACTGGAGATGGTCCAGTTGATGCAATTTTTAAATGTATAAAAGAACTATATGAACACGATGTAAAATTATCATTATACCAAGTTCATGCTGTTACAGAAGGAACAGACGCTCAAGCAACAGTAAGTGTAAAAATTGAGGAGAACGACAGAACAACAGTTGGTCAGTCTGCAGATACAGATACATTAGTAGCTTCAGCAAAAGCTTATTTAAATGCATTAAATAAAATGCTGATTAAAAGAGAAAAAAAATCTCTTTCTGAAAATATTGAACATCAGAGAGTAAAAGAGGGAGTTTAAGTGGGATTATTTGATAGTGTTAAAAAAATATGGAGCCAAGACATGGCCATCGATCTTGGAACAGCGAATACGCTTGTAGTTTTAAAAGGACAAGGTGTCGTTTTAAATGAACCTTCAGTTGTTGCAATAGTTGATCAAGGTGGAAAAAAAAATGTATTAGCTGTTGGAGATGAGGCAAAAACAATGCTTGGAAGAACGCCTGGTAATATTAGTGCAATTAGACCTTTACGAGATGGAGTAATTGCAGACTTTATAGTTACAGAGGAAATGATCAAACATTTTATTAAGAAAGTTCATAAAGGAAGCACATTTGCAAATCCAAGAATTTTAATTTGTGTGCCAACTGGTTCAACACCAGTGGAAAGAAAAGCTATTCAAGATAGCGCTCTTGCAGCAGGAGCAAGAAGAGTTCAATTAATTGAAGAACCAATTGCAGCGGCTATTGGTGCAAATCTTCCAATATCTGAAGCAACTGGTTCAATGATTGTTGATATTGGTGGAGGCACAAGTGAGATAGCAGTTATGTCATTGGGTGGATTAGTTTATTCCAAATCTTTAAGAGTTGCAGGGGACTCAATGGATACAGCAATAGTAGATTATATGAGAAAAGAATACAATTTATTAATTGGTGATACAACTGCTGAAAAAATAAAAAAGGAAATGGGAACAGCTGTTCCAACTGGAACAAATACCTATCCGGTTAAAGGAAGAGATTTAAGATCAGGAACTCCTAAAGAAGTTAATATTACTGAGGAAGATACTGCTGAAGCATTAAACGATATTATGAAACAAATGGTTAGTGCAATTAAAGATGCGCTAGAAAATACACCTCCTGAATTGTCAGCTGACCTAGTTGACATGGGTTTAACTTTAACTGGAGGTGGTGCATTGTTAAAAAATATCGATAAAAGGTTTTCTAAAGAAACAGGTTTACCTGTTCATATAGCAGATGATCCATTATCTTGTGTTGCCGTTGGTACAGGTAAAGCTTTGGATCAAGAAGAAACTTTTTCTACTATGTTGACTGAATATTAGGAAAAATGGCTACTGGCAGAGATGATTTTGTAATTGCCATTAGGTCAGCTTTTTTAAAAAAAAAAGATAAACAAAAATTTTCATTACTTACTCTAATTTTTGTATCAATTTTTGTAATTGTTTTAAGCAATTTCAATTTAAAAGCAATACAACTTGTTAAATTAGTAATCAATGAAGTGATTTATAGATCATCACATATTGCATCAATTCCAGAAAATAAATTAAAAGAAATAACCTCTAAATTCAAATCACATATGGCTCTATACGAAAGTTATCAGAGAGAATTAATTAAAATAGAAATTTCTGACCAACTTAAATTACAAAATGAGTTTTTAATTACAGAAAATAAAAAGTTAAGAGAGTTACTTGATGAAAGCATAAATTCACAAGAAATTTTTGCCAGAGTCTTAATTGATAAAGACAGTCCATTTTTAAAATCAGTAGTATTAAATAAAGGCACAAAAGATAATGTAAAAATTGGAATGGCTGTCATTGATGATGTTTATTTAGTGGGACAAATTATTGAGGTAAATTACAGTAATTCCAGAGCATTATTATTGTCTGATCTAAATAGTAAAATACCCTCTGTTTTAGAGCCAGATGACATACAGGCAGTTGTGTCCGGAACAGGAGGCAATTTTGGAACAATCGAACATACTCAGATTGATTATAAGGAAGTATTTACTAAAAAAGAAATTATTGCCTATACATCTGGACTTGGAGGGCTATTTAAGCCAGGGATACCAATAGGAAAAATAGATAATAGTTTAGAGGGACGAATTAATTTTTTTTCTGATTTCACTCAATTAGATTATGTAAAAATTGTCTCTTTTAATTTTGGTGGAGAAAATTAATGTCATCACTTAACAAAAGTCCATTTTTAAGAATATTTTTATCTTATCTTCCTATAATACTATTATTTTTTTCTGTATTTAATGAATTTGATTTTAATTATCTAAAACTTGATTATTTTGCTTTTAATTTTGTTCATTTATTAATTTTCTTTTGGACTTTAAGAAATCCAGATCAATTGGGTTACCTTGCAATTTTCTTTGCGGGTATAATTAATGATGTTGTAATTGGAATACCAATTGGAATTAGTAGTTTTTGCTATCTTATTCTCTGCTCAGTAACTGCTTATATAAGAAATATTACATTATCACCAAATTTTATAAAAGACTGGATATCATTATTATTTACAATTTTATTAATAAACTCAATTCAAGTAATTATTTTGGATTTAGTCTTTTTAATTAAAGTTGATTATCTTAATTATTTAATTAATTCTGGATTTACCTTTTTATTTTATCCTATATTTTTTTTATTTTTTAATTTTTTAAACGAAAGAATTTCATATCAAAAAAATGATTAAGTCTAATTCAGGAATAAGAAAAACTGATGTAATCAATAGACGAATGTTCATAATTGGAGCAGCAAAAGTAGTAGTTTTTGCTGGAATCGTTGCTCGTTTATTTTCTCTTCAAATAAACGAAAATAAAAAATATCTCACTCTTTCAGACAAGAATAGAATTAGAGAATGGAAACTACCACCTACAAGAGGAAATATAGTTGATTATTTTGGTAATGTAATCGCAGGCAATTTAAAGGTTTACCAATTACATATAATTCCAGAGCAAGTTGAGAATTTCAATTATTTATTGGTTAGATTAAAAAATCTTTTAAATCTTAGTGATAAAAAAATTTCAAGAATAAATAAATTAAAATCAGAATTAAAACCATGGGATAGCATTATTGTTTCTGAAAATTTAAGCTGGAGTCAATTTGTAAAAATTAACAACTATTTATATGATCTTGTAGGTGTTAAGCCTGTAATGACAATCTCAAGAAACTATCCATTTAAAGATGTATACACACATGTTCTTGGATATGTAAGTCAACCAAATGAGCAAGAAATTTTAGACAATGAAACAATCCAAGAGAGATTTGTGCCAGGGATGAAAATTGGAAAATTGGGCTTGGAGAAAAGACTTGAAAACTATCTTATAGGGACAAATGCAATTCAACGATATGAGGTTAATGCTTATGGTAAAAGAATTAATCAACTTGAGCATCAAAAAGGACAGCAAGGATCAAAAATACGTTTAACTGTAGATACTGAAATTCAAAAAGCTTGTGGAGAATTGTTAAATAAAAAAGCGGGATCTATAAGTGTAATGGACATTTATACAGGAGACATTATCGCCATGTACTCATCTCCATCATATGATCCTAATTTATTTTTATTTGGCATAAGTCAGGATGAATGGCAATTAATTAGAAACAATCCTCTAAAACCTTTAATTAACAAAACGCTTTCAGGCCTATATTCCCCAGGTTCTACAATTAAACCAATAGTAGCTCTATCGGCTTTAGAAAATAATATAATCGACACAAAGTTTAAAGTTAAATGTACTGGAAAAATGGAGTTGTATGGTCAAACATTTCATTGCTGGAAGGAAAAGGGCCATGGTTGGGTTAGCTTAAAAAATGCAATGAAACAATCATGTGATACTTATTTTTATGAGGTTTCTAGATTACTAGGTGTTGATCGATTAAATGTTACAGCTGAAAAGTTTGGCTTAGGCAAAAAAGTGCTTGGTAACTATTTTGATAATGAAAAAAAAGGACTATTCCCAAATACGAAATGGAAAAAAAATAATCTTGGTAGAGGTTGGGTACTGGGAGAAACTTTAATTACAGGTATTGGTCAAGGTTATATACAATCAACCCCACTACAACTCTGCATGATGACAGCACAAATCGCAAATGGTGGTTATGCGATCAAACCAAAAATAATTGTAGATAACAATCCAATATCATACGAAGACGCAAAGCAATCAATGGAAAGTGGGTTATTATTTGATGCTAACTCAGATTCTTTATTGGATAAAAAATTATTTAAATACAAAAAAAATATTAAAATTGTTCAGGAGGCAATGTTCAGTTCAACCAATGAAAGATTTGGAACCTCTTATAAGTCAAGAATTGATGATCCTAAATATCAATTTGCAGGGAAAACTGGAACAGCACAGGTTAAGAGAATAAGTAAAAGAGAAAGAGAATTAGATTTGGAATTAGAGCAAATACCTTACAAAGATAGAGATCATGCTTTATATGTTGCTTATGGTCCTTATATAAATCCAAGGTATGCTTTAAGTATAATTGTGGAGCATGGTGGCTCAGGAAGTAAGGCAGCAGCACCTATCGCAAAAAAATTATTCAAATTAATTATTGATAGACATGAATTAAGAAACAAACAATCAAATTTTGAAAGGATTTCTATTTAAATGTTTCAACATGATAGATTGAATAGCGAGATTACATTATTTCAAAAAATAAGAAACTTAGACTATATATTATTAATTGCTGTTATCCTTCTTTCAGTAATAAGTGTTTTTGTAATGTATTCAACAGATGGAGGTGAAATACTTTTTCATACTAAAAATCATTTTGTTAAACTTGCAGTATTTTTTCCATTAATGATTTTTGTAGCACTATTTAACATTAAATTTTGGCATAATTTTTCATATATTATTTATTTTATAGTAATACTTTTGCTAATTTATGTATCCTTTTTTGGAATTAAAGCTTCAGGTTCACAAAGATGGATGGATGTATATCTTTTTGTACTTCAACCATCTGAATTAATGAAAATAGCAATTATAATGTGTCTTGCTAAATATTATCACAGATTAAAAATTGAGAATGTGAATTCATTTACTAGTATTGTAATTGTATTGTCAATTATATTAATTCCTACTATTTTTGTAGTTTCTCAGCCTGATCTTGGTACCTCAATACTTATTGCATTAAGTGGATTGATTATATTATGGCTAGGAGGAGTAAAAATTAAATATTTTATTTATTCATTTATTACATTCTTAATTTCACTACCATTTATAATTTCATTTTTAAAACCTTATCAAAAACTAAGAATACTTACTTTTTTAGATCCAGATAGGGACCCTTTAGGTGCAGGATACCAAATTATACAATCAAAAATAGCAATTGGTTCAGGTGGTCTTAATGGAAAAGGCTTTTTAAAAGGGACACAGAGTTATTTAGATTTTTTACCTGAAAAACATACAGATTTTATATTCACTTTATTCTCAGAAGAGTTTGGTTTTATAGGATCAGTAGGACTTTTAATATTATACTCAATAATAATTTTTAGAATTATACGAATAGGATCTATTTCAAGAAGTAATTTTGCACGACTTTTTTGTTTTGGTTATGCTTTTGCTATTTTCATTTATATTGTGGTAAACTTATCTATGGTTTTAGGTTTGCTACCTATAGTTGGATCTCCATTGCCTATAATGTCATATGGTGGCTCTTCAATGTTAGCCACCATGATAGGTTTTGGTATTGTATTAAGCGCTAAAATTAATCACAAACAAATGATTGCATAATAAAATTTAAATTTGCATAATTTGTCACTCTCCTAATTTTATTTTTACTTGTATAAAAGGCTAATGTACAAAAATATTAATGTGGGTATAGTTGGGGCAGGTATTCAAGGTGTATCCAATGCTTTATTCCTTCAAAAAAAAGGTTTTAATGTAACTATCTTTGACAGAGATAATCCAGGTAGTCATGCAGCATCATATGGTAATGCAGGACACTTTTCACCTTATGCATCTCTTTCTCTAAATAGAACAGATGTACTGGCAGATGTGCCAGCTATGTTATTAAGTTCCACTGGTCCACTTGCTTTAAAGTGGAATTATGTTCCTAAAATGATTCCATGGTTTATAAAATTCATAATGAATACAACTAAAAATAAGATGATGCATACTGCAAGTAATATGCACCAAATTTTAGATTTAGCTTTACCAGCTTACGACGAGTTGTTTGATGAGATAGATTTGGAGGGTTTAGTTGAAAACAAGGGTATTCTTTATGTATGGAGTGATAAAGACCTAAAAAGTAGAGAATTGGAAATTAAAGTTAGAGATGAATTAGGTGTGAAACAACAATTAGTCACCAAAGCTGAAATACACGATCTTGAACCACATTTAAAACCGTTTTATCATGCAGGCGTATATTATCCTTATGCAAGACATGCAAGAAATCCAAAAAGAATTTTGTTAAAATTATTTGATTTATTTCTCAAAAAAGGTGGAAAATTTAACAAGGTTAATATTAAAGATATAAGTTATTATCAAGAAAAACCAGTTTTTGAGACTGAGACTCAAAATTATGTTTTTGACAAAGTAGTAATAGCTTGTGGTGCTTTTTCAAAAAAATTAACAGATAATCTTGGTGAAAAAATACCTTTGGATACAGAGCGTGGATATCACGTTCACTTTAAAAATTGTGACCATTTATTAAATAGACCCGTAATATTTTCAAACCGTGGATTTGGCATAACACCAATGGAACAAGGGTTGCGAGTAGTTGGAACTGTAGAATTTGGTGGTTTAGATAATCCATTATCTAAATCAAGAGTTAAGAATTTAATTAACAATGCAAAATATATGCTTGGGGACCTACCAGAACATGAAGATGAATGGCTAGGATTTAGACCAACTTTACCTGATTTTTTACCTGTAATGGGACCATCAAAAAATTACAAAAATATTTATTATTGTTTCGGACATCATCATTTGGGATGGACTTTAGGTCCAATTTCTGGAAAGATTGTGTCAGGAATGATAGCGAACGAAAATACAAACCTAAATTTAAAACCTTATAGCTCGCTTAGATTTAGTTAAGTGACGAGAGACAACAATTTTTTAGCCTATTTATATCTATTTTTAACAGTAACTTTCTGGGCAGGAAATTTTGTGGTTGGTAAGCTTGCTAGTTTTTACGAGATTCCACCTTTTTCTTTAAACTTTTATCGATGGTTTTTTGCTTGGTTAATTTTAGCCCCTTTCACAATACCTGAAATATTAGAGAAAAAAAATTATATAATTAAAAATTATAAAATTTTTATTGTGTTAGGGGTGACCAGTATAACAATATTTAATTCTATTGTTTATTATTCTTTAAATTTTACTCAGGTTATAAGTGGGGTTTTAATGATATCTACTATACCTGTAATGATCATGTTGTTTTCATCAATTTTAAAAATTGAGAAAACAAATATATTTCAGATTGTAGGAGTTGTCTTTTCTTTTATAGGAGTAATTACAATTATTACTAAAGCAAATTTAGAAATATTAAAAAATTTAGATTTTAATAAAGGTGATATAACTATGGTTATAGCAATGTTCTCTTGGGCATTATATTCTACATTATTAAAAGGTAAAAAATATCAGTTAACTCAAATTTCATTACTTCAGGTAGTAATAACTTTTGGTTTAATATTTTTAATACCCGTTTATTTTATTGAATATCAAATTGGTTTTAGAATTAATTTAGAATTACCTTTCATTTTAATTTTATCTTATGTAGTTTTGTTTCCAGGCTTAGCATCTTTTCTGTTATGGATAAAAGGAATTTCTATGATTGGTGCAAATCGATCTGGCGTTTTTTTACATTTAATGCCGATTCTAAGCGCAATAATGGCGATGATTTTTTTTAGTGAAAAATTTATGTTTTATCATATTTTAGGTGCGTGTTTTATTATCGTAGGAATACTGTTATCAAATAAGAAAGTTAAAAATGCTTAAAGTTGCTATATTAGATGATTACCAAAATGTGGCTCAACAATTTGTAGATTTAGAAAAATTATCTGGAAAATATGAGTTTAAGATTTTTAGTGAGCCTTTTACAGACGAAGCAGATGCAATTGAACAGTTAGCTGATTTTGAGGCTCTTCTAATAATGAGAGAAAGAACCCCAATTACAAAAAATTTAATCGAAAACTTAAATTATTTAAAATTTGTTATCACAAGCGGATTAAGAAATAAATCTATTGATTTAGAAGCAGCAAAGAAAAGAAAAATTATAGTTTGTGGAACAGATATAAATATTAATCCAACACCCGAACTCACATGGGCTTTAATTCTTGGTTTAGCAAGAAATTTTAAGGAAGAAATTGATAATATGTATCAAGGATACTGGCAAACAACAATTGGCTTTGAATTAAAAGGAAAAATTTTAGGTTTAATTGGTCTTGGAAGAGTAGGCACAGAAGTAGCTAAAATTGGAAAAGCTTTCGGAATGCAAGTTATGGCATGGAGCGAAAATTTAAGTCTCGATAAATGCAAAGAACTAGATGTTCTTCCTTCTAGTAAGGAGGATTTAATTTCGAATTCTGATGTACTTTCAATTCATGTTCAAGGAGGTGAAAGGTATAAAGATTGTATAACGCTGAAGGAACTAGATAAAATGAAAAAAACTTCCTTTTTAATTAATACCTCAAGAGGCCCTATAGTTAACGAGGATGACTTAATCATTGCATTGTCAACAAATGTGATCGCAGGAGCTGGAATTGATGTATACGATAAAGAGCCATTGCCAGAAAACAATAAGCTCAGATTTTTACCTAATGCATTACTCACGCCACATATAGGTTATGTGACTGCAGAAAATTATAGTATTTTTTATAATCAAATGATTGAGGGACTAGAGGCTTGTGTCAATGGAAAGCCAATTAGAGTTTTAGAATAACCATGGATTTACCTGTTGTAAATCACGAAGACTATTTTGCAAAAATTGGAGATGATCATAAATTTCCCATTAAAAAGTTTGGAGAATTAGCAAATTATCTTACCAAAAATAAAATCGTTAAAAAATTTTACAAACCTTACGCTTGTTCATTTGAAACATTAAGTTATGCACATTCAAAAAATTATATTTCTGATATTCAAAACAAAACGCTTAGTAAGGAGAGCATAAAAAAAATTGGATTTCCACTTGTAGATAGTGTTGTACAAAGATCTTTAGTTGCAACTGGTGGAACTGTTTTAGCATCTAAACTAGCAATTAATCATGGTATTGCCTGTAATACGGCAGGAGGCAGTCATCACGCTAATTATGATGGAGGTGCTGGATATTGTGTTTTTAATGATGTAGCTGTTGCTGCACATTATTTAATCAATAGAGGTTTAGCTAATAAAATATTGATTGTTGATTTAGATGTCCACCAAGGAAATGGTAATTCAGAAATTTTCAAAGATAATAGGAGTGTTTTTACATTCAGTATGCACTCCAAAACAAATTATCCAGCTAAAAAATCAAATAGTGATTTGGATGTGGAGCTTGAGGATAATTTAGAAGATAATGCCTATATCAAAACTTTAAAACACTATTTAAGTCAAATAAATAAAGAAAATTTCGATTTTGTTTTTTATATAGCAGGAGTTGATATTCATTTTAATGACCGATTAGGTAAATTAAAAATTTCTGATGAGGGTATTAGATTAAGAGATGAATTAGTTGTAGAAAATTTTTTTTCACAAAGAATACCATTATGTGGAGTTTTAGGTGGTGGTTATAATAAAGATTTTAACAAACTCATAGAATTACATTCAATGTTGCACCAATCTTGTGCTAAATATATAGAATCATGACAAAAAAAATAAATTCTAATTTAACTGCAGAACAAAAATTAGTTCTGTTTGAAGAAGGAACTGAGCGTGCAGGTTCAAGTGAACTTAATGATGAAAAAAGAGAGGGAAGTTTTCATTGTGCAAATTGTGATGAAAAATTATTTGATTCAAAATCAAAATATGAGAGTGGTTCAGGTTGGCCTTCATTTTATGAATCTTTACCAGACGTATTTGAGACTAAGACAGATCATCATATAGGATATGCAAGAACTGAGTATCATTGTAAAAAATGTGGTGGTCATCATGGTCATATTTTTGATGATGGTCCAGAGCCAACAGGAAAAAGATACTGTAATAATGGGATATGTTTAGTTTTTAAACCTAAGAGTTAAAATTAATGTTTGAAAATATTGATATCGGATTAATTAAAAAAGAATTAAGAGACCAATCAAAAAATTATAAACAAAATTTTATCAATATTGAACAATTTATAAAAAATGAAATACAAGAAATTTTAAATCTTAAAAAAAATAATAAGCCTATAATTCCAGAAATAAGCTTTAATGATATAAATCAAAAAAAATCTAAATTATTAGAGGATATCAAAAAAAGAGGTTGTGTAATAATTAGAGATGTTTTTGAGGACACATATATTAGCAATTTAAATAATCAGCTGGAAAAATATATTGATGAAAATAAATATTATGAAGATCAAAGAAAGAAAGCTGATTTAGACAAATATTTTAGTGATTTAAAATCAGGAAAACCGCAAATATATGGTTTGTATTGGTCTAAAGCCCAAATAGAAATTAGACATTCTGAGCAGATGGCTAAAGTACAAAGATGGCTTAACAATCTTTGGATTTATGAAAATGAAGAATATAAAGTTTTTGATCCAAATAAAGAGTTGTCCTATGCAGATAGAGTAAGAAGAAGAGAACCTGGTGACGATACATTGGGACTATCTCCACATTGTGATGCAGGTTCTGTTGAAAGATGGACAGACAAAAATTACCAAAAAATTTATCAAGAAATATTTGCTGATAATTTTGAAAAATATGATCCTTTTAATGCAAAATTTAGAGATAGAATAATAGAGTTCGAGTCTCCTGCGGTTGCGCATGTCTTTAGAACTTTTCAAGGATGGACTGCTTTAACAGAGCAAGGTCCAAATGATGGTACATTGCAATTAATACCTATTGCAAAAGGAATGGCATATGTTCTTACAAGAGCATTACAAAATGATGTTCCAGAAAGTGAATTATGTGGATCTAAACCTGGAAGAGCATTATCAGTTAATAAAGATTATCATTCTTTACTTTTAAAAGGTTTAATATCTATTCCAAAAATGAAACCAGGTGACACAATATGGTGGCATCCTGATGTTATTCATGCAGTAGAAGATAAACACTCAGGAAAAAATTTCTCTAATGTTGTTTATGTTGGTTCAACCCCTTATTGCAAAAAAAATCTTGATTATACAATCAAACAATCAAAAAAATTTTTAGAGGGAAAAAGTCCACCAGATTTCGCAGCTGAAGACTATGAGATTAATTATAAAGGTAGGGTTAAATTAAAAGATTTAAGTCTATTAGCAAAAAAACAACTTGCTTTAGAAGATTGGAATTAATTATTCAATAAATCTTTAAGTTTATTATCTTTTTCTAACGCTCTTACTTCGTCGTAACCACCTATGTGCAATTCGTCAAAAAAAATTTGTGGAATAGTTCTTTTGCCATTGGCTTTTTTTATCATTTCATCCATCGCTCCATCAACTTTTGAAATATCAATTTCATTATAAGGCGCATTGTTTCTTATTAGTAATCTTTTCGCAGCCTCACAGTAACCACATCTTGGACCTGTATACATTGTAATTTTTTTCATGGATTATAGATAGTCACCTTTTTTGATTTTACTAGTGATTTCTTTTCTTGAGTATTCGAATTTTTTTCGATGTTTTATACTTTTTTGATTTACTCTTTTTCTCCACAATCTGAAAGAGGATGGTTTTAAGGATCTTCTCATAATTTTAATTACATCAGATTCCTTCTTTCCTGTTTTTTTTTCAATTTCTTCAAAAGTAATTCTGTCAGCCCAGGCAGCCCAAATAATCCAATCAGGATCGTCCATTTTGGGTTCTGGATTTTTGACTCTGGTTACTGGCCTGTGACCTTTTTTTTTCATAAACCCTTTATATTTGAAAAAAAAATTTAATGCATTTTTTTTACCCTTTGATATTATGTCTTAGATAGTCCTTCTTAGCCATCTTTAGCTCCCGGTTTTTAAGGACTATCTTTTTTTATGCTCCCCCTAGATTTTATTCTTTATCTACAGATCATAATTTTTCTATTTATTACCCCCGGAACACCTAGAATTGTAATTATCTCATATTCAATGAATTACGGAGTTGGAAAATGTGTGTGGTCTGCTTTTGGAGATGTGACAGCTAATTTAATTCAAGCTACTTTAGTAATTTTTGTAATTGGATCTTTCTTTGCTGAAAGCTCAACAATATTAAATATTTTTAAATGGGTAGGAATAATTTATTTGTTATATCTCGCTTATGATATTTATAAATCAAGGCCAAAAGATATTACTGATGAAAGTGAAATAAAAAAAAGTAACCTATCTTTTTATAAAGATGGTTTCTTAGTTGCAGGAACAAGTCCAAAAGCTTGGATGTTTTTTCCTTTTATATTTCCTCAATTTATTGACTTTAATGAAAATTATTTAGCTCAATTCTTTATTTTAATCACAACTTATATAGTTTTAGACTTCATATCTTTAATTGGTTATGCGTTGCTTGCACAAAAACTAATTAGCTGGATAAAAACAAATCCTAAAACAATTAATACAATTTCTGCGAGTGTTTTAGTAATAATTGCAGTTATAATCGTTATTACACAACAATATTAATCATCTAGAGGTCTTTATTGCCACTTGCATAAAATACTTTTTCTTTATTTAATCACTTATTAATTAATTAATTTAAGAGGAAATAAAATGAGATTAAATAAAATAATTTTAAGTTTTGTTTCTGCATTAGTAATTTTATTCTCAACTTCTGTTGCATCTTTTGCAAAAGTTGTAGGTGATAAAATTATTTTAGGTGCTGCAATTTCCCTAACTGGTAAATACTCATCTAATGGTGTTCATACTCAAAACGGTTATAATATGGCCGTTGATAGAATTAACAGCATGGGTGGTGTTAAAGTTGGTGGAAAAACTTATAAGTTTGACATTATTTATTATGATGATGAGTCAAACCCAAAAAGAGCTGCACAGCTTGCAGAAAGATTAATATCACAAGATGGTGTTGAGTTCATGCTTGGCCCATACAGTTCTGGTTTAACAAAAGCAATTGCTCCAGTAACTGAAAAATACGGTGTTCCAATGGTTGAAGCAAATGGTGCATCTAGATCTTTGTTTACGAAAGGTTACAAATATCTATTTGCAGTTTTAGCTCCAGCTAACTTATATCTTGATGTTGCTATTGAAACAGCGGTTGAGTTAAATGGTGGAAAACCAGTAAGAATTGCACAAGCGTTTGAACAAGATGCATTCTCACAGGACGTTAGATTAGGTATTTTAGATGCTGCAGAAAGAACTGGTTCTAAAATCATAATTGACGATAAATTACCTAAAGAGCTAAATGATATGGCTGCTACTTTGGTTAAAGTAAAACAAATGAAACCAGATGTACTTGTTGTATCAGGTCACACAAAAGGTGCGTTAACTGCGATCAGACAAATTGCTGAAATGAAAGTTGATGTTCCTATGTTGGCCATGACACACTGTGATGCTGCTAAGCTATCTAAACAGCATGGTAAAAATTCGCAGTATGCATTATGTGCTTCTCAATGGCATAAGTCACTTACTTATAAAGATGATTTCTTTAAAGATGGTATGACATACGCGGCTGACTTCCAAAAAGAATTTGGATATGACCCACCATATCAATCTGCTGAGTCTTCAGCTGCTTTATTGGTATTCAAAGATGCATTTGAAAGAGCAAATTCTTTTGATCAAAAGAAAGTAAGAGATGCTCTTGCAGCTACTAATATGCAAACATTCTATGGAAATATTAAATTTGCACCTGGCGGTCAAAATGTTGACAAACCTATGGTACTTTTCCAAGTAATGTGTGATGCTTCAGGAAGTTGTGAAAACAAAGTTGTTGCTCCATTAAAATGGGCATCAGCTAAGTTAATTCACCCAATTCCTAAGTGGTCTGAAAGATAAAATAAAATAACAAAGCCCCCTAGTCATAGGGGGCTTTTTTTTATATAACCCAAAAAAAACTTTTATGGATTTTCTTGTATTTCAATATCCAATGATAACAGTTCAAGCTTGTTTGGATGGAATTCTTTTAGGGGTTTTATTTGCATTAATTGCTTACGGAATGGCACTTCAATGGGGTGTGATGAATATAATTAATATTGCACAAGGAGATCTTGTTATTTTGGGAGGATACATAGCATATTTTATGTATCTTTACGGTATTCATCCAGCATGGGGTGTAATTGTTGCACCAGTAATAATGTATTTTGTAGGTATAGCAATTTACAAACTTGTAATAAATAAAGTAGTGGATAGAGATTTATTTATCTCAATCTTAGCGACTTTCGGAATAAGTATTTTGTTCATGCAATTAATGAACTTTGCATTTGGAGCGGACGTTGTGCTTGCAAACTCTGGGTATGGAACAACTATGTTATTTGACAGCAACGTTGTTTTACCTAATTCAAAAATATTTTCAGCATTCATAAGTATTTTATTTGCTGCTTGTTTAGTAATTTACATGAAAAAATCTAAGCTTGGCCGCGCTATTAGAGCTACAGCTCAAAATGCAAGAGCTGCTAAAATTTTAGGCGTTGATACAGAAAAAGTTTACGCTGCAACATTTGGTATAAACGCTGCACTTTGTGGTGTTGCTGGAGCATTAATTTCTATAACATTTACAATTCACCCTTATATGGGATTACCATATACAATTCGATCATTTATGATTGTTATTGTTGCGGGTCTTGGAAATTTACCAGGAGTTGCAATGTCAGGTATGGGATTAGGTGTATTTGAGGAATTTGCAGACTATATTCTAGGAACAGAATTTAGAATTGGCTCAGTATTTTTACTATTGGTATTAATTTTAGTTTACAGAAGATTTAAACTTTCAAGAAAAAGAGAGTACCTAAAGTGAAAAAAGTTCAAATTACAGATGATACTGGAAATATAATTAAAGTCGATATCAAAAAGTTTAAAAAACATTTAGATGAATATCATTTAAATGGATCAAGTATTCATGAAGAAAATGGACATTACTTTACAGTTGACCAAAAATTTAGAGATAAAATAAACAGCTTATATGAACAAGAATAATTTAATTTTATACTCTGGTATTTTAATTTTCGGTTTAGCAGCGCCATTCCTTTTTCCAGCTTTTAAAGTTCAGTTATCAATGCTATGTGTGTTGATAGTTCTTGCGACTACGTGGAATATCCAAGGTGGAGAGATGGGTTATAATTCATTTGGAAATATTTTGTTTTATGGTCTTGGTATGTATCTTTGCGCATCAGTTCAAGTTGGAATGTTCTTCCCGTTGGCAGAATGGACGGAGAGTGGAGGTGAGAAAACATTTGTACATACCCCTACTCAGTTTTTTCAAGGAATGGCTGCCGGGTTACTTGTTGCAGCTATAGTCCCAACAATTGTTGCTGGTTTAATTGGATATTCAATTTTAGGTCTAAGAGGACATTACTTTGCTATCTGTACATTGGGTTTAGGAGTGGCTGCAGGTGAAATTTCTGGTGGAATAGAAATTATAGGTGCTGGCCAAGGTTTCACAACACCTCCATTTCCAGATGTTGGAAGTTTAGAAGCAAGAGGAGAGTTTTTTTATTTCTTAAGTTTCTTTACTTTAATTCTGACATTTATTGCAGTTCGTTCAATATATTCTACGAGATTTAAATTAATACTTAATGCTATTAGAGATAATGAAGATAAAGCCGAAGCTATGGGAATTGAAACAATGAAATATAAAATCATTGGATGGATGATCTCAGCTTTCTTCTGTGGATTAGCTGGCGGAATAATGGGAGGATTAGTTGGATACATTGACTCTACTGATGTTGCATTTGATGGTAGAGAGATGGGAGTCTTCATGGTGCTAATGGCAATATTGGGTGGTAAAGGTACACTTTGGGGTCCAATTATTGGTGCAACTGTATTTCATATTTTTAAAGAGGGATTTTGGACTTTCTTCTTAGGATGGCAATACGTTGCGTTAGGAGTTTTGATTGTTGTAATAGTAATTTATTTCCCAGAAGGAATTATGGGATGGTTGAGGGAAAAATATCCAGAGCGGTTTGGCGAGGTAGTCGATGAAAAAGATCGTAAGGCACAGGTAGAGCTTAAATGAGTATTTTAGAAGTTAATAATGTGAGTAAATCATTTGGCGGTGTTAAAGCTAATGTCGATATTTCTATGAATGTTGAAAAAGGTAAGATAGTTGGTTTAATTGGCCCAAATGGATCAGGTAAAACAACTTTATTTAATTCCATTGTAGGAACTTATCCAATTGATCAAGGGTCTATTAAATTTAATGGCAAAGAAGTTTCAGAATTACCAGTACCTGTTATTGCAAAATTAGGTCTATTAAGAACATTTCAGCAAACTAGAATTTATGGAAAATTAAATTGCATTGAAAATATGCTTATCAGCCACAAAGGTAGTGATGCAACTTTAATGAGAATTTTTTCAAAAATTCCCCAAGAATTAACAGAAAAAGCTGAGAATTTATTAAACTTCGTTGGATTATACCAAAAAAGAAAACTAAGAGCCGGCGATCTTTCCTTTGGCCAACAAAAGTTATTAGAACTAGCAATGGCTTTAATGAATGAACCTGAAATGCTTCTGTTAGATGAACCCACTGCAGGAATAAATCCAACCTTAATTAATGGAATTATCGATAGATTAATAAAAGTAAATAAAGATTTTGGAATCACTCTTTTGGTAATAGAACACAATATGAGAGTTATCATGCAGCTTGCAGAAAATATATTCTGTTTAGCACATGGAAAAATGTTAGCCAATGGTACACCTGAGGAAATTAAAAATGACAAGCGTGTTATCGATGCATATTTGGGGGCACAATAATGGCGAACCAATATGAAGTTTTAGGTAAGGCTCCAACTGCTGATGATTTAAAAAAGTTATCTCCTAATGAAATTCATTTAACAATTAAAAATTTAAATGCAGGTTATGGTAAAATGGAAATTCTGCATAATTTTGATTTATTCGTAAATAAAGCACAATCATTATGTTTGATCGGCCCGAATGGTGCTGGTAAGTCAACTATTCTTCACTCAATATATGGTTTTACAAATATTTTTTCTGGTCAAATTGAGCTTGAGGGAAAAGAAATTACAAATCTTACACCTGCTGAAAAATTAAAGTCTGTTGGTATAGCTTATATATTACAGGATAATTCAGTATTCCCTGATATGACAGTAGAAGAAAACTTGTTAATGGGAGGATACATTAAGGAAAAAACAGATGAGTCATTTGAAGAAGCTGAAAGAATTTTTGAAAAATACGAAAGGTTAAGAAATAGAAGAAACCAACCTGCAAAAGTTTTATCAGGTGGAGAAAGAAGGTTATTAGAAATATCAAGAGCCCTAGTAATGAAGCCTTCAATACTTTTAGTTGATGAGCCTTCAATAGGACTTGAACCAAGATATATTGAAATGGTTTTTGAAATATTAAGAGATCTTCAAGAAAATGAAAAAAAAACAATTATACTTGTTGAGCAAAATGCAAAAAAAGGTTTAGAGTTTGCTGATATTGGATATGTGCTCGTATCTGGCCAAACTGCAATTGCAGGAAAAGGTGACGATTTACTTAAAAACCCTGATGTTGGAAGACTCTTTCTTGGTGGTTAATGGTCAGCAAAAAATATTATTTTAAAGGATACAGGTCTATCCTTACTCATGATAGTCCAGCAATTGCACTTACCTGTTGTTTCATCGCAATTGGAGCACTTTTTAAAAATCTAGGTTTTAATATTCAAGAAAGTATCTTTTCTACAGTTTTAACATATGCTTTACCTGGCTCTTTAGTTATGGCTGAGTCTATGTTGATAGGTGCTTCTCTATTAAATATTTTTTTAGCTGTCTGGTTTGTTAATGCTCGACTATACCCTATGGCTGTATCGTTGTTTCCTTTAATGATGCATAAAAGTCAACCAAAGTGGAAATATTATTTTTCTTGTCACTTTATTGCAGTTTCTGCGTGGTTAATAATGAAAAGTAATTATAAAAAAATACCAAAAGAGCACAGAATTGATTATTGGATTGGAATAGGAAGTGCCACTGTCAGCGTGTCCGTGATTGGTACATTTATTGGATTTTCTTTCTCTGAATTTTTGAACAAAGATATGATGATGGGCTTAGCGATTCTTAATCCGGTTTACTTTCTATGCATGATGGTTGGAGCTGCAAAAACTATTCAAATTACTTTGTCAGTTGTGCTAGGTTTGATTTTAGGACCAATTATTTATTTATTATCGCCTGAATGGTCAATTTTATTAGCAGGCATTATAGGTGGGACTGTCGCTTATTTATTAGGAGAATATAATGTCAGCTAATATCGTTTATGCAATTTTAGTTACATCTTTGGCAACTTTTTTATCAAGATTCTTAGGCGCTGTTACATCTCAAGGTATAAAAGAAACATCTAAATTATTTAAATGGTTTAATTGTCTAGCTTATGCGACTTTGGCAGCATTAATTGCACGAACCATAATTTTTCCTGCTGGTATTTTAATGGACGCAAGCTATTCAAGTAGGTTATCAGTAGTTTTATTATCTGTATTTGTATTTTTTATTTCAAAGAAAAATTTTGTCTATCCAACTATTTTCTCAGCAATTTGTATGGCGGTCATAAATAATTACATTTAATTAAAATTGATTTATAGAATAAGGTAAAATAAAATTTAGAATGCAAAATATAAAAGGAATAGAAATAGCTAAACACGATAAATCAAATAGGATTATCAAAATAAGTTTAGAAAATGAAATTATTGATAAATTAATCTTTCCTTTTAATAAATTCGATTTAACAGCATTAGAGCTAAGACCATTCACAAGATTTACTATAGCAAAAAGCTTAGATGATTTAACAAATAATAAATTAAGTAAATTAATGAATTCAATTATAAGAGATAGATCGACTGGATGTTTTATGATTGGACCTAAAAATATAACTTCGAAGATTAATGATACTTTTTTAGTAAAACTGTCAACTGCAATTGCTCATTTAATTGGTGTACCTAATCATGATGCAATGACTGGAAAATATTATGCAAGGTTTCAAGTAAAACATGAGGACAGTAGTGACTCTTATTTAAGAAAGGCTTATAGAAATATGGATCTTCATACAGATGGAACATATGTTAAAGAAGTTACTGACTGGTTAATTATGACAAAAATTGACGAACAAAATGTAGAAGGGGGAGAAACTGCAATGCTACACCTTGATGACTGGGAACATTGTGATGATTTATACGAAGATCCCGTGGGAAAGCAAAATTTTGTATGGGGATCACCTAAAAGCAAAAATATTGATTATAAAGTTGAGCATCCAGTTTTTTCAAGTGATAAAGAAGGAAGGCCAACAATATCTTACATCGACCAATTTCCTGAACCACAAAATATGGAGCAAGGAAATTTTTTACAGAGATTATCAGACGGTTTAGAGGAGAGTAAAAACAAAATTGTTACCAAATTACCAGTCGGCTATTCTGTAATCGCTAATAATTATTTTTGGCTTCATGGTAGAAAACCATTTAAAGAAAATACTGAATTAATTAGGGAATTACTAAGAATTAGAGGTTCTTTTTTTGTTAATTAATTAAATAATATCAATATAAAGTAACCAAATTTATGAAATTAGGATTTATTGGTACTGGGAAAATAGCATCTTCTGTAATAACTGGAATATGTAAATCTAAAATTAAATTTGATAAGATTTTAGTTTCAGCAAGGAACAAAACAGTAGCTCAAAATCTAAATAAAAAATTTAAAAAAGTAATTATTATTAAAAATAATCAGCAAATTGTAGATGACTGTAATTGGGTTTTTCTCTCAGTAACCCCAAGTGTCGGAGAGCAAATCATTAAAAATTTAAAATTCAAATCTAATCAAACTATTATTAGTTTTATCTCCACTATAACTTTGGCTCAATTAAAAAAGGATATTAAAGTTAGAGCACAGATCGTTAGAGCTATTCCATTACCTCCAATTTCGTTAAAAAAAGGCCCTGTTCCTATTTGTCCACCAAATAGAAAAGTAAAGGAATTTTTCAATAATCTAGGAACAACAGTAGAAATTAAAAACGAAAAATCCTCGATAAATTTTTGGTCTACTTCAGGCATGATGGCTCCTTTTTATGAGTTATTAAGAGTTATGACAGATTGGTTGGTCAAACGTGGAGTAAAAAGAGATAATGCACAAAAGTATATAACCTCTTTATTTTTAGCTTTATCTGAGGATGCTGTAGTCAATTCAAAATTAAATTTAAAACATTTGGTAAAAGAATCCCAAACACCAAAAGGATTAAATGAACAAGGAGTAAGAGAGCTCACAAAAGCAAAATTTTACAAGTCAATCGAAAAAACATTAAATAGTATCCATAAAAGATTAAGCAAATAATTTAAATGTCAGATAATATTTTAGAAATTAATGAATTATCAAAATATTTTGGAGGGTTAGCTGCAGTTTCAGACTGTTCATTAAAAGTTAAGAGAGGCACCATTACAGGGATTATAGGTCCAAACGGATCTGGAAAAACTACTTTGTTTAATTTAATAGCTGGAAATTTAAAGTCTTCATCAGGAGACGTAATTTTTAACGAAGAAAATATTACGGATATACCAGCTCATGAATTATTTGGAAAAGGGTTATTAAGAACTTTTCAAATAGCTCACGAATTTTCAAATTTATCAGTATTAGAAAATTTAATGATGGTTCCAGCTAATCAAACTGGTGAAACTTTATTAAATGCTTTTATTAAACCAAGCATAGTTAAAAAAGAAGAAGAGCAGATAAGGGTTAAAGCTTATGAGGTCGTTGAATTTTTAAATCTTAAACATCTAGCTAACGAAAGGGCTGGAAACTTATCTGGAGGACAAAAAAAATTATTAGAACTTGGTAGAACAATGATGGTTGATGCAAAACTTGTGCTCCTGGATGAGGTAGGAGCAGGAGTTAACAGAACATTACTTAAAGACTTGGGTACAGCTATTTTAAAATTAAATAAAGAAAAGAATTATACTTTTTGTATGATTGAACATGACATGGATTTTATTAGTAGAATGTGTGATCCTGTTATTGTTATGGCAGAAGGATCTGTTTTATTTGAAGGAACTTCTGACGAAGTTAAAAAAAATGAAAAAGTTATAGAAAGTTATTTAGGTAGATCTAATGTTACGGGAGATAAAGCGTAATGGCTTTTTTTGAGGGAACACAAATGACAGCTGGTTATGGAGATGGTCCTGATATTATTAGCTCATGTAGTATAAGTGCAAATAGAGGAGAGATTGTAGCAATTTTAGGTCCTAATGGAGCGGGAAAATCTACCGCAATGAAAGCAATGTTAGGGCTTTTAAATTTAAAGTCTGGAAGTGTAACTCTTGATGGAGAGGATATTTCTAAAATTTCACCACAAGACAGAGTGAAACAAGGTATTTCATTTGTACCTCAAACAAGAAATGTATTTGCAGAGCTTACAGTTAGAGAAAACTTAGAAATTGGAGGCTTTTTAAGAGAAGAGGGTTTAGATCAAATGATAGAAAATATTTACGATTTATTTCCTATATTAAGTGAAAAAAAATCTCAAATAGTTGGACAATTATCTGGTGGTCAAAGGCAACAAGTAGCTCTTGGTAGAGCATTAATGAGCGAACCTTCTGTTTTAATGTTAGATGAACCAACTGCTGGTGTTTCTCCGATCGTGATGGATGAACTATTTGAGCATATTATTAAAGTTAAAAAGACAAATGTCGCGATAGTAATGGTAGAACAAAATGCTAAACAAGCTCTAAGCATATCAGATCGAGGATACGTTTTAGTAACAGGACAAAATAAATTTGAAGGATCGGGTGAAGAATTGCTAAATGATCCAGAGGTAAGACGATCGTTTTTAGGAGGATAATGGATTTTATAAATGCAATAGTTGTTCTAACAAATTTTACAATAATACCGGCCTTAGCTTATGGATCTCAATTAGCATTAGGTGCAATTTTTGTAACTTTAATTTATGCAGTTTTGAGATTTGCAAATTTTGCTACTGGAGACATGATGTCATTTGGAACAATGTTTGCAGTGCTATTAACATATTATTTCCAATCAATTGGTTTAGGTCTTGGTTTTTTACCCACAGCACTTTTGACAATCCCTTTTGCTATCATAATGATGATTTTATATATGCTGTTAATTGATAAATTTGTTTTTAGCTATTACAGGATAAAAAAAAGCCCTCCAGTTCAATTCGCAATGGTAAGTGTTGGTGTAATGTTTGTTACTCAAGCAATTATAAGAATTATTATAGGTCCATCTGATAGAAGATTTTTAGATGGAGAAAAATTTATTTTAAAAGCAACAGAATTTAAAGAAATGACCGGTTTAAATGAAGGTCTAACACTTAAATCAACACAAGCCATAACAATTGTTGTAACTCTCATAATAGTTTCAATAATGTTTTGGTTTCTTAATAAAACAAAAACTGGGACCAGTATGCGAGCTTATTCAGATAATGAGGATTTAGCTTTACTTTCAGGTATAGATCCAAAAAGAGTTGTACTTATAACTTGGGTAATTGCTGGAATTTTAGCTACTGTTGGTGGTATTTTATATGGTTTAGACAAAAGTTACCGACCATTTGTATACTTTAATAACATGTTACCTATATTTGCAGCGGCAATAGTAGGAGGAATTGGAAATCCTTTTGGGGCTTTCCTTGGTGGATATGTAATAGCCTTTGCAGAAATACTTATAACATATGCTTATAAAAGATTTATTGCATATTTGGTTCCTGAAAGTATGGAGCCAGACTCCCTAATGCAGTTATTATCTACTGATTATAAATTTGCAGTTTCATTTTCAATTTTAGTAATAGTCTTACTGATACGACCTTCTGGAATATTTAAAGGAAAAACAATATGAGAAAGTATTCAAATATAATAGCTGCTTATTCAATAATGCTAGTATTAATTTTATTAGTTGGGATCTTTCAATCCTGGTCAATTGCCCTAACAATTCTAAATTACTGCTTAATTTCTGCAGTTATGACAATTGGAGCTAACATACAATGGGGTTATGCTGGACTAATAAATTTTGGAATAATGGGTTACACTGCTTTAGGCGGTTTAGCAGTTGTCCTAGTATCTGTAGATCCTGTCCAACAAGCATGGCAAGCTGGTGGATTGAATATTCTTATTTGTTTTTGGATAATTGTAGTGATGGTGGTTTTAATTCGTTACTTATTAAAATATTTTAATAAATCTAAATATAGAACTTACGGCATTGCATTTGTAATAATTGGTGGAATTTTATTATTAAGATTGACTGCAACTCCAGGGATAGAAGCAATAGAGGCAGTTGATCCTGCTAAAACAGGATTTCTTGGAGGTATGGGATTGCCAGTTTTATTCTCTTGGATAGGTGGAGCTTTTTTAGCTGGTGGTTTAGCTTTCGTTGTTGGTAAAATAGCATTAGGGCTTAGAGCTGATTATTTGGCTATTGCTACATTATTAATTGCGGAAATAGTTGTTTCTATAATAAAGCATGAAGAATGGTTAGCAAGAGGTGTTAAAAATGTAATTGGTTTAAAAAGACCAGCACCTTATGAAATAGATCTTCAAACTTCACAATGGTTTATTAATTTAGTTGAGAAATTTCATTCTAAAAAACTAAGTATGATTAATTCAATTACTGAGAGACAAGATGCCCTCAGTCAATTTGTTATTGATGCCTCTTCTGTTTACGTCAAACTTTGTTTTACTGGATTATTTTTATCTGTCGTAATTGTTTTATTGATTGTGACACAAAAGGCTCTTTATTCACCTTGGGGAAGAAAAATGAGAGCAATAAGAGATAATGAAGAAGCAGCAAGTGCAATGGGAAAAAATATAGTTAAAGAGCACTTATTTATTTTTATTTTGGGGTCAGCTATTGTTGGCATTGCTGGAGCAATGATGGTTACAAATGATGGTTTATTTACACCGGGAAGTTATAGACCAATGAGATATACATTTGTAATTTGGGTAATGGTTATAGTTGGAGGCACAGGTAATAATTTTGGTGCAATATTAGGAGGATTTGTTGTTTGGTTCTTGTGGGTGGAAGCTGCTCCTATGGCTTTATTTTTAATAAATTTATTTACATCTCATTTACCTGAGACAAATTCAGTAAGAGTTCATTTGATAGAAAGTGCACCATATTTTAGATTCTTAGTTATAGGAATAGGGTTATTAACTATAATGAGGTATCGACCTAAAGGTATACTTCCAGAAAAAATAGAAATAAAGTAAATCAAATGAAATATATTATATTAGGTGCTGCTGCTGCTTGGGCTTTGTATATGGCTGATAAGTATTTATTCTTTTAATGAATAAAAATCTTTCGTTACTTATTTTAAGTCAGATTTTTGCCTTTACAGCTGCTCCAGTAACAGTATTTTTAAGTGGAATAATTGGTTCAAAATTTAGTCCAATCAAATCTTTAGCAACTCTTCCAATGGCTTTGTCAGTTGTTGGAATTGCATTGTTCGCTTTTTTTGCTGCAAAGCTAATGAGTATAATTGGACGAAAATTGGGATTTATTTATGCATCAATTGGAACATGTTTTGCATCTCTTTTAACCGCATACTCTATAATTATAGAAAGTTTTATCTTATATAATTTAGGATGCTTCTTAATTGGTGGAGGAATAGCTTTCAGTCATCAATATCGTTTTGCAGCAGTCGAGGTTGTAGATAAGGATTATGCACCAAAGGCAATTTCTATAATCTTACTAGCAGGCATAGGTTCAGCATTTATTGGTCCAAATATTGCAAACATTTCTAAAGGGTTTATTACAGATCATATGTATGCTGGTTCTTATCTTGCTCTTGCAATATTAGCGATTTTATCGACAATATTTTTATTATTTTATCAGGAACCAGAAAAGACATCTAACAATCAATATAAAACTGGAAGAAGTTTTTTGGAACTTATTTCTCAACCAAGATTTTTACAGGCGCTTGTAGCTTCAGCTTTTGCATATGCTGTAATGACTTTTCTAATGACAGCCACTCCTATAAGCATGCATTTGATGGAGAAAATAAGTTTGTCGAAGACTGGCTTTGTTATTCAGCTTCATATAGCAGCTATGTTTTTGCCTTCACTAGTTACTGGAAATTTAATTAAAAAATTTGGTCATAGTAAAATTATGTATATGGGTGTTTTGTTGTTTTTAGTCACAATTATTACCAGTTTATTTGAACAAAATTTTATAAATTATATTATTGCACTTATTTTTCTTGGGTTAGGATGGAATTTTTTATTCATTTCAGGAACAAGCTTACTTGTTTTGTGTTACAGAGAAGAAGAAAAATTTAGAGCACAAGGATATAATGACTTAATAGTTTATTCTACTCAGGCAGCAGCGAGTTTGTCCGCTGGAGTATTTCTTAGCTTAACTAGCTGGAAAATTATGAATTTAATATGTTTGATTTTTCTAATTATCATTGCTGTTTCCACCATTAGAGCTGATTTAAAAAAAAACCCCAGTAATTAAATTACTGGGGTTTTTTAAATTAGATAAAATTATCTTTGTTTTTTAGTCTTAAATTTTCCACCTTTGATTTCTTTCTCTAGGAAAGATCCAAAAGCTTCACCAACA
>CACNSD010000011.1 GCA_902623075.1 uncultured Pelagibacteraceae bacterium
TTTATTTTCTATAAATTTTACTGAAAATATTGATAATTCATATAAAATTAACAATGGAATTGCTAAACCTATTTGAGTGATTGGATCTGGTGGCGTTAGTAAAGCAGCAGCAGCAAATATAATTATCACAACATACTTTCTTCTTTCTTTTAAAAATTGACTATCAACAACACCTATTCTTGCTAATAAACTTAAAACTATAGGTAGTTGAAAACTGATACCAAACGCAAAAATTAATTTCATAACAAGTGATAAGTATTCATTAACCTTGGCTTCTAATTGAATTGGTAGACTTGTAGACATTCCTGTGCTTTCAAATGATAAAAAGAATTTAATAGCTAAAGGCATTATCAAATAGTAAACAAGCATGCCGCCCAAGAAGAAAAGGATAGGCGTTAAAACAAGGTACGGAAGTATAGCAACTTTTTCATGTTTATATAAACCTGGAGCAATAAATTTCCATATTTGCATTAGAATAAATGGACAAGTTACAAAAAAAGCAGTGAAAAAAGATACTTTGATATATGTTAAAAAAGTTTCTTGTAAGGCTGTAAAAATTAACCTTCTATCAGATCCATCATCTTTTACAGCTTGAGCAAACGGATCAACTAAAAAACCATAGATATGTTCTGCAAATATATAACAAATAACAAAAAAGATTATTAGAAATATAAAACTATGTATTAATCTTTTTCTTAATTCAGTTAGATGGCTAACAAATCCACCTTCATTTTCTTCATTACTCATCTTTTTTAGTTTCTTTTTTTATTTCATTATCAATTTTTTCTTCATCAATTTCTAAATTAGAAACTTCATTTTGAATGTTGCTTACATATCTTTTAGCAGTTCCTATCCAAGAACCAGCTTTCTTTAACATGATTGGAAAATCTTTTGGCCCAAGAACTACAATTGCAATACCAACAACAATTAATATCTCAAACCAACCAATAGTAGGCATGTGATTTAATCTTTGTTTTCTGGGTCTTTATTTTCGTCGGAAATATTTTTTGGCTCTGTATCGTCAGTAACGTCTGACGCCATTCCTTTTTTGAAACTTTTAATTCCCTTAGCTACATCACCCATCAGACTAGAAATTTTACCTCGTCCAAATAATAAGACTACTAATATAACTACTATTGCTATTTGCCAAATTCCTATGCTCATGAAAAACTTATAACCTTTTTATGATTAATTTAAAAGTTACTTTTTTGTTAATCTTTCTCTTCTGTATCAAGTGTGCTGTTTAACATCTCGTCAATATTAGAATAAATATCCTCTTTTTTTTCTTCTTGTTTTTCTTTGTAGAATTTTCCTGTTCCAAAAATAGCATTATCAATACTTGAACTATCAATTAAACCAGCTGCACCTAATTCATCAATTGTGGGTAAATCTGATAATTTTTGGAGATTAAAGTGACTTAAAAATTCATCAGTTGTAATATATTGAATTGGTCTACCAGGAACATCTTTACGTCCACCTGGCTTTACCCAATTAAGCTCCATCAATATTTCAAGAGTATTTGTACCAAAAGCAACACCTCTTATCTCTTCAATCTCTGCTCTAGTAACAGGTTGGTGATAAACAATTATTGCTAAAGTCTCTACAGCAGCTCTAGAAAGTTTTTTTTCGACCGTCCTTTCTTGTAACATGATGTTAGACAAGTTAGGAGAAGTTCTGAAGGACCACTTTTCTTTAATACATACTAAATTAATTCCTCTTTTAGAATATTCTTGCTGCAACTTTTCTAAAGCTTTAGTTACACTACCCTTTTTTGTAATTTTACTTTCAATTGTATCGACATCTAATGGCTCAGCAGCCGCAAATATGACTGCTTCAATTTCTTTTTCTAGATCAGTTAGCTTAGAAGGAAATTTAACAATATTATCTTTTACAATTTTTTCTTTTTTAATCATTATTTTCCTTCACATAAATATCATCAAATAATTTATCTTGTTTCATGGTCAGGTTTCCTTCTTTAACTAATTCTAATGAACCAGCAAATATTCCTGCTTTCCCAGTGCGTTTATATTTTGAACCATTTTTAAAATTTTTAGGAATTAAATCATCTAATTTTTTCCAATCAATTAACTTTCCAAAAAATTCTCTTATCGTTTTAATGCCATCCTCTGCAGTAAACACGGGTAATTTTGGTATATTCATTTTTTGAAAGTCTTTGGTCATAATTATTGTTGAATATGACTTAAGTAATTCAAATAAACTTAAATTATATTCTGTGCTATAAATAGATCTTATATTTCCCTTCATTCCTCTTGATCGAATTTCTCTTCCTAATCTTTTTCTTTTAAGCATTTGTTCAGAAAGCAATCTTATCAATTCTAACTTTTTAAGCTGTAATTTTAATTTTTCAGCAACTTCTTGAACTTTAAATTCTTCTTCTGGTGTTCCTGGAAGTAATAATTTAGACTTTAAATAAGCTAACCAAGTTGCCATCAACAAATATTCTGAGGCAATTTCTAAATTTAAATCTTTTTCTTTTGTAATGTAATCGTGAAACTGATCTGCTAACTTTGTAATTGATATCTCTTCAAGATCTACCTTTTGAGCTTTTGCCAAATCTAAAAGTACATCTAGAGGGCCATTATAATTATTTATATCAACATTAAATAATGCAGAATCAGAAACATTCATACTACAGATATTAACTTAAAATTTTATAAAATATCGATGTTTTTTTTATGATAAAATTACTAACCTTTGGTGAATTATCGCCAACTACCTTCATTTCAGACAATTTACCATTGCAATGAAGAGCTAGATTACAACCTGCACTAAATGTTTTAATTGTATTGGTTTTTAAATCATCTTTTAAACTTTTCATTGATAAATCATCTGAAATTAAAATGTTTTTAAAGCCAATTTTATTTCTAATTAAATTTATAATTTTTTTTGAGTGTGTAGCTGTATTTAACTTATCAATACTTCGATATATTACGTGCGCTGTCATTGCAAAATAGGTTTGTTTTTTCTTGAATGGAAAAAAATCATTTTTATTCAAATAATTTAAGTTTTTTGTAACGATAGGAGTAAATTTATGACTATCTACCTTGGCTAATCCATGCCCTGGTATGTGTTTCATCACAGTTCCAATGGAATTTTCATGAAAATAATCAATACAAATATCTCCTATTTTAGAGATATTTTTTTTATTTTTTGAAAAAGACCTATCACCAATAATGTTACTAGCTCCTTTAACTCGAATATCTAAAACAGGAACAGTGTTTATATTAACACCGATTGATTTAAGTAAATATGAAGTTTTATCGATAAATAATTTATAAATAATATTAAATTTTTTCTTATCTTTTGTGAACAAATTACCAAAATATTCGGAAGTCAAGTTATCAAATGAAATAATTTTACTTAATCGATTTACACGTCCACCTTCTTGATCAATTAATATTGGGTATTTTTTGTCTTTAAATACCTTTTTTATTTTATCAGTTAATTTTTTAGTTTGTTCAATTGAATTTATGTTTCGTGAAAATAAAATAACTCCCCATGGTTTATATTTCTTTAAAAAAATTATTTCTTTATTTGATAATGTTGATGAATTTAAACCAACTATAAAGGCTCTTCTATTCTTAATCATTCTCTAAAAGTTTCCAAAAATTAAACTTTTTTTTCTTTTTTTTATTTGTTTTCTTAACGTACTCAATTACATTTTGTGTATCGTTTTCCAAAACAGGTAAATTTTTTGAATATAATTTTATTTTTTCATCGTTATTTTTATATGATCTGTAAGATTTCTTTTTATTTTCATCTGAAAAATAATATTTGCCAGTCAAAAAAATAAATAAAGTAATTACCACAATAAAGATTAAATACTTAATTTCTTTTAGCATTACATTTTATCTGGTGTATCCACACCAACTATATTCATTCCTGATTTAACAACATTAGATATTGCTTTTAAAAAAATTAATTTATCTGGTGAAACTGTTTTTTGATCATTAATAAATCTTTTTTCTGGGTTTTGTTTACCAAGATTCCAATATGAATGAAATTCAGAAGCTAGATCATATAAATAAACAGGTATTCTATGTGGTTCTAATTTTGAGCTAGCTGCATCGATACATTTAGGCCATTCTGATATCTTTTTTAAAATTTTGATTTCATCATTTGAATATTCAAAAGTAAAATCATCAAACTCTATGTTTGAATTTAAATCTTTATCAATATGTCTAAAGACAGATGAAATTCTAGCATAACAATATTGCACGTAATATAACGGATTGTCTTTTGATTTTTCTTTTACAGCATCAAAATCAAAATCTAGTTCTACATCACTACTTCTGTTAAGCATGATAAATCTAGTTGCATCTTTTCCGACTTCTTTAATTAAATCATCAACTGTAATGTAGTCACCCTTTCTTTTAGACATCTTAAATGGTTTGTTGTCTTTGATTAATTTTACAAGCTGACTAATTTTACAAATCAATTTATCTTTTTTTCCAGATAAAGCTTCAACTGAAGATGAAATTCTTTTGATATAGCCAGCATGATCTGCGCCAAGAATATTTATTAAATAATCAAATTTTCGGTCTACTTTATTTTTATGATAAGCAACATCACTTGCAAAATAAGTCCAGGCTCCGTCTGATTTTTGCAACGCTCTATCTTTATCATCACCAAAATCGGTAGATTTAAAAAGTAACTGTTCTCGCTCTACCCAGTTTTTATCATCCTCTCCAGCTGGAGCTTTAATTTTTCCTTTATATACAAATTTATTTTTTTCTAAAAATTTTATTACACTCTCTACTTCTTTATTTGAAACAATGCTTTTTTCACTAACAAAATTATCGTGGTTAATTCCTAGGCTTTTAAGATTCTTTTTAATTAAAAGTAAAGCCTGTTCTATAGATAAAGATGTTAATTTATCACTTATTTGATCATAATTATCAAAATTTAGATTTGAATTATCCGAAACTATATTTTTAGCAAAATCTATTAAATAATCTCCTGGATACAAATCAGGATTATCTTGGGGAAATGTTTCATTGTATTTTACTTCTCTAATTCTAAAATATACCGATTTAGTAAAATTTATAATCTGATTACCATAATCGTTTACATAATACTCCTTAGTAACCTTGTGTTTATTAAATAATAAAACATTAGATATAACATCACCTAAAATAGCTCCTCGACAATGACCAACATGTAGTGGTCCTGTTGGATTAGCTGATACAAATTCAACCAGATAATTATTTTTATTCTCTTTCTCATTAATTCCAAATTTTTCAGCGTTATCAATAATTTCTTTAATAAAGTTTGACCAAAAAGATGGTTTAAATTTAATATTTATGAAACCAGGTTTAGCAACAGATATGGACGCTATTTGATCATCATTATTTTGAATTTCAGGCGCAAGTTTTTCAGCTAATTTAATTGGAGATGTTTTATTTAGTTTCGACAATACCATTGCAACATTTGTTGAAATATCACAATCAAACTTTGGAGGTGGTATCTCCGCGTTTATACCATTGAAATTTTCTGCAATAACAAGTTGTTTTTTTTTACTAAGCTCAACAAGAATGGATTTGATTTTATCTAGATATAATTCAAAAATATTCATTTATTATCATTATAAAGGTTAATTGCATATCTATCTGTCATACCAGATATAAAATCTGAAATAGCTCTATATTTGTCTATAGTCAATTGCTCTTTAGTAAGAAATTTTCTTGGATTTGATTTAATAATTTTAAATAGTTTCTTAATTATCATTTTTCCTCTTTGATTCTTGTTAAGCACTGATTTATTATCGTACATCCGGTGTCTTAAAAAAGATCTAATTTCTTGATCTGAACTTTCTATTTTATCTGAAAAAGAGACTATTAATTGATTAGATTTTAATACATCTTTTAATGACTTAATTTTTAATTTTTTGATATTTTTTTTTGTATTACTTAGCAAATCTCTAATCATAATATCTATTGAGTCTCTAATAATTTGGTAAATAGCAATTTTATAATTATTTCTATTAATCTTATTTTTATATTTTTGATAAATCTTTTTAAAAAAATCTATCTCTACTAATTCCTCAAGTTTAAATAAGTTAGCTTTAATTCCATCTTGAATGTCATGATTATTATAAGCAATATCATCTGATATAGCTGATATTTGAGCCTCTAACGATGGATAGGTATTAAAATTAATTTTATTATTGAAAACTTTTATACCAATTAGTTTATTGATCATGCTTAGATCATCTATTGGACCGTTATGTTTTAAAAGTCCTTCTAAAGTTTCAAGTGTTAAATTTAGTCCAGCAAATTTGAAATATTTATTTTCTAAAAACATCACGATTCTTAGTGTCTGAAGATTATGATCAAAACCACCATAGTCTTGCATACATTCATCTAGAGCATCCTCTCCTGCATGACCAAAAGGTGTGTGACCTAAATCATGTGCGAGACTCAAGGTTTCTGCTAAATCTTCGTTTAATTTTAGGTATTTTGCAATTGATCTTGCTATTTGAGCAACTTCAATTGAATGAGTGATCCTGGTTCTAAAATGATCCCCTTCTGTGTTAACAAAAACTTGGGTTTTATGCTTTAATCTTCTAAATGATGCGCTGTGAATTATCCGATCTCTGTCACGTTGAAAAGGAGATCTGTATTTTGAATTAGCTTCTTTATTAAGTCTGCCTTTACTTTTAAATACGCCTAACAAAGTGTCTTTTTTCATCCTTTAATTTAAATAATTAAGTATTATATTAGTAATATCAGTGTTCAGACATGATTAAAGAAATTAAATTTACGGATAAAGCGTTAAAACAAATAGATAATTTGTTATCAAAAAAAGACAAAGGGTCATTCTTCAGAATCGCTATTAAAGGTGGAGGATGTTCTGGTTTTCAATATGAATTTACATTTGATAAATCAAAACAAGATGATGATTTAAATTATCAAAATATTTTAATTGATAAAACTTCAGCTGATTTGCTTAAAGGATCTGAGGTTGATTATGTGTCAGAATTAATTGGTGAGCAATTCAAAATATCTAATCCACAAACCAAATCTTCATGTGGTTGTGGAGTGTCTTTTTCACTTTAATGCTCATTTCATCTTGGAATGTAAACTCGGTAAGAGCAAGAATTGAAAATATCAAAAGCTATTTATTAAAATATAAACCTGATATTTTAATGATGCAGGAAATCAAAACTGAAGATGTTAATTTTCCATATGATGATTTTTCATCAATGGACTATGAAAGTCATGTATTTGGTCAAAAAAGTTATAATGGTGTAGCGATCATCTCAAAAAATAAATTAAAAAATGTTAAAACAGATTTAATTAAAGATAAATTAAAACAATCAAGAATAATTTCAGCTGAATTTGAACATAAGAAAAAAAATATACAATTAATAAATATTTATACCCCTAATGGTAATCCTGTAGATACAGAAAAATATGATTATAAAAAAAATTGGCTTGATCAATTAATAAGGCAATTAAAAACTTTATCTAAAAAAAATTCAAATATTATTTTAGCTGGTGATTTCAATATTATCCCTTCAGCAGAAGATGTTTATAATGTTAAAAGTTTCGAAGACGATGCTTTATACAGACTTGAAATAAGAAAAAAATTTAGAGAAATGATTAATCTTGGTTTTAATGACGTCTACAGACATTTTTATGAAGATAAAGAAGGATATACATTTTGGGATTATATGAGAGGTGCTTGGCAAAAAAATAATGGCATGAGGATTGATCATTTTTTAGTTTCAAATTCCATTATTGATCAAATTAAAGATATTAATATTAATAAAGATCCACGTGGAAGAGAAAAGCCTTCTGATCACACACCAATTGAGATTAATTTAGCTTAAAGATTTAATTTTATTTACTAATTCTTCGTTAATATTTCTTGGACCAGTATCCATTCTATTCTTGTGACGTCTTTCTCCAGGTAATCTTACTTCGCCCATTGATTTCATTTTTTCAAAAAAATCATCAGCATGTTTTTGCCAATTAGTTTCTGAGGTTTTATCTGGGTTAATGGCAATAATAAATTCACCACCACTTGGAGGACCACCATCATTATTATCTTTGGCAGCAGTTTCAAAACTAAAATTATCTCCAACTAATGCACCTGCCATTAATTCTACCATCATTGCAATTGCAGATCCCTTGTAACCACCAAAGGGTAATAAAACTCCACCATCAGCAATTTCACCTGGATCAGTTGTTTCTTTACCATCTTTAGTTAAACCAGTTCCAAGTGGAACTTTGTGCCCTTCTCTTTTAGCAACTTGAACTTCTCCCATTGCCATTGAAGCTGTTGCCATATCATAAACAACTGGTGTTTTACCTGGACGTGGCCAAGCAAATGAAATTGGGTTTGTTCCAAATAATGGTTTTATAGCACCAGCAGGTGCTACAGCAGGCTTGTAAGATGTACAAGCAAATGCAACTAAACCATCTTCTGCTAACTTTTCTGTTTCAGGCCACATAGCGGCCATATGATGTGAATTATTTATTGCTAAAACAGCTACACCATTTTCTTTTGCAGCTTTTGCTAATTCAGGTAATCCTTTATTTAAAACAACAGGTGCTAAACAATTATTTCCTTCGACTTTAATTACGGATGAAGATATTTTTTTTACCTCAGGTTTTCCTTTACCATTGATCTTTCCACTTTTAAGTCCTGTCACATACGCTGGTAATCTAAACAAACCATGCGATACCGAACCATCTCTTTCAGCATTTCTAATTAAATCTGATAAAATTGATGCTGTTTCATCATCGCAACCATTTGCTAAAAGTGTTTTTTTAGCTAGTTCGAATATATCTTCTAAGGTTAATGAAACTGTACTCATTATTTTGATTTACATTTCTTACATAAACCAAAAAATTCTAAATTATATTTGCTATATTTCATTCCTGAACTGTCTGAAAAATTAGATAAATATTTCGAAAGTTTTGAATTACTTATTTCAGATACGTTCTCACAACTTTCACAAATTGAAAATGCTGTGGCTTTTGAAACCTGACAGCTAGAATTTTGACAAGCTATAAAAGCGTTTCTGCTCTCAATCTTATGAATTTTTCCAATTTCAACTAACTTATCTAGCGCTCTATAAACTTGTAGTGGTGCTTTAATTCCTTTTTTTTGAACATTAAATAAAATTGAATAAGCTTTCATTGGTTCACGAGATTTATCAATAAGATCAAAAATAATTTTTTGATTTTTAGAAAGATTATGTTCTTTTTGCATTTTTAAATTCTTATCAATTAGTTATCAGTTTTTCAATTTAATCGATTGTTTAATGTTAAGTAAAGACAATATAAATAATACTAAAGCAGCCATGATTATTGAAGGCCCAGATGATGTGTTAAATTCTAATGAAGAAAACAAACCTAATAAAACAGATAAAAGACCACCAATTATTGAGAATAACACCATCTTTTGTGGACTGTCTGATAAATTTCTAGCCATAGCAGCAGGTATAATCAGCATTCCAGTAATTAATAATAATCCGACCATTTTAATTGATATGGCTATTACAGCAGCCATAAGAATTGTAAAAATAGCTTTTGCTCTATCTGGGTTTAAACCCTCTGCTTCAGCTAATTCATAATTAACTGTAGATGCAAACAACGGTTTCCAAATAAATTTTAGAACTAATAAAATCAAGGCTCCACCAGTCCAGATAATTAACAAATCATCAGTTGTAACAGCTAAAATATCCCCAAATAATAAACCCATAATATCAAAACGAATAAATGTTAAAAAACCTATTACTACTAATCCAACAGCTAAAGAAGAGTGTGCTAAAAGACCGAGTAAAGCATCTCCTGGTAAATTAGTTTTTTTTTGTAACTGAATTAATATTAAGGCAACTACAGATGAAATTAAAAATACAGATAATGCAATATTAATTTCAAATGAGTACGCTATTGTTACTCCTAATAAAGCTGAGTGCGATAATGTATCACCAAAATAAGATAACCTTCTCCACACAACAAAACAACCAAGTGGTCCTGTTACTAAAGCAATACCTAGACCTGCAATTAACGCTCTTATAAAAAAATCATCAAACATATTAATTCTTCTTTATTTCACCTTTGTCTGAATGAACGTGATCATGTTTGTGCTCATATACGGAAAGAATTTGAGATGCTTGTTCACCAAATAAAGTTTTATATTCATTGTTTTTAGCAACATCCATCGGAGTACCTGAACAACATACATGACCATTTAAACAAACAACATGATCTGTTGCGGTCATGACTGTATGTAAATCATGAGATATTAGTAAAATTCCACAATTTAGCGTGTCAGAGATTCTTTTAATTAATTCATATAAAGCAATCTCACCAGTGTAATCTACACCTTGAACTGGTTCATCAAGAACCAATAGTTCTGGTTTTTTGGAAATTGCCCTTGCAATTAAAACTCTTTGAAATTCACCGCCTGACAAATTTCCTAAGTTTTTATTCTTAAGGTGTATAACTCCAGTCAAGTTAAGAGCTTCATCTATTGCATCATCTTTAATATTTTCTGTTAAAAGCATAAAATCATGAACTCTAAGTGGCAGTGTCCAATCAATTGATATTTTTTGAGGAACATAACCAACCTTGTTTGTGTATTTCTCAACACTTCCTTCTATATTTTTGTAAATTCCTAATGCAATTTTTGCTGTTGTACTTTTTCCAGAACCATTAGGTCCAATAAGTGTAACAATCTTTCCTTTATTTACAGTTAAAGAAACACCTTCTACTAACCATTTATCATTTTGTTTAAAACCAGCGTTATTTAATTTTACTAATGTACTATTTTCTGAGCTCATAAATTGCTTGACTTATAAATGTTATATTATTACATACTGTTATATTATAACAACCAATTAAATTACTTATTATGAAAAATATTAAAAAAATACCTCTTATATTCTCAATATTATCAATTTTAACATTCTTTACACCAGCAAATGCTGAAATAAAAGTGGTTGCTTCTATTAAACCAATTCATTCATTAGCCAGTTATTTAATGGACGGTATTGCTAAACCTGATCTAATAGTTGATGGATATGCATCTCCACACGGATTTGCGATGAAACCTTCTCATGCAAAAATGCTTCAAAATGCAGATCTAATATTCTGGGTTGGTGAAGATTTAGAGAATTTTCTAGAAAAGCCATTGAGTTCAATCGCCAAGAAAGCAGAAAAAATTGAATTAATGGAAACTAAAGGATTACAGGTATTAAAATTTAGAGAAAGAAATATTTTTGATGAACATGATCATGACGACCATGGACATGATGACCACGGTAAAAAAGAAGATGATCATGACGACCATGGACATGATGACCACGGTAAAAAGGAAGATGATCATGACCACGATCATGGTAAGAAAGAGGATGATCATGACCACGATCATGATGATCATGGTAAAAAAGAAGACGATCATGACGACCACGGACATGACGATCATGATGGACATGCGCATGGTGAATTTGATCCACACATTTGGTTGGACCCAATTAATGCAAAAGCTATGTTAAATGAAATGGCTGAACACCTAATTGAAAATGATCCAAAAAATGAAGCTAAATACAAAAGTAATTTAACTAAAGCTTTGCAAGAAATCGATAAACTTACAATTGATGTTATGACTGATTTAAGTAGCAGTGTTTCTTCAATTGTATTCCATGATGCTTATCAATATTTTGAGGAAAGATTTAATGTTAAAGTATTAGGTGCATTTACTGTAAATACTGATGTTATGCCTGGAGCTGAACAACTAGCTGAAATTAGAGAAATTATCGAACATGATAAAGTAGCTTGTGTATTCTCAGAGCCTCAATTTAATCCTGATATTATCAATGCAGTAGCAAAAGATATGAAGATTAAAACTGGTGTTCTAGATCCATTAGGCGCAACATTAGACCCAGGTAAAGATCTATATTTCAATTTAATTAGAAATATGTCTGCATCTTTCAAAGGCTGCTAATTTAAAAGAATAAAATTAAATTTTAGTTTCCTCTAAAATTGTAATAAATTCGTAACAAAAATTACATATAGAGGAGACTATGTTTATTAAAAAATATCTAAAATGGATTAGTACAGCTCTTGTTTTAACAGGTATATTGTTAACTAATTTAAATATCTACCCTGTCAATATTTACTTTCACGGATTAGGAGTTGTGGGTTGGACTATTGCAGGATTTTTGTCAAAAGATAAGGCTATATTAACTAACTTTGGATTACAAATACCATTGTTTGTAATTGGAATTTATAAAATTATTTTCTAATGAAAAATATCTTATTCGTTTGTACAGGTAACTCAGCTAGAAGCATAATAGCTGAAAGTATTATAAACAACGAATATTCAAATAAATTTAAAGCTTATAGTGCTGGAAGCAATCCAACAGGAAAAATTAATGTAAATATCAAATTATATCTTACTAAAATAAAAAATTTTAATCTTGAAAATTGTTCTTCAAAAAATTTTGATATATTTTTAAATAAGAAATTTAATATAGATCATGTAATAACAGTATGTAATAACGCAAATAAAGAAGTTTGCCCTGTATGGCCAAATAATAACCAAATTATTCATTGGGATATTGAAGATCCTGTATCAAAATTTCAAAATTCAAATGAAAAGCAGATAAACGAAATTATTAGTGAGACTTACGATATAATAAGTAAAAAAATTGAAATTCTGTTAGAAAATGAAAATTAAAAAAAACATACTTATTGGCGAATTTTTAGGAAGTTGTTTTCTTGTAATGATTATCGTTGGTTCTGGTATCATGGCAGAAAATCTAACGAAAGATGATGGTATTAAGCTTTTAGCCAATACAATTGCTACTGGAGCTGGATTATTTGTTTTAATTACAGCCTTTGCTGATATTTCAGGAGCTCATTTTAATCCTTTTGTAAGTTTAGCGATGTTTTTTAGAAAAAAAATTAAAAGTGATCTTTTAAAATATTATATTCCTGCACAAATATCTGGTTGTTTATTTGGAGTAATGTTAGCTAATGTTTTTTTTGAACACGCTCTTTTAGAGTTATCAACTAAAAATAGAGATGGATTGCACATATTTTTTTCAGAAATTGTTGCTACCTTTGGCCTGATATTTGTTATTTTTGCAACTTTAAAGGATGGAAAAACAATAGTAGCCATTAGCGTAGCAACATATATTTCTGCAGGTTATTGGTTTACTTCTTCAACATCTTTTGCAAATCCAGCTGTATCTATAGCTAGAACATTTACTGATTCTTTTACTGGAATTAATTATCTTAATACACCAACCTATATTTTAGCTGAATTTATTGGGTTAATTTTAGCAGCGTATATTCTTAAAATTATCTATAAATAACACAACCTATATATGTAAATTATATTAAAATTTTATTTACATAATATTAAAATATTATACTTAAAGCGAACCGCATAAAGTTTCTCAAAATAAAATAATTCACTTATAGACTTCTCTTTAACTTAGACTAAAGATTGATGAATCTTCTCTTTGATTCTCAAATAAATAAATTTAATTGTAGAATTTTTTACCTTTAATGAATATTTACTTTCTCAAGTCATGAGACGGAACCGAAAACAATAATATGTAGGAGAAAAAATGGATATGACTTTAGTATATACAGTTATAGGGTTTGCCCTAGCTGGATATAGCGTAATCGCTAATGACTCAATTCAAACACTTGGTACCTTTATAGCCTCAAAAAAGAAGTGGTTTAAATGGTATATACTAGCTGGATCAGCATCTACTGTTATGATTTTTGCGTTAGCTTGGGGATGGTATGCGTATGATGGTGATATTTCTTACGGAAGATTAACTAGAATACCTTATCAAGAGATTCAATGGTATCATGCAGTAGCACCTGCGATACTGTTATTATTAACAAGAATTGGAATACCGGTATCAACAACCTTTTTGGTTCTTTCAGCATTTGCTTCAACAGTTGTGTTAGAAAAAATGTTATTAAAAAGCGTTGTAGGTTATGGATTAGCAGCAATGGTTGCTTATATAGCCTGGATAGCAGTATCAAAGTTCATTAATGAAAAATTTGATGAAGTAGACGATAAATGGAGAGGATTTTGGAGAAACTCTGTTTGGATTTCATCAGGTTGGTTATGGTGGGTTTGGTTATCTCACGATGTAGCTAACATTGCAGTATATCTGCCTAGGCAATTAGATTTATCATTACTTTTAATTGTAATGGCTTATTTTACTTCTTTGTTATTTTACATTTTCTACATTCAAGGTGGACCAATTCAAAAAGTTGTTCTTGAAAAAACAGGAACAAGATATGCAAGATCAGCTACAATTATTAACGTAATTTATGCTGCTGTTTTATTCTACTTTAAAGAGCTGAATGACTTACCAATGTCAACTACATGGGTATTCGTTGGGTTATTATGTGGTAGAGAACTTGCAATATCTACAATGAATAAAGATTATAAATTTAAGTATGTCTTCCCATTAATTGGTAAAGACTTTTTGAAAATGATCTTTGGATTAAGTGTTTCAGTAGGTATCGTTTTAGCGATCCACTACATAATTATTCCAAATAATTGGTTTTAAATAAACTTTTATGGTCGTGTTAAATTACTTAACACGGCCATACACATCCTGGTATCGTACAATATCACTTTCTTTCAAAATTGAGCCAATTTGAGCTTCAACAATTTTTACAGGTTTTTTTCCTGAGTTTTGAACTCTATGTATTGCCTCTAGCGGAATGAATATATGTTCACCAGGTTTTTTAATTATAATATCTTTATTAAGAGTTATTTTAGCATTGCCTTGAGTAACTAACCAATGTTCAGCTCGATGATGGTGTTTTTGTAAACTTAGAATACCTTTTGGTTTTACATATAGCTCTTTTATTAAAAACTCTTTTCCTTGAAATAGATTGGTATATCTGCCCCATGGACGGTAATAGACATTTTTTTTCTTAATATATTTCCTTTTATTTTTGTCATACATTTTCAAAATTTCTTTCCAACTACCAAGATCTGACCAAGGAATATCTAGTTTGATAGCGTTAATTTGTTTGGTTTTTTCAAGAATTGCATAATCAAATGATTTAGCAGTGGCATTTATAAATGAAGCTTTATTTAAATAATATGTATTAGCCTGATACTTTGCCTTATTAACTGCATTTACACAATTTCTGTAAGTTTTGGGCTGATACTTTTTAAAGTTATTAATAATTGAATCTTTTCTAAGATAAAACATTCCAGAATTCCAATAGCCTTTATTCTTTATAATTTGTTTTGCTTTAGCCTCTTTTGGTTTTTCAATAAATTTTGTTACTTTATTAATATTTCCTTTAATTTTTTTTGTTAAAAAATAACCATATTCACTAGATGGTGAAGTTGGTTTTATTCCAAATATAAATATATTTTCTTTAGTAAGATTTAATTTATTTCTATTTATTGCCTTATTAAAAATACTCATTTTTTCAATCAGATGATCTGCTGTAAAAAACATTAAAGGCTGATTGTCTGGAATATCTTTAATTAAAGCAGTACTTAATATAGCTGGTGCAGTATTTCTTTTTGCTGGTTCCAGAACAATTTTATATTTACTTATTTTGAGTTTTTTAAGATGTTGTTTAACTTGTTTAAGATATTTTTTATTTGTACTTATAACTGGTGCATCAAATATTGATGCTTTTGTTCTATCAAGTGTTTTTCCAAGCAAAGTCCAATTACCAAAATCAATAAATTGTTTTGCTTGATGATTTTTAGAATTTGGCCAAAGTCGAGTTCCAGCACCTCCACATAAAATAACTGGACGAATTTTCATTAAATCTCTGAATAATCCTTAACTTCTTTTTTCTTACCAGGATGTGTTGGTGCACCTAAATATGCGGGTCCAACTGTTTGAGCATATTTCCATAAAGTACCAGATCCAAAATCTGATTTTCTAGCTTTCCATTTTCTTTTTCTTGTAGCCATTTCTTTTTTAGAAAGCCTTACATTAATAGTTCCTCTTTTAGCATCTATATCAATGATATCTCCTGTACGTAAAAGGCCTATAGGACCCCCTAGAGCGGCCTCAGGGCCCACATGACCAACACAAAAGCCTCTTGTAGCGCCAGAGAACCTACCATCTGTAATAAGGGCTACTTTCTCCCCTTTTCCCTGTCCGTAAATTGCACCTGTTGTCGATAGCATTTCTCTCATACCCGGACCTCCAACGGGTCCTTCGTATCTAATTATAATTACATCACCATCATTATACTTTCTGCTTTGAACAGCTTTCATTGCGCTTTCCTCATTATCAAAGCATCTTGCTTTTCCAGTAAATTGTAATTTTTTAAGACCAGCAACTTTAACAATTGCTCCTTCTGGTGCCAAGTTTCCTTTTAATCCAACAACCCCTCCTGTTGGTGATAATGGATTTTTATAAGATCTCATTACTTTTTGTTTTGGATTAAATTTAATTCCTTTTAAATTTTCCTTCATAGTTTTTCCAGTAACCGTCATACAGTCACCATGAATATATCCACCTTCATATAAAGTTTTTAATAACATTGGAACACCACCTGCTAACCACATATCTTTAGCAACATATTTTCCACCTGGTTTTAAATCTGCAAGATAAGGTGTTCTTTTAAAAATTTTAGCAACGTCCATTAAATCAAATTTGATTCCTGCTTCATTTGCAATGGCTGGTAAATGTAAACCTGCATTTGTAGATCCACCAGTTGCAGCAACAACTGTTGCAGCATTTTCTAAAGCTTTTTTTGTTACAATATCTCTTGGTTTAATTCCTTTTTTTAAAAGGTTCATAACCATTTTACCGCTAGCTTTTGCGTATTTATCTCTTTCTTCATATGGAGCTGGTGTTCCAGCAGAGTAAGGAAGTGCTAATCCAATAGCTTCAGATACACACGCCATTGTATTTGCTGTAAATTGTCCTCCACAAGCACCTGCACTTGGACAAGCAATTAATTCTAATTTTCTAAGTTCTGCAGCTGACATTTGACCAGAAGAATGTTTTCCAACTGCTTCAAATACATCTACAACTGTTACGTCTTTACCTTTATATCTACCTGGTAGAATTGACCCACCATATATAAATACACTTGGTACATTTAATCTAACCATCGACATCATAAGACCTGGTAAAGATTTATCACACCCAGCTATACCAACTAATGCATCATAACAATGGCCTCTAACTGTAAGTTCAGCTGAGTCTGCTATTACTTCTCTAGATATCAATGATGACTTCATCCCTTCATGGCCCATCGCAATACCATCAGTGACGGTAATTGTACAAAATTCTCTTGGAGTTCCACCATTAGCTCTAACACCTTTTTTAACTGATTGAGCTTGTCTCATAAGCGCAATATTACATGGGGCTGCTTCATTCCATGTAGAAACCACGCCAATAAATGGTTTTGCTACATCTTTCTCAGTTTCTCCCATGGCATAATAAAAAGATCTATGCGGAGCTCTGTCTGCCCCTAATGATGTGTGTCTACTTGGAAGTTTCTTTTTGTTAAATTTAGCCATTATATACCCTTAATTGTTACTGATATTTTCTCAATATCATTCTTTAAATTATTATAATTATTTTTTTCTTGTTCAACAATCTCTTTTGGAGCTCGATCTACAAAACTTTTATTCTCTAGTCTTTGAGATATTTTATTCATCTCTTGCTCTAATCTACTTTGTTTATTTGTTAAATTTTCTTTGATTAATTTTAAATCGACATCTTTATCAAAATAAATCTTAAACAAATCACCAGAAACAACCATTGTAGCGGCTGGTTTATCTAAATCTCTATCTAGGATACTATTAATTCTCCCAAGTTTTTTTAAGATAATTTCATTTGTATTAATAAAGTTTTTTTGATCTTTATTAATATGGCTTATCGATACATCAATAAATGAGCCAGGACTTACATTTAGCTCATTTTTAAATGATCTAATTTCTGAAATAATATTAATGATATTTTCAACCTGTTCGGTACTACTATCCTTGTTTATTTCACCAGATAGCCAGTTTTTTAACATTAAATAATCGCTACCATTATTATCAAATTTGTTTTTAAGCCAAATTTCTTCAGTCACAAAAGGAATAAAAGGATGCAGTAAAATCAAAATTTGTTTGAATATAAAAGATGATACCTTCTTAACCTCTGTCTTAGCATTTTCATCATCTGAAAAGAGTATTGTTTTAGATAGCTCTAAATACCAATCACAATAAGAATGCCACGCAAATTGATAAGCGTTTTTAGCTGCTTCATCAAATCTATAATCTTCAAGGTTTTTTTCTATCCTATTTTTAGTTTCAACAAGTTCTGAATAAATCCATTTATTAATATTTACATTTAGACTTGGTACTTTATCTATATCTTTAAAATCACACTCATTAGTGATTAAAAAATTATTTGCATTCCACAATTTGTTTAAAAAATTTCTATAACCCTTAACTCTGTCTTCAGAAAGTTTAACATCTGTACCTGGTGATGCCATTGAAAGTAATGTAAATCTAAGTGCATCTGCACTATATTTTTCTATTAAATCTAAAGGATCAATTACATTACCTTTAGATTTAGACATCTTCTGTCCCTTCTCATCTCTAACTAGCGCATGAACATAAATATCTTTAAATGGTTCTTTATTTAAAAATTCTGTACCAAACATAATCATTCTGGCAACCCAAAAAAATATAATATCAAAACCTGTAACTAATACTGATGTTGGATAAAATTTATCTACATATTTATTATCATCTGGCCAACCAAGTGTTGCAAAAGGCCATAAGCCAGATGAAAACCAAGTATCTAAAACATCTGGATCGCGATTTAATTCAACATCTTTACCATAATGTTTTTTAGCTTGTTGTTTTGCATCATCTTCATTTTCAGCAACAAAAATTTTTTGATCCGGACCATACCAAGCAGGTATTTGATGACCCCACCAAAGCTGCCTTGAAATACACCATGGCTCAATATTATCCATCCATTGAAAATAAGTTTTCGTCCAATTCTCAGGAAAGAAATTTGTTTTTTTTGAATTAACTACCTCTTTAGCTTTAACTGATAATTTACCAGCATCAGCAAACCATTGTTCTGTTAAAAAAGGTTCAATTATTGAATTAGATCTATCTCCATAAGGAACTTTGTTTTTAATATTTTCTTCTTTTACAAAAAATTCCTTTTCTTTAAGTTCTTTTAAAATTTTTTTTCTAGCTTCAAACCTATCAAGACCTACGTAAGTTTGAGGAGCATTTTCATTTATTTTACCAGCTTCAGTAAAAATATTTATTATTTCAAGATTATTTCTTTGACCAACATCATAGTCATTAAAATCATGTGCCGGAGTTATTTTTAATGCTCCAGTTCCCTGTTCAGGATCTGCATAATCATCTTCAATAATTTTTATCTTTCTTCCAACAATTGGAATAGTAACTGTTTTTCCAACAAAGGTTTTAAATCGTTCATCTTTTGGGTTAACAGCAATGGCGGTATCACCGAGCATTGTTTCAGGTCTTGTTGTTGCAATTGTAATAAATTCTTCAGTCCCATCTATTGGATATCTAATGTAATAAATTTTAGAATTTACCTCTCTTTGATCTACTTCTAGGTCTGAAATAGCTGTTTTTAAAACTGTATCCCAATTAACTAATTTTTTATCTTTATAGATTAGACCTTTGTTGTAAAGATCTACAAAAACCTTAATTACTGATTTAGATAAATTTTCATCCATAGTAAAAGCATTTCTTGACCAATCACAAGAGCAACCAAGTTTTTTTAATTGGTTAATTATGATGTCTCCATATTGCTCTTTCCACTCCCAAACTTTTTCAATAAATTTTTCTCTACCAATTACATTTTTATCAATTTTTTCAGAGCTTAATTTTTTCTCTACTAAGGCCTGAGTAGCTATACCTGCATGATCTGTACCTGGTTGCCATAAAGTTTCAAAATTATTCATTCTGTGATATCGAACTAATAAATCTTGTATAGAATTATTGAGCGCATGACCCATGTGTAAACTACCAGTTACGTTTGGTGGAGGAATTACAATTGAGAATTTTTTTGAATTTTCCTTGGGTTTAAAAAGACCATGTTTTTCCCAATAAGAATAAATTCTATTTTCTACATCAGAATGTATATATTTATCGCTACTCATTGATGTTAAAGTTTATAATTTAATAATCTAAATTAACAATAATCAATTTGAAACGTTATTTAATAGACTAATAGAAATAATTAATTATAAAAAGGCATCTGCAGCTATAAGCTAAAAATAAGATGGCAACGTGGCGGAATGGTTACGCAGAGGATTGCAAATCCTTGTATCCCGGTTCGATTCCGGGCGTTGCCTCCAAAAAAAATCTTGTTTTAGTTTTAAAAAAAAGTAAGTTGGCTTTTTACATTCCTCGGTAGCTCAGTTGGTAGAGCAGTTGACTGTTAATCAATTGGTCGCAGGTTCGAGTCCTGCCCGAGGAGCCAGAAAAAATCAAATAGTCATAAAAAAATTAATATGGGGTCAGAGACAAATTAATTTTAAACTGCTTTTGAAATATTAGTACCTGATATTTGTAAAGATTTATTAAATTTCAGTTTCTGATCAGCATTAAGTTCTGAATATAATTTCACTAAAAAATTATAATTAACATTCATGTGACCTTCTTGTGATTTTTCTAAATTTATTAAGTATTCTGAAAAATCTTCAAAAAAATAATTAATTGGTACCTTCAAGTAATTAGAAAGTTGTAGTAATCTAATTGAACTTACACCATTAGTACCTTTTTCATATTTTTGTATTTGTTGAAATGTAACGTTTATAGCTTTCGCCACTTTAGTCTGTGTCAAACCCAAAGCTAATCTTCTTAGCTTAAGCTTATTGCCTAAGTGTTTGTTGAAATTATCTTCCATTAAGACCCCTCTTAATTAAATTTTAAAATACCATTGAACATATTTATTAATGTTACTGCAATAGAAAAATTTATTATTTTTTGGAATAAATTTAGAAAAACCCAAACATTGTCAAGCATTAGTTGAATACAAAATTAACATATTTAGATTGTGTAATTTAGAATTATCTCTAAATTATTATATATTTTTTATAATATTTGACTTAAAAACAGCTTAGTTCTATCACTCTTAGGGTTGGCAAAAAACTCTTTAGTTTCAGCTCTTTCAACAATCATTCCTTCATCCATGAAAATAACTTCATCAGCTACTTCTTTAGCAAATCCCATTTCATGCGTTACAACTATCATTGTCATTCCTTGATTTGCTAAATCTACCATAACGTCTAAAACTTCTTTAATCATCTCTGGATCAAGAGCTGAAGTAGGTTCATCAAATAACATTATTTTTGGTTCCATACAAAGTGCTCTAGCAATAGCAACTCTTTGTTGTTGACCACCTGACAATTGACCTGGAAATTTTTGTGCTTGATCAAGTATTTGAACTCTTTCTAAATGTTTTAAAGCTAATTCTTCTGCTTCTTTTTTTGGCATTTTCTTTACCCAAATTGGTGCGAGTGTACAATTATCTACAATTGATAAATGTGGAAATAAGTTAAACTGTTGAAATACCATTCCAACTTCCGCTCTAATTTGCTCAATATTTTTTGTATCTTCCGTCAATGTGTTTCCATCAACAATAATATCACCTTGCTGGTGTTCTTCTAATCTATTGATACATCTAATTAATGTAGATTTACCTGATCCTGATGGACCACAAACAACGATTTTTTCTTTTGGTTTAACCTCAAGATTAATATCTTTTAAAACTTGAAAATCACCAAACCATTTATTTACATTTTTTATTTGAATAATGCTATCAGACATAATTTATCGCTCTGTTTTATATTTCTGTTCTAGATTATAGCTATACTTACTCATTGCATAACAAATAATCCAGAAAATTATTGCAGCAAATACGTAGCCTTCCATTGCAAATCCTAACCATTTAGGATTAGTTTTTGCTAGATTTAACATTCCTACTATTTCTAATAAACCAACCACAAATATTAAAGGTGTATCTTTTACCAAAGCCAAAAAAGTATTAGCAATACCTGGAATAACAAGTTTTAAAGCTTGGGGCAAAATTACAAATATATGCATTCGCCAATAACCCATTCCAAGTGATTTTGCAGCCTCATATTGTCCACGTGGTAACGCTTGTAAACCACCTCTAATAACTTCTGCAACGTAAGCAGCTTCAAATAATGAAATAGCTATTATGCATCTAACTAATTTATCTATAAAAAAATCTGCAGGCAAAAACATTGGAAACATCACTGCAGACATAAATAAAACTGTAATTAATGGAACGCCTCTCCAAAATTCTATAAAACCAATCGATATATATCTTATTAATGGAAAATCTGATCTTCTACCTAAAGCAAATGCCATTCCAATAGGAAAGCAGAAAATTAAACAGAAAAATGAAATTATAAATGTTAATGATAATCCTCCCCAAGCTCCAGTCTCAACCCAGTTTAATCCATCTAATTTACCTAGTTCGATCAATTCCTCATAAAAAACAAAATATTTTAAAACTATATACAAAGTAATAGGTACAAATATAAAATAATAAAATTTAAATTTACTAGGGATAAAGAAACCAATAATTATAGAAATTACTGCTGCAATTATTCCATAAGAGAAATCAAAAAAAATAGGACCACCTGATATAAAAAAGAAAATAAATAAAAATGCAATAAAAGGATAAATTATAACGTAATATAAGGTTAAATATTTTTTATACTTTTCTGTCGCAAAATATCCTACAGACCCTAAAAGTGCTAACGCTACAAAAGATAAATTTATTCTCCATTGCTCAGCATTAGGGTACATTCCATACATAAATCTTCTAAACCAAACTTTTATATAAGTCCAGCAAGCTCCTGTACCAGAACAAACATCTTTGCTATCTCCAGCAAAACTTGCATCAACCAAAAACCAGCTTAAAATTGGGGGAGTTGATTTAATAATTATAAAAATGATTAGTAAAGATAAAATTGCATTAAAATTATTTGTATTTATATTTTTATTTACTTGGTCTAAAAACTTATAACCACTGTGCTCAATTCTTATAAAATATAATCCTATAAATCCTAATATAATTGGAATTATAAAACTTAAAGATGAGGGTAAAAATCCTGTTATATTTACGCTAAAAAATGAATTAAGAAAAACATCTATAACACTAATAACAAATAAAAATGAACCAATGTATAAAAAGGTAGTCAAATTATCTTTATTTGGTTTTAAAAAATTAATTTTTGACATTTATTTTTCCTTAATAGCAATTTTTTTATTATACCAATTCATTAAAATAGAAATTGAAATGCTTAAGCTTAAATAAGTAAGCATCGTAATTGATACTATTTCAATTGCTTTACCTGTTTGCATAAGCGCTGTACCAGCAAAAACTAATACTAAATCGGGGTAAGCAATAGCAGCTGCTAATGAAGAATTTTTAGTTAAATTTAAATATTGATTGGTTGTTGGTGGTATAATAATTCTTAAAGCTTGTGGCATTACAACCAACTTTAAAACTTGATTAGGATTTAAACCAATTGATGCTGCGGCTTCTTTTTGACCTTTTCCTACTCCTTGAATTCCAGCTCTAACACACTCAGCTATAAAAGTGGCTGTATACAACGCCAATGACAAAGTTAAAGCTATTAACTCTGGAGGCAAGCTTAAACCACCTTCATATATAAATGAAGTTGTTGCTAATTGTTTTAATTTTGGTATTTCAAAAGATAAACTAACACCTCCTATTAAAAAGCTTAATAATGGCAAGATAAAAATTAAACCTATTGCTATCCAAAAAACCGGTAGCTGCTTACCTTGTGTCTCCTGAACCTTTCGGGCATGAATTCTTATTACTACAATCGCTACAATTGCAGCAATTAATGAATATAAAAACACATTTAGATTTTCCCAAATAAAAGCTGGAACGTATAAACCTTTTATTGTTAAATAAAAAACTCCTAAAATTGCATCCGCATCCTGAGGTAATGGTAGTGCTCTTAAAGCAGCAAAATACCAAAAGAATATTTGTAAAAGCAATGGGATATTTCTAAAAAATTCTACATAGAAAGCAGCAAATTGATTTATTAAATAATTAGGAGATAACCTTGCTACACCAACGATTACACCAAGAACAGTTGCAAAAATAATACCTATAACAGAAACCAAAATAGTATTAAGTAAACCTACTAAATAAGCTCGAAAGTAAGAATGTGAACCATCATATTCAATAAGAGAAAACTGAACGTCAAAAGATGACTCTTGAGAAAGAAACCCATAACCAAAATCAATACCTCTGTTCTCCATATTGATTTGCGCGTTATATGTAAAAAATCCAAAAACAAGTACTACAACTAAAACGGTAATTAATTGAGGAATGATTTTTTGTAATTTTAGATCCATTTGATCGCTTATAAAAAAAAGGGCTAGAAAAATCTAGCCCTTTTTAATTAATTAAATATACAATTATCTTGCAGGTGGTACGTAAAGAATTCCACCTTTAGTCCACAATTCATTTGGACCTCTGTCAGGTAAAATTCCTGTGTCAGCTATATTTCTTTTGTAGCTTTCACCATAGTTACCAACTTGCTTAATAATTCTTAAGCTCCACTCATTGTCTAGACCAAAAGCAGCACCTAATTCACCTTCAGCACCAACTAGTCTTTTAACAGCTGGGTTGTCTGAAGTTTTCATTGAGTCTGCATTAGCTGAAGTAATTCCATACTCCTCAGCTTCAATCATAGCATTTAAAGACCATCTAACGATATCTTCCCAAACAGAGTCACCTTGTCTTACAACTGGTCCTAAAGGCTCTTTAGAAACAGTTTCAGGTAATACAATGTGATCATCTGGGTTAGACATTTTAGTTCTTTGTGCAGCTAAACCTGATTTATCAGTAGTGTAAGTATCACATCTACCAGCATCATAAGCAGCTACGACTTCATCAGCTTTTTCGAAAGCAACTGGCTCATAAGAAATTCCCTTAGAGTTAAAGAAGTCTCTCATGTTTAACTCAGTTGTTGTACCAATGTTTGTACAAGCTGAGATACCATCTTTGAATTGGCTTGTTGAAGTAATACCAGAACTTTTTCTAACCATGAAACCTTGACCATCGTAGAAGTTTACTCCAACGAAAGTAAGTCCGATATCAGCATCTCTAGAAAGAGTCCAAGTTGTGTTTCTTGATAAGATATCAATCTCACCAGAAGTTAAAGCTGTAAACCTTTCTTTAGCACTCAATGGTGTAAACTTAACTTTGTTTGCATCACCTAGTACTGCAGCAGCTACCGCTCTACATACATCAACGTCTATACCAGTCCAATTTCCAGCTGCATCAGCATTAGAAAATCCTGGAAGACCTTGAGATACTCCACATCTTACAAAACCCTTCTTTTGAGTGTTTTTAAGTGTTTTAGATTTTTTAGCAGCCATAGTTTCTGTTGTAAAAGTAAACAACACTGCAACCATAGCAACTAAAGAAGTTAATTGTTTTAAGTATTTAAACATTATTCTTCCTTTATGTTATTTTTATTTGTTAACAAATAATTCAAAATTACTTTTGAATATTCTTAATTTAAGCATGTAAGAAATAAGTCTTCAAGAAAAATATAAGTTCTAAGTTTAATTAATAAGAATTTTAGTCAAGGATTTATATACCAACAATGGTGGTAATAATAATATTATGGCGCGCCCTGGAGGATTCGAACCTCCGACCCTCGGTTTAGAAAACCGATGCTCTATCCAGCTGAGCTAAGGGCGCAAGATTTTATGATATATATAATACTAAATTAATTTTTAAAAAGAAATTTTTTAGCTATTAATAATAAAGATAAAAGTTCAACTCTTCCGATTATCATAAAAAAAATTAGAAAATATTTGGTTAAAAAGTGTAAATTTTGAAAATCAAAGTCAGACAGGCCATAAGCAGATGAGTTAACTGTATTCATTAAGGTTAATACAGCCAATTTAAAAGAATATTCAAAATCAATATTTGATAAAGACAACAAAATACTTAAAGAAAAAAAAGAAATTACAAATATTAATATTGTTAAAAAATATTTATTTATATCTTTAGTATCAAAATTTATTTTAGAAAAAATTAGTTTATTCATAAAAACATTTTTTGGTCTACTAAAAGAAAGAATTTGATTTATTGAATATTTAGTTAAAGAGTATATTTTTAAAAATCTTAAACCCGAACTAGTAGAAAAAAAAGATCCCCCAACAATTACAAGTAAAATATAAATAAAATTTAAATTAGTTTGATCAACTTTAAGTGAAATTCCTATATTTGAAATACTACTAACAATAGTTAAAAAACTTAAAGTAAAATTAGAATCATAACTAAAGAAAACAAAAAATATACTTACAACCACAATAAAGTATAAAAATAAATGTATATCCTCATAAAAAAAATTCAAATTTTTATTTCTTAGAAAAATTAAATTGTAGGTAAAAAAAATACTAAAAAAGGAAATTAACATTAAAAGAGAAAAAATAATTATTTGAAGATCATTTGTTAAAATTGAAGAAAGTTCATTTACAGGTAGAAATCCACCTGATGAAATTATTGTCATTGCTAAATTTAAAGAATTAAATGACCTTATTCCAAAAATGTTTAAAATAATAAAAATTGAAATAGTTAATCCAGTGTACAATAAAAGAATTTTTATTGATTGTCTAATTACCTCAGTAGAATTAAAAGATAAAAAATTTGTCAAAGATTTTTTTAAACTCTCATCGTAAATGTCAATTAAAAAAATTATCGAATATAAAAAATACAATCCACCCATCCATTGTATTGATGATCTCCATAAGATCAAACCTTGATCAATATGTTTTATATTTTCAAAGACAGTAAAACCTGTCGATGTAAAACCAGAAACTGTCTCAAACAAAGCATTTAAAAAAGTTAAATTATAAATACTTAAATAAAATGGTATCGATAAAACCAAAGGCATTAAAACATATCCTAAGAAGACGGTTAATATTTTTTCAAATATTGAGGATTTTTTATGATCAGTTTTAATTTTGTAAAAGATTATTCCAATTACTAAAGAAATAATTAAACTAAAATAATAACTATCAAGATTTAAATATAAATTGAAGTAATAAGAGTAAATAATATTAAGAAAAGAGAAAAAAGAAATTAATATAAAAAAAAAACTTAAATATTTTACTCTAAATAGTGACATTTAATTAAATTGAACTAATTCTAAATATATTTTCTACTACAGAAATTGAGTCTTTCTTTGCTAAAAAGACAACTTTATCATCTTTTTGAAAAATAAAGTTTGATCTAGGAATAATTACATTATCATCTCTTAAAACAGCACCAATTCTTATTTCTTCAGGTAAATTTGAATTTTTTAACTCTTTATTAATTAATTCTGATGTCTCTATAATTTCAGCTTCTATTACTTCATACTCGCCATTCATTATTGTATAGGCTGTTTCAATTGTTCCTTTATGAATGTGTTTTAAAATACTTGATACTGTATTCATTCTGGGGTCAATTAAATCATCAATTTTTAAAGAGTTTTGTAATAAAGAATAGTTAGGTTTATTAATTAATGCCATTGTTCTTTTATCATCGATATTTTTTTCATCTTTCGCGAATTTTTCAACAAGAACACTAACCATTAAATTATCTTCGTCATCATTAGTTAATGCAAGCACTGTCTCTGCCTCTTGCAAATTTGCCTCAACTAAAACTTCCTCGTCTAAAGCGTTACCATTGATCACAATTGTATTATTTAATTCACTGGCAAGAAATTCAGCTCTTACTTTATTTTTCTCTATAATTTTAACTCTTGCTGCATCCAAGTTTTCTTCAATATTTTTTGCTAAATTAAAACCTATATTTCCACCACCAACAATTAGAATATTTTTAGATATTTTTTCGTCATGACCAAAAGCTTCTAGAGTTTCTGACATTTGTGAAGAATTTATTATTGCATAAATTTTATCGTTTTTTCTAACATCATCATTTTTCTTAGGAATTAAAAATTTTTCATCTCTTATAATTCCAATAATGTTGGCATCGAGATTTGGATGCTTTTTGGTTAAATCATTAAGCTTTATGTTTATTAATTGACAATTTTCATTAATTAATATCTCTAATAGTCTAATTTTATTATCAGCAAATGGAACACTATCCAACGCACCAGGCGCCTCAAGTTTTCTTTGAATTGATTTAGCTATTTCAATCTCGGGTGAAATAATAACATCAATTGGTAAATTTTCTTTATTATATACTCTTGTAAATTTTGGATTTAGATAATCTTGAGATCTTATTCGTGCTATTTTTTTTGGTATATTAAATATCGAGTAAGCAATTTGGCAAATAAGCATATTAATTTCATCATTTCTAGTAACTGCAATAATCATATCTGTTTCAGAAGCATTAGCTTTTTCCAAAATTGATGGATAAGTTCCCTTTCCAACAATAGCTTTAACATCTAGAGCATCGTCAATTTTTTGTATATCTTCACTTGATGGATCAACTACAGTAATAGAATGACCTTGTTCACTTAGTTGTTTAGCTATAGTGAACCCTACTCTTCCAGCACCACAAATGATAATGTTCATTTAATTAAACTCTTTAATACCTAGACCCTTTAATTTTCGATGTAATGCACTTCTTTCCATCCCAACAAAATTTGCAGTTTTAGAAATATTTCCATTAAATTTTTTTAATTGAATAGTTAAATACTCTTTTTCAAATTTTTCTCTAGCCTGTTTTAATGGCACAGATAGGCTATTTTCTGCAAATTGGTCATCGAAATTTGTATTTTTTAAAGATTCTTTGATTATATTTGAAATTTTATCTCTTGAGTCTGGTTGTAATATTGCAATTCTTTCAATTAAATTTCTTAACTCTCTAACATTGCCATGCCAATTATGATTGAGTATGTAGGTGTTATTTTCATCTATATCTAAATGTCTAATTTTATAATTTTCTGATATTTTTTTTGAAAAATATTTTATCAATAAAGGTATATCAGAAATTCTTTGATTTAAAGGTTCAATATTAATCTCAAAAACATTTATTCTATGAAATAAATCTTCTCTAAAGTTTCCAATTTCAATTTCTTTTTTTAAATCTTTGCTTGATGAGCAGATTAATCTTACATCTACACTCACATCATTACTTCCATTTAATCTTTTAAATTTTTGGTCAATTAGAACTCTTAATATTTTTGATTGTATATCTAGAGGAATCTCTGAAACTTGATCAATTAAAAGTGTTCCTTTGTTTGCTTTTTCTAGTGCGCCATATGATATAGAACCGTTTTCTTTTTCTTCACCAAATAATTCTAATTCATATTTGTTAGCATCTAGTAAAGCGCCATTTAATACAACAAATGGGTTTTTAGATCTTGCAGAAGTTTTATGAATTTTTCTAGCTATTAATTCTTTCCCTGAACCTGATGGTCCACTTATAAATACTCTACTTTCAGTTACTGATATTTTTTTGATTTGATCGATAATATTTATTATATTTTTACTGTTACCAATTAATTCGTATGATGAAAATAATTTACTCTCATATTCTTTATTTTGTTTTTTTAAGTTAAAGTTTTCAACTGCTCTTTTAACAAAATTAATCAATCTTTCTTGATCAAATGGTTTTTCTATAAATTCGAAGGCACCATGCTGTAATGATTTAACAGCCATTTCGATGTTTGCATGTCCAGATATGATTATAACTGGTGTATCTTTATTTTTAGATTTAATGTGAGATAAAAGCTCAATTCCATCATTATCGCCTTTGTCTAATTTAACGTCAAGAATTGCTACATCAGGTAGTTTCTTATCAATCTCAGCTAATGCCTGATTATAATTTGCTGCTAAACGAGTTTTATAACCAGCATCTATAATTAATTCGTTAATTATATTTCTAATATCAGCGTTATCGTCAACAATTAAAATTTCTTCGCTCATTTATTATTTTAAAAATATTATATTAATTTTAGCCCCATTTTTAATCGGTATAAAATTAATTTTACCATTGTGGTCATTAACTATTTTATTAACTATTGATAATCCCAATCCTGTTCCATTTTTCTTGGTTGTAAAATATGGATTCAAAATATTTTTAATATTATCTTTTAGTTCATTAAAGCCAACACCGTTATCTTCAATAGTTGCTTTTATGTGGCTATCATCTTGACTGAGTTCAATAGCAATTTTTTTACTGAAATTGCTATTGTTTTGAGCCTTTTGATTAATACTTTCTATTGAATTTTTAATCAAATTCAAAAAGACCCTGCTAATTTGTTCCTTATCACTTTCGATAAATATTGTATCAGAATTTTTATTAAAAGTAATATCAATTGAATTATCTAATTCTTTAAGTAACTTAATGTTTTCATTAATTAAATCTACCAAATTATTTTTTCTAAAAATAGGTTTTGGCATTCTTGCAAAGTCAGAGAATTCATTAACTAATTTTTCAATTTGTTTTATTTGATTATTGATAATTTTTAAATTGTCTTTGAAATTATCAGTGTCGCTATCTTTTAATTGATTAGAATATTTATTTTTTAGTCTATCAATAGTTAATTGGATAGGAGTAAGTGGATTTTTAATTTCATGTGCAAGTTTTCGAGCTAAACTTTCCCATGCCTCATGTCTTTCATTAATAATAAGTTTTTCTTGCTGACTTTTTAATCTATCTATCATTAAATTAAAGTTTTTATTTAAATTTTCCAAATCTTTATCAGTTTTTACTTCGGGGACTTTTGCATTAAAATTTCCTTGTCCTATAGAAGTTGATGCTAAAATTAAATTGTTTATAGATCTGAAAAACCTAGATGAAAATCTTATAGCTATAGATATAGAAACAAATAATAGAACACTAACTACTATGATATAGATAATAGCAAATGAAATTTTAATTCCAGTACTTTTTTCTTCCACAGTATAGTAAAAATTAATAGCTTCTTGAGACTCTGTTAAATACTTTGAAATATCTTTATCTAAATATTTTACAACATATAAAAATCTATTTTCAAAATTTTGTAGCCTCATTATTGCTGCAGAAATATTTTCTGGTGCATTAATAATTTTTAATGGTCTATCATCATCTAAAACTAAATTTAAAGCTTTATCAACTGGTGCAATATATTGTTGATTTTCATTTAGAGTAGAAAATAAAAGTTTTTTATTTATATCTATGATATGAACTTCATCAACATTTCTTATTAATTTTTGAGTATTTAAAAATCTTTTGTATTCATTTATATTATCATTTAAAAATTTTTTACTTTTATTAATATCAAAAGCTATCAAAACAATATCTGATTCAATTTTATTTCTAATTTCTTCTACGTAATTTCTTGCTAATTCATAAGAATTGTTAACTACGGTTGTCACTTTTCTGTCAAAATATTTTTCTAAAGCAAATGAAAATAAAAATAGAGAGAAAATTGAGATTAATACAGATGGAATTAATGTAAATAAACCAAAATAAGTAATATATTTTTTATTTGAATTTAAACCATCTTTGTCAATATCATTTTTAATAGCACTTCTTATTTGAATAAAAATAAATATGAAAAGTGAAATTAATAAAAAAATATTAAGAACTAATAATATTTGTAAATTTTGATCACTTAATTTAATAAATCCCTTATCTATAAAAGTCAAAAAAGTTAAAAAACCTATCGATAATGTGATAATAAATAATATTATTAAATATATGTTTTTTTTAATAAATTCGTACATTTGAATATAAAAACTACTAATATAAATGAATAATTATTTTATAATACTAGCATCAGGACAAAGCAAAAGATTTAATTCAAATAAACCAAAACAGTTTAATATTTACAAAAACAAGGCTCTTTTTAAACATTCTCTAGAAAAAGCAATAAATTCAAAGCTGTTTAAAAAAATTATATTAGTAGTTAATAATAAAAAAAAAATTAAAGAAAAATTTCATAAAAATGTTGTAATTATAAAAGGTGGTAAAGAAAGATCTGATTCTTCTTTAATAGCATTAAAATATATAAAAAAATTTAAACCTAATAATGTTTTAATACATGATGCTGCAAGACCAAATTTTACTCTTAGATTATTAAATACTTT
>CACNSD010000012.1 GCA_902623075.1 uncultured Pelagibacteraceae bacterium
CAAGTATACCAAATATAGCTCATCAAGATGTTCCAAATGGGAAAGATGAAAATGATAATTTAGAAGTTTTAAAGGCAGGGAAAGTTCCTGAGTTCGATTTTAAACCTAAATCTCATTATGAACTTGGTGAAAATTTAGGTATGCTTGATTTTGATCTTGCAACAAAAACAACTGGATCAAGATTTGTTTTTGTTAAAAAAGATTTAGCATTATTGGAACGAGCTTTATCTAATTTTATGCTAAATACTCATATTGTACAAAATGGTTATCAAGAGATTTCTCCTCCATTGATAGCTTCTGAAAATACAATGTATGGAACAGGCCAATTACCAAAATTTGAAAACGATCAATTTGAAATAAAATTTGATGAAGGATCTGATAGAAAATATTTAATTCCAACTGCTGAAGTAATTTTAACAAACATTGTTAAAGATAAAATTGTAGACCAAAAAGATTTACCAATGAGATTTGTTGCCTCAACACCTTGTTTTAGGAAAGAAGCCGGTAGTTATGGAAAAGATACCAAAGGAATGATTAGACAACATCAATTTTATAAAGTTGAGATGGTTAGTATTGTAGAAAAAGAAAATTGTCTTGAAGAATTAGAGCGAATGACAAACTGTGCAACAGATATTCTTGATAAGCTAGAGTTACCTTATAGAAAAGTAATTTTATGTTCAGGTGATATGGGTTTTAGTGCAGAAAAAACCTATGATATAGAAGTGTGGTTACCATCAGAAAACAAGTATCGTGAAATATCATCATGCTCTTCTTGTTCATCATTTCAGGCACAAAGAATGAAATCAAGATATAAAAATAAAAATAAGGAAACTGTTTTTGTTGGAACATTAAATGGGAGTGGTTTGGCAATTGGTAGAACCTTAATTGCTGTACTAGAAAACTATCAACAAAAAGATGGGTCGATTATTGTTCCAAAGGTACTGCGACCGTATATGAATAATTTGGAATTGATTTCAACTAAATAAAGTTGTTTTAATTACATAGATAGTATAAGTATTCACATAATTTATAAGGAGATTTATGGAAGGTTCAGGAATCGGACAATTTATACCGTTAATTTTAATATTTGTTATTTTTTATTTTTTCTTAATCAGACCTCAGCAAAAAAAAGTTAAAGAGCACAAAGCAATGGTTGAAAGTCTTAAGAGAGGTGACAAGGTTGTTACCTCTGGTGGAATTACAGGTACAGTGGAGAGACTTATAGATAACGATAAAGTTGAAGTAGAAATTGCTGAAAATGTAAAGGTTGAGATAGTTAAATCAACTGGTATTCAAAGTCTTGTTAATACAAGTACTCAAGAAGTTAAAAAATAATTATTTTTAGTTAAGTGCTTTATTTCTCAAAGTTAAGAATTTTATTTATAACTCTTTTTTCAATTCTATTTATTTTAATAGCTTCATCAAATCTTTTTAAATTTGATGATAATTTTTTTGATAAAAAAATTAATCTAGGATTAGACCTCCAGGGTGGATCTTATCTATTACTTGAAATTGATAATGAACCTGTAATTGAACAAAAACTACAAAACTTAACAACAACTATTAGAAATTACTTCAAGGAAAAAAATATTAAGATTAATAATATCAAGATAGAAAATCAAAATATTTTTTTTAATGTAACAGAAAATGATAAGCAGTCTGTTTTAGATGTTTTTCAAGATGAAAATAGTGATCTTAATCCTTATTACCCTAGATTTAAATCACATCAATTAGAAATTGATGATACAGGGTTAAATTTTAAAGTTAATTTTTCAAGACAAGGTTTAATTAAACTTAAAACGTCTTCTCAAGACCAAGCTATAGAAATAGTTAGAAGAAGGGTAGATGAAGTTGGGACTAATGAACCTAACATACTTAAAAGAGGAAATAACCGAATTTTAGTAGAGTTACCTGGATTAGATGATCCGATGAGAATAAAATCATTACTAGGTAAAACAGCAAATCTAACATTTAGATTTGTAACAAATGATGAAAACGATCGTTTTGGTATTGAAAAATTAAAATTTGAAAATGATCTAGACGAAGCGACAGTTAGTAGACGAATTATAATAAGTGGCGAAAATTTACTTGATGCCCAACCTAAAATGGATACGCAGACAAACCAAACTATTGTTTCGTTTACATTGGATAGAGTAGGTGCAAAAAGGTTTGGTAAAGCAACATCTACTGGTATAGGAAAACAACTGGCTATTGTTTTAGATGGTAAAATTATTAGTGCCCCAGTGGTAAGAGATACCATAGCTAGTGGATCAGGTCAGATTAGTGGTGGTTTTACCTTTCAATCTGCAACTGATCTTGCTTTATTATTAAGATCAGGAGCTTTACCTGCTCCATTAGAAATAATCGAAGAAAGAACAGTAGGACCAGATCTTGGACAAGATTCAATTAATGCAGGAATGATTGCCTTAGCAATAGGTTTTATATTGGTGATAATTTTTATGTTCATAAAATATAAAATTTTTGGATTAATTACCAATGTAACACTAATAGTTAATTTATTTATACTAATTGGTGTTTTAACTTTATTTGAGGCTACTTTAACATTACCTGGCATTGCTGGAATAATTTTAACTGTAGGTATGGCCGTTGATGCAAATGTTTTAATTTTTGAGAGGATTAAAGAAGAACTAAAAGATGAGACTAATAATATTTTGGCTTTTGACGGTGGCTATACTAAGTCAAGAACAGCGATTTTAGATGCCAATATTACCACATTATTAGCCGCAGTTATTTTGTTCTTTATGGGCTCAGGTCCAGTGAAAGGTTTTGCTGTAACCTTAGGAGTTGGAATATTTACAACACTATTTTCAGTTTATTTCATAGCAAGATTGTTCACTAGTATTTATGTATCAAGAAACAAAGATAAGGAAAAATTAATCTAATGATTGCTTTTAATAAATACTATAATCATTTTAATTTACTCTCATTAATTTTAATTGTTGTGTCGTTATTATTGTTAATTTTTAAAGGACTTAATTTTGGTATTGATTTCAAAGGTGGTACTTTAATTGAATTAAGAGCATCAGACGCTAAAATAAATGTTAGTTCATTAAGAGATAGATTTAATCAAATGAATTTAGGAGATGTATCAGTAAAGAAATTTGGTAATGATAATGATTTTTTAGTTAAATTTGAAAATAAAGATAATAAGAAGAATATAATTGAAGAAATTAAAGCTAATTTAGATAAATCTTTCGGTAACAATTATGATTTTAGAAGAGTTGAGAATGTTGGCCCAAAAGTAAGTGCTGAATTATTGAAATCAGGTGTTATTGCAATATCTTTGTCTTTAGCTTTAATGCTGATTTATATCTGGATAAGATTTGAATGGCAATTTAGTCTAGGAGCCATATTAGCTTTATTTCATGATGTTATTGTAACTCTTGGAGTATTTTCTTTATTTAGCTTAGAGATAAATCTATCAATTATTGCAGCAGTCTTAACAATAGTAGGATATTCAATGAATGATACGGTAGTAATTTTTGATCGTGTACGAGAAAACTTAAGGAAATATTCCGATATAAAAATTTTTGAATTAACAAATATTTCAATAAATGAAACTTTATCTAGAACCATCATTACCTCTGCAACAACTTTATTAGCATTACTAGCTATCTATTTCTTTGGAGGTGAAATACTAAAAGGATTTTCTTTAGCAATGATACTTGGTGTTATTTTTGGGACATATTCTTCAATTTATATAGCTAATACTGTACTAGTTAGACTAAGGGTTTCTCAAAAAACTATATTAAAAGATGACGATAATAAATAAATTTAATTCTTTGAATTAATAACTAAAATATATATAAATATTTATACAATACAAAATTTTATGTTGCACGAATTACCAAAACTTGATTATCCAAAAAACGCACTAGCACCAATTATGTCTGAAGAAACTTTAGATTTGCACCATGGTAAACATCACCAAACATACATTACAAATTTAAACAATTTTATAAAAGATACTGAAATGGAGAAAATGTCTTTGGAAGATGTAATAATGAATAGCTCTAAGGATAATTCAAAAGCAGGTATTTTTAATAATGCTAGTCAACATTGGAACCACAATCTTTTTTGGAAGTGCATGAAGCCCAATGGAGGAGGAAATATTCCACCAAAATTAGAAAAAAGACTTACCTCAGATTTTGGAAGTGTAGAAAAATTCAAAACCGATTTTAAACAAGCTGGTATTACTCAATTTGGATCTGGTTGGTGCTGGCTATCAATCAAAGATGGAAAATTGATAGTAACAAATACTGCAAATGCTGCCAATCCGCTAATTGATAATATGAAACCAATTCTTGGTTGTGATGTTTGGGAGCATTCTTATTATATTGATTATAGAAATAGAAGACCAGAGTATTTAGATAAATTTGTCGATAATCTAATTAACTGGGAATATATTGACTCACTTTTAGACTAATTAAGTTGATTATTATTTTTTCTAGCAAAAATGAACGATTTTATACACTGATATACAAAATATCCACCGGTAGTTAATAATATCAATTTTGAAATATCAGCCCAAATATTTTGAAACACTGATCCATTTAGAATAGATCTAAAAAAATCTAAACCACCCAAAAATGCAATTAATCCAAAAAGGACAACAATATGCATAAAAATTTTTTTTTTACTTGTAAATTTAATAGATAAATTTGAGAAGATTAGTATAGGCAAACCTATAAAAGACGGAATAAACGAGGTTAAAGAATTACTTCCACTTATAAAACTCACTAATATTCCCCAAAAAATTAAAAAAGATCCATAAAAAACTGAAAAAGTTTCAATATTAAGACCAAAAACTTTAAACTCTAAATTTTCGACTTGTTGATCATTCATCTGCTAACTTAAGTTAATTAAATTAAATCCAGCAAAAAGAAAAATACATAGCCAGATTAAACCTTTGATAAAAAAAAAAGTAAAGCTTCCTACCACTAGATACTTACTCATTTTGTTTTTTAAAAAGTATCTATTAAATTTTTTTAATAAATATGACATTGTTATATTTTAATTTAATTTTTTATGAACTAATTATTTAAATGAAAGTTTTATTTTATCAACTATTTACTTTGTCATGAATTAGATTGATTTTCCTTTAAAGTAAGGGTTTTAAAAACTGGCCTGTATAACTCTCTTTTACTTTAGTAATATCCTCTGGTTTTCCCTCTGCAACAATATTTCCACCTTTAATACCTCCTTCAGGTCCCATATCCACAATATAATCTGCCGTTTTAATAACATCTAAATTATGTTCAATAACAACAACTGTATTTCCAAGCTTAACAAAAGTATGAAGTATTTCTAAAAGTTTTTTTATATCGTGTTGATGAAGTCCAGTCGTAGGTTCATCTAGAATATACATTGTTCTACCGGTAGATCTTTTAGATAGCTCTTTTGCAAGCTTAATTCTTTGAGCTTCACCACCAGACAATGTTGTTGCTTGTTGTCCAATTTTTATATAACCTAAGCCTACTTTTTTAAGGGTTAGAAGTTTTGTTTTTATATTTGAAATATTTTCAAAGTATTCACACCCTTCATCAACTGACATATCCAAAACATCCGCAATACTTTTACCTTTAAATTTTATTTCTAAAGTTTCTCTATTATATCTAGTACCTTTACATTCATCACATTGAATATATACATCTGGCAAGAAGTGCATTTCATAAGTAATTACACCATCTCCCTCACAAGCTTCACACCTTCCTCCTTTAACATTAAAAGAAAATCGACCTGGTTTATATCCTCTAGTTTTTGATTCAGGTAAACTTGTAAACCAATCTCTAATCGGTCCAAATGCACCTGTATACGTAGCTGGATTTGATCTTGGAGTTCTTCCAATAGGGGATTGGTCAATGTCTATAATTTTATCAATTAATTCAACACCTTTATAACCCTTAAATGATTTAGGTGTTTTTCTTGCCTTATTATTTAAAGTTAAATTTAGAGCATGAAACAATGTATGTAGTATTAATGTTGATTTTCCACTTCCAGATACACCAGTTACACATGTAAATGTTCCAGTCGGTATTTTAAGATTTACATTATTTAAATTATTTCCACTAGCACCGTTAATTTCAACAAAACGTCCATTTTTAGCAAGTCGTCTTATTTTTGGAATTTCAATTGATTTTTTGTTTGCAAGATATTGCCCTGTAATACTATTTTTATCTTTTTTAATTTCTTCATATGTCCCTTGAGATGTTATTTGACCTCCATTACTTCCAGCTTCGGGACCAAGATCAATAATATGATCAGCATTTTCCATAGTTTCGGTATCATGTTCAACTACTATTACAGTATTTCCAAGGTCTCTTAATCTTTTAAGAGCGTTTATAAGTTTTACGTTATCTTTTTGATGCAAACCGATTGAAGGTTCGTCCAATACATATAACACACCAGTCAATCCAGAACCAATCTGTGATGCTAATCTTATTCTTTGAGCCTCACCACCTGACAAGGTTCCAGACTCTCTAGAAAGTGTTAAATAATCCAAACCAACATTTAAAAGAAAGTTTAGTCTTTCATTTATCTCTTTTAAAACATGTTCGGCAATTTTAAATTGTCGTTTATCTAGATTATTTTCTAGGTTTTTAAACCATTCAGCTGCATCTAAAATAGATTTTTTTGCTACCTGACTAATATTAAGATCATTTATTTTTACACATAATGCTTCTTCTTTTAATCTATCACCATTACAGGCTTCACAAGCAGTGTCTGATTGGTATTCAGCTATTGCTTCTCTTTTCCATTCACTATCTGACTCTAAAAATCTTCTTTCAAGATTATTAATTACGCCCTCAAAGGTTTTTTTATAAGAATATTTCTCGTATCCATCATCATAATTAAATTTAATCTCATCTTCATCTGAGCCATAAAGTATAATATCTTTAATTTTTTTGGATAATTTTTTCCATTTTTCATCTAAAGAAAAACCGTAATGTTTTGCTAAAGATGCTAAAGTTTGAGCATAATATAATGTGGTTGATTTTGACCAAGGCTCTATTGCTCCATCGGCTAAACTTTTTCTTTCATCAGGAACCACTAGATTTGGATCAACATTTAATTTCATTCCTATTCCCTCACATTCTTCACATGCTCCATATGGACTATTGAACGAAAATAGTCTTGGCTCAATTTCTTCAATTGTAAAACCACTCTCTGGACAAGCAAATTTTGTTGAATAAATTAATTTTTGAATTTTCCTATATTTCTGTGGAAGTGTTTCATCTTCATATTCAACAAAAACTAAACCGTTAGCTAAATTTACAGCTGTTTCGACACTTTCGGCTAATCTGTTTCCAAGTTTTGAATTTAAGACTATTCTATCAACTAAGACTGAAATATCATGTTTAAGTTTTTTATCTAGATTGGGTGATTTTTCTATATCGTATAAAACATTATCAATTTTAATTTTTCTAAATCCTCTTCTCTTGTAGCTTAAAATATCTTTTTTATATTCACCTTTACGACCTCTTACCACTGGTGCATAAATAAATATTGTTGATTTTTTTGGTAATTTTTTAACTAAATCTACTATTTGTGTAATTGTTTGTGAGGTTATTGGTTTACCTGTAAATGGTGAGTAGGGGACTCCTGCTCTAGCGTATAATACCCTCATATAATCATAAATTTCTGTTACAGTTGCAACAGTAGATCTTGGGTTTTTTGAAGTATTTTTTTGTTCTATTGCAATAGCTGGACTTAATCCTTCAATTAGATCAACATTTGGTTTTTTCATTTTATCTAAAAATTGACGTGCATAGGCAGATAAACTCTCTACATACCTTCTTTGACCTTCCGCGTAGATAGTGTCAAAAGCTAAAGATGATTTTCCTGACCCTGATAGACCCGTTATGACTACAAATTTGTCTTTTGGAATCTCTACAGTAACATTCTTCAAATTATGTTCTTTAGCGCCCTTAATAACTATCTTTTTCATCATAATTTTAGTTGCTTTGAGTTAATAAAATTAATATTCAGAAGAATTGTGATATAATTCTAATTAATTAATTTAATAAATATTAAATATTATGGCTGGAAGTTTAAATAAAGTATTATTAATTGGTCGTTTGGGCGCAGATCCTGAAATTAAGCAAATGGTAAATGGCAAAAGTGTAGCTAGATTAAGCCTTGCAACAAGTCAATCTTGGAAAGACAAGAACACAGGTGAAAGAAAAGAAAAAACTGAGTGGCACCGTGTAGTTGTATTTAACGAAGGTTTAGTAAATGTTGTTCAACAATATCTTAAAAAAGGTGCTCAGGTCTATGTTGAAGGACAACTTACAACAAGAAAATGGAAAGATGAACAATCAGGACAAGATAAATATTCAACTGAAATAGTAATACAAGGATATAATTCCTCACTCACGATGTTGGGTGGAGGAAATTCAGGTGGTGGAATTCAAAATGACACAACTCAACAAAATAACATTGAGGACTCTTCTCAAGTGTCAGATATGGATGATGAAATTCCATTTTAATTTCTATGAAAAATACTGAAGAATTTAAAGATAAAAATATAAAATTAATCTCAATGCATGATGAGATGAGCTCATCATATCTTTCTTATGCAATGAGTGTAATTGTAAGCCGTGCACTTCCTGATGTAAGAGATGGTTTAAAACCTGTTCATAGAAGAATTTTATATGCAATGTATAAAGGTGGATATGATTGGTCTAAACAATTTAGAAAATCTGCAAGAATAGTTGGAGATGTTATTGGTAAATATCATCCCCATGGTGATCAGTCTGTTTATGATGCTTTAGTTAGAATGGTTCAGGATTTTTCAATGAGTTTACCGTTAATTCAAGGTCAAGGAAATTTTGGTTCTATTGATGGCGATCCTGCTGCTGCAATGAGATATACAGAAACACGTTTATCTAAAGTCTCTCAATATTTAATTGATGATATTGAAAAAAATACAATTTCATTCAAAAGTAATTATGATGAAACAGAGAAGGAACCTAGCGTTTTACCTGCACAATTTCCAAATTTATTGGTAAATGGAGCTGGTGGTATTGCTGTTGGTATGGCAACCAGCATACCCCCTCATAATTTAGGTGAAATTATAGACGGCACCTTAGCCTTAATTGATAATAAAGATATTAAAATTAAAGAGTTGATGAAACACATACCTGGTCCAGATTTTCCAACAGGTGGTGTAATTATAGGTAAAGATATAATTAAACAAGGATATAACAATGGAAGAGGGTCCTTTAAGATTAGAGGTGAAATTTCAATTGAACAACAAAAAAATGGACGTGAAAGACTTGTAATAACCTCTATACCTTATCAAGTAAATAAATCTGTTTTAAATGAGAGGATTGCTCAATTAGTAAGAGAGAAAAAGATTGAAGGAATAAGAGATATTAGAGATGAGTCAAACAGAGAAGGTATTAGGGTAGCAATAGATTTAAGAAATGGTATAGAACCAGAAACTATAAAGAGACAATTATATAAAAATACTCAAATAGAAAGTTCATTTGGTTTTAATACTTTAGCGATTGTTGAAGGTAAACCACAAACTTGTACACTAAAAGATTTTTTATCCAATTTTTTAACTTTCAGAGAAGATGTAGTTATTAAGAAAACTAAATTTGATCTTCAAAAGGCAGAGGAACGTGCTCATATACTGATAGGATTATCAGTTTCAGTTGAAAATTTAGATAAAATAATAAAAATTATTCGATCATCTAAAACACCTGAAGATGCTAAAATATCTATTTTAAAAATCAAATGGAAAATAAATAAATCACAAAAATTAATTTCTTTAGTAGAGGGAAAAAGGGGCAAAAATCTTTATTCTTTATCGGAATCACAAGTATTAGCTATCTTAGAATTAAGACTTCAAAAATTAACAGCATTAGGAATAAATGAAATCGAAGTTGAAATTAAAAAATTAGCTGAATTAATCATTAAATATAAAAAGATTATTTCATCAAAAAAAGAACTTTTAAAAGTAATTAGTGAAGAATTAAAAAATATTAAAGAGAAATTTGCTATACCAAGAAGAACTAAAATTATAGACGCTGTTTTAAATTACGATATTGAGGAAACCATCCAAAAACAATCAGTAATAATTACAGTTACATTACAAGGATACATAAAAAGGGGTTCACTAGATGGGGTAAAAAAACAAAAAAGGGGCGGCAAAGGCAAATCAGGTATAACAACTAGAGATCAAGACTCTGTTGTACAAACATTATCTGTAAATACTCATACTTCAGTTCTCTTTTTTTCTACTGAAGGATTAGTTTATAAAATAAAAGCATGGAAAATTCCAGAAGGTTCATCGTCATCTAAAGGAAAGTCTTTATTTAATATTTTACCTCTAAAGAGTCATCAAGCAATAAGTTCTATTATGCCAATGCCTGAAGACGAAACAGACTTAAAAAATTATCAAATAATTTTTGCTACAGCGCATGGAAAAGTAAGAAAAAACAGCTTAGAAGATTTTTCATCAATTAACACATCTGGAAAAATTGCAATGAAATTAGATAATAACGATAAAATCGTTGGTGTTAAAATATGTAAAGATGACCAAGACGTAATTTTAAGTACAAAATTTGGTAAATGCATAAGATTTGAAGCTAAAAAATTGAGAGTTTTTAAAGGTAGATCATCAAAAGGAATTAAAGGGATAGAACTTGCACCAAATGACCAAATTGTATCTTTATCAGTTATTGATAACGATAAAATTAATAAAAATGGAAAAAAATCTAAAGATGAAAAATCTGAAATAAAAGCAAAAGAAAGATTTGTTTTATCAATAAGTGAGAATGGTTATGGTAAAAAGACCTCACATACAGATTATAGAGTTACTAACAGAGGTGGAAAAGGTATTATAGGAATAATAAATTCACCAAGAAATGGAAATATCACCTCATCCTTTCCTGTTTTTGAAGGCGATGAAATTTTAATATCAACTAATAAAGGAAGGGTAATTAGAGTTGCTGTAAAAGAAATTAGGACGGCAGGAAGAAATACTCAAGGTGTTAGAATAATTAAGTTATCAGGTGAAGAAAAAGTTGTTTCAGCAATAAAAATTGATGATAATTTAATTTAATGAATAAAATTGCAATTTATCCAGGAACGTTTGATCCAATCACTTTTGGGCATATAGATGTCATAAAAAAATCATTAAAATTATTTGATAAAATTGTTGTTGGAGTTTCTAATGAAAGTAATAAAGAGTATTTATTTAGCTCTGATGAAAGAATAGAAATAGTTAACAGAGCATTATTTAAAGACCTCAAACTAAACAGAAAAAAAATTAAAGTGGTTTCTTTTGGCTCACTAACTACTGATTTATGCAAAAAATTTAAATCAAATATTATTTTAAGAGGATTAAGAGCTGTATCTGATTTTGAATATGAATTTCAATTAGCTGGTATGAATAGGAAATTAAACCAAAATATAGAAACAATTTTTTTAATGTCTGATTTGGAAAATCAAATAATTTCATCAAGATTTGTAAAAGACATAGTCAAATTAAAAGGTGACATAAAAAAATTTACTACTAAAAGCACAATAAAATCCTTAAAAGATAGATATGAATAAATTTATTATTAAAATTATAGTTTTATTTTTTCTAATTACTAATCAATCAATAGCTGAGGAGAATATAATGATATTAAAATTAAAAGATGGTGACGTTAAAATTGAATTGTTCGAAGATGTTGCACCAAATCATGTTAAAAGAATAAAGGAATTAGCAAATAGTGGCAAATATGATAATGTTGTTTTCCATAGAGTCATAGATGGATTTATGGCTCAAACAGGTGATGTAAAATTTGGAAACTCTGAATCTAAAGATTTTGATCTCAAAAGAGCAGGAACGGGTGGTTCAGATTTATCGGATTTAAAACAAGAATTCAGTAGTCTTCCACATGATCGAGGAACTTTGTCAATGGCAAGAGCTCAAAATCCAAATAGTGCAAATAGTCAATTTTTTATTTGTTTCCAACCAGCTCCATTTTTAGATAGACAATACACAGTGTTTGGTAAAGTTGTAGAGGGAATGGAATTTGTTGATAAAATCAAAAAAGGTGACCAAAATAATAATGGTGCTGTAACTGATCCTGATAAAATTATTAGTTTTAAATCACAATAAATTTTTTAATGGCATTAAAAAAATTTGCCTTTAACGTTTTAAAAAAAGATAAATTTGCTCGATGTGGTTTAATTGAGACGCATCGAGGTAACATACATACTCCTACTTTTATGCCAGTAGGAACACAGGCTACAGTTAAAGCTTGCACAATCGATGATATAAAAAGAACGGGTTCTGAAATCATTCTTTCAAATACATATCACTTAATGATACGTCCTGGTGTAGAGAGAATAAAGGCTGCAGGAGGTCTTCATAATTTTATGAATTGTGATCTACCTATTTTAACTGACTCTGGAGGTTTTCAAGTTATGTCATTATCAAAACTTAACAAAGTTGATCGAAAAAAGGGTGCAATATTTAACTCTCATGTTGATGGAAAAAAATTTTATTTAAGCCCAGAGGAGAGCATCAGAATTCAGCTAGGTTTAAACTCTGATATTGTGATGATTATGGATGAATGTCCGAAGAAAACCAATGATTACAATCTTATAAAAAAATCGATGGACCTATCTCTACATTGGGCAGAAAGATCAAAAGCAGCATTTGGAACAATACAACACAAAGCTTTATTTGGAATTGTTCAAGGGGGTTTATTTAAAGATTTAAGACAACAATCTATTCAAGAATTAATTAAAATTTGTTTTGATGGTTATGCAATCGGAGGATTAGCAGTAGGTGAGACACAAAATGAAATGTTTAATGTCCTAGAGGATATAAAGGAATATTTACCTTTTGAAAAACCCCGTTACTTAATGGGTGTTGGGACTCCATCTGATATTTTAGGGGCAGTTAAAAGAGGCATAGATATGTTTGATTGTGTTTTGCCTACTAGATCTGGAAGAACTGGTTTAGCTTTTACATGGAATGGAAGAATAAATATTAAAAATAATAAGTATCAAAATGATAATACACCACTTGATGCTAATTGTGAAAATCTTAATTTAAATAAATATTCTAAAAATTATCTAAATCATTTGTTCAATACCAATGAAATATTAGCTTCAATGTTATTAACACTTCATAACATTAATTTTTATCAAGAACTAATGTCGCATATCAGAAAAAATATTAACTTAGGCACATTTGATGAATTTCATGACAAATACATAGATAAGTTGTAGTTAAATTAAGTGTGCTATTTTGTATTAATAATCAAGTCAAATAACTCATTTTAATAAGATAAATTGCTAAAAACTCTTTGATTCAACGAATTGAAAAATAAAAATTTATCTATATACAAACAATATTCATTTAAAAAAAATGAATTAATTATGTGGGCCGTTAGCTCAGTTGGTAGAGCAATTCCCTTTTAAGGAATGGGTCGATGGTTCGAGTCCATCACGGCTCACCACTAGTTGATTTAATTAAATACAATTGGTGGATAGTCTAATATTACTTCATTCATTTTTTTGTTGAGCTCTTTAATTCTGTTATCTGAAGACGGATGTGTGCTCATAAATTCAGGCGGCTCTTTTCCTTTATTTAATTCTTTCATCCTTTCCCAAATTTTGGTTGTTTCCCTAATATCATAACCTGATAATGAAGAAAAAATCATACCTAAATAATCAGCTTCACTTTCCTGTTTTCTATTAAAAGGATTTAATATTCCTAATTGGGTTATCAAACCAACAGTATTAATTCCAGTAGCTCTATTAACCTGAGATAATTTTCCACCACTAAAAATATCTATCAATTGAGTACTTGTATTTACAAGAGTCGCTCTGCTAGCTCTTTCTACCGAATGTTTTGCTACAGCATGAGCTATTTCATGGCCCATTACTGCTGCTAATCCATTAGTATTTTGTGTTGCTTCAAGTATTCCTGTATAAACTGCTATTTTACCACCTGGCATACACCACGCGTTTCTTACTTTTTTTCTATCTATTAATATATATTCCCATTCAAAATTTAATGTAGGATCTTCCAAACCCGCTCTGTAAAAGTATTCTGAAATAGAGTTTTCCATTCTTTTTCCGATTTCTTTAATTTCATTGAGGGTTTTTGTATCATCACTCATTTTTTCTTTTTCTTTTATTTTTTCGTAAACAGCAGCTGCTTGAGCATTTAATTTTGCTTCAGAGACAATTTTTAATTGTTTTCTGTCCGTAATTGGTGCAGTGGTACAGGAATTAAATAATATGCTGCCACATCCACAACCCATATAAGATAAGAATTTTCTTCTATTCATAACTATAAAATTTGATAATACTAGATTAACATGAATCTTAATAATAAAATATTAATAGTATTATTTATTATTGCGATTTTGTTTGTTATTTACGCTAACTACAGTTAATTTTATGGCCAAAAAAAGCAACAAAAAATCTATATCTTTAACTCTCAGAAATTATTTTATAGCTGGTGTAGTTGTTTTAATACCAATTGGTTTTACTTTATACCTAACAAAAGTTTTAATAGGTATATCCTCAAACTTAATTCCTAAAAATATCAATCCAAATAGCTATTTACCATTTAATATACCTGGCGTTGAAATTGTGATTTCAATTTTACTAATTACAATAGTGGGTGGCCTTTCTCTCTCTTTTTTTGGAAGAAGAATTCTTAAATTAATTGATGACTTATTTAAAAGAATTCCTTTTTTAAGAACTGTTTATTCTGCGATTGTTCAAATGACGGAAACATTCTCAAAAAAAGACGATGGAAAAAAAAGTGTCGTTTTGATCGAATATCCAAGAAAAGGAGTTTGGGCAGTAGGATTTGCCACAAAGGAAAATAAAGGAGAGATGGCACAAAAAACAGGAAAAAATTTAATTAATGTTTTTGTTCCTACCACTCCAAACCCAACAAGTGGTTTCTTGTTAATGTTTCCAGTTGAAGATGTCATATATTTAAATATGTCTTTTGAAGAAGCTTCTAAATTTATAGTATCCGCAGGCACTTCAACAAAAAAATCTTAAGCAATATCATTTATTATGTCTGCTCTGTCATATAACTTCATCAAGGGTTTAAATTTTCTTATATCTTCATTGGATTTTTCTATTCTTTTTATTTCTTTTTCAGCTAATATAAAAAGATCACTATTATGAATTGGATCTGCCAATTTAAAATTTTTAATTCCACTTTGCTTAAAACCTAAGATATCTCCAAAACCTCTTAATTTCATATCTTCTTCAGATATTAAAAAACCATCATTTGAATTTTTTAAAATTTTAATTCTCTTTTTTGCATTATCACTTAAATTAGATTTAAACATAAGAATGCAGGTAGAATCTTTATTACCACGTCCAACTCTACCTCTCAATTGATGAAGCTGAGAAAGACCAAATTTATTTGCATTTTCTATTATTATTACATTTGCATTTGGAAAATCAATTCCAACTTCAATTATTGTTGTTGAAACTAAAATTTTAAATTTGTTGTTTAAAAAATCATTAAGTATTATATTTTTTTCCTCTAAATCTGTTCTTCCATGTAGTAAAGAAACTTGGTTGGGAAATTTACTTTTTAAATATTCAAATTTTAGTACAGCAGAAGAATGATCTAATTTCTTAGATTCTTCAATTAATGGACACACCCAAAAAATTTGGTTACCTAATTTAATTTGTTTGCTTATAAATTTTAAAACGTCTTCAATTTTTGATTCTAATTTACTGTAAGTTTTTATTGGTTTTCTATTTTTTGGTTTTTCACGAATTATAGAAATATCCATATCACCGTAAATTGTCATTGTTAATGTTCTTGGTATAGGTGTTGCTGTCATTAAAAGAACATCACAATCTATTCCACCTTTATCAGATAATCTCTTTCTTTGGTTTACTCCAAATTTATGTTGCTCATCTATAATTATTAATCCTAATTTTTTAAATATAACTTTTTTTTGAAAAATTGCATGTGTTCCAAAAATAATATCAATTTTATTATTTTCTAATTTTTTAAGAATTTCTTTTTTTACTCTGTATTCAGATTTACCAGTAATTAGTTCAATATTTATATTTTTGGTAAATATTTTTTTGGCCAAGTTAAAATGTTGATTTGCTAAAATTTCAGTAGGCGCCATAAAAGCAACCTGGAAACCAGAATTAATAGTATTTAATGCAGCTATAAGAGATACAATAGTTTTACCACTGCCAACATCTCCTTGTAGGAGTCTAAACATTTTATTTGTTGAACCTAAATCTTTATTAATCTCATCTAATGATTTAATCTGATCATTTGTAAGAGGAAAATCTAGGTTATTTATTAGTTTACTTTGTTCGTTAAAATTAATTATTTTATTCTTTTTTTTAACTCTTTTTATTTTTTTTCTTATTTCAGAATTAACAAGAAATGTTGAAAATATTTCATCAAAAGCGAGTCTTTGATAGAAATTTGATTTATAATTTCCAATATTTTCAGGTTTGTGTAATTCTTTAATTGAACTATTCCAACTTATGTTTTTAAAATTGGATAAAATATTTTTGGAGTGCCATTCATTTAAAACTGGCAAATCATTGATTATTTGATTTAAGATTTTATTATATATTTTTTCAGAAATTCCTTCAGTTAAAGAGTATTTATTATGTGTTTGTTTGATTAAAGAAGAATCCTCAGAAACATATTTTGGATTTGTAATTTGGTATTTTTTCCTAAAATGACCTATTTTACCACTAACAGTAATTTCTTTTCCTAAGGGTAGGATTTTTTTTATATAACCTTCATAACTATTAAAAAAAACACAATCTATTTGTCCTGTCTCATCACTACATAAAACTCTGTTAGGTAATCTTCGTATTCTTGGAAAATTATACTTTTGTGGAATTATAGTTACTGTCTGCATTTCACCAATTTTTAAATCTTTTATTTTTGATGATAGGCTTCTATCAGTGTAGGATTTTGGAAGTTTCCATAGCAAATCAAATAAATTATTAATATTTTTCTTCTTTAATAAATTTTTGGTTTTAGTTCCCACACCTTTTAAAGAACTTAAATCTGACAATAAATATTCATAATTTGTTTTATTATTCATTAACAACTAATATATTCTAATTATTATGATCAACATAGATGAATTAAAAAAAAAAATTATTTATCGATCTAATTATAGAGGTACAAAAGAAATGGACAATCTCTTGAGTGCATTTACAAAAAAATATATAAATAGTTTACATGAAAATGATCTTATTGATTTAGAAAAACTATTAAATATTGATGATACTAACTTGTATAATTTTTATAATGGTTTTAAAACTGATTTTGAATTTGAAAATAATAAGATCAATCAATTATATAAAAATTTTGACTATTCACAAAAATAATGGCGGAGAGACTGGGATTCGAACCCAGGAAAGAGTTGCCCCTTTGCCGGTTTTCAAGACCGGTGCTTTCAACCGCTCAGCCATCTCTCCGTGAGCAAGGTTTTATAATTATAATTATTTAATTCAACCATAAAATAGTCTAATACACTTATTAAATACAAGCATCATGTTTTCCTATGAATAAAGAATTTAACAAAGGCTTATTACTTGCTGGGTTTGGATCTTTTTGGTGGGGATTTTTTGGTGTAATTTATTTTAAATATATTGCTTATATTGGACATATTGAATTAGTAGTTCATAGATGTTTATGGACAGCTTTTACATTAATTCTGACTACCTTTTTTTTTTCTAAATGGAGTATTTTTTTTAAAATTACAAAAAATAAATCAAATTTATTTTATTTATTTATCTCGGGCTTTCTAATTTTTATCAATTGGGGTGTATGGATATATGCTATAGCAACAAATAGAATTATAGATGCAAGTTTTGGGTATTTTATAATGCCTATTCTTAGCGTAATGCTTGGTTATCTTTTTTTTAAAGAAAAACTTAATAAAAAAAGAGTCTTTTCAATTTTATTAGTTGTTCTATCAATACTTTTTTTATTAATAGTAAGCATTAAATCATTACCTTGGGTTGGTTTAATTGTTGCTCTAAGTTGGGGATTCTACAACCTTGTTAGAAAAAAAATTAATGTTGATACTGATGTAGGTCTTCTTGTTGAAAGTTTATTTATATTACCATTTGCACTTATTTGTTTTTATTTCATAGCAAGTAAAGGATATAATGATTTTAAATTGTCTGATCCATCGATGATGCTATTTATTTATCTTGCTGGACCTATGACAGTTATACCTTTATTTTTATATGTAAGAGGAGTTGAATTATGTGGTTTAGGACCGACTGGAATGATATTTTATATAACTCCTACATTTCAGTTTTTATTAGGCTATTTTTATTACAACGAGCCTTTTTCAATAACAAAATTAGTTAGTTTTATTTTTATTTGGATTGCTGTAATTATATATTTGAGAGATTTACATGAAACAAATTAATTTTTTTTTACTTTTTGTCCTAATTTTAATCAACAACTCATTTGCTGATATAAATAAAGAATTTGAAAATTGGAAAGTAAATTTTAAGATAATAGCTTTAGCCAATAATATTTCAGAAAAAACTTTTGATGAAGTTATGTCAAATACTAAATTTTTATCAGACGTAATAAAATATGATAGATATCAACCTGAATTTTATGAAGATACAAAAACCTATATTTCAAAAAGAACGTCGTCAAAAAAAGTTTTACTAGGTAAAAATTTTTATGAAAAAAATTCAAAACTAATAAACTCTGTTGAAAAAGAATTTGATATTGAAAGAGAGTTACTGTTAGCTCTAATGGGAATAGAAACTAATTTTGGCACATATGTTGGTAAAATGGATATTTTATCCTCATTAGCTACCCTAAGCTTTGATAAGAGAAGATCGGAATTTTTTACTAATGAACTAATAATTCTTTTAAAATTGATAGAAAATAAACAAATTGATTACCAAACATTATACGGTTCTTGGGCAGGTGCTTTTGGTTTTTTTCAATTTATGCCTTCCACTATGAAAAATTATGCAATTGACCATGACAAAAACGGATATATAGATTTGAAAAACAACAATGATGCTTATGCTTCAGCATCAAACTATTTAAATCAAATAGGTTGGAAAAGTGAGAAACCTTGTTTTTATCGAATTAATTTATCAGACAATATACCAAGTAAATATTTAAATATTTCTGCAAAAAAACTTCATGATAAAAAAAAATTAAAATATTTTAGAAAATATATCAAAAATAATAATCAAATAGATATTAGGTATAACGCATTAAAGGTAGCGATTATAACCCCGGATAAAGATATTATACCTGATGCTGAAACTTTAAATCCAGCTTACATTGTATTTGATAACTATGAAATAATATTAAAATGGAATAGGTCATTGCGATTTGCTCTAGCCGTTTGTACATTAAAAGATAAATTTAAAAATGAACTTTAAAAAAGTTATATTAATCATTTTGTTATTTCTTTTATCTGCATGTAACCAATTTGATCAAAATAACAAATCCTTAGTTTATATTAGCGATCAAAAGTATAGTAATACTGGATTTGCTTTAATTTATGATGATAAATTAAAAAAAGAAAAAAAAATATCTAAAAAAATTGATAATAGATCTCTTTTAATTTTCCATAATAAAATTAAAAAAAATTCGTTTGTTAAAATTACTAATCCAGTTAACCAGAGATCAGTAATAGCAGAAGTGATCTCTAATAATGTTAACTTTTCTAATTTTTATAATTCGGTAATTACTAAAAGAATAGCTGAAGAATTATATCTTGATCCTAATGAACCTTACATTGATCTTATTTTAATCTCTAAAAATTCAACATTTGTTGCTAAAAAAGCAAAAACATTTGATGAGGAGAAAAAAGTAGCTGAAAAGGCACCAGTGGATGGAATTACTATAGATAATTTGGGCAAAGATAAAAGGGAAGAATTAAAAATTACAAAAAATAAATTTTTATATTCGATAAAAATTGCAGATTTTTATTACCGAGACTCAGCTGAAAATATGGTCAATAGAATAAAAGACGAAACAAATGTAAAAAAATCTGTAATTAAGAAACTCTCTAAAACTAAATATAGGGTATTATTGGGACCATTTAATGATATAAAAAAACTAGAAAAATCATTTAATGAAATTAAAGTATTAAATTTTGAAAATATAGAAATATTAAAAGATGTTTAGATTATTATTAATTGTAATTTTTTTTAGTTTTTCAATCATAAATAATTCTAATGCAAATTTTGATGTAAAAGCTAGAACAGTAATTTTACAAGATTATTATTCTGGAGAAATTCTCTATGAAAAAGAACCTAATATTTCTATTTATCCAGCATCTATGACAAAAATTATGACATCTATTATTGCTTTTGATTTAATAAAGTCAGGGGACCTCAATCTAGATGAAAAGTTCATAATATCTGAGCGAGCATGGAGGTTATCTACTTCTGGTTATTCATCAATGTTTATAATGGTAGGTGATGAGGTAACTGTGGAAAATTTATTAAGAGGTATTATTGTTGCCTCTGGAAATGATGCATGTGTTGCATTGGCTGAAGGCATAGCGGGTACCGAAGAAGAATTTGCTATTTTAATGACAGCTAAAGCAAGAGAATTAGGTATGGATAATACTAATTTTTCAAATTCCTCTGGCATTAACGATCCTGATAATTATTCGACTGTCAAAGATATTTTAAAAATGTCTAGATATTTAATTAAAGAACATCCAGAGTTTTACAAAATGTTTGCTGAAAAAGAATTTACTTGGGATAGAACAGGAGGTGACCCAATAACTCAAGGAAATAGAAATCCTTTACTTTATAAAAATCTTGGAGCTGACGGAATAAAAACTGGTTATTTAGCTGTTGAAAAATATTCTTTAGCATCATCAATTAATAGAAATGGTCGAAGATTGATAGCTGTTGGAAGTGGTTTTAATTCAAAAAATGCCAGATCTAAAGAAAGCATGAAACTTCTTACATTTGGTCTTACTAACTACGATCTTGTTGAAATAGCTAAAGCGAATAAACCATTCCATAAAATTGATGTTTGGTTAGGAAAAGAGAAAAGCGTAGAAGCATATACAAATGAAGATGTTTACAAAACAATCAAAAAAGCTAAAAAAAAACTTTTAAAAGTTGCTGTAATGTATGATGGTCCGGTGGAAGCACCAATTCAAAAAGATCAAAAAATAGCCAAGTTAAGAGTAGTTTATGATCAAGAATTAATTGGAGAATATGATTTGCTTTCTTCAAAAGAAATTAAAAAAGTTAACTTTTTTACAAGATTAATAAAATCAATTAATTATTTAATTTGGGGTGATGTCTAAAAAACCCATCATTGTCTTTGAAGGTATAGAGGGCAGTGGTAAAAGCCACCACATAAATAAAGTCTCAAGATTTTTAGATAAAAATAAAATAAAATTTATAAAAATCAGAGAACCAGGTGGTAATTTAAACTCTGAAAAAATAAGAAGATTAATACTTAATAAAAAATCTAATTTTAATAAAACTACTGATCTACTTTTATATTTAGCCGCTCGTAGTGAAAATATAAATCTTATAAAAAAAGCATACAAAAAAAAAATTATTTTAATTGATAGATTCATAGACTCAACTATTGCATATCAACATTATGGTTTAGGTGTTGATTTAAAAATTATAAATATAATTAATAAATTTTTACTAAAAAACATTAAAGTCAACTTTACTTTTCTTAATGTAGTAAATAAAAAAAATCTTTTTCAAAGATTAAAAAAAAGAAAATCCTTAAATAGATATGATCAGTTTGATAGAAGTTTTTATTATAAAGTGCAAAAAGGTTTTTTAAAATTAGCTAAATCGAACATGAAATCATATAAAATAATTGATTCAAACTTAGATATAAAAAAAAATGAGGATTTAATTATAAAACAAATTAAAAAATTAATTCAATGAATTTAGATCCTTCAGTTCAATCAAAGCTATTTGAGCACAAAGAAATTTTTAATCAATTAACTAAATTATATAAAAAAAATAATTTACCTAATAAAATTCTTTTATCTGGAGAAAAGGGTATTGGAAAATCAACCTTAGCATATCATTTAATTAATTTTGTATTATCAGAAAATGAAGATCACTCTTATGACTATAAAAACCGCAAAATTAATCCTGGTAATAAATCATATAAACTTGTACAAAATAAATCTAATCCTAATTTTTACTTGATTGATGTTCTAGAAGATAAGAAAAATATTGATATCAATCAAATTAGGGAATTAATAGTAAATCTTAACAAATCCTCATTTAATAAAAAAAAAAGATTTGTTTTAATTGATAATATTGAATTATTAAACTTAAATTCTATTAACGCATTATTGAAAATTTTGGAAGAACCAAATGAAAATATAATTTTTATTTTAATTAATAATAACAAAAAAGTACAACCAACACTTAAATCTAGATGTCTGAATTTCAAAGTTTTTTTAACAAAAAGTCAATCAATCAAAATTTTTAATCAATTACTAAATAATGATATAAATACAATCATTAATAATGATTTATTTGATAATTATGCCACTCCAGGAAAATTATTAAAATTAATAAAGTTATCTGAAGAATATAACTTAGATCTTGCTAATTTTGATTTAAATACAACTCTAACCACTCTGATAAAAGATAAAATTTATAAAAAAGATAAATCAATAATTGAAATCATTTATTCTTTTATTGAACTTTATTTTAGAAATAATATATCTAGTAAAAATATTAGTTTACTTAAGTCATACCATTATTTTTTAGAGAAAATTAATAATACAAAAATTTATAACCTTGATGAGGAAACGTTGTTTATGGAATTTGAGGATAAAATACTAAATGGATAAAACTTTTTATATCACCACACCTATATACTACCCCTCAGCTAAACCTCATATGGGTCATGCATATTCAAGTATTATTGCAGATTTTTTTGCAAGATTTAAAATAATTGATAATTATCAAGTTCATTTTCTTACAGGTACAGACGAACATGGTTTAAAAATTCAAAGATCTGCAGAAAAAGCTGGGAAGGAGCCCCAAATATTTTGTGATCAAATTAGCAAAACATTTAGAGACCTTTCTGATACATTGAATTTATCTAATACTGATTTTATAAGAACTACAGAAGCTAGACATAAAAAAACGGTTCAACATCTTTGGAAAGAACTTGAGAAAAACGATGATATATACTTATCAAATTATTCAGGATGGTATTCAGTCTCAGATGAAGCTTTTTATAATGAGGACGAAATTGAGGAAGTAGAGGGAAAAAAAATTTCTATATCCTCAAAATCTCCTGTTGAATGGATTGAAGAAGAATCCTACTTTTTTAGACTTTCAAAATGGGAAAAACCGCTATTAGATCATTATGAAGCTAATCCAGATTTCATTTCTCCACAATCTAGAAAAAATGAGGTTATTAGTTTTGTAAAAAGTGGTCTTAAAGATCTTTCGGTAAGTAGAAAAAGTTTTTCATGGGGTATACCTGTTCCAAATAATAAAAACCATGTGATATATGTTTGGCTCGATGCTTTAACAAATTATTTAAGTGCATTAAATTATCCAAATAAAGATGATGATTTGTTTAAAAAATTTTGGCCAGCCTCAATGCATTTAATCGGAAAAGATATACTTAGATTCCATGCTGTTTATTGGCCTGCTTTTTTACTAGCAGCAAAAATTGATTTACCAAATAGAGTTTACGGGCATGGATGGATATTATCAGGTGAAGAAAAAATGTCTAAATCTAAAGGAAATATACTAGATCCACTTGAAATAATTAAAGAGTATGGGCTAGATCCTTTAAGATACTATCTAATTAAAGAAGTTTCTTTTGGTAATGATGGAAATATATCTCAAGAAAGACTAGAAGATTGTATTAATAGTGATCTAGCTAACAATTATGGAAATTTATGTCAGCGTGTAATTGCTTTTACAATAAAAAATTGTGAAGGAAAAATTCCATTAGAAGTTAAATTTAATGATGAGGATTTATTAATACTAAACAAGTATAAAGATAATCTAGATAATATTAGATCTCAAATTGACAATCAAAATATTAATTTTTATATTGATTATATTGTTAATTCACTTTTTGAAGCTAACAAATATTTTAATGATCAAGAACCATGGAAAAAGAAAGAAGATATAATTAGATTAAATACTATTGTTTATACTACATTAGAAATTGTTAGAAGAATAAGTTTTTTATTATATCCAATTATTCCTGAATCTTCTCTAAAGGCATTAAGGATTTTTAGTATTAAAGAAAAAGATATAAAGTTAGATACAATATCTAATAATGATTATTTAAAAAAAGGTAATGATATACATAAAATAGACATACTTTTTAAAAAAATAGAAAAAAACAATGATTGATTCACATTGCCATCTAGATCATGAACCATTATTAAGTGACTTATCTAATGTAATACAAAGATCAAAAGAAGTAGGTATAGAAAAATTATTAACTATCTCAACTTCGTTTGAAAGTTTTTCAAGAGTAAAAGAATTAATTAATAAAGATGAAATGATCTATGGTACTATAGGTATTCATCCTCATGAAAGCTCCAAAAATATTATTACTTCAAAACAAATAATTGAAAGTCTGAATGAAAATTCTAAAATTATTGGTATTGGAGAAACTGGTTTAGATTTTTATTACAATAATAGCGAAAAAGACAAGCAGATAGCAAGTTTTAGAGAACATATAGATGCGTCTATAAAAACTAATATTCCGTTAATTGTCCATTCAAGAGAAGCTGAAAAAGAGACCTTTGACATTTTAAATGAATATAAAAATGAAAATCTTAAAATTTTGATGCATTGTTTTACTGGATCAAAAGAATTTTCAGAAAAATTAATGAATTTAAATTCATTCTTCTCAGCAAGTGGTATCATTACTTTTAAAAATTCAATAGATTTGCAAGATACTTTTAAATCCATTCCAATTGATAATATTCTAATTGAGACAGATAGTCCTTTTTTAGCGCCTGTCCCCAAAAGAGGAAAAAAAAATGAACCATCATTCATTGATTTTACAGCTACAAAATTAGCTGAGATTAAAAATTTATCTAAAAAAGATCTTATTAAAAAAACAACAGAAAACTTTAACAAACTTTTTTTTAATTGAAATTAATGAAATTTATTATTTTAGGATGTGGAAGTTCAATGGGTGTACCAAGACCAGACGGTTTTTTTGGAAATTGTGATCCTAATAACAAAAAAAATTATAGAACAAGATGCTCAGCGTTAATAAAAACTACTAAAGAAAATATTCTTATAGATACATCTCCTGATTTACGACAGCAACTTTTAAGACATAAAATAAAAAAAATTAACAAAGTATTATATTCTCATATGCATGGTGACCAGACTCATGGTATTAACGATTTAAGATCTTTTTATATCAATAGTAGAAAACAAGTCGATGTTTATGCCGATAAATATACATCTAATTATCTTAAAAATACATTTTCATATATATTTAAAAGCTATTCAAAAGAATATCCAGCGACTCTAAAATTACATAAGTTGCCAAAATATATAATTACAAAAAATAATAAGAGAAAAATTCAAATTCAATCTATTAGGGTTGATCATGGAAAAGTTAAATCAAATTGCTTTATTGTTAGTAAAAAACTCGCTTACATAAGTGATGTTAGTAAAATTTATAATAAAGATTACAAATATTTTAAAAATCTCAAATATTTAATTATTGATTGCTTGTGGTATAATTACCACCCCTCACATTTCAATTTAGAAACTTCTTTAAATTTAATTAAACAGTTTAATCCAAAAAAAGCTATCCTTACAAATTTATCACCAGTATTGGATTATAAAGTACTAAAAAAAATGTTGCCTAAAAATGTTATTCCAGCACATGATGGATTAACTGTAAATTTATAAAATATCTTCAATAATTTTAATTAACTTTTTTGAAGTTGGTTTTGTAATTGATGCAAAGGTATCTTCAATCTTACCTTCTTTATTAATTAAAATTTTATGAAAATTCCACTTTGGAATAGCTGATTTACCATGATTTTCTTTTGCCCATTTAAAAACTTCATGAGCATTTTTACCTTTAACTTCTGTTATAGTTGTTAGTGGAAAGTTAATATTAAAATTTACTTCACAGAATTCTTTTATATCTGCATTATTATTTTTTTCTTGATTAAATGAATTAGATGGGACACCAAGAACAATTAAACCTTTTTCCTTGTATAAATCCCATAATTCTTGTAATTCATCATATTGTTTTGTGAAACCACAATAACTAGCTGTATTAACAACTAAAATAATTTTATTTTTGTAATCTTTAAAATTTATTGTCTCTCCAGTTATACTTTCTATACTGAAATCATAAAATTTTTTTTCATAATTTGCAGATGCTGATGTTTTAAAAAAAAACATAATTAAAGATAATAGTAATATTCCTTTTTTCATTTGCTAGGTTTGTTTGGGGTTAGCAATATCAAAAAATAACCAAATAAAGTTGACAATAATGACCCAGTTAGCACACCTATTTTTACACCATCCATATATTGCATGTTTTCAGCAAAAGCTAAATTTCCAACAAATAGACTCATTGTGAAACCAATACCTGTAAGAACTCCTACTCCATAAAAATTATACCAACTTGTATCGTTGGGCATTTGAGCTACTTTCAGCTTTATTGATACATATGAAAATATAAAAACACCAAGTTGTTTTCCCAAGAATAGACCAAGCACGATACCAAGTGGAACTTTATCTAATAATGAAGCTAAAGATAAACCTTCCAAAGATACTCCTGCGTTTGCAAATGCAAAAAGAGGCATTATTCCAAATGCTACATAAGGACTAATTGCATGTTCAACTTTTATTAATAAAGAAAAATCTTTTTCTTTTTTTCTATGAGGTATTGTCATAGCCAGTAAAACACCAGCAATAGTAGCGTGGATGCCAGAGTTATGCGTAAAATCCCAAAGGAAAAGTCCCACAACCAAATATGGTAAAAACTTTTTAATATTAAATTTATTAATTAATAGTAAAATAATAAAAGCTAACAACATTAATGTTAAATACTTGATACTCAAATCTCCAGAATAAAATAGGGCAATAATTACTATTGCTCCTAAATCATCAATTATAGCTAATGCCGTTAAAAATACTTTTAATGATAATGGAACTCTTTTACCCAACAAAGATAACACTCCCAGTGAAAATGCAATATCTGTTGCTGAGGGAATTGCCCATCCATTTAAAGTTTCACTATCGCCAAAATTTATAAAAACATAAAATAATGCTGGAACTAGCATTCCTCCTACAGCAGCTATTATTGGCAACAGTGCTTGCTTTATATTAGAAAGCTCTCCTTGTAAAAATTCTCTTTTAATTTCTAGAGTGACAAAAAAAAAGAAAATTGCCATCAAAGCATCATTAATCCAATGTAATACTGATAATTTCAATCCAAAATTATTTATACCTATAAATAAATACTTATTTAGCGTAGCAAAATATAAATCTGATAATCCAGAATTACTTATGAATAATGCAATTATTGCAGCAAATAATAGTACAAGACCACTTGCAGCTTCTAATTTAAAGAACCATTTAAAAGGTTTAGATATATAATTAATCATGATAAATTAAATTAGGTCTATAATAAATAGTTTTATATCTTGCAATGTCTCAAAAAGGTTGAATAATATAATTTCTAATCCAGGAAAGACCTCAATTAGAGGAGTTTTGAGGGTATCTAGCAATATAATTAATGCTACAAAAGATATAATAAATACTATCAAATAAGAAAAAAACTTAGTACCTTTATTTTCTGCTTTTTTAGATGTAGTTTTATTTTTTTGCTTTTCTGAAATTTTTTCTTTTTTTTCAATATTAATTTCATTATTATTTTTTTCTAACGCTTTTTTTTTCTTTTCTATTTTTTCTTTTTTAAGCTCATCTTCAATTTCAATGTCTTTATTTACAACTTCTTCATTTAATTTTAATGCTTTATTTTTTTCCTCTACGAATTCATAAAACCAAAAATAATTACATGAACCACATTGTAAATTCCTACCTTCATCCGGTATTAAAGATTTATCAATTTTGAAACTTTTGTTACAATTTGGGCAAGTAATTATCATGTATCGATATATACCAGATTTTAACCAAATTTCTGTTAATTTTGACTTCTTTATGCATTGAAATTATCAATAACTGCTGTATTAGTACTCGGGACGGAGTGTAGCGCAGCCTGGTAGCGCATCTGGTTTGGGACCAGAGGGTCGCAGGTTCGAATCCTGCCACTCCGACCATCATTTATGAAAAAAGCTATTATTTATATTCCTAATAAAAATCCTATGCAATCTGGATTAGCTAAAAATAATAAATGGATACTAGAATTTAAAACAAAAGACCCAACAAAAAATCCATTAATGGGTTGGGAAAGTTCCTCTGATACATATACTGAATTGAAACTAGAATTTTCCTCAAAAGAATTAGCAATTAATTATGCAAAAAAGAAAAAAATTGAGTATGAGTTAATAGAACCTCGAAAAAGAAAAACTGTTAAAAAATCTTACGCAGATAATTTTTTAAAATAAATGTTTAGATTTTTTACTCAAAGAAATTGGTTTCTCTGGTCTTGGTTAGGATCAGGAATTATTTTATCATCACTTTGGATACAAGTAAAAATTGATGTTAAAATCAATGAATGGTTTGGTGAATTTTACGATATGATTCAAAAAGCTCTTGGAGCTCCAAACTCAATTACTATAGAAGAATATTGGGCAAGTTTATTATCTTTTATAACATTAGCTGCAATGTATGTTGGTGTAGCCGTTGTTGTAAGTTTCTTTACCTCACATTATTTGTTTAGATGGAGAACAGCTATGGTTGAGTGGTATCATAGCGTGTATGATAAAGCTCGAAAAATAGAGGGTGCCGCACAGAGAGTTCAAGAGGATACTATTAAATTTTCAAGAATAATGGAATCTCTAGGCACAAGCTTAATTGAGGCTTTAATGATACTTGTTGAGTTTATGCCTATATTATTTGGATTAAGCATAGGTATACCAATATTCTTTTTTGGTGATTGGGATTATGGATTAATAGTTGGTGCTTTAATTTGGTCAGTTGGTGGAACAATTTTTTTAATTTTCCTTGGTTTGATTCTAAGACTAGTTGGAGTTGAATATGATCTTCAAAAAAAAGAGGCAGCTTATAGAAAAATACTTGTTATTGCTGAAGATGATGGAACAGTAAGACCAAAAACTATTGAGGAATTATTTGATGGTGTAAAAAGTATTCATTTTTTAAGTTATATTAGATATTTATATTTTAATATTGGAAGAATAGCCTACTTGCAGGCAAATGTTTTATCAGCGTATGTCTTTTTAGCTCCTGCTATTGTGGCTGGTGCTGTAACATTAGGTGTAATGCAGCAAATTATAAGAGCATTTGGAAGAGTAGAGGGGTCAATGCAGTATATATTAAAAGCTTGGCCAACAATTATAGAGCTTGCAAGTGTATATAAACGATTAAGAGAATTTGAATCAAAAATAAACCAAGAAGATTTTATAGATGAAAAAGCTTAATGGCTATTAATAAAAAATATATAGACTCATTTGTAAATATAACAACTAAAGCAGCTTTAGCATCCTCATATCTGGTTGGAAAAAAAGATAAAATTGCAGCAGATAAAGCAGCTGTAGACTCAATGAGGTATAATTTGAATAATCTAGATATTAATGGACGGATAGTAATAGGTGAAGGTGAATTAGATGCAGCACCAATGTTGTATATTGGAGAAAAATTAGGAACAAATATTGGTCCAGAATTTGACATAGCTGTAGATCCATTAGAAGGCACCAATTTTGCAGCAAATAATCTTCCAGGCGCTTTATCAGTTATTGCAATTACAGAAAAAAATAACTTATTTAAAGCACCTGAAACCTATATGGAAAAAATTTCTTCCAAAGCCAATGTGAAAAATGTTGTTGATTTGGATTATTCGGTAAAAAAAAATATATACAACTTGAGTGAATACCTAAATAAAAAACCAGAGAATATTACTGCATGCATTTTAGATAGACCAAGACATAAAAAAATTATTAAAGAATTAAATGACTTAAAGGTTAACACTAAATTAATAACTGATGGAGATGTATCGGGAGCTATATTAGTGACCGATGAAAAATATGGTGTTGATATATTTTTAGGAATTGGTGGTGGTCCTGAAGGTGTATTAGCTGCAACAGCTTTAGATGCTTATGGTTGTCATTTTCAAGGTAGATTTTTATTTAAAACTGAAGATGATAAAAAAAGAGCAAATGATATGGGTATAAAAGATTTATCAAAAAAATATGAAATAAATGAAATTGTGAGTGGAGACTCTATCTTTTGTGCTACAGGTATAACATCTGGTGATCTAGTATCCGGAATAATTATTAATAAAGATGAATTTATTTCTGAAACATTAGTAACACACAAACAATCTGGACTTAAAAAAGTCTTTAAATTAAAACAAAATATTTGATGATAAGCTTGATTAATGACATTTTTTACAATAAAAAGCAGCTTTCTGGTCCCTTCGTCTATCGGTTAGGACACGTGGTTTTCATCCTCGAAAGAGGGGTTCGATTCCCCTAGGGACCGCCAAACATGTATTTCTATGTTTACCTTTTAATCAGTATTGTAAATAAAAAATATATTTCATACGTTGGTTACACCAATAATATTAACAAAAGGCTTAAATCACATAATTCTGGAAAAGGAGCTAAATTTACAAAAGGAAATAAATGGGTCCTAATTTATAAAAAAAGATATAAAAGTAGGTCAGAAGCTATGTCAAACGAATATAAATTAAAAAAAAATTATTTTAAAAGAAAAAAAATTAAACAAAACTATTTAAAAAATAAATGAAAATATCGATTTTATTACCGTATAAAGAAAACTTTACAAAGAATAAATCGGGTGCTGTTTCATTATTTATAAAAGATCTAATTAAAAAAAAAATGAAAATTTTATATTAGTAAAATTATTTACTGTTTTACTGATATATAAAACTCCTAAAAAATAAAAAATTGTATTAAAAAAGCTAATAAAAAAAATTTTAGTATCAAATATAGATAAAATTATTGAATTAATTATTGTTGTTAATATTCCATATTGAATAAAAATT
>CACNSD010000013.1 GCA_902623075.1 uncultured Pelagibacteraceae bacterium
TTATATATGAAAGAAATGATAATCTCAATTGTAACACCAACAAAAAATGAGTCTCAAAATATTGAAAAACTTTCTTTAGAAATTCAAAAAATATTTGAAAATTTAAATTTAAATTATGAGCATATAATTATTGATAACGACTCAAGAGATGGAACTGTTAAAATAATTAAGAAACTTGCTGAGCAAAATTCAAAAATTAAATTAATACTGAATGAGAGTGATTATGGACAAATACGTTCCCCATTTTATGGAATGTTACAAACTAGTGGAGATGCAGTTATAATGATGACTTCTGATTTTCAAACTCCATTAGAAGTAATACCAGAATTAATTTCTAAGTGGAAACGTAGTAAATATAAAGTAATTTTCACAAAAAGAGCATCTTCTGATGAAGGGTATTTTCTAAAAAAATTGAGAGAAGCGTATTATATTTTTTTAAGAAAAATTTCGAAATTAAATTTAGAATCAAATGTCACTGGAGAAGGATTATATGATAGAGATGTTGTGGAAGTATTAAGAAAAAACCAAGATCCATTTCCTTTTTTGAGAGCAATGGTACCTGAACTTGGTATTGAGTATGATACTATAGAGTTTAATCAGAGACAAAGAAAATATGGAAAATCAAAAAATAACTTTTTTTCTTTACTTGGACTAGCAATATCAAGTGCTATAAAATATTCTGTATTTCCAGCAAAACTATTTATAAATTTGGGTTTCTTATGCTCTTTTTTTTCAATTTTAATAGCAATTGTGTTTTTTGTTTATAAACTTTTGTTTTGGGACTCCTTTGAATTGGGTGTAGCACCAATAGTTATAGGCGTGTTTTTTCTATCATCAATTCAAATATGTATACTCGGAATAATTGGTCAATACATAACATTTATTTTACAATATCAAAAAAATTTGCCTTTAGTTATTGAAAAAGAGAGAATTAATTTTTAGTAACAGGTTGTTGAAAAAAATTATTCTTAATTTTTTTAAAATGTTTTAATTAATAATAAACTATGATAATTAAAAAAATTATATTTTTATGAAATATCTAGTAAGCGGAGCTGGCGGATTTATTGGAGGTCATTTAGTAGCAAATTTGCTAAATGAAGGACATGAGGTCGTAGCAGTTGATATCAAACCCCTTGAATATTGGTTTCAAATATTTGAAAAAAGTAAAAACTTTTCTTTAGATTTAAAAGATTATAATAATTGTTTAAAAGTATCTGATGGTATTGACTATGTGTATAATATGGCATGCAATATGGGTGGAATGGGCTTTATAGAAAATAATAAAGCAGACTGCATGCTATCTGTTTTGATTAATACAAATTTACTTAGAGCTTGTGTTGAAAAAAAAATTAAAAAATATTTCTTTTCATCTAGCGCATGTGTTTATAACGCCTCTAAACAAGAAAAAACCTTTATAGACGGGTTAAAAGAAAGTGATGCTTATCCCGCGCAACCTGAAGATGGATATGGCTGGGAAAAATTATTTAGTGAGAGAATGTGTAGACATTTTTATGAAGATTTTGGTCTAGAAACTAGGGTTGCTAGGTATCATAATGTTTATGGTCCCCTCGGAACTTATGATGGTGGTAGAGAAAAAGCTCCAGCAGCTCTTTGCAGAAAAGTAATATTTGCAAAAATTAATAAAAAAAATTTTATCGATATTTGGGGTGATGGAGAACAGACTAGAAGCTTTTTATATATAACAGATTGTATTGAAGGAACAAAAAAATTATTTGAGTCTGATGAAAGAGAAGTTTTAAATATTGGAAGCGAGGAGCAAGTTTCGATCAACCAGATGTCATCAATTATAGAAAATATAGCTGAAATAAAATTAGAAAAAAATTATCAACTTGATAAACCAAAAGGAGTAAGAGGAAGATCTAGTAATAATTCTCTTATAAGAGAAAAAATAAATTGGGACTCAAAAACAAGCTTAAGAGATGGGTTAAAATTAACGTATGATTGGATTTATTCACAAATGATATCAAGACCAAATAATGACAAATTTTCAAGGAAATATTAATTCAAAAAATCTTTGATATATTTTATATTTTTTTAATAAAATAATCTTTACATTCAATGTTATATTTAGTAGATAAGCTTGCCTGGTGATTATTGCGAAAGAGTAATACCCGATCCCATTCCGAACTCGGAAGTCAAGTCTTTCTGCGCCGATGGTACTTTGTCTTAAGACATGGAAGAGTAGGACGTTGCCAGGCTAAATATTTATGAAAATAAAAAGTTCTTTAAAATCTATTAAAAAAAGAGACCTAAATTCTAAATTAGTTAGAAGAAGAGGTAGAGTTTATATTATAAATAAAACAAATCCTAAGTTTAAAGCAAGACAGAAGTAATTTTTATGGATAATGAAAACCATAAAAAAACTTGGAATAATTTCACAAAATTTGTTCTGTGGGGAACTGTCGCTGTTATAAGTGTTTTAGTATTAATGGCTATATTCTTATTATAAGGTTTCAACATGAGGATAGGATCTATACAAGAAAATCAAAACATTGAAAAAAGAATAGCTATAACTCCAGAGTTAGTTAAAAAATATATCTCTCTTGGGTTCGAATTAATTTTATCTGAAAACTATGGCTCACATCTTGGTATAAAAGACGAGTACTATAAGGATATGGGTGCTAATATTTCAAAAGATGAGATAGAGGTATTAAAAACATCTGACCTAATAGTTCAACTTGGAATGTTAGCAGATGATAAAACTTTAAATATTAAAGAACACCAGACAGTTATCGGAGTTTTAAATCCTTACGTTAATAAGGAAAAACTTGAAAACTTAGCTAAAAGAAAAATTAACTTATTTTCATTAGAATTACTTCCAAGAATTACTAGAGCACAATCAATGGATATATTGTCTTCACAAGCTAATCTTGCTGGTTATAAAGCTGTAATTGAGTCCTTTGCAAATTTTGAAAAAGCTATTCCAATGATGATGACAGCTGCAGGCACTGTCCCAGCTGCAAAAGTTTTAGTTGTTGGTGCTGGTGTAGCTGGGTTACAAGCAATTGCCACAGCTAAAAGAATGGGTGCTATTGTTTTTGCTACTGATGTAAGAATGGCATCAAAAGAACAAGTTGAAAGTTTGGGGGGTAAATTTTTAACTGTGGAGGGCTCAGAAAATTTAGAAACCGAGGGTGGTTATGCAAAAGAGACCTCAGATGATTTTAAAAAAAAACAAGAAGAACTATTATCAGAAACTTTAAAAAAAATAGATATCGTAATTTGCACAGCGTTAATTCCAGGCAAAAAAGCTCCTTTAATTATAAAAGACAATATGATTAAAAATATGCAAGCAGGATCTATAATATATGACTTAGCAGCAATTCAAGGTGGAAATACTGCATTCACGGTGGTAGATAAAATTATTGAAAAAAATGGTGTTAAAATAATGGGAGAGAGTAATATTTTAAATAAGCTTCCAGTATCTGCCTCAAACTTATATGCAAAGAATGTATTCAATTTTGTTGATAATTTATTCGACAAAGAAAAAAAAAATATAAATATTAACCTAGACGATGAAATTATAGAAAAAACACTAATCAAATAAATTATGGAAATAGATCCTTTAATATTTAGACTTAGTATATTTATCCTATCAATATTTGTAGGATACTATGTAGTATGGAGTGTTACTCCTTCATTACATACCCCGTTGATGTCTGTTACAAATGCAATTTCCTCAGTAATTATTGTTGGGGCAATAATTGCAGGCCTTTCAGGAAATTCTGAAACTATATTTAATACCTCAAGTATTTTTGGTTTTTTAGCAATAGCTTTAGCAGCGATCAATATATTTGGAGGATTTCTCGTAACCCAAAGAATGTTGGCAATGTATAAAAAAAAGAAAAAGGATAAATAACTATGATCTCCGCAAACTTATCTGCAATTTTTTACTTAATTTCAGGTGTGTTATTTATACTTGCTTTAAGAGGTTTATCCTCACCCGAAACATCAAGACAAGGTAATTTATTTGGTATTTTAGGAATGGTTATTGCAATAACAGTAACATTTTTGTCTATAGGCAATTTTTCTACGGGATTTATATTTGTTTTAATATTTATTTTAGTAGGTGGATCAATTGGTGCGTTTATAGCTTATAGAATACCCATGACCGCTATGCCAGAGCTAGTTGCTGGTTTTCATAGTTTAGTAGGACTTGCAGCTGTCTTTGTTGCAATATCGGCTTTTTTAAATCCTGCTGCATTTAACTTAGGTATACCGGGAAGTATAAAATTGGGTAGTTTAATTGAAATGTCTATTGGTGCTGCCGTAGGAGCAATAACATTCTCGGGCTCTGTAATTGCATTTTTAAAACTACAAGGATTAATGTCTGGATCGCCAATTACATTTAAAGGTCAGCATCCTCTGAACGCAATTATATTAATTTCAATAGTTGTGATAATTTATTTATTATGCTCAACTCAATCATCTAATTTATTTTGGATACTTTTAGCTTTTTCCTTTTTAATTGGTTTTCTTTTAATTATCCCAATAGGGGGGGCAGATATGCCAGTAGTAATTTCAATGCTTAATTCTTATTCAGGTTGGGCAGCTGCTGGTATTGGTTTTACTTTGGAAAATACAGCTTTAATAATTACAGGCGCACTGGTTGGATCATCAGGGGCAATTTTATCTTATATTATGTGTAAAGGCATGAATCGTTCATTCTTTAATGTAATTTTGGGAGGATTTGGTGCATCAGAGGAGACCGCAGGTAAGGCTAGTAAAGAACAACGACCAGTTAAAAGTGGCAATGCAGATGATGCAGCGTTTCTAATGAAAAATGCATCATCAGTAATTATTGTTCCAGGATATGGTATGGCAGTTGCTCAAGCTCAACATGCGTTAAGAGAGATGGTAGATACTTTAAAGAAGAACGATATTAAAGTATCATATGCAATACATCCAGTAGCAGGTAGAATGCCTGGACATATGAACGTATTATTAGCAGAAGCGAATGTACCCTATGATGAAGTGTTCGAGTTAGAGGAAATAAATAACGATTTTGCAAATGCTGATGTAGCATTTGTCATTGGTGCAAATGATGTTACAAATCCAGTTGCAAAGACTGATCCTCAAAGTCCAATTTATGGAATGCCTGTTTTAGATGTTGAGAAATGTAAATCTGTATTATTTGTGAAAAGAAGTTTGTCACCAGGGTATGCGGGAATTGACAATGATTTATTTTATAAAGAAAACACACTAATGTTATTTGCTGATGCAAAAAAAATGACAGAAGATATAACAAAAAATTTATAGGAAGCAAATTGAATACAAAAATATTTTGTGATATTGCAGAAATAGAAACAATTCAAAAATTTAACAAAAAAATAATAGTCAAGGGTTTTACAACTAATCCAAGTTTAATGCGAAAAGCAGGTGCTAAAGATTATGAATTATATTCTAAAAGAATTTTAAAAATTTGTAAAAATAAACCTGTTTCTTTAGAGGTATTTGCAGATGAATATTCTCAAATGATTATGCAAGCTACAAAAATAAACAATTGGGCAAAAAATGTTTATGTTAAAATTCCAGTTACAAATTCCAAAGGAAAATTTATGGGTAAAGTAATACGAGAATTAAATTCAAAAAATATAAAACTTAATATAACAGCAGTATATACTGCAAAACAAACAGAGAAAATTCTTAAGAATTTAAATAAAAAAACTAAGGTAATAATTTCAATATTTGCAGGAAGAGCAGCAGATGCAGGAAAGGATCCAGTACCAGAATTTAAAAAAAGTATTAAAATTTCAAAAAGATTTAAAAATGTTGAAATATTATGGGCCAGTGTAAGAGAACCGTATAATTATATTCAAGCAAAACAGCTTGGATGTCATATAATTACAGTTCCCCCAAAAATTATTGAGAAAATTCAGTCTTTTGGAAAAACTTTTGACAGTTTAACTAAAGAAACTGTAAAAGCATTTTTGGTTGATAGCAAAAAATCAAAATTTAAAATATCTTTTTAGGTATATTTTTTAATAAATTCATCAATAGAGTTGTGAATATGTTTTATCATTTTTTTTGTCAATCCATGATGACAAGCTAATAAAATACCATTTTTCATCACTCTATCTGCCTCTGGATATCCATTTTTATCTCTCTTGCATTTTATCTTTTTAAAACCTGGTTGTCTTAGAATATTTCCAGTAAATACTACTCTAGTTTGTATATTTTTCTTTTCTAAAAAAATCTGCATTTGAGTTCTTGAAAATGGAGATGAGTCCTTAATAGTTAAAGGATATGCAAGCCAACCAGATCTTGAACCTGGCAATTGTTTAGGAAGTATAAAATATTTACCATATTTTTTTAAAAATTTTGTGTGTGAAATAAAATTATTTTCCCTCTTTTTTAAATTTTGTTTTAGTTTTTTTAATTGGACCAGTCCAAAAGCTGCTCCTAACTCAGAGGGCTCTAAATTATGTCCTATTTTCTCAAAAACAAATTTTTTATCATATAAAATTCCATCTAATTTAATATTAAATCTATTTTCTATTTTTTCAGATTTTTCATCAAACAAAGAAGAGCTTCTACCCCATGATCTAAGTAGTTTTGCCTTTATATATTTTGCCTTATCATTAAAACAAACCATACCACCATTCCCGGCACAGTTTATTATGTGAGAACCATAGAAACTAGTGATGCTGATATCGGCATGACGTCCTGTAGATTGGTTTTTATAAGTAGCCCCAAGAGTATCAGCAGAGTCTTCGACAATAATAATCCCCCTTTTTTTTAAAAATGGAGAAATTTTTTTCCAATTAACTATGTTACCCATTAAATGAGGTGCAACGATAGCTCTTGTTTTTTTTGTTATAAGGTTTTTTATTTTATTCTCATTTATACAGTATGTACCCTCTTCAACATCAACAAAAACAGGTATCCATTTATTTCTCACAATATAGCCAACTGTTGTTGAAAAAGTTAATGCTGGAGTAATTATCTCACTACCTTCTGGAAAATCTAAAGTTTCCATTGCAAGTAATAAAGCTGATGAACCTGAGTTAACCATAAGCCCATATTTTTTTTCAAATAATTTTGAAATTTTTTTTTCAAAGTTACTAACATTTTTTCCCATCTGAGTACTTGACTTTAAAACATTAGTGACAGCATTGATTTCTTCTTTGCCATGCACACTTAAACCATATGGAACTCTTAAGTTTTTATTCATATATTATAATTATCATAAATTAATTTATTTCAAACAGAGAATTGGTTGCGGGGGACGGATTTGAACCGCCGACCTTCAGGTTATGAGCCTGACGAGCTACCAGACTGCTCCACCCCGCGGTAAATTATATTCTATTTTTAAGTTTATTTAATTTTTTTACTCTTTTAATATTTTCTTGAAGAATTCTTTTTTTCTTTTCTGATGGTTTTTCATAAGTATTCTTTAATTTAATAACCTTAAAGAAACCATCTCTCTGAAGTTTTCTCTTTAAAACCCTCAAAGCTTGTTCAACATTATTATCTTTAACTTCTATTTTAATAACTACCTCCAAAAAAGCGCTTAAATAACACTTTTATAAATTTATGTCTATTTATTTTATTCATCAAATAGATGCCTGGGTTGACTTGTTTTGTTTTTCTTTTTCTTTTTTTTCTCTTTTTATTCTTCTTTCAGCTTTTTCAATAGCCTCAACCAAATCCTTTTGAGTGAACAAATTTAAAGCAACCGGATCTTTAGGATTTAAATTATTATAGTTCCAATAACTTTTATTTCTAATTGATGTCACAGAATTTTTTGTAATGCCAACTAACTTAGCTATTTGAGAATCTTTTAAAATATTGTGTTGTCTTATTAGCCATAGAGCAGAGTCAGGTTTATCTTGCCTTTTTGATAGAGGAATGTATTTCTTTATTTTTTTTTCGTTATTTGAAATTTCAACATCATTACTTTTAATATTTAATGGTCTATTTTCGTCTTTTGACGATAGTTCAATTTCCTCTCTTGAAAGTTGACCAGATATAATGGGATTATATGCTTTAATACCCTTTGCGACCTCGCCATCTGCAATTCCTTGTATTTCAACTTCATGTAGTTTACAAAAATCTGCGATTTGTTTGAAAGTCAATGTAGTATTTTCTACTAACCATACGGCAGTTGCCATTGGCATTAAGGGTGCGTTTGACATTTAGCTATTTTTTTCCGATTTAAAATTTTGGAATTTTTTATTAAATTTACTTATTCTACCTTTATCCATTAACTTTTGCTTTCCACCAGTCCAGGCTGCGTGAGATTTAGGATCTATCTCTAATTTTAATATATCTCCTTCAGCACCCCAAGTTGATTTAGTTTCAAATTGAGTACCATCAGTCATTTCAACTTTAATAGTGTGGTAGTTTGGATGTATGTCTTTTTTCATAACGAGACTTATAGCAAAAGAAATTTAGAACACAATTAAAAGTTCTTTAAATTTTCAAGCATTTTATCATTAATTGCACCGCTTGATGCTCGAATATCTATATTATTCTGATCGAATTTATCTAAATCATTAACTATCCCACCTGCCTCCTCTACCAACAAGGCTCCTGCTGCCACGTCCCAAATATTAATCTTATTATGAAAAAAACCATCTAATCTACCTGAAGCCACATAAGCCAAGTCTAAAGCTGCACATCCGCTGTATCTCATATTTAAATTGCTGAATTTGACTCCTTCATGATTACTTGAAAATAAACATTCATCTATTAAATTTTTGTTTGATACTCTTAATCTTTGATTATTTAGATATGCTCCTTTGTTTTTTTCTGCATAAAACATTTCATCTTTAATAGGATCATAAATTAAACCACTAATTATCTCTTTTTTAGATTCAAGAGCAACACAAATTGCAAAATGAGGAATACCGTGTAGAAAATTTGTTGTACCATCTATTGGATCGATAATCCAAATATTATCTTTATCTTTGTTTTCAATTGAACCAACTTCTTCTGATAAAAAAGAATAATTTTTTTTTGTTTTAGAAAGCTCTTCAATCAGGACTTTTTCCACATGTTTATCCGTTTTCGTAACAAAATCCCGAGGTCCTTTTTTAGATACTTGTAGTTTCTCAACTTCTCCGAAATCTCTTATTACAGACTTTGAGGCTTTTTCAGCTGCTTTGATCATAATATTTAAATTTGAAGATATAGAGATCATTTTAGATTTTTTTTATGTATTCTAGATTTCTAGTGTCAACTACGATTTCATCACCTGCTTCAATAAACGGAGGAACCTGAATATTTAAACCATTATCTAGAGTTGCTGGTTTGTAAGATGATGATACAGTTTGACCTTTAAGGGCTGCATCAGTAGTTTCAATTTTACATTGTACCTGGTTAGGTAATTCAATTGATAGTGGGTTTTCATTATAAAAACTTACGGAAACTTGTAGGTTTTCTGTTAACAGTTTACCCTTATCACCCACAGTTTCTTTTTTAATTTCTATTTGTTCAAATGTTTTTGGATCCATAAAAAAATAATTTGACTCATCACTATAAAGATAATTGAAAGTCGTTTCCTCCAATGATGCTTTTTCTACAGTTTCACTTGATCTAAATCTTTCATTTAATTTTGTATTTTTGTTTAAGCTTTTCATTTCAACTTGAGCAAATGCACCACCTTTTCCAGGTTTTACATGCTGAGTTTTCAAAACCTGCCATAAGTCATTTTTATATTCTAAAAGCATTCCAACTCTAATTTCTCCAGCATTTATTTTCATTTTAATTTTTCTATAGCTTTTAAGGGTTTATATTTTTTATTTTTCCAAATGTAGCTTGAAATAGCTAAAAAATTGGCATTATTCAATAATAGATTTTTATAATTAAATGAATTAATTCCACCAATAGCTACTATTGGAGTTTTTGTAAACTTTTTAACTTTATTTAAAATATTTACAGATGCTACATGCTTAGTTTTTTTAGTTTTAGATTGATTAAAAGCACCAAAAGCAATGTAATCCGCTTTAGCTTTAATTGCTTTTTTTGCTAAATTTATAGAATTATGACAAGTAATTCCTATAATTTTTTTACCGAGTATTTTTTTTGCTATCTTAATATTCATATCTTTTTGACCTAGATGGCAACCATCTGCATCTAATTTTAAAGCAAGCAAAGGGTCATCATTGATTATAAATTTTACTTTATTTTTTTTACAAATATTTTTAATTTTTTCTCCAATTAGCATTTTCTTATTATTAGAATAGCTTTTAAGTCTGAGCTGAAAAAAACTTACTTTTCCAGTTTTTAAAACTAACTTTAGATTGTTATAGAATGAATTATGTATTTTGTTAGGAGAAATAAGATAAATAAATTTTTTTTTATTTATTTTCAAGATCGCTTGACCATTTTCCTTGAGCAGCTAAGGAGCACATTTTAGCTCTATGATTAAAAGTAGCTTGAGTTGACTTTACATTTTTAATATCCTTAGACCAAACTTTTAAAGCACTTTGCTGAAGAGCTCTTCCATATGAGTAGGTCATTATAAAATTTGTATTATTATTTTTATTAATTAAATTCAAATTTTCTGTAGCCTCAATTTCTGATTGCCCTCCAGATAAAAAAGCTATTCCAGGAACTTCATTTGGTACTGAATTTTTAAGACAATCCAGGGTTTTTACAGAAACCTCTTCGTTTGAAATTTTATCTTTTGATTGGTTTCCTGCCAATATCATATTAGGTTTTAATATTATTCCTGAGAGATCAACTTTGTGTAAAATTAGTTCCTCAAAACATTTTTTTATTACCTCTGATGTTTTGTTTAAACAAACTTCTGCAGAGTGGTTTCCATCCATCAATACTTCAGGTTCTACAATTGGAACCATTCCACTTTCTTGAACTAGTGCAGAGTACCTTGCAAGTGCATTAGCATTACTACTAATTGCAAGTTTGCTTGGATATTTATCACTTATAGAATAGACGCCTCTCCATTTTGTAAATCTTGCTCCAAGAGCATAATATTTTTTCAATCTATCTCTAAGGCCATCTAATCCTTCTGTAATTTTTTCTTTAGGGGAATTTGCTAAATCTTTTGCACCAGTATCAACTTTAATTCCAGGAACCGCACCTGAATTAGATATTAAATCTGGTATTGATTTTCCTGTGCTCGAAATTTGATTTATGGTTTCATCGTATAGAATAACACCACCTATGAAATCCTTCATTCCATCTGATGAAAAAAGAATTTCTCTGAAGGAAAGCCTGTTTTCTGGTGTTGATTTGACATTTACTGCTTCAAGTCTTTTTGTCATAGTTCCATTGCTTTCATCAGCCGCAAGTATACCTTTACCGTTGGAAATTATTTTAAGTGCAATTTTATTTAATTCAGACATTTTAATTTAAAGCGGTTATACCAGGAAGGTTTTTACCTTCAAGATATTCTAAAAAAGCTCCACCTGCAGTTGAAACAAAATTAAACTCATTAACAGCTTTTAAATTATTTATTAAAGAAACTGTGTCTCCACCACCAGCTACTGAAAAAATTTTGTTTGCTTTATTATTTTCAATTATTTTTTTTGCTATTTGAATACTTCCATAAGCGAAATTTGGATTTTCAAAATATCCTGCGGGTCCATTCCAAAGAACAGTTTTACTGTTATCAATAATTTTTGTTATTTTATGAATAGTTTTTAAACCAATATCTAATATCATTTCATCAGACAATACTTCGTTCAACTCTTTATTTTGAGGAGATCCATTTAAACCTTTAGATACAATCACATCTTCTGGACAGATTATTTTACATTTTTCTTTTTCCGAAAGAGAGATGATTTCTTCAACTATTTTATTACAATTTTTTTCTTTAATAGATTTTCCAACACTATTTCCAAAATATTCTATAAAATTATTAGCCATACCCCCAACAATTATAATATTGTCAAATTTAGGAATTAAATTTTTAATAACATTAATCTTAGTTGAAATTTTAGATCCCCCAATAATACAAGTAATTGGTCTGGTAATTTCAGAAGTTATTTTATTAAGCGCATTCACTTCTAAGTCTAGCTGTAACCCAGAAAAAGAGGGTAAGAATTTTGGAATTTCATAAATTGAGGCATGAGCTCTATGCGAACAAGAGAAAGCATCATTGACATATATATCTCCAAGATTTGATATCAGTTCAGCAAACTTACTGTCATTTTGTTCTTCTTCTGAATAAAATCTAATATTTTCTAAAACAAAAACATCATCATTATAGTCACTGAAGAAATTTTTACTTTTTATTTCTTTAATATTTTCACTAATTAGTTTTACTTTTTTTTTTAATTTTTTTTGCAATTCTTCACAAATTGGTTTTAAAGAGAGCTCTTCAACAATTTTACCTTTTGGTCTTCCAACATGAGATAAAATTATAATTTTAGCTTTTTCTTTAATCAAAAAATTTAAGGTAGGAAGAATTTTATCGATTCTTGTTGTATCTGTTATCTTGTCTCTTTCTAAAGGGACATTTAAATCTAGTCTTAATAATATTTTTTTATTGTTAAGATTTTTTTCGTTTATAATACTTCTCATTAAGAGATTTTATGCAAAGTTTCAGCGATATCACACATTCTATTAGAAAAGCCCCATTCATTATCGTACCAGGCTGATATTTTACCCATGTTACTTCCAACTACATTTGTTAAAGAAGCATCTACTATTGCGGAAGCAGGATGATGATTAAAATCTATAGATACTAATTTTTCATGAGTAACTTCTAAGATGTTTTTTAATTTATTTTTTGATGCTTGTTCAAAGGCATCATTAATTTTTTTTATATTAATATCTTTTTTTGTAGAAAAAACTAATTCAATAAGAGAAACATTAGGAGTGGGCACCCTCATCGCAACACCTTCTAGTTTTCCTTTGAGGTTTGGTATTATTTCTCCTATTGCTTTCGAAGCTCCTGTTGAGGTGGGAACTATTGATTGACTCGCTGATCTTGCTCTTCTTGGGTCTTTGTGTGAATTATCTAAAATTCTCTGATCGCTAGTAAAAGCATGAATTGTAGTCATAAAACCTTTTTCAATTTCAAAATTTTCGTCAAGAACACTGGTTACTGGCGCTAGACAATTGGTGGTGCACGATGCTGCAGATATGATTTTATCTTCTTTAGTAATTATATTTTCATTAACACCAAATACTATAGTTTTATCAGCATTTTTACATGGAGCAGAAACGATCACTTTTTTTGCACCATTTTCTATATGAGCAATAAGTTTTTCTTTTGAATTAAATTTTCCAGTACATTCGAAAACATAATCAACATCATGTTTTTTCCAATTTATGTCTTCAATTTTTGTTTCTTGAGAAAATGTAATTTTATTTTTATTAATTATTAAATGATTTGGATCATAATCTAAATCAGTATTTAATTTTCCATGTATAGAGTCATATTTGATTAATTTAGAAGTAGTTTCCGAATTTGACCTGTTGTTTATATGATTAATTTTTAAATTGTTATTTTTACTTTCTACAATTGATCTTACAACCATACGACCAATCCGTCCCATTCCATTAATTCCAATTTTAATAGTCATTTTATTTATTTAATAATTTTTTAGTGATATTTTTAATGTTTTTACTCTCTAGTCCAAAATACTTATAAATATCTTTATAGGGTGCACTTTTTCCGAATTCATCAATTCCAAAAGCAATACCATTATCACCCACATATTTTTTCCAACAATCACTTGATCCAGCTTCAATAGATATTTTAAATTTTGTTTCTTCTAAAATTTTATTTTTATAAGATCTTGATTGTAATTCAAAAAGTTCCATACAAGGCACTGATATCACTTTAGTATATATTTTATCTTTGGCTAATTTATGGCTAACTTCTAACGCTAGATTAACTTCAGATCCACTTGCTAATATTGTTAGATTAATTTTTTTATTTGTTCTTAAAACCTCATAAGCACCTAATGAGCATAAGTTTTTATTTGAGTATGTCTTTCTTACTGGATTTAAATTTTGTCTCGTTAAAGATAGCACACTAGGTGTTTTTGAGCTTTTTAATGCATGTTCCCAACACTCTATAGTTTCAATTCTGTCTGCAGGCCTAAATACATTTAGGTTAGGTATAGCGCGTAAGCCAGAAAGCTGTTCTATAGGTTGATGGGTAGGGCCATCTTCTCCGAGCCCAATAGAGTCATGAGTCATTACATAAATGACTCTTTTTTTCATTAAAGCAGACAATCTGATCGAAGGTTTGCAATAATCAGAAAATATTAAAAAAGTACCTCCATAAGGAATTAGATTACTGTGCAGTGCGATACCATTCATAACCCCACTCATTGCGTGTTCTCTCACTCCGTAGTGAATGTAGTCACCTGTAAAATCTCCAGGTTTAATTATTTTATGATTTTTAGTTTTTGTATTATTTGATCCCGCTAAATCAGCAGAGCCACCAATTAAATTATTTTTTTGTTTTGTTAATGCATTCAATGTCATTTCTGAACATTTTCTTGTAGCTAAACTTTTGGGCTCCTTTATTGCATTCTCTTTTTCTTTCTTAAGCACTGCAGTAAAGTTATTTTTTAAAGTTTGATTAAATTTTATTTTTTTTCTTTTTAATACTTTGTTCCATTTTTTTTCTAAAATTTGACCTCTTTGGCCAATTTTTCTCCAATCTTTTAAAATTTTATTTGGAATATCAAAAGGTTTGCTTTTCCAGTTTAAGGCTTTTCTTACAAGCTTGATTTCATCTACTCCCAACGGACTTCCATGGGACGATGCTTTTCCTGATTTATTAGGTGAACCATATCCAATCTTAGTTTTACAAGAAATCACAGTAGGTTTTTTTGCTTTTTGAATTTTTTTTAGTGCTTTAAAAATTTCTTTTTCATTATGACCGTTAATAGAAATATAGTCCCAACCATATCCTTCAAATCTTTTTTTAAAATTATCTGAAACTGCAAGATTTGTTGGACCATCAATTGAAATTGAATTGTTATCAAATAGCATAACTAAATTTTTAAGTTTTAAATGTCCTGCTAAACTCATCGCTTCATGACTTATTCCTTCCATTAAGCATCCATCTCCAGCTAAAACATAAGTTTTGTGATTAATTAAATCTTTACCTAATTTATTTTTTAAAATTTCTTCAGCTATTGCAAAACCAACTGCATTAGATATACCTTGTCCAAGTGGACCTGTTGTAGTTTCAATACCTGTTTTTGGATGATATTCAGGATGTCCAGCACAAATAGAATTAAGCTGCCTAAATTTTTTAATATTATTAATAGATATGCTTTTATATCCAGTTAGGTAAAGCAAAGAATATAGAAGCATAGAACCATGACCAGCAGACAAAACAAATCTATCTCTATTTAACCAATCTGGATTCTTTGGATTAAATCTTAAAAAATTTTTGAATAAAACTGTTGCGACATCTGCCATACCCATTGGCATTCCTGGGTGACCTGAGTTTGCTTTTTGAACAGCATCAATTGATAAAAATCTGATGCAATTAGCTAAATCAATGTGTAGTTTGCTCAAAATTATCCTGACTAGACTAAGAAGAATCTATTTAATAATATAAACATATATATATGAATTCTATAAACGAAAAAGAAAAAAAATTAAATATTGCATTAGAGGAATTAAAAAATTTAGATCTAACAAATCCTGAATTACAAAAAATATCGAAATTTTAAGCACAAAACAAAATCAATTAGAAATTGAAAAAACACAGGTTGAAGAAAAATATAAAACGTTACTCGAGGAACATGAAAATCTATCAAAAAAACTTGAGGATTTAAAAAACAAAGAAAAGTTGGAAGAAAGAAAACAAATTGAATTTTCTGAAAAAATTGATGAACTTAATCAAGAAACTGACACACTATTGGATGAAATAGATAAATGGCAAATGTAAGTATAAAATTTAACAATAAAGAGTTTTTGCTCGCTTGTGAAGATGGACAAGAGGAGCACTTAGAAGAATTGTTAATTCAGATTAATAAAAAGTTTAATAATTTAAAAAATGATTTGGGAAATCTAGGTGAAAATAAATTATTATTAATTACTGCTGTAAAAATAATGGATGAATATTACGAAACTAAGAAAAAAGTAGATCAAAAAAAAGAAGAATTAAATGATCTATCAAAAAAATTTAAAGAACTAAAATCTCTAATTTACGATTATAGGGACACAAAAGAATCTGAAATTGAAAAACTAAATCTTGATCATGAAAATTTAAAACAAGAAATTGACGATAATCAAAAAAAATACGAAAATTTAATTGATGAAGCTGCTGATCAAATATCAAATTTTGTAAAAAAAGCAAAATTAGAAAACATTTCAAAGTAGGTCTGTGAGTAAATCTAAGCTAAGAAGTAAAATTTTAAATCTTAGAAAAAAAAATTCGAATAAAAAACTTAATCTAAATCCTGACAGAATTTATCGATTTTTAAAAAAAAATAAAATTAATTTCAAAAATGTAGGAGGGTATTACCCTTGCAACCATGAGATTGATGACTTGGATATGCTTTATTTTTTAAGAAACAAAAAGGCAAATATTTCCTTACCAATAATTAGAGAAAATAACCAAATGGATTTTTTTGAATGGACAAACAAAGATCCTTTAAAAATTAATAAGTATGGCATTGCTGAGCCAACTTTAGGAAAGAAAATTTACCCAGATATAATATTTGTTCCTTTAGTAGCTTATGATGATGATTTGAACAGATTAGGCTATGGTGGAGGATTTTATGATCGTTATTTAGAAAAAATATCTAAAATTAAAAAAATTTTTAAAATTGGATTAGGTTTTTCGTACCAGGAAATAAAAAAAATACCTATCAATAAGTATGATAAGAAACTTGATTTAATAATAACCGAGAAAAAAATTATACAATGAGAATTTTATTTTTAGGAGATGTTGTTGGAATTTCCGGATGTTCTAAATTAACAAGCACTTTATTAAGTGAAATTGATAAAAAGAAAATCGATTTTGTAATAGTAAACGGTGAAAATGCTGCAGCTCAAGGTGTGGGGTTAACCAAAGAAATATGTAAGGATTTTTTTAATTGTGGAGTTGATGTTATCACAACCGGCAATCATGTTTGGGATCAAAAAGAAATAATGGAATTTATTGACAAAGAAGAACGATTATTAAGACCTAAAAATTTATTTGAACCTGCACCAGGTAAAGGTTTTCAGATTTATAAAACAAAGAATGATATTAAAATTGGAGTTCTTAATTTGATGGGTAATGTTTTTATGAAAAAATGTGAAGATGTTTTTGAAGCTTCTCAAAAATTTTTAAAAGAAAATGAAATGAAAAAGGATTTTGATTTACTTGTAGTTGATTTTCATGGTGAAATTACTAGTGAGAAAAATGCTATAGGACATTTATTTGATGGAAAGGCAACTTTAGTGGTAGGAACACACACTCATGTTCCAACAAATGATGCTAGAATACTAAATAATGGTACTGGATATCAAACCGATGCAGGTATGTGTGGGGATTATGATTCAGTGATTGGAATGAATAAAGAAAATTCTTTAAATAGATTTTTAAAAACGAATTCAGTGAAACACTTTCCCGCTACCGGAGATGCTACTTTATGTGGTGTTATAGTAGATTGTGATATAAAAACAGGTTTAGCAATAGACATCAAAAGCTATGTATTCGGAGATCAACTAAAAAATATTTAAAGATCATGGCAGGACATTCACATTGGGCAGGAATAAAACATAAAAAAGGTAAGGCTGATAAGCAAAGATCAAAGATATTTTCAAAATTATCTAAAGAGATTACTGTTGCTGCAAAACTTGGTGACAAAGATCCAGCAATGAACCCTAGACTAAGATCTGCAGTACAGGCCGCTAGATCTGCAAATATGCCTAAAGATAATATTGAAAGAGCAATAGATAAATCTTCTGCAACTACAGGAGCAAATTTCGAAAATTTAAGATACGAGGGATTTGGACCAGAAAAAATTGCTGTAATTGTCGAAACTTTAACAGACAACAAAAATAGGACTGCATCAAATATTAGAACTATTTTTCAAAAAAATGGAGGGAGCTTAGGAACTCAAGGTTCTGCCTCCCATAATTTTAAACAATTGGGTATAATTAAAATTGATAAAAAGAGATATCTGATGAAAAAGTTTTAGATTTAGCGATTGAGTCAGGAGCTGATGAATGTTTATCTCATGAGGATTATCATGAGGTCCAATGTCAAATGAGCGAGATATACAATGTAAAAAAAAATCTCGAGAAAATTATTGTGAATTTTATTTCTACAGAAATTGAATGGGTTCCGTTAAATAGTGTTGAAGTAAATAAAGATAATAAAGATGGTGTTGTAAATTTTTTAGAAACTCTTGAAGAAGATGAAGATGTTCAGAACGTTTATTCAAACATTAATTTAGGTGGTATTTAATGATGATTATTGGAATTGATCCAGGCATCTCAGGCTCAATCTGTTTTTTTCAGGATGGTATAATAAAAGACGTAATTGAAATGCCAACCATGACAGATGGCAAGAAAAATAAGCGACAAGTAAATGGTGCTCAGATATTTAATGAAATTAGTGAACGGATAAATAAATTTGATAAAAAAAATATAAAGGTTGTAATTGAACAAGTTTCTGCAATGCCTGGCCAGGGTGTTACTAGCATGTTTAATTTTGGTCAATCTTTCGGTATTTTAAAAGGAATATGCAGCGCAATGCATTTATCAGTTTATTATGTTAGGCCTGCTAAGTGGAAAAAATATTTTAACCTTATTAATTCAGAAAAAGATGCTAGTAGAACAAGAGCTATTGAAATTTTTCCATATTTTTCATCACAATTGTCAAAAAAGAAAGATAATAACAAGGCAGATGCTATTCTAATAGCTAGTTTTTTCTATGAAACTTATCAAAAAGAAGAATAATCAATTTAATTTAATAGACAAAATCATGACACATTTACGTGTGATGAGTAAGCATGGAAGCAGATATAGCAGCAAAAGCAGTTGAATTAGGAACAAATACTGATTTTTCATTATTCAGTTTATTTTACAGAGCAGACATAATTGTTAAGTCTGTAATGATTATATTAATATTATGCTCAATATATTCTTGGGCTGTAATTATTGAAAAATTTCGTTTATTCAAAAAAATAACTAAATCCTCAGAAGAATTTGAAGAAAAATTCTGGAATTCTAAATCTGCTGAAACTTTTTACAATAGTTTACCTAGTAAACTTGAGGATCCAATGTCACTTGTTTTTCAAGATGCAATGGAGGGATTACTTAAAAAAAAATCAAGAACTAACATTAGTGAAAGAATGAGTGCATCTCTAGAATCAGGAATTGAAAAACAAATGACAAAAATTGAAAAAGGTTTTACTTTTTTGGCAACAGTAGGTTCAACAGCACCATTTATTGGATTGTTTGGAACTGTTTGGGGAATTATGAATTCTTTTCAATCTATAGCTATTTCAAGAAACACAAGTCTCGCGATAGTTGCACCGGGAATAGCTGAAGCTTTATTTGCAACTGCACTTGGTCTATTGGCTGCAATACCAGCAGTAGTGGCATACAACAAATTCAATAATGATGCTAAAAAATATTCAGAAAAATTAGAAAATTTTTCAAAAAGATTTTTAACAATTATTTAAATGGCATTTAAATTAAATCGTTCTTCTAAAGAACCAATGAGTGAAATAAATGTTACTCCTTTTGTAGATGTAATGCTTGTATTGTTAATAATTTTTATGGTTACAGCTCCATTGTTAACTGTTGGCGTTCAAGTTGATTTACCAGAAAGTTCGGCAGACTCTTTACCAGAGGAGACAGAACCTTTAACACTTTCAATTAATGCAAAAGGTGAAATTTTTATTCAAGAAGCAAAAGTTGAATACGATAATATTATTGCAAAGGTTTTAGCGGTTTCAAAAAATAGAACTGATACCAGAATTTATGTTAGAGGTGATAAAACTATAAATTATGGAAGAGTTTTAGAAATAATGGGATTACTATCAGGATCTGGTTTTACTAAAGTAGCATTGATTTCAGAACCTTATAAACAAAGGTAATTAAGTGAATAGAAGTTTAATTATTTCTTCTGTTTTACATGCTTTGTTAATTTTCGTTACAGCTATGAGCTTACCTTTTTTAGCAAAGAAACCCATTGATATTCCACCAATTGTATCAGTTGAGTTAATTCAAATAGCAGAAAAAACTAATATTCCATTTGCGCCTAAAGCTAAAAAAATAATTGAGAAAGTAAAAGAGAAAGAAAAAAAACTTGTTTCAGAACAAGCCCCACCCAAAAAAGTAGAAAAAACGAAAACAAAAACTGTTCTGTCTCCTGATCAAAATGATAAAAAAATAGAGAATGAAACACCTGAAGCAATTCCACTTCCAGATAAAACTCTAAAAAAGGTTGAGACAAAAGAGGAAAAAAAACAAAATCCTGAAAAAGTAGATGATGAAGTTAAACAGGTATCGGAATTTGAAAAAAAAGATTTATTTGATCCAAATAATATTGCTGCTTTAATTGATAAATCAAAAGAAGAGAGTGCAGAAATTTTAAAAACAAACAACGACATTACTCAAGATAAAGAGAGAAATGTAGAAAATACAGGTCTTACACTAAGCGAAGAGGATGCTCTTAAGGCACAAATATTTGGGTGTTGGAGTATTCCATTAGGATTACCATATAATGAAAATCTTTTAGTAAGAATAAAATTAAAATTAAAACCTGATGGAACAGTATCAAAAACAGAAATTTTAGATCATGCAAGAATGAATAAACCAGGCCAAGGATTTTATAAGGTATTGGCAGAAAGTGCTTTAAGAGCTGTAAAGTTATGTCAACCATTAAGAGTTCCAACCACTGGATATGAAAGATGGAAAGAATTACAATTAAATTTTGATGCAAGAGAGATGCTAGAAGGATAGTATATTTAAATGACAAAAAAATTTTTAATTTTATTATTTATATTAATACCTATCAATGCAAATGCTTTAATAGAGGTTGATATAACTCGGGGAAATTTAAATCCACTCCCATTAGCAGTTTCTCCCCTTTCAATCGATGAAGAGTCTAGAAAAAGTTTTGAAAAAATACTTAAAAAAGAAAATATTGGTTCAGCAATATCAAATATTGTTGAGAACAATTTGAAGACATCGGGATTATTTAACCCTCTTGATAAAAAGGCTTTTTTACAAGCTCCTGATATTGCTAATTTAAAACCAAGATTTGAAGATTGGAATTTAATTAAAGCTCAAGCACTTATCACCGGCAAAGTAAATTATGTCGACGATAAGTTAAGAGTTGAGTTTAGATTATGGGACGTTTTAGCTGCAAAAGAAATGATGGCTTTAGCTTTTACCACAGTCCCAAACAATTGGAGAAGAGTAGGGCATATTATTTCTGATAAAGTTTATGAAAGGCTGACGGGAGAAAAAGGTTATTTTGATACAAGAATAATCTATGTCTCGGAGGAGGGTCCAAAAACACAAAGAATAAAAAAATTAGCAATCATGGATCAAGACGGAGCTAATAATAAATTTTTGACATTAGGAAATGAGTTAGTTTTAACACCACGATTTAATCCAGCAAGTCAAATGGTAACTTATCTGTCATACTTTAAAAATATGCCAAGGGTTTATTTATTAGATATAGAAACGGGTACACAAGAGGTAGTTGGAGATTTTCCTGGAATGACATTTGCACCACGTTTTTCACCTGACGGAAAAAAAATAATTATGAGTTTTGCTAAAGACGGAAAGTCAGATATTTATACTATGGATTTAGAAAATAGAATTGTTGAAAAAATTACCAATCATCCATCAATTGACACTTCCCCATCTTATTCTCCTGATGGAAAATATATTACATTTAATTCAGATAGAAGTGGTTATCAGCAAATTTATGTTATGAAGAATGACGGAAGTAATGTAAAAAGAATTTCTTTTGGTAACGGTTTATATGGAACACCCGTATGGTCTCCAAGAGGAGATTTAATTGCATTTACAAAATTACACAAAGGTAAATTTTATATAGGGGTAATGAGAACTGATGGTAGTGGTGAAAGATTGTTAACTGAAAATTATTATCAAGAAGCACCATCTTGGTCTCCAAATGGAAGAGTATTAATATTTTATAGAGAAACAAAAACTAACTCCAAAGGAGAGGGCTTTTCTGCAAAGTTATGGTCTATAGATTTAACAGGTTATAATGAGCGTCAAATAAAGACACCAACAGATGCTTCAGACCCATCATGGTCATCATTATTAAGCAATTAAGAGATTAATTTTTGTAAATTTCTTGATTTTTAGACTTGAAACCTCTATTTAGTTGTGAAAAAGTTAAGAAATTGAAATTAGCAGCAAGGAGCAATTTAATGAGATTGAGCAAAATTTTAAAAAACACACTTTTAGTATTAACAGCTTGCCTAGTGCTATCTGCATGTGCAACAAAAAAAGAAGTAGCAACAGATATTCAGGGACAAATGCAAGGTGATGTTTACACAGGAACAGACACAGTAGAATATTTAGCAGATGGTGTTCCAGACAGAGTTTTCTTTGCAACAAATGAATCTATTTTAACAACTGCATCTAGAGAAACTCTAAGAGCCCAAGCAGCTTGGATGAGAAAAAATCCAGGGATAAATGTAGTGCTCGAAGGTCATGCCGATGAAAGAGGAACTAGAGAATATAATTTAGCGCTTGGTGAGAGAAGAGCAAATGCAGCTAAAGATTATCTTATGACTTATGGAATATCTTCAGACAGAATAACAGTATTAAGTTACGGTAAAGAAAGACCAGTTGACTCTGGTTCTAACCCATTAGCTTGGTCAAAAAACAGAAGATCAGTAACTGTTAAAGCAAACTAATTATTTAAAATTAAAGACCCTAAATCGATTAAAGATTTTAGGGTCTTTTTTTTGCCATTTTTATAATCATAAATCTATTCTAAATGATGCAGATAATTAAATTAATAATTATAAAATTAATATTTATTTTAAACTTAGTTTTTATTAATTTTTCTTTAGCAGATAATCATAATATATATGAAACATTAGAAATTATAAAAAATGATCTTAAAACACTTGAAAGAGCAGTTTATTCAGGATCTATTGAGGTTAATTCAAATAATAACAATAACGATGTTTTAAATTTAGACCAAAATTCTGAAGATGTTTTAACAAAACACTTATTAAAATTGTCAGAAGTTGAGGACCAATTTAGAGAACTTACAAATAAATTTGAAGAGATAAATTTTAAATTAGATAAATTATCCACACGTGTATCAAAAATTCAAGCTGATAATCAAATAAGATTTCAAGACATTGAAACAAATATTAGTTCTGTAAATATAGGCAATCAAGAAAATCAATTAAGTTTGAAGCCAAAAATAGAAAAACCAAAAATTTTACCTGGAAGTTCTCAGCCCCAAGATTTAGGAACAATTTCATATAAAGATACAGAAACAAATGAAACTTCACAACAAATTCAGTCTGTAGAAACTACTGCTTCAATTGTAACCGAAACTTTTCAATCTGAAGAAAAAATACTTCCTCAAGATTTGACTGAAGAGGGGCAATATGAATTTGCTACGAGTTTTTTAAAAGTTGGAGATTATAGCACTGCAGAAAGAGCTTTTAGAGAATTTGTCATATCCAACCCCGATCATGAGTTAGCTGGTAGTGCACAATATTGGTATGCAGAAACATTTAGAATTAGACAATTATATACTGATGCAGCTTCTGCTTATTTAGAGGGTTACCAAAAATATCCCAAAGGTAAAAAAGCTCCAATTAATCTATTAAAACTTGGAGTTTCAATGGTCCAAATTGGAGAAAAAGACCAAGGATGTAAAATGATAAATGGTGTAGAATTACAATATCCTAATGCAAATCAGTCTGTAATACAAAAAGCAAAATATGAGTCCAAAAAATTTGAATGTATCAAACAAGACTCATAAGTTTTTATTAAAAAAATTAAAAGATAAACAAACTTTTCAAATTTATAAAAAATTTGAAAAAAATCTTAATCTAAACGAGGATTTTGTTGTTGCTATTTCTGGTGGTCCAGACAGTCTTGCGTTAAGTTTTCTATCAAAAATTTATTCTATTAGACAAAATCTTGATGTTAAATATTTTCATGTTGATCATAAACTACGAAATAATTCAACAAAAGAGGCAAGATTTGCAAAATTACTTTTAAAAAAATTACCTGTTAATCTTGAGATTTTAACTTGGAAAGGTAAAAAACCAAAAAGTAACATTCAATCTATAGCAAGAGATAAAAGATATGAACTTTTGATCAAAAAGGCAAAAAAATTAAAAATTAAAAATATTTTATTAGGTCACCATGAGGATGATTTAATAGAAAATTTTTTTATTAGAATTTTAAGAGGCAGTGGTTTAAATGGTATGATATCTTTTGATCAAAAAACTAATCTACAAAATATTAATTTAATTAGACCTTTATTAAAATTTTCTAAAGAAAATTTAAATTATATAACAAAAAAAGTTTTCAAAAATTATATTAAAGATCCCTCAAATAAAAATGATGAATTTAAAAGAGTAAAAATTAGAAATTTTATAAAGAACTTGGAATTAGAGGGGTTGGATAAAGATAAATTTAATCTAACGATTAAAAATTTAAGATTTGCTAACGAATCAATTAAATACTTTGTAAAAAAAAATTTAAGAGAAAATTCAACAATTTCAAATATTAATAAGTTTGTTATTTTGAATAAAAATTTTTTTCTTCAGCCAGAGGAAGTAGCTTTTAGGTCTCTCACAGAAGTGCTAAAAAGTGTTGGTAAAAAATACTATCCAGTAAGAGGAAAAAAAATTGATAAATTGCTTTATCAAATTAAACATAATAACTCATTGATTGCTACTTTAGGAAACTGTGTAATCAAGAAGGTAAATAACTCAGTAATAGTATCAAAAGAGCGTTAAAGTTGGTAAAATAACTGATATTTTGTCACTTGTTAATTTAATAATAATTCTTATTTTAAACTCATGAATTTAAAAAATCTTGCAATGTGGGGAATTATAGTTTTTCTAACTATTGGCCTATATAACATGTTTAAAAACCCACAGTCTAATGTTAGAGGCGGAAATCAAATAATATTTTCAGATTTTTTAAATTCAGTTGAAGACGGTGAAGTTTTAAAAGTTGAGATTCAGGGTAATAACATCAAAGGTACTTATTCGAATGGAAATTCTTTTTCAACCTATGCTCCTAATGATCCAAATCTTATAGAAAAATTATCAGAAAAAGGTGTGAGTATTTCAGCAGCACCTTTAGATGAAAAAATGCCTTCATTGTTTGGTGTACTTTTATCATGGTTTCCTATGTTACTGCTTATTGCAGTATGGATTTTCTTTATGAGACAAATGCAAGGTGGCAAAGGTGGAGCAATGGGATTTGGAAAATCAAAAGCTAAAATGATGAATGAATTAAAAGGAAAGGTAACTTTTAATGATGTTGCTGGTGTAGAGGAAGCTAAGGAAGAAGTAGAAGAAATGGTAGAGTTCTTAAAAGATCCAAAAAAATTTAGTAGGTTGGGTGGTAAAATTCCAAGAGGAGCTTTACTTGTTGGACCTCCAGGAACTGGTAAAACTTTATTAGCAAGGGCGATTGCAGGTGAAGCAGGAGTTCCGTTTTTCACTATTTCAGGTTCTGATTTTGTTGAGATGTTCGTTGGAGTAGGAGCATCTAGAGTAAGAGACATGTTTGAACAAGGTAAAAAAAATTCTCCATGTATTATTTTTATAGATGAGATAGATGCTGTTGGAAGAAGTAGAGGGGCAGGTCTAGGGGGTGGAAATGATGAGAGAGAACAAACCTTAAACCAGTTGTTAGTTGAAATGGATGGTTTTGATACAAATGAAGGTGTCATAATTATAGCTGCAACAAACAGACCAGATGTACTAGATCCAGCTTTATTAAGACCAGGAAGGTTTGATAGACAGGTAGTAGTTTCAAATCCAGATATTATAGGAAGAGAAAAAATTTTAAAAGTTCATGTAAAAAAAATAAAAATGGCGCCAGATGTTAATTTAAGAACAATTGCAAGAGGTACGCCAGGATTTTCAGGAGCTGATCTTGCAAATATAGTTAATGAAGCAGCTTTGTTAGCAGCAAGAAAAAATAAGAGGATAGTCACATTGCTAGAATTTGAGGAAGCAAAAGATAAAGTTATGATGGGTGCTGAAAGACGTTCAATGGTCATGACAGAAGATGAGAAAAAACTAACTGCATACCATGAAGGTGGACATGCTCTAGTATCATTTAATATGCCAAGTTATGATCCAATTCATAAAGCTACTATTATACCAAGAGGAAGAGCTCTTGGAATGGTAATGAACTTACCTGAAAGAGACAAACACGGTTACTCAATAAAATATCTTAAAGCTAGACTAGCTGTTTGTTTTGGAGGAAGAGTTGCTGAAGAATTAATTTTTGGAAAAGATAATATATCTACAGGAGCAGGTGGAGGAAATGGGTCTGATATTAACCAGGCTACACAGTTAGCAAGAGCAATGGTAACAAAATATGGAATGAGTGAAGAAATGGGTCCAGTTGAATATGGGGAGAACCAAGAAGAAGTATTTTTGGGAAGATCAGTTACTCAAACTCAATCAGTATCAGAGGAAGTTGCTCAGAAAATTGATAAAGAAATAAGAAAGCTCGTAGATGAAGGATATAATAAAGCTAAGGAAATTTTAACAGAAAAAATAGATGACCTACACAAAATTGCAAAAGCTCTAATAACTTATGAGACTTTAACTGGTGAAGAAATAGAGAATATAATTAATAAAAATTTGTATCCTAAAGATAAAGTTTTAGATAATCCAGATTCAAAAGATGATCAAGACTCAGCTTTGGGCGCGATGGGTTTGAAACCAAAAATTGTTCATTAATAAATAATGCCAAGATATTACACAAGAGCGTGTAATTTCTATTTCGGTAAACAATCAAAAATTTTAGTAAATAAAAAACAATCTATCCCTTTACATCAGATTAAAGAAATATCTTTTGACCATGTTGAGATAATTACAAGAAAAACAACTAAAAAAATTTCAATAAATAAGATTAATAATTTACCAAAAAAACTAAAAACAAAAATAAATTTAGATTTAAAAAAAATTAGGTCAAAAAAGTCAAATTTTTCAAATTTAGATTTTAAAAAAATTCCAAATATATTGGGAGTTTTAAATCTAACTCCTGATAGCTTTTCCGATGGAGGAAAATTTAATAAAAAAAATAAAGGCGTCAGTCATGCTATTAATTTATATAAAACTGGTGCTTCGTTAGTAGACGTTGGTGGAGAGTCTACAAGACCAGGATCGAAGGAAGTAAATGAAAATCGAGAATGGAATAGAATTAATAAGACATTAAGATTAATTGTAAAAAAAATACCAATATCTTTAGACACAAGAAAATCTGTAATTATGGAAAATAGTATTAGAATGGGGGTAAAACTTATTAATGATGTTTCGGGATTAAGCCATGATCCTAAAACAATAAATGTTTTAAAAAAGTATAATATTCCATTTGTAATACAGCATTCAGTTGGGACACCAGAAAATATGCAAAAGAATCCAATATATAAAAATGAATTATTAGATATATATGATTATTTTGAAGAAAAGATTAAGTTAATAAGGTCTAAAGGTATTAAACATAATAATATAATTTTAGATCCTGGAATTGGATTTGGAAAAAATTTGAAACATAATATGAATCTTATAAGAGGTGTTTCTATTTTTCATTCATTAGGTTTTCCTATACTAGTAGGGAATTCAAGAAAAAGATTTATTAAGGATATATCAAAAAAAAATGATAGCGAAACAAGGATTGGTGGAACTATGGCTTCTTCAATTTATTTAATGATGCAAGGAATTCAGATTTTAAGAATTCATGATGTTAACGAAGTTATGCAAGGTATTAAAGTTTTTAATCAGATAATCAAAAATTAATGGCAAAAAAATATTTTGGAACAGATGGAATAAGAGGAGCAGTTAATAGCAAATATATAAACGGAGATATGTTCTTTAAATTTGGTCTTGCTAGTGGAACATACTTTAAATCTCAAAAAAAAAGAAAACAAACAGCTATAATTGCAAAAGATACGAGATTGTCTGGATATACACTTGAACCAGCTCTTGTCTCAGGTTTGGCTTCAGCTGGTATGCATGTTTATACCCTAGGACCCTTGCCAACTAATGGGTTAGCTATGTTAACAAAAGAGATGAAGGCTAACATGGGTATAATGATTACCGCCTCTCATAATCCACATTTTGACAACGGTTTAAAATTGTTTGGTCCTGATGGAATGAAATTATCAGATAAAATAGAAAAAAAAATTGAGAGTCTTATAGATAAGAAAATCTCAAAAAATCTTTCGGATTCTGAAAAATTAGGAAGAGTTAAAAGATTAGAAACAGGCACCAAAAATTACATTAAAATATTGAAAAAAAATTTCACAAAAGAGTTTAATTTAAGAGGACTAAGAATAGTAATCGACTGTGCAAACGGTGCTGGTTATAAGGCAGGTCCTGAATTATTGAAATCATTAGGAGCTAAAGTGATATCAATAGGTATTAAACCAAATGGTTTAAATATTAATAAAAAATGTGGATCAACTTTTCCAAGAAATATTAAGTCTGCTGTAAAAAAATATAAAGCTCACATCGGAATATCTTTAGACGGAGATGCTGACAGAATTATTATGTGTGATGAGAAAAGCAATATAATAGATGGAGATCAAATAATAGCCGCTTTAGCAACAAGATGGAAAAATAAAAAAATGTTAAAAGGAGGAGTTGTTGGAACATTAATGTCAAATTACGGTTTAGAAAAATATTTTAAATCAATAGGAATAAAATTTTTAAGGGCAAATGTTGGAGATAGATATGTTAAAGAAAAAATGCAAAAATATAATTTTAATTTAGGTGGTGAACAATCAGGACATATTATTTTAGGTAAATTTGCTACTACAGGAGATGGTTTGTTAGTAGCTTTAGAATCTCTTTTTGCTTTAAGAAAGGGAAAAAAAGCAAGTGAATTTTTTGAACAATTTAAGAAAACACCTCAGCTTTTAGAAAATATTGAAGTAAAAGATAAAAATATTATTAATAAACCAGAGATAATAAAAATTATAAAAAATGCAGATAAATTAATTAAAGGTAAAGGGAGAATTTTAGTAAGAAAATCTGGAACAGAATCTAAAATAAGAGTAATGGGAGAAAGTGAAAACAAAGCTCTTTTATATAAATGCGTGAATATGATTACGAAAAAAATTAAATAAATTGAAACCTAATTCTAAAATTTTAATTATTGCAGGATCTGACTCATCTGGTGGAGCAGGTATCCAAGCTGATATAAAAACTATCACTGCTCTCGGTTCTTATGCAATGACAGCAATAACAGCAGTTACATCACAAAATACCACAGGTGTAAAATCAATTGTTGGGATTAATCCAAAAGAAATTTTTAATCAAATTGTTTATAGTTGTAAAGATATAAGACCTGATGCAATAAAAATTGGTATGCTACATTCTTCAGAGGTTATTAGAATAGTACTAAAAGCTTTGGATGTAATTAAAGTTAAAAAAATTGTATTAGACCCAGTAATGGTTGCTAAAGGAGGGTCTAAACTGATTGATAAAAAAGCTATTCAATTTTTAAAACTAAAATTAATTAAAAAAGTATCACTTATTACTCCCAATATTCCTGAGGCAGAGATTTTAACTAAAACAAAAATTATAACTAAAGAGGATATGATTTTTGCCGCTAATAAACTTATAGGTTTAGGAGCTAAAAATGTGCTTATAAAAGGTGGGCATTTAAAACACAAAAATGTGTTGGATATTTTAATAAACACAAAAGATCTAAAGATTTTTAAAAGCGAGCGTCATAAAACAAAGAATACTCATGGTACAGGTTGTACTTTATCTAGCTCAGTTACAACTTTTTTATCATGTGGAAAAACAGTAAAGAAATCTTGTGAGCTTGGAATTAAGTATGTAAATTCTGCAATAATATCAAACCCTAAATATGGAAAAGGTAATGGCCCAATTAACCATCTCACTTCCTTAAAAGTAAACAGAAAATTTAAATAATGAAAAATATAGTCGTTGTTGGATCTCAATGGGGTGACGAAGGTAAAGGAAAAATTGTTGATTGGTTATCTGAACAGGCTGATGTAGTAATAAGATTCCAAGGAGGTCATAATGCTGGCCACACTTTGGTGATAGATGGTGTTACATATAAATTGAGACTATTGCCATCTGGAATAGTTAGAAAAGGTAAAATATCAATTATTGGTAATGGAGTTGTCGTAGATCCATGGGCTTTATTAGAGGAAATAGAAGAAATAAAATCTAAAGGCGTAGAAGTAAATGTAAATAATTTTATTATTTCGGAGTCAGCAAATTTAATTTTGCCTTTTCATAGGGAAATGGATGAGATTAGAGAGGATGCAGCAGGAAAAAGCAAAATAGGAACTACAAGACGTGGAATTGGACCAGCATATGAAGATAAAGTTGGAAGAAGATCTATAAGAGTTATGGATCTAAGATCCGAAAAAAATTTAGATCAAAGACTCGATTCTGTATTAGTTCATCATAATGCAATTAGAAAAGGCCTTGGAAAAAAGATTTTTGAAAAAGATCAGCTTAAATCTGATTTACTTAAAATAGCACCCAAAATATTAGAATTCACTCAGCCAGTCTGGCTAAAGATTGATCAATTTAAAAAACAAAAAAAAAAAATTTTATTCGAAGGAGCACAAGGTATTTTACTTGATGTAGATCATGGAACTTATCCTTTTGTAACTTCATCTAATACTGTTGCATCAAGTGCGGCAACAGGAACTGGTTGTGGTCCTAATTCGATAAATTATGTTCTTGGCATTACAAAAGCTTATACAACAAGAGTTGGAGAGGGACCTTTTCCTACTGAGTTAACAGACGAGATCGGTGAACTTTTAGGAACACGCGGAAAGGAATTTGGAACTGTCACAAGTAGAAAAAGAAGATGTGGGTGGTTTGATGGTGTTTTAGTGAGACAAACTATTAAAGTCTCAGGTATTGATGGT
>CACNSD010000014.1 GCA_902623075.1 uncultured Pelagibacteraceae bacterium
CATTAAAATATTTAGGAAAAAAAACTAAAGAGGATAAAAAAATACTAGATTTTGTTTTAAAAAAAGCTGGATTTTTACCAGACGAAATTGAAAAAAAATTATTAAAAAAGAAATCCTTTGTTTTAAAAAAAATAAAATACGATTACGGGCATGTTTATGAGGAATTAGATAATAAATTTAAAAATGATAAAGATATTGCATTTGCTGCTGTTAAAATTAATCCAAATAAAAATTATCAACTTTTACCAACAAAATTTAAAGATGATTTAAAATTTATGACTAAATTAATTAACTCATTAAAAATGGATGATTTTCAAATTTTTGAAGATATCTATGAAGATTTAAAGAAATTTGAAAGTAACATTAATTATAAAAAAATATTAATAAAAGTTAAAAATTTAATAAAAAATATTTAAAATTAAACATGACAGTATATCATCATCGATCAGCACAAATAGTTTCTGATAGAATTTTATATTCATGGAGAAATCAAAACCAGTGGATGAATCCTTTTGTATCAACTAATACACAGGCATCTGCAAGCCCCAATACGTTTCCATCACCTGATGCATTGTTTCAAGACTGGGGAAAAAAAACAAAAATTGCTTTGGAATTTAAACCCTATACTGAGTCAAAAAGAGGAATAATGACAGGCGTTGGTCAGGCAATCGCTTACTTAAATAAATCTCATGCATCAATTTTAGTTTGCTCCTCCAAAGTTGAAGATTTTGATATGGGAAATTATCTAAAAAACACATTTAAAAAGCTAATTTATGGAAAATTGCCGATAGCATTATTTACTTATGATGGAGCAGAGTTAGAAAATCTTAAACTTGTAGTCGATATTGATCCAGCATTATATGAAGTAGAGAAAATATCAAAAATTCCTTTCAAAGGATCTGGTCTTCCTTATTTTGCTTTTTGGAGAGATTTACCAGTTGATGGATTCTATAAACTTGCAAAATCTGCTCAAGATGTGAAATCATCTGATGATAGGAGCGAAAATGTTTGGGATGAATTTTTCTTTAAATACTATGCTCCTGAAAAGTCTTTAAAAACTTTAGATGACGTGAACTCAAATATTTTTTTTGAGGATATGAAAACTAAAATGATACCATTTTCATCAAGAAAAAGAGATTTGAGATCTGAAATTAAAGAAGGCAATATTAATCTAGATAAAGCATTAAAAGAACTTAAAGATTATGGATGGAGTAAAGAGGTAACAGATAATAATTATAGAGATTATAAAAAAAATCATTTTAATTTTATGAATCATAATAATTTATGGGATGAAAATTATAATCTAACACCTTTGGGAAATAGATTTTTGGAAAGATATGAAGCTAATATTAGCTCTCCAAAAAAATTAGTCGATGAGATGGCACAAATACTATTAGTTGAGGGAAGACATCATAACTTAATTGAGGAAATAAGAGAGATAACCTTAGAAAATAATACTGATGACATACTTGATAATGAAGAGGAGTATTTAAAAAACATATATGGGGAAATGAAAAAAAGAGGGCATGTAGCAACTAATCCTAACAGAAAATCTTCTAGCTCAAGAAAATATCTTCAGTCAGAAAAACAGCTCTGGGGTAGAATGGGTTTAATTAAAAAAACAAGCTCCAATAGGTATTTTTTTCAAAATGAAGGTTATATTTTTAATATTAGTAGAATTGAAAAATTAGTAGAAAATTTTTATAAAAATTATGGAGATGTAAATTCGAAGCTAATATTTGATCAAAGAAAACTTAATTAGTGTTTTGATTTTTTTGTTCGTAATATTTTTTGTCTAAAATACTATAATCAGCAAGTTTACTTTTTGTGTTAGGTTTCCAATTATTGGATATAGTTTTTAAAATTGTTTCCCCAATTCTTTGAGCAACTAAGCAAGGAAAAGCATTTCCTACTTGAATACATTGATCTTTTGATGATCCAACAAATTCAATTTCATCAGGAAATGTTTGAAGTCTAGCCGCTTCTCTCGCAGTAATGAGTCTATTTAACCAAGGGTGAATTGGAAATGCATTATGCCCTGGTACTAATGTTATAGAAGGTTCATTTCTATGCAATCTTCTATAAACATGGCTAAAGTTTTTAATTTTTTTGCCAGTGTATTTTGCGTATTGAAGTTTTTTAGGAAGTTTATCTACTTCCATTTTTTTTCCTTCTTCTACGAAAGAATACCTTTCTGTTATATCCTCTGAGTGTTTCATTGGCTCATGATTTGAAAAATGTTTTTGGCTAGCTTTGTTTGCAAGATCAGAAATAGCCTCACCCACAGTCCTATAAGGTAATTGCCATTCCTTTGGTTCTAAAAAGTATTTTGGTTTTGGCCATGGTATGATGTGACCTGTATTATTTGCAATTAAGATAAATCTTTTTCTTTTTTGAGGCACACCATAATCAGCAGTATTTACTATTCTGTAATCAAAGTTTTTATAATTTAATTTTTTTAATTTTTTCTTTATGAAATCAATATAGATACCACCACCTAAATTTAAAATTCCATTAACATTTTCCATAATTATCCATTGAGGCTTAATTTTTTCGATATATTCAAAATAAGTTTTAACTAAGTCATTTCTATCATCATCTAATGGGTTATATTTTTTAGTATTTTTAAATCTCCTTTTACCAAATATTGAAAAACCTTGGCATGGAGGCCCCCCAACAACTAAATCAATTTTTTTCCCACCTAATTGATTAAATATTTCATTTTTAATATTTTTATTTCTTACATCACCATGAACAAAATTTATATTTGGAAAATTTTTTAAGTGAGTAAGCCTAACATTTTTATCAAAATCACTTGCTAAAACACAATTCATTCCAGCATTTTTTAGTCCGATAGAAATACCACCAGCACCTGAGAAAAAATCTACAAAATTAAAATTTGTTTTTTTACTTTTCGCTTTTGCAAAGTTAATTACATTAAGACTGTTATTTTTTTCTAGAATTAGATTCGAGCTTTCCTTATGTAAATCTTTAGAATGTTTTGTTATTTCATTAGCAATTTTACTTGCTAACAACGGAGGAACTGCATTTCCTACTAATATACATTGTTTTCTTCTAGTACCTTCAAAAATATGATTATCGGGAAAAGTTTGAATTCTAGCCGCTTCCCTTGGCGTTAAGCTTCTATTGAGAGTAGGATGAATTGGAAATGCATTATTACCTGGAACCAAAGTTTTTGAAACTTTTTTTCTATCTAATCTTTCATAAGTACTTCCAAAATTAGACCGTCTAATTTCTTTAGGAAGTTTTTCAGGAGAGGGTAGTTTACCTCCCTCTGGTATAAGTTTATATCTAGAAACTACAGTTTCAGAATGATTTAAGATAATATGATTTTGAAAAGAAGTATCTTTTTTAGACAAATCATTTATCGCTTCCCCAACATTTTTAAAACTTTTCAGTTTGCTAACACCACCAATCGAACTTTTTGGAAATTGAAAGTTTTTGTCTGACTTTGTTCCAAAAATAAAAACTCTTTCTCTTATCTGAGGCACACCAAATTCAGAGGATTTTAGTATTTTAAAATGAATATTATAGCCACAAGAAGCAAAACCATTTACAGTTTTTTCAAAAAACCTCCCTTCATACATTGTTTTAAAACCTTTTACATTTTCAAATAGGAAAAATTCTGGACTTAAATCTCTAACTAATTTTATATATGAATTAAAAAGTTCATTTCTTGGGTCAGAAGATATTTTATCTCCCATTGCTGAGAAACCTTGGCATGGTGGGCCACCAATAATCAGATCAGGTTTAATATTTTTTGTAGCTTTTAGAATTTCTTTATAATCAAGTTGTCGTATATCCTTTTTAATAAAGGGTATATTAGGGTAGTTTTTATGATGAGTCTTTTCAGCATCAGCATCTATATCTGATGAAAGCAAACAGTTATATCCAGCATTTTCAAAACCAATTTGAAAACCACCTCCACCTGAAAATAAGGATATAAAATTAAGTTTTTTTGTCATTGAATCACTCTATATTTAATATCATTAAATTAAGTTTAATCTAAATAATCTTCTTAGATATCAACCAAAAAGTTAGTTGCTATTTATTTTGTCAGAAATATCCTCACATTTGAGATTATTGTATACACTTAAAAGCATTCTTGGATCAGAATGACCTGAAATATACATTGTTTCAGCCACAGTCAGTTTCTTATCTTTCATGAAGTTTGTCAGGGCCTGTCTTCTAAGATCGTGAAATCTTGCATCTTTAATATTATAAAATTTGCAAAGTTTATTGAATTGTTTACTTACCGCCATACCAGATAATTCAAATGGCAAAACTACATTATTAAGAATTTCTAAAGCTTTTGCTGTTAAAGGTATCCTTCTAGGCTTTGTTTTTGTAACTGGAATAAACAAACTTTTATCAATTATATTTTCCCTTTTAATTCTTAGTATTTCACCTTGCCTCATACCCGTTTCTAGAGCAATCTGAATTATCGATTTAAGTTTTTCTGAAGTTTTATTTCCGTAAATTAAAAGTTTTATTTCTTTATCAGTAAATCTTCTATCCCTTGGTTCTGGTAATTTTGGTTTGCTAATATCCAAAACTGGGTTCTCTATCTTAAAACCCCATTCTTTTCTAGCTATAGAAAATAGATGAGAAATTATTGCTAATCGTCTTTTAACTGATGAAGGATGCAAACCTTTTAATGCTCTGTCTCTATATTGTGCAATAATACTATTATTAATCAGGTTTAGTTTAAGATTAATAAAATGTTCTTTTAGAAGATATTTAATTAATTTGTTCTCCATACCTTTAGATCTCTTATGGATAGTAATTTCATCTCTATATCTAATTAAACAATCTTTAAATAAGGGATAGTTAATTTTTAAAATATCAATTTCTTCCCTAAAGTATTTAAGCTCTATATTTTTAGCCCAAATTTCTGCATCCTTCTTTACTATAAAAGTTTTAGTAGTTGTTGGATGTCCTTTTATTCTAATTACACACTGCCATTTACCAAGTCTTTTTCTAAAGTACGCCATATCATTCCTCCAATTTTGAGTACGAGAGTGAGTACTTGCGATTACTTAGTTAAATTAGTTATTGTTTACCTGTGAAAATTGGGGTGGTGCAGTACACTCATAATGTATTGGTCCCAGGTTCGAGTCCTGGCGGGCCCACCAAATTTATTTAATTAATATTTAATTTTTTTTACGTAAAGAGCGTCACCCCATAGATCGCTTTCAGGTGTTGCAAGTAAGACTCTTTCAAATCCAAAAATTTCTAAATATTTATCAATATCTTCTATCCTTGCACAATTTAAGTAAATTTCATCCAAATTTACCTCTGTATATATAGCATCTATATACCTCAAAATATTACCAGAACCTTTGAGTGCTAACAATTCAGCTCCTTGTATATCTAAATTCATAAAATTAAATTCTTTAATATTATATTTATTTTGGAAAATTTGATTTATTGTATTAGTTTCAACCTCCATCTCATTAATATATTTTATTTCTGGATACAAGTCAGAATGTTTACCTAGTTTTAAAATCGAACTTGATTGAGTATTATTTGCAATATTGAGTTTTATTTTATTTCCACTTCTATCAGAGGCTGCAAAATTTTCTATTTTAATATCCATATTAAATAAATTATTATAGATAAAGCTCTTAAATTTAAGTCTATTAATCAATTTAATGTTAGCCTCTATGAGAACAATTTTTTTTATTCCATTTCTAAAATAAGAAAATATTTCTTCACCTTTGCAAGCTCCAATGTGAATAATTCCCCTTATGTTTAAATTGTAATTTTTGATAATATTTTTTACGGATATATACACTTTCTTATTTTATAATATTGTTTAAAGCATTTTATATTTATATATTATATTTTTACGTTTATATATTTTTATTAAAAGATTTAGTTTTTAGAAAATTCGTCTAAAGTTTTAAAAAGAGCTTCTATATCACCATCATTTGAGTTTAAAATTGACGCAAACTCTTCTTTTTGAGTTCTAGCTAAACTTAGACCTTCAATAATTAAATCTCTTATTAAAGGATTTTCGGGATTTTTTGTATAAATTCTCCAATCAATTTTTACTTCAGGTCTTTCAGATGTACCAATTAATATACTATTAACTATTGTGTAATTTTTGTTTAAAAACTCCTTACCTACTACATTGATCTCTGGATTTGTATATTCAGACAATCTACTAGAAAAACTTTTTAAAAAGTAAGACTCAAATAACTCTGAATACTTTATTTTTTGAGCGTCGTTTAAACTTTTTCTAGCCAATCCTAATGAATAAAATCCAACACCTCTTATATCAACAGTTTCTTTGGCAATAAATTTTAATTTATTTATTTTTTCTTTTTTTGTAATGTTTTCAGATAAAATTTGAGATGCTCGGTTTACAGTAGATTGAACAAAAACATCTGGTTCTATAGAATACAAATAAGTATTATTAAAAAAAAATAAAATAAAAAATATCAGAATTTTCTTTAAATTCATTTCTTAATTTTTTATTTATTGAGTTTCAATTTCTTCCCAATCGCTATCATCTTGGGTTTCAATTATTTTATTTGTATTTAAAATTTTTTGTTGTCTATCTTGCAAATATAAACTTTTAACAGATGCATAAAAATCAATAGAGTTTTTCTCTAAATTTTCAATTGCATCGTAATTCTTTGCTCTAAAATCTATTCCCGATGTTACTCTTGAAGAATAATAATCGAAATCACTAAAATACCTTGTGTCATTATTTACAGTCACATTATACCAAGCATCACCCCCAACTAAATTAATTGCTGAGGCTGCAGCATCTCTAACTGTACTAGGTCCTAAAACTGGCAGAACTATATAACAACCAGGTCCAACACCCATTGTCGCTAATGATTGACCATAATCCTCCCTCTCATGCTCTGGAAAACCTAAATGTTGAGCAACATCAATAAAACCTAAAATACCAATTGTAGTGTTCAAAATAAACCTTCCAGAATTTATTCCAGCTTTTTTTACTTCGCCCTGAATAATATTATTAGGAATTGTAACAAGCGTCGACAAATTATCCAAAGAGTTGCTTACACCCTCCTTAATTGGAGAAGGTAAAACTCTGTATGCACTTGCAATTGGTTTAAAAATTACCCCATCTAAAGCCTGGTTAAATGCAAAAGTAACTCTATTTAATTTTTCAAAACAATCTTTTATCTCAGTAGGCTGATTTTTTTTTAATACTAATTCGCCATCTGAACCAGCGTTAGCATTAAATGCCAGCAACATGATTGAAACTGAGATCAATATTAATTTTCTAAACATTACTATCTGTATAATATATAAAATTTAAAAGTAAATTAAGATATATTTTTTAAAAATGACAATAAAATGTCTATAAAGTAGCCAAAATTGATGTCAAAAATTAGAATAAATACAACCTTTAATTATTCCCCAAATTTTGACCTAAAAAAAAGAAAACCTAATCAAATTAAATTTATTATTTTTCATTATACAGGTATGAAAAAAGAAAAAGATGCGATCAAAAGATTAACAAATTTAAATTCAAATGTGAGCTCTCACTTTTTAATTAAAAATGATGGAGAAATATTAACTTTAGTCCCTGAATTATATACTGCATGGCATGCAGGAAATTCAAGTTGGCAAAATTTTAAATCTATTAATAAATATTCAATAGGTATTGAAATTAGTAACTCTGGTCACGATCATAAGTATAAAAAATTTACCACAAAACAAATCAAAGCAGTTTTAAAACTGAGTTTGTTTTTGAAGAAAAAGTATAAAATTAAAAAAGAATTTATTTTAGGTCATTCTGATATTGCTCCAGAGAGAAAAAAAGATCCTGGAGAAAAATTTCCTTGGGAATATTTATCAAAAAATAAAATTGGATATTGGCATAAATTAGATAAGAAAGAACTTAAGAAACAAAGAAATGTAGTTTTAAATAAAAATGAAAAAAAAATGTATATTAAAAATATTAACAAAATAGGTTATTTAAGAAAAATCAATAAAATAAATAAAATTAATTTAAAATTCATAACCATGGCTTTTCAAAGGAGATTTAGACAGGCACTGATAAATGGTATGATAGATAAAGAATGTTTAAATATAAGTATAAATCTTGTAAAAAATTTAAAATAATTTTACTTGTAAATATAAAGTTTGGTATTAGATTAACACTGCCAGATAAATGACTTATCGCTTTAAATATATTTAAAGAGGAAAGTCCGGGCTCTACAAGGACACAGTGCCAGGTAATTCCTGGCGGGGGAAACCCTAGGGATAGTGCCACAGAAAATAAACCGCCATAACATGGCAAGGGTGAAAAGGTGTGGTAAGAGCACACCGGTTCTATTGGTAACAATGAGCGCTGGAAAACCCCACTGGGAGCAAGACTAAGTAGAGATGATATTGTTGCAAAACTAAAAGCCGTCCTTGGCTAGTCATCGGGGTTAGTTGCTTGAGCTTAAGAGTGATCTTAAGCCTAGAGAAATGATAAGTTTAAATGACAGAACCCGGCTTATAGTTTGTCTGGCACTCAACTTTTGTAATTAAAGATAAGTTTCTTAATTTGTTCTCATTTCTACACTTTAAAGTCTATTTCTATCTTTATATAGGAATAATAGTACTAAAATTTTAGGTATTGACGCCTAGTTATAAAACCCATAATATCCCATAAATTCCCAATTACCTGGGAATGATAGAATTTATGATTTATGTTTTTATCGACGTACGAAAACAAATTAGACAAAAAAGGGAGAGTATCTGTGCCTGCTAGTTTTAGATCGCACTTATCAAATCTAGGTTACAACGGTGTTATTTGTTATCCTTCTTTTAATAATTCATCAATAGAAGCATGCTCTCAAGACAGAATTGAAAAAATTTCTTCAGCAATAGACTCATTAAACCCTTTTGAAGAAAAAAGAGATTATTTTTCTACGTCAATTTTAGCTGAAAGTATTAATTTACAATTTGATAGTGAAGGCAGAATATCACTCCCATTTAAATTATTAAAACATGCTAAAATTAAAAATAGTGTGTTGTTTGTTGGGCAAGGTCAAATCTTTCAAATATGGGAACCAACAGCATTTGAAAAATTTAAGGTTATAGCAAGAAAAAAAGCAAATATTAATCGAGCCAATCTTAAATGGGAGCTTCAACACAACAAACAATAGGGGATAAAAGATGACAATTAACTTTAAAGCACCAGAGATAAAAGAACTGCAGCCACGACTACTAGTTTTAGGAGTTGGTGGAGCTGGTGGAAATGCAATTAATGAAATGATTGAAAACAATATGCAAGGAGTTGAATTTATTGCTGTCAACACAGATGCACAAGATTTAAAGTTAAGTAAAGCAAAAACAAGAATTCAAATTGGTTTAAACTTAACAAAAGGTTTAGGAGCTGGCGCGAAACTTGATATTGGTCAAGCAGCTGCTGACGAGTCTTTAAACGAGATCGTAAACACACTTCAAGGCGCTAATATGGTTTTTATTGCTGCTGGTATGGGTGGTGGAACAGGCACTGGTGCTGCTCATGTCATTGCAAGAGCTGCTAAAGAATTAAATATTTTAACTGTAGGCGTTGTGACTCTTCCATTTTTATATGAAGGCCCCTCTAGAATGAGAAGAGCTCAACAAGGTTTGGAAGAGTTGAGAAAACATGTTGACACAATAATTGTTATTCCAAATCAAAATCTATTCAAAATAGCTAATGAACAAACAACATTTGAAGAGTCTTTTAATCTCTCAAATAATGTTTTAAGGCATGGTGTTCAAAGTGTTACAGATTTAATGGTAAGACCTGGAATTATCAATTTAGATTTTGCAGATGTTGAAACTGTAATGGCATCAATGGGTAAAGCCATGATGGGGACAGGAGAAGCTGAAGGTGAAGGTCGTGCAATGAAAGCCGCAGAGATCGCTATAAGCAACCCTCTAATCGACGATTATACTTTAAAAGGTGCCAAGGGATTACTAGTTAACATTACTGGAGGCAAAGATCTTAAACTTTTTGAGGTAGATGAAGTGGTGAATAAAATAAGATCTGAAGTAGATGCAGAAGCAGAAGTAATTATTGGAGCTATTACTGATACAGAACTTGATGGAAAAATTAGAGTTTCAATTGTTGCAACATCTTTAGATGGTCAACAACCTGAGTCAAAATCAGTTGTAAATATGGTTCATAGAATTCATAATCGCAATCCTGGTTATTCTGATTTTTCAAATATTGGATCTTCTCATTCTTTCAATTTTTCAAACACAACAGCATCCAACCCAATTATACATGGTGCCAATGCTTTAAAACTTGAAAATGAGATTATTCAAGAGCAACAAACTGAAAAATCTCAAAATCAAATGATGAATGATGAATTTAATCAAAACACCAGCATGGAAAGCAAAGATATAGTTGAAGATAATGCAGTTAATGAAATAGAAAAATCTTTCGCACAAGAGGCTATCGAGACTACTAATGAGGAAACTTATGAGACTAATATTGAAGAAGAGGCCTCTAATGATTTAAAAGAATTTGGGGTTGACTCTGATGCACCAGATTTATTTAGTTCAGAGACCGAAAGCTCAAGTTCAGAAGAACTTTTATCTCCTGACCAAGAGGAAGATGATGATGATCTTGAGATACCAGCATTCTTAAGAAGACAAAAAAATTAATGGTCTTCCAAGAAATAAATGGACGCCACCATAGTACCAAAAATGCAAAAGCATTATCCGGTACTGCTAAAAGAAGTTATTAGCGTTATTTCCCCTCAACATGGTGGCACATTTATTGATTGTACCTTTGGCCAAGGTGGCTACACAAAAAAAATTTTAGATTTTAAAAATACGAATGTAATAGCTCTTGATAGAGATGAAGACAGTGAAAAAATTGCTGCTAAATTAAAAGAAAACTTTGAAGATAGATTTGTCTTTAAAAATATTAAATTTAGTCAGTTAAATAACTTAAAGCTTAAAAATGAAAATATAAAAGGTGTAATTTTTGACCTTGGTTATTCTTATACTCAAATAAAAGATCCACAAAAGGGACTATCGTTTGAAGCAGATGGTAAATTAAATATGCAGTTGGGTTTAAATAATTATTCTGCAGAAGACGCAATCAATAAACTTGATGAAAAAGAATTAGAAAAGATATTCAAATTTTTTGGGGATGAAAAAGAAGGAAAATATATTGCAAGAAATATAATAAAAGAGAGATCTAAAAATAAAATTGATACCAAATCTTTAATTAAAATTATTGACAAATCAAAAAAAAGAAAAAATTTTAAAGTTCATAATGCAACCAAAGTTTTTCAGGCACTTAGAATATTTGTGAATAAAGAAATAAGTGAATTAATTTATGGGCTTATTTATGCTACTAAAGTTTTAAAAAAAGGGGGTGTTTTAGGTGTGGTTACATTTCATTCTTTAGAAGATAAAATAGTAAAATATTTTTTTAAAAGTCTTTCTGAAAATAAAAGTATATCACGATATACCCCTATAATAAAACAAGCTGATACTTTATTTAATTTAATTCAAAAAAAACCAATAACACCCTCAGATAAAGAGATAACTGAAAATCCACCATCTAGATCTGCTAAATTTAGATATGTAATAAAAAAAACTGATTTTTATAATTTTGATACTGATATTGAGGAGCAATTCAGAAATTATATGGAAATTGAAAATTATGGAGACAAACTGTGAAAAAGTTTGTTTTAGTAATAGTGATTTTTTTTTTAGTTTTATCAACTGCTATAATAAAAAATACTACTAAACAGATTGAAGATGAAATATTTACATTAAAAGAGAATATAAGAGTTTTAAAATCTGAATTTGAAAACGTATCTTTGGAATATGATTATCTCAGTTCTGCGGAAAAATTACTTGAATATCAATCTCTGTATTTTGAGGATCAGTTAATTCAAAAAAATATAAATGACATAAAAATTTATAATATTTCAAAAGATACAAATAAAATTCAAAACTTAAAAATTATTAAAGAATAATGGCTGATAATAAATCAAAATTAACTATAGAAGATTATAAAAGTGAATTTACATTTAAGAAAAAACAAAATGGTCTTAATATTCAATTTAATCGTGTAGCTTTTATTTTCTTTATTTTTTTTATTATCTATTTGATTTACACAATACACCTAGTTCATTTAGGTTCACGAAAGAGTAAATTTGAAAAAATAAATAATTTTCCTACATTTAAAAATCACCTCTATCGAGCAGACATCATAGATGTCAATGGAAATTATTTAGCAAAAACAGTTAAATCCATTGATATTGGTTTAAGAACCTCTGATATAATCAATGAAAAAAAATTACTTCTAAGTTTAAATATTATTTTTCCTGATAAAAATTTTAACGAAATTAAAAAAAAAATTAAAACTAAGAAATTTTTTTATTTAGAGAAGAAAATTTCAGAGGAAAATTATGAAAAAATAATGAAACTAGGGGATAAATCTTTAGTCCCAGAAGAAAGAGTTTTAAGAATGTACCCACAAAAAAATCTTTTTAGTCATGTTTTGGGTCAGATAGATGACGATAATAATGGTATTTCTGGATTGGAAAAATCATTGAATGAGGAACTTAGACAATCAAAAAAACCCATTAGACTTAGTCTAGATAAGGATATTCAGTTTTTAATAAGAAAAGAATTAATTAAATATCAGGAAATTTTTAAAAACAAAGGTAGTGCAGCCATTTTAATGGATGTTAATAATGGCAATATTTTATCATTAGTTTCTTTGCCAGATTTTAACCCAAATGAAAGACAAAATATTACTGATGTAAATTATATTAACAGGGTAACTAAAGGGACATATGAACTCGGCTCTGTATTTAAAGCATTTACTTTTGCTAGCGCCTTAAATGAAAAGGTAATTAAACCAGAGACTGAATTTTTAGATTTACCCAAATCAATTAAATGTGACAAATACAGAATAGGTGAGTACGATAATGAAATACCATCAGATTTAACTGCAGAGCAAATTTTAGTTAGATCTGGAAATATAGGATCTGTCAGAATTGCTCAAAAAATTGGCCCAGAAAAATTTAAATTATTTTTAGAAAGTGTTGGTGTATTAAGTGATATTGATTTTGATATTGAAGAAGTTGCTCCTCAAAAAAATTATGATTTTGGAAAATGCAGATTGGCTACAGCTTCTTTTGGACATGGAATAGCAACTACAATTCTTCAATTAGCAAAAGGTTATTCTGTTTTATCGAATGGTGGATATGAAATTAAGCCAACATTAATTTATAAAGAAAATAATTTTAATAAAAAAAATAAAAGAATATTAAATATAGGTATTTCAGAACAAGTTGTTAGCGCTCTAAGAAAAATTGTAAATACTGAGGAAGGGACAGCTAAATTTGCAGATGTTCAAAATTATGAAATTGGTGGAAAAACAGGAACTGCTGATCAACCTGAGGGAGGAGCATATTCTGAGGCAAAAATAAATACTTTTGCCTCCATTTTTCCTACATCAAATCCGCAATTTGTTTTTGTTGTAATGCTAGATACTCCAAAAAAATCTAAAGATTATTACTATAAGTATAGACATCGAAAAGGAGGGTGGAAGGGCACACTTTATAATACAGCTGGCTGGACTTCAGTAGAGGTAGCTGGAAAAATCATAGATGAAATCGGGCCTATTTTAGCCACAAAATATATAGAGGTTAATTAATTATGCTTCTAGGTAACTATTTTCATAACATAAATAAAAATTATAAAAATTTTTCTTTTTCAGGAATTTCATTTAACACGAAGAATATTAAAAAAAATAATATTTTTTTTGCAATTAAAGGAAATAGTATTGATGGTAATAAATTTATACCTAAAGCAATTAAAAAAGGATCTAAAATTATTGTAACCGAAAGAAAAAAAAATCAATTCCAAAATGGAATTTTGTATATTCATACAAATAATGTAAGAAAATTATTAGCAGAAATTGCTTTTAAAATTTATGATAAAAAACCAAAAAATTTAATTGCAATTACTGGTACAAACGGAAAATCATCAGTCGCAGATTTTTATTATCAAATTTTAAAATTAAATAATAAAAAAGGTGCTTCAATTGGTACATTAGGTGTTAAATCAAAAAGTATTAATTTGAATTTATCTAATACCACAATAGATCCAATCAAATTGGCTAAAATATTAAGTAAGTTAAAAAATCAAAAAATAGAAAATGTAATTATGGAAGCCTCAAGCCATGGTTTAAAGCAAAATAGATTAGATGGTTTAAAGTTTAATTCAGGTATATTTACCAATTTATCTCAGGATCATCTTGATTATCATAAAAATTTAAAAAACTATTTAAAAGCAAAACTTTATTTATTTCAAAATCTAATTAAAAAAAGAGGTAATGTAATTACAGATCGATTAATACCTGAGTTTAAAAACATAAAAAAAATTGCAAGTAATAAGAAATTAAGATTACATACACTTAATGATGAAAAAAATAATCTAGAGCTATTATCTCATAATTTTAAAGGAGAAGGTCAATTTCTTAGAATTAAATTAAATAGCTCAACAAGGGAAATAAATTTAAATTTAATTGGAAAAATACAATTAAAAAATGTTTTGATGGCAATAATTGCTGCAAAATACAGCGGTATTAGTTTAGATAAAATTTTAAATACAATTCCAAAATTAAAACCAGTTGAGGGAAGGTTTGAAAAAATTGGTAAAATTAAAAATCAATCAAAAGTAATTCTTGATTATGCTCATACGCCTGATGCTCTAAAAACGTGCCTTTTAAATCTTAGAGAACAATTTCCTAATAAAACAATCTCAGTTCTATTCGGTTGTGGAGGAAATAGAGATCAAAATAAAAGATCAAAAATGGGCAAAATAGCAAGTGATTTTGCAGATAGCATCGTTCTTACAAATGATAATCCTAGGTTTGAAAATCCAAAAAAAATAAGAAGAGATATAAAAAAGGGAATTAAAAAAAAGAGAATTATTGAAATATCTAATAGAGCAATAGCAATAACACAGGCTGTTTATAATTTGAATTCAGGTGATATTTTGTTAGTTGCCGGGAAAGGCCATGAGAAAGTGCAAGATATTGGAAATCAGAAAATTTTCTTTTCAGATAGAAAGGTAATTCTAAATGCTATTAAGCATAAAAATTATAATTTATCAGAAAATTTAAAATTAAATGTAGTTAAAGAGGTAGCTAAAATTAAAAAACTATCTTCTTCCATATCCTTAAAAACAGCAAGAATTAATTCTCAAGAAGTTACTAAAAATGATATTTTTTTTGCGATTAGAGGAAAAAAAAATGACGGTAATAAATATGTTTCACAATCATTCAATAGAAAAGCATCTTTAGCTGTAGTAAATAAAATTCAAAATAAATTAAATAAAAGTCGACAGATTAAAGTAAAAAATACTTTAAAATTCCTAACAGATATTTCAAAAACTTTTAGAAAAAGTATTGATACAAATATTATAGCTATCACAGGCAGTTGTGGCAAAACTACTCTTAAAGAATTGTTGGGTGATGTATTAAGTAAAATTTCAAAAGCAAGTATTTCTCCAAAATCTTATAACAATAAATTCGGGGTTCCTTTAAGTCTTTTTAATTTAAAACAAGATGATGAATTTGGAATTTTAGAAATTGGAATGGATAAAAAAGGAGAAATTGACTATTTGTCTAAAATTATAAAACCAGATATCGGTGTGATAACAAATATAAATTATGCACATGCTAAAAATTTTAAAAATATTAAACAAATTGCTTTGGCAAAATCTGAAATTATTAACAATATAAAACCTAATGGTTATGCTGTATTAAATGCAGATGACACTTTTTTTCAATTACATAAAAAAATTGCCATAGAAAATAAAATCAAAGTAGTTTCTTTTGGAATTAAAAGTCAGAAATCAGATATTAAATTAATTAATATAAAGCCCTTTGGAAGAAATTTTAGAATTAATATTAGATTAAATAATAAAAAAAAGTATTTTGTATTATCTAACGATTTTCAAAACAATATATACAATACACTTTCTACTTTAGCAGTTATCAGTATTTACAAAAATATATTTAAACTTAATAAAAATATTTTTCTCAATTTTAAAATTCCTGAAGGAAGAGGAGATCATTCTGTAGTAAAAGTTGATAATAAAAAAATTAATTTAATTGATCAAAGTTATAATTCAAATCCTCTATCACTAAAATCAGCAATAAAAAATTTTGATAAAATAAACTCAAAAAAATCAAATAAATATCTACTAATTGGTGACATGTTAGAGCTCGGTAGCCATTCTAAAAAACTTCATCAATCTATTGCTCCAATAATTAATCAAACTAAGATAGATAAGGTATTTGTTAAAGGTAAAATGGCATCTATAATATTTGCAAGTATTTCAAAAGCCAAAAAAGGTAAGATTTTATTAAACAATTCTCAAATTATCGAATTGATTAAAAAAGATTTAAATAATAATGATTATTTAATGATTAAAGCCTCACTTGCGACAGGATTCAACGACATAGTAAAAGATCTGAAAGGATTGCATTAATGCTTTATCAATTTTTATTAAATTTTGTTGATACTTTTAGTTTTTTAAATGTATTTAAATATTTAACTTTTAGAACAGGTTTATCTTTTTTTACTTCTTTGATTATTGTGCTGATTATTGGAGGTCCTTTTATTAAATTTTTTTCAAAACAAAAAATTTTAAATCCAATCCGGAACGATGGACCTGAAGATCATATAGTTAAAAAAATTGGTACACCAACAATGGGAGGTTTAATAATTTTATTTGGCTTATTGGTATCAGTAATATTTTGGGCAGATTTATCAAATATTAATATTTTATTTTGTATCTATATAGCAATTACGTTTGGTTTGTTGGGAGCATATGATGACTTTAAAAAGATTAAATTTAGCAACTCATCAGGAATTTCTTCAAAGTTTAAAATAACTTCACAAATAATATTAGCAATTATTGGTGTGAGTTTGTTTGTTTATTTAAACGATTATCAAGATTTAAATAATTTATATTTTCCATTCTTTAAAAATTTAATCATAAACCTTGGATGGTTTTTTATACCATTTGCAATATTTGTAATTATTGGATCGTCAAATGCTGTTAACCTTACGGATGGATTAGATGGTTTAGCAACAGTACCTGTAATATTAGTTGCAGCATGTTTTGCTTTTATAAGCTATATTACTGGAAACATTGTATTTTCAAATTATTTACAGATACCTTACATACAAGGAACTGGTGAAGTATCAATTTTTTGTGGGGCAATTATTGGCTCTTGTTTAGGTTTCTTATGGTTTAATGCTCCACCTGCTAAAATTTTTATGGGTGACACAGGCTCATTATCTCTTGGAGGATCTTTAGGTGCAGTAGGAATTATCACAAAGCATGAAATTGTTTTAGCTATCACTGGTGGACTTTTTGTATTAGAGGCAGTTTCAGTAATGGTTCAAGTGATTTCGTTTAAACTCACTGGAAAAAGAATTTTTAGAATGGCGCCTATTCATCATCATTTTGAGAAAAAGGGATGGCCAGAGTCTACAGTTGTAATTAGGTTTTGGATTATCTCTATCATACTAGCAATGATTGGTTTAGCTACATTAAAATTAAGATAATGAAAATATTTAATAATATTTTTTTAAGAAAAAAAATATTAATTTATGGTTTAGGAAAGAGCGGTATTTCATCCTATAAATTTTTAAAAAATAAGTCTGATGTATATATATTTGATGATAATCAAAAAAGTAATTTAAAAATTAAAAAAAAAATAATTAAACTAGAACAAATTGAAAAAATAAATTTTGATAGAATTGTAATTAGTCCTGGAATTGATATCTTAAATTGTAAATTATCAAAATTTTTAAAGAAAAATTTTAAAAAAATTCATACCGACCTTGATGTATTGTTTTCATTTTATAATAATGAAAGTATTACGATTACTGGAACCAACGGTAAATCTACAACTGCAAAAATTTTACATGATGCTTTAATCGACCAAAAAAGAGACTCGAGACTTATTGGGAATATTGGTAATCCAGTATTATCAGAAAAAAATATTACAAAAAAAACAATCTTTGTAATAGAGGCTTCTTCTTATCAGCTAGATTACAGTAGTGTATTTAGATCAAAATATGCGATAATTTTAAACATTACTGCAGACCACATTGAAAGACATAAAAGTTTAAAGAATTATGTAAATGCAAAATTTAAATTATTAAAATCTCAAATAAAAGGATCTTTTGCATACGTAAAAAAAGAGGATGAACTAATTATTAAAAAATTAAATAAAAATAAATATAGTTCAAAAATTTACAGAGTACAGACATCAAGTATAGACAAAAAGTTTAATAAAATTACTAATAAATATTTTATATCTGATGGCAATAAAGAAAATTTATCATTTATATTGGAAATTGCTCCAAGATTAAAACTTAATCACAAAAAATTAATTAAAACTATTAATAAATTTAAAGGCTTAGATTTCAGACAACAAATTATATTTGATAAAAAAAATCTCACAATAATTAACGACTCAAAATCTACAAGCTTTGCATCTTCAGAAAATATATTAAAAAATTTAAATGATGCATATTGGATTTTAGGAGGAATTCCTAAGAAAGGAGATAAATTTAAACTATCAAAAATAGAGTGTAAAAATATCAAAGCTTATATTTTTGGATCACATCATAGAAAATTTATAAAAATTCTAAAAAATAGATTAAGATTTAAAAATTTTAAAAATTTACAAGAAACTCTTAAATTTATTTTTTCAGAAATTAATATTCAACAATCTAAAAAAAATATTATTTTTTTCAGTCCAGCTGGTGCCTCATTTGATAGTTTCAAAAATTTTGAAGATAGAGGGTATCATTTTAATCAAATAATTAAAAAGTATATCAATGCAAAGCGATAGTTTTTTTTACAAATTTTATTATCAATGGTGGAAAAATATAGATAAATCTATTTTTTTACTAATAAGTTTATTATTTGTTATTGGATTATTTTTTTCTTTAGTTTCAACTTCTTTAATAGCCTCTGATAAGTTAGATACCAACAGTTATTTCTTCTTTTTTAAACATTTGATTTATGTGTTAATTGGAATATCTCTTATCTTTATATTTTCCTCTTTAAATTCAGATCAATTATATAAATACTCTATTTTTCTTTTTTTTATTTTACTCATTTCTTTATTTTTGGTGCCATTTGTTGGTGTTGAAGTTAAAGGGTCTAAAAGATGGATAGACTTATTTTTCTTACCAAGATTTCAGCCCATAGAAGTTTTAAAACCATTTTTGATAATAATTTTAGCAACTATTTTTTGTGATATTAGATCAAATATTTTATTTAAGTATTTAATATCTATTATTTTGATATCTATTATTTCTTTACTTTTAATGGCTCAACCAGATATAGGCCAAACTTTATTAGTTGTATTTTGTTGGGCAACTCTAATCTTCACATCAGGAATTAATATATACATTCTTTTAGTAATGTTTATTGCTGGTGCATCTTTGCTTGCTTATCTTATTATTTTTGTCCCTAAGTTTGATTATGTTCAAGGACGTATTTTTTCATTTTTAAATAGAGAGGAGGGTAGTCATAATTTTCAATCTGATAAAGCAATTGAGTCAATTACAAGTGGAGGTTTTTTTGGAAAAGGCATAGGTGAAGGAGTTCTTAAAAATAGAGTTCCTGAAGCTCATACTGATTACATTATTTCAGTAATTTCTGAAGAGTTTGGCGTTGTTGCCATAATGTTAATATTATTATTGTTTTTAATTTTAATTTATATGGTTTTCAAAAAAATAAGTTTTGAGACAAATGATAAAACTAAACTTATTTTGATTGGATCTATTAGTTTAATATTAATGCAGGCCACAATTCATATTGGAGTTAATATAAGATTATTTCCAACTACTGGAATGACATTACCTTTTTTAAGTTATGGTGGTTCATCAATAATAAGTACATCGATATTAGCTGGTATAATTTTAAATTTAACAAAAAGAAAAATAACTTAATAAATGAAAAAAAAAGTTTTAATTTCCACAGGTGGATCTGGAGGTCATGTAATACCAGCAATTACAATTTATAATCATCTGAAAAGTACTCATGAAACTTTGATTTCTACTGATAAAAGAGGTCTTAAATATTTAAATAAGAATTATAAAGCATTTATAATAAACACTCCAAAATTAAATAATTATCTTTTATTTCCTTTTTCAGTTTTAAAAATATTTTTTCTAACTATTAAATCTTTTTTTCTTTTAAAAAAAAATAATATTTCGATTTTAATTTCTACAGGAGGCTATATGTCTTTGCCACTATGTTTGGCAGGAAAAATATTAGGAATTAATATTTTTTTAATTGAACCAAATATAGTTATTGGAAGAGCAAATAAATTTTTTTTAAATTTTTCAAAAAAATTAATATGTTATTCAAAGAATTTAATTAATTTACCATCTGAAAACAATCACAAATTATCTACTATTAAACCTTTGATTAGAAAAGAATATTATGAAACCAATGTGTATGAAAAACATGATAATTTATTTACCATTATAATAATGGGAGGTAGTCAAGGTGCGAAAATTTTTGATGAGCTTTTAAATAAATCTTTTGTGAGTGTAGCAAAAAAAGTATCTATAAAAATTATTCATCAAACAAGCGAGAAAAATATGAATTTTTTAAAAGATTTTTATTTTCAAAATAATATTGAAAGTAGAGTTTTCAGTTTTGATCACAATCTTAATAAGGTTTTAAAACAAGGAGATTTATGCATAACCAGAGCAGGTGCCTCAAGTTTAGCCGAACTATCTTTTTTAAATATTCCATTTATAGCAATACCACTTCCATCATCAAAAGATAATCATCAGTATGAAAACGCAAAATATTATGAGAAACAGGATTGTTGCTGGATAATTGATCAAAAAAATTTTGATAACCAAAAATTTGAGAAATTTTTACTGGAATTAACAAATAAAAGTCGGAATTACATTACAAAAAAAAACAACTTACAGAAATTAAATTATCAAAATACATGGAATAATGTTAATCAAAAAATATTAAAAATTATTAATGAAAATTAAACTAGCAAAAACAGAACTGATACATTTCGTTGGAATAGGCGGAATAGGCATGAGTGGCTTAGCACTAATAATGAAAGGTAAAGGTTTTAAAGTTCAAGGAAGTGATATTTCAAACAATAAAAATATTGAAAGATTAAGAAAAGAAAAAATAAAAGTTTTCATTGGACATAAGAAACAAAATATAGAAAAGGGAACTATTCTAGTTGTATCCTCAGCTATTAAAAAAAATAATCCAGAGCTTCTTGCGGCCACAAAAAAACAATTACCTATATATAAAAGAGGAGAAATGTTAGCCAACATTGTCTCTTTAACAAAAAATATTGTAGTTGTTGGTTCGCACGGTAAAACTACAACAACATCGTTGATAGCTTCTATATTTCAAGAGACAAAAATTGATCCCACAATCATCAATGGTGGAGTAATAAATTCGATTAATAATTCCGCAAAGCTTGGAAAAAGTGATTGGTCTATATTGGAAGCAGACGAGTCTGATGGAAGTTTTGTTTTCATACCCCCAACATACTCAATTATTACTAATATAGATCGAGAGCATATGGATTATTATGGCACTATGGATAAATTAAATAAATATTTTGAAAATTTTGTTAATAAAGTTCCCTCATTTGGTAAATCATTTATTTGTTTAGATGATAAAAATAACAAAAATTTAATTAAAAATATTAAAAATAAAAACTTCTATACATATGGACTAGACACCAAATCAAATTTTTGTATTAAAAATATAAAACAATTAAAAGAGCACTCTAAGTTTGACTTAAATATAAAATTACCTAATAAAAAAAATCAATTAATTAAAAAATTTAAAATTCCTTTATTAGGAACACATAATATTAAAAATTCTGTGGCTGCAACTGCATTAGCATTAACAGTGGGCCTACCAATAAATAGCATAAAAAAAGGACTTAAAAATTTTAAAGGAGTTCAAAGAAGATTTAATAAAATTTTCAATTTTAATAATGTAGATTTTTATGATGATTATGCCCACCATCCTACAGAAATCAAAGAAGTACTGGATGGTGTAAAAAAAGTTTATAAAGATTATGAAAAGATATGTATTTTTCAACCACATAGAATATCAAGACTAAAAGATTTAAAAAAAGAATTTACATTTGCTTTTAAAAATGCAGATAAATTAATTTTGTTTCCAATTTATACCGCTGGAGAAAAATTAAAGCTGGGATTTAGTTATTTAAATTTTGCGAGAGAGATTATTAAAAACTCTAGAGTTCAATTATTTTTAGTAGATGATAAATTTCAATTAGCAAAATTTATTAAAGCAAATATATACGGAAAAAAAATAGTTATTGGAATGGGTGCAGGGACTATATCAAGTTGGATGCGAGAATTACCTAAATTATTATCATGAAGATTGATTTAAAAAATTTGGTTACAGAATTTAATAGTAATTTAAAGCTAGATTACGATTTAAAAAAAAAAAATTGGTTTAATATAGGGGGTAAAACTAAAGCTTTCTATAAAGCAGATAATTTAAAAGAATTAATAAAATTTCTAAAAATAATTCAAGGTAGAGAAAAAATTTTTATATTAGGAGCTGGTTCTAATACACTTATATCTGATAATAAATTTGATGGAGTTGTAATCAAACTTACACAAAATTTTAATAATATTTCTTTACATTCTGAACAAATAATAGTGGCTGGCAGTGCAGTTACAGATAAATCATTATCTGAATTTGCAATGGAAAATAGTTTAGGTGGGTTTGAGTTTCTCTCTTGTATACCTGGAACAATAGGTGGTGGTATTAAAATGAACGCGGGCTGTTTTAAAAGAGAGTTTAAAGATATTCTAATTTCAATACAGGTATTAAATAAATTAGGACAAGTAATTACTATACCAGCCAAAGAAATTAATTTTAAATATAGAGATAGTGGTTTATCAGATGATCTTATTTTTTTAAGCGCATCTTTCAAAGGTTTCAAGAAAGATAAGAATTTAATTAATGATGAGATAAAATTACTTAAACAAAAAAAAGAGCAATCACAACCAACAAAAATTAAGACTAGTGGTAGCACATTCAAGAATCCTATAGGTCAATCTGATAAAAAAGTTTGGCAGCTAATTAAAGAGCATGTACCACTAGAAAAATCTTTTGGAGATGCATCAATTTCTGAAAAACACTGTAATTTTTTTGTAAATAAAGGTAATGCTAAGTTTGAAGATATGAAAAAATTGATAAATTTTGTTTCTAAAAGTGTATTTAATAAAACAGGAATTAGGTTAGAAACTGAAATTAAAATTTTAGAATAAATTGAAAAATAAAGTACTTATACTATCGGGTGGAATTTCAAAAGAGAGACTAATTAGTCTTGATACGGGATTTCAAGTTGCAAAAGAACTTAAAAGAAATGGCTATAAAGTTAAAATATCTGAACCATTTAATAATTTAGAGAGAAATATAAAGATATTTAAGCCAAATGTAATTTTCAATGCATTACATGGTCAATTTGGAGAGGATGGTTATATACAGAGTATTCTTGAAACTTATAAAATTCCATATACTCATTCTGGTCCAATACCTTCCTCCATTGCAATGGATAAAGAAATTTCAAAAAAAATATTTATTAAAAATAAAATAAATACACCAAAATTTTTTACATATTCTTACGATCTAAAAAATAAAGATTTAATAAAAAAAATAGACAAGCAATTAAAGTTTCCAGTTATTGTTAAGCCATTAAATGAAGGGTCTAGTGTAAATGTATATATTTGTAATAAGAAAAATATAATCAAAATTCTAAACATGATTCAAAATTATAAAAAAATAATGATAGAGGAGTTCATTGGAGGAAGAGAAATTCAAGTTGCCATCATGGGTAATAACAAATTAGGTGTAATTGAACTAAAGCCAAAAAGGAAATTTTATGATTATGAGGCAAAATATAATATTAATGCAAAAACTAAACATATTATTCCGGTCAACTTAAATAAAAAAAAAATGGAAAATGTTATGAATATGGCTCTGAAAGCTCACAAAGTAATTAAATGTAGAGGTGTAACAAGATCAGATTTTAAATATAAAAACGGAAAGTTTTATTTGCTAGAAATTAATACCCAACCAGGTATGACAAAATTATCGTTAGTTCCTGAAATAGCTTCATTTAAAGGTATAAGCTTCATTAAATTAATTGAGTGGATTTTAGCAGATGCAACGAAGAAAAAGTAAAATAATTTTAATTTATTTTTTTTTATTAATTATTTTAGGATCAATAAACAATCTTAGTCTAAAAAAGATAACATTCAACAAAGTTGAAAATATAAATATTTCTGGATTAAATAATTTAGATCATAAAGTTATAAAAAAAGAATTTAATAATCTCAATTTAGATAATTTTTTCTTTCTCGATGGAAGTGCAATTAGAAAAATAATTGATTCGAATGCATTAATAGAAAAGTATAAAATTTTTAAAAAATATCCTTCAACGTTGGACATAAAAGTTGAAAAAACTGAATTTTTAGCAAAAATAAATAAAAATGGTTCAATTTTTATAATTGGATCAAATGGTAAATTAACAAAATACAATTTATTAAATAATGATCTTCCATTTATTTTTGGTAATCCAAATATATCAGATTTCTTAAATTTAAAAGAAATTATAAAAAATTCTAAAATTTCATATGATGAAATTAAAAACTTTTACTTTTTCAAATCTAAAAGATGGGATTTGGAACTTAGAAATAAAATATTAATAAAATTGTCTAAAAACAATATTAAAGACTCTTTAGATAATGCATATGAATTTTTAGTTGATGAGAGATTTAAAAATATAAATGTAATAGATACAAGAATAAAGAGTCAAGTGATATTAAATGATTGAAGAATTTGATATAGAAACATATTTATATATTTCTTCAAATAAATTTCAAATTTATTTATTTGATAAAAAAAA
>CACNSD010000015.1 GCA_902623075.1 uncultured Pelagibacteraceae bacterium
ATATGATTACTAAGTATCGCTTTGGTGATTTGATTTTTGTTTATTGGAAATGAATATACATATTTTGGTAGCTGTTTATTTAGCTTTAAGAAAAGTTTTTTATTATTAGCATAAAGTTTTGAAACCTCATAATCTGCATTGAATGTTGGGTAACCAAATGATTTAGCAACAAAACTTTTTCCGGATCCTATGTCTCCTAAAATCCCAATTCTAATCATTATTTAAAAGCTTAAATGTTTCTGTGTTAACTTTTGGCTCTATTTTGTGCCATAATTTAAATGCTTCTAGAGCCTGGTAAACAAACATTGTTTTTCCATTTTCTGTTTTATGTCCTAATTGTTTTCCCATTCTTAAAAAATGAGTTTCATGAGGATTATAAATTACATCATAAAATAATTTATCACGTCCTAAACTTGAAAAATCTAAATTTATTGTTTCATTGTTTAAACCAAGACTGGTGGCATTTATTATCATATCAAACTCAGTTAATTTTCCCCATTCTAAAGTTTTAAGATTATTAAATAAAAATCTTAAATTTTCTGCTTTTTCCCTAGTTCTATTGCTAATTGTTATATCTTTGACATACATATTATTTAAAGCAAAAATTATTGAAGGGACTACACCACCAGCTCCCAAAATTAAAACTTTTTTTCCCTTTAAACTAAAATTTAACTTTTTAATTGCATTATCAAAACCAGCTATATCTGTATTGTGTCCTACTAACTCACCATTTTCAAAAGTAATTGTGTTTACTGATTGGGTTTGTTCTGCCTCTGGGCTTAATTGATCTAAAAAAGGAATAACTGTTTTTTTAAAGGGCACTGTCACATTACAACCAGTTATTTTTTGGTTCCTAATATCTTGAATAAAATTTTTAATTTCATAATCCTCAAGTTTAATTTTAACATATTTAGCATCAATATTATTTTCTTTTAACCATGTGTTTTGAAGTCTAGGAGACAAAGAATGATTAATTGGATTCCCTATAACTGAAAATTTTTTCATATCAATATCCATGAATTTTTAAATATTCTTTTATTTTTTTTATAGGTAAACCCATAATTGTATCCTCATCACCTTCAATGCTTGAAAATAAATATTTCCCCTCAGCTTCAATTTGGTAGACATTATAAGCATAAAGAGCTTCGTCAGATATTTTAGATAAATATTTTTTTAATTCATCATCAGATAAATTCTTCATAATCAGAGTGGCTTTATCTGTATAATTCCAAATCATAGACCCATTTTTTGAAATACAAGCTGAACTAATTAAAAAATGCGATTTGCCATTGAGTTTTTTTAAGATTTTCATTGCATCTTCTCTACTTTCTGGTTTAGATATTAATTCACCATCTAGATCTATCACGCTATCGGCGCCCAATACTAACTGATCTAATATTTTTCCACTAATCTTATTCGCTTTGAGCTCGGCTAAGTTTTTTGAAATGATCTCGGGGGTTGCTTGCTCTTTGATTAAACTATACTTTACAATATCTTCATCAACATTAGATGGTTCCACAATACTTTCTATATTATTTTTATCTAAAATATATTTTCTAACTTTACTTTTCGATGCAAGAATTATTTTATTTTTCATTATTTAAATATATTTCGTGAATTTTAATTACGGAAGCAGCAGTTTCTTCAACAGATTTTCTCGTTACATCTATTAATGGCCATTTATATTTTTGAAATGTTTTTTTCGCATTTAAAACTTCTTTTCTTATATTTTCTAAATCTGTATATTTTATATTTTCTCTTTCTCTTAAAGAATTCATTCTATTTTTTCTTAAATCTGCTAGCCTTTCTGGCTCTGTACTCAAACCAATTACACAGTTCATTTTTGGATTCTGTTTGAGTTTCTCGGGCAAAGAATCTTCGTTAACTAATGGAATATTGGATGTTTTGAAGCCTTTGTTCGCAAGATAAATGGACGTTGGTGTTTTGCTTGTCCTGCTTACACCAACTAGAATAATATCAGATTTGTCAATTTCTTTAATTAAATTTCCATCATCATGATTCATGGTAAATTGTATTGCTTCAATTCTATTATAATATTCCTCATTTAATATATGTTGCCCGCTTGGTTCGTGCGTTGCTTTTTGATTTAAAATTTTTGAAAAGTTTAAAATAAGATTGCCCAAAACACCAAAACATGGAATTTTTTTTTCGTGACTTGCGTTTGCTAAATGTTTTGCTAAATTATTATCCACAATAGTATATAAAATTATTGCATTTGGATTTTTTGCTGCGTCTTCAAGAATTTTTAATATTTGATTTTCAGTTCTAGTAAAGGAATATGAATGAACTTTGTATTCAATATTTACAAATTGTGCTTTTAAGGCTAAAAAAATTCTATCTAGAGTTTCTCCTGTTGAATCTGATATTAAATATATTTGATATGTATTGTTCATGAATAAATGCTTAATAAAATTGTATTATTTTAATTAAAATAAACATTTTAAAATTTATTTAATTATTTTTGTAAAGTTTGATATTTATTAACATTAATAATAAATACATTAAAACAATCCACAAAAATTAATTTAGTCAAAAAAGCTTGATTTTAAACAATTATGGTTTCTTAGAATGTTGGTAAAATGTTAATATAATGTTTATAATAAATAATCATCTTTATTCACAAGACATATTACAACTACTATAATTTATATTGTTTTTTTATGAAACCTTTAGACAAGATATTAATTAGTAATGATACTTCCTATAATCCCATATGGATAATGAGACAGGCAGGAAGATATCTACCTGAATTTAGAGAAATTAGAAAAAAAAATCCTAATTTTATTAATTTATGTTTAAATGTAAATTTATCATCTGAAATTACTCTACAACCCGTCCAAAGATTTGATTTGGATGCCGCCATTATTTTTTCAGATATTTTGATGCTACCATATGGATTAGGTCAAGAAGTTAAATTTATAAAAAATTTTGGTCCTAAATTAGGAAAATTAAGTTTAAACGATATTGATAAAATTAATGAAATTGATTTTGTACAAAAAATAGAACCAGTTTATAAAGCAATCAAAAAAGTTAGCTCAGAACCAATCCAGAAAAATAAGAATACTATCGGATTTGTTGGTGCACCTTGGACATTGTTAGTTTATATGATTAATCAAAAATCACCTAAAAAAAATCTAAAGAAAAATTTTTTTAAAAATGAATTCTATATAAATAGAACTTTATCAATTATTGAAAAATTTTTAAAGATTCATATAAAAAATCAAATTGATAATGGCGCCAATGTAATTCAAATTTTTGATAGTTGGGCAGGTTTATTAGATGAAAGACATTATTCTAAATATATTTATACTCCAACACAAAATTTAGTAAATTATGTTAAATCATTAAATATCCCAGTCATATGTTTTCCTAGAGAAATTAAAAATTATAAAAAATTTTGCGAAATTATAAAACCAGACGCTATAAGCATCGATTATAATGTAGACCCTAAGGAGATTGTTAAAACAATAAAAATTCCTGTTCAGGGTGGATTAGATCCCAAAATTTTATTAACAGACAAAGAAACGCTAAAAAAAGAAGCTTCAAAATATCTCGATATTTTTAAGGATCATCCATATATATTCAACCTAGGACACGGAGTGCTTCCAGAAACAGACCCAAATATGTTTGAGTATTTAGTAAAGACAGTAAAAGATTATTAATATGGATCAAATTTACACACACCCCAAAAGAAAAACAAAAGTTGTATTTGTTCAACTTGGTTCTCCTTCAGAACCAACCACTAAAGCTTTAAGAAAATATCTTAGAAAATTTTTAGGAGATCCAAGAGTGATTGATATTAATCCATGGTTATGGAAAATAATTTTAAATTTTTTTGTATTACCTTTTAGGCCGAAAAAATCTGCAAAGCTCTATGCAAGGATTTGGGATGGAAAAAGCTTTCCTTTAATTACTAATACGAGAGATTTTACTAATAATGTTAGAGAGGAACTGAAAAAATTAGACCCCCATGGCCATGTTGAAGTAAATCATGCTTTTCTTTTGTCACCCCCATATGTAAATGAAGTTTATGATAGTTGGGAAGATGATTTGAAAAAAGGTATCGGCGCAACTAAATTATTGGTGATACCAATGTTCCCCCAATATTCTGAAAGTACAATAGCCTCAGGTATAGACGCATTAGCAAAAGAATTATCAAAGAGAGTAAAAATACCAACTTTTGAAGTTATTACAAATTTTCATAGAACTCATGCGTTTATAGATAACTCAGTAAAACAAGTTGACTCCAAAATTAATGAGTTGCAGCAAATAGGAAAAAAAATTGACAATTTAATAATTACTTTCCATGGAATGCAAAAAAGGAGAATCGTTAACAAAGGCGATGACTATTATAGACACTGTTATGAAACTTTTTGTCTTATAACAAATAATCTAAAAAATATTGCACCCGAGCAATGTATGATGAGTTTTCAAAGCCGTTTTGGATCTGAGGAGTGGATAACCCCCTATACAGAAGATGTCGTGAAAAAATTAATTACTGAAGGGAAAAAAGAAATAGCCATATACTCTCCAAGCTTTGTGGCAGACTGCCTTGAAACTACCGATGAACTAGGCCATGAACTTGTAAATGAAGCAAAAGATTTGGGAGGCAATGTTTATCCAATAGAATGCTTAAATACCAAAGAAGATTGGTGTAAAGATTTTGCAAAGTATACATTCACACAAGCTGAAGGTTCAGCGCAAGACAAAGAAGATATAGAATATCAGCTAGATAAAAAGTTTTATGAAAAAATGCCAAAACAAGTGATGAATAAGTCTTAAGATCATTAAAAATGTCCAGCTTTTTAGTTATCTATTCAAGCACAGACGGTCACACAAAAACAATCTGTGAAAGAATAAAAAATTTTTTAAATGATGGAAATTTAGTTGAGCTTCATCCTTTAGAAAATGCCAAAAAAATTGATTTATACAAGTTCGATAAAATTATAATAGGTGCAAGTATAAGATATGGTAAACATTCTAATGAACTTTACAAATTTATTAGCTTAAATAAAAATATTTTAAATCAAAAAAAATGTGCCTTTTTTTCAGTAAACGTTGTTGCAAGAAAACCAGAAAAAAATACAGCTGAAACAAATCCTTATATAAATAAATTTTTAAAAATTTCTAAATGGAAACCAAACAAAATAAAAGTTTTTGCTGGCAAAGTAGATTATCCTAATTATAATCTTATAGATAAATACATAATTAAATTTATTATGTTTATTACCAAAGGCCCCACAGATATTTCCCAGTCATACGAATTTACAGATTGGTCAAAAGTTGATGATTTTTCTGAAGACTTAAAAAATAATTTTTAAATATTGTCAAAAAACCCCTATTTTACTTAATTTTTACTATTTTAGTAACTATCTTGTAATACTTTGAAGAGTATATATATTAAAGGTATCAGATAAGTCCTTATCAATAAACAAATCATGAATATTCAAGAACTAAAACTTAAATCCTCTGAACAGCTTATTACACAAGCTGAGGAGCTTGGTATAGAAAATGCCAGCACACTAAGAAAGCAAGAAATACTTTTTGCTATTCTTAAAAAGGTTGCTGAGAAAGAAGAAATTACTGGTGTAGGTGTTTTGCAATTATTACAAGATGGTTTTGGTTTTTTAAGAGCAATGGAGTCAAATTATCTTCCAGGTCCAGATGATATATATGTGAGCCCAAATCAGATTAGAAAATTTGGCTTAAGAACCGGAGATACAGTCGAAGGGCCAGTAAGGGCCCCAAAAGAAGGAGAAAGATATTTTGCCTTATTACAGGTAAGCAAAATAAATTTTGAAGAGCCTGAAAAATCCAGACACAAAATTGCATTTGATAACTTAACCCCACTATATCCGGATAAACAATTAGTAATGGAAATTGAAACTAGCAAAATTGAAAAAAAAGTAGATCTTACGCCAAGATTAATTGATTTAGTTAGCCCAATTGGGAAAGGTCAAAGATCTATAATTATTTCTCCACCAAAAGCAGGAAAAACAATGATCTTGCAAAGTATTGCAAACTCAATAGCAAAAAATTATCCAGAATGTTATCTAATCGTATTGTTAATTGATGAACGTCCAGAAGAAGTTACAGATATGCAACGAACTGTAAAAGGTGAAGTAATTAGTTCTACTTTTGATGAACCTGCTCAAAGACACGTTGCCGTTGCAGAAATGGTTATAGAAAAAGCCAAAAGATTAACCGAACACAAAAAAGATGTTGTTATTTTATTAGACTCAATAACAAGATTGGGTCGAGCATACAATGCTGTAATACCAAGTTCCGGTAAAGTTTTAACAGGAGGTGTAGATGCAAATGCACTTCAGAGGCCAAAAAGATTTTTTGGTGCCGCAAGAAATATTGAAGAAGGTGGATCATTAACAATAATATCAACAGCTTTGATTGATACAGGTAGTCGAATGGATGAGGTTATTTTTGAAGAATTTAAAGGAACTGGTAATAGCGAGACTGTGTTAGACCGAAAAATTGCAGATAAAAGAATTTATCCGGCTATAGACATAACCAAATCAGGAACTAGAAGAGAAGAATTGCTTTTTAATAAAAATGATCTTCAAAAGATGAACGTTTTAAGAAGAATAATTGCCCCTATGGGAACAATGGATGCTATAGAATTCATTAATTCAAAATTAAAAGATACAAAAAATAATACTGAATTTTTTAATTCAATGAATAAACCTTCTTAAAAGGTTTCAAAATTCTCCTAGATTACACTATTATATTCAGTTGAATGTTAACTGAAGAAATTAAAAATAAACTAAAAATTCTATTTTCTGAAAAAAAATACGAAGAAGTGATTAAAACATCAGAAAAGCTTAGTCCACAAGAGGACAGACCTGCCGGGCTTATAAATTTAATAGGAATATCTTATTTTTTAAAAAAAAATAGAAATGAAAACGATATAAAAAATGCACTCTCGCTTTTTGAGCTCACATATCTAAAAGACAAAAATTCAATCCATGGATTAAATGGTCTGAAAAATTTGATATTCATGGGTATTAAGGCTTCTATTGAATTTAAAAATTTATCAAATTTTTTAATAAAGGCAAAAGATCACTTTGTAGACGCAGAAAAGTATTTTGATAAAAATGAAGAATTTTTGAATGCTGGTTTAGCACTATCTTTACATTTACTTGATATAAATTTGCAAAAAAAAATTTCTCAAAAAATTTTAGCTGGTAACAACAAATCAAAATCTTTAAGGGGCCAGTCTTTATTTATGAAAAACTATTTTTTTGATAACTCACAAAAAGATTATTTATCTTATGCAAAAAATAATTCAAATTATTATTCAAAATTAAAAGTTAAAAACATAAAAGATTTAGAATACTCAATGGAAGATAAAATAAATCTTGGTTTTGTCAGTTGTGATTTATTAAAAAATCATTCAATAATTTTTTTTTTAAAGGATACAATAAAGTACTTAGACAAAAGTAAATTTAAAATTTTTATATTCTCTATTTCAAAGAAAGATCATAACGATTTAAGTCAAAGTGAATTAAGAAATCTAGCTGATGAATGGTTTGATTTAAAAGATTTGAAAAATCAAGCAATTGTAGAATTAATACAAGAAAAAAAAATTAATATTTTAATTGATTTAATGGGTTATACAGCCTCTGAAAGATTGGAAATTTTTAACTCAAGAGTAGCTCCCATTCAAATTTCTTGGCTTGCATACATAAACACAACAGGACTAGATACAATTGATTATTTGTTAGTAGATAATAATTTAGTTAAGAGCCATGAAAAAAATTTATATTCCGAAAAGATCTTAAAACTTCCAGATATATGGAATGCCCACTCAGGATTTACATATGAGAGAAAATATAATGAATTACCTTTTTTAAAAAATAAAACTTTTACCTTTGGTTCCCTGAATAATTTTAGAAAAATTTCTGATGAAACGGTTTATGTTTGGTCAGAAATTTTAAAAAAAGTACCAAATTCTAATTTAATTCTAAAATCTGCTGATTTTTGTAGTGAAGAAATTCTTATAAAAAAGTTTAAATTAAATGGAGTAGATAATAGAGTTAAAATATTAAGCAAAGTTGATTTTGTTAAAAAAGAAGATCACTTAAATGTTTACCAAATGATCGATTTAAGTCTTGATACTTTCCCTTATAATGGAGTTACAACAACCTTTGAATCATTGTGGATGGGGGTACCTGTAGTAGTTCTAAAAGGAAAAAATTTTTGTTCAAGATGTGGTGAAAGTATTATCAAAAATACTAAATTATATGATTTAATAGCAGATGATTTAAACGACTATATATTTAAAGTTGTTAATCTTTCTAAAGATATAGATAAATTAATCAAATTTAGAGAATATTTATATCAATCAGTTTTATCTTCCCCATTATTCGATACACAAAGCTTTTCAAAGAACTTTAATGACTTGTTAATAGAAACTTATAAAAATCACAATTGAATAATTTATAGTTTAATTTTTCATATATAATTTTAAATAAATATTTTCTAAATCTTTTGTAAGTTTTTTACTATCAAATATTTTCTTTATATTTTCTTTATTTTTAAATTTTTTTCTTATCATATTTAATTGGTTTCTATTAGAAGCTAAATTAACAGCTATTTTTTCGTAATCGATTTTATCTTTAGCTATTAATTCACTCATACCAATCTGATAATAAATACTGGCGGATACTCTTGAGGCAAATGAATTTCCACTTAAACTTACCATTGGTAGATTTACATCTATGTAGTCATATGTAGTTGAATGTGAATTGTACGGAAATGTATCCAGAAAAATATCCGCTAATTCCAACCTTTTTAGATGATCCTCTTTTTCCTTAATTATTTCTGTAAAAATCAATCTATTTGTATCTAATCCTCTCTTTTTAGCCTCGTTTGATATATTTTCTTTAAACTTTTCATTTCTAGAAGCTAACCAGAGCACACTACCCTTAACTTTCTTTAAAATATTTATCCACAAGTCAAATATTTCAGGATTAATTTTTATAGGGTTAGTTATGGCGCAAAATACGATTTCTTCCTTAGGTAAATTGAAATGCTCTCTGTTGTATTTTTTTTGTGATTTTTTAGCAAAGATATCCTTGGGTTTAGGAGAGTAGTAATCTGGTAAGTATTTGACTTTTTCAGTATAAAATTTTCTATCTTTTTCTGGAATCACAATTTTGTCGGCTATAATATAATCAATTGATTTTGTACCTAACGTTGCTGGATATCCTAAGTAATTTATTTGTATTGGAGCAGCTCTTTGTATGAATATTTCTGTCCTTAAATTTTTTGTTAATCCTGTCAAGTTTATTGCAATATCAATTCCTAAATCTTTAGTTATCTCTATAACTTTATTATCTGGCAGATCATTAATAACATAAAATTCTTTAAAATATTTTTTGATTTGATCTCTCCAATTATCACCGTCTACTCTACCATGAGAAAAAGCATATATTTCAAATTGCTCTTTATCATGATTTTTAAATATTTCTGCCATTTGATGTAGTACAGGATGATCATGAAATTCTGCTGAAAAATATCCAATTTTAATTTTTTTATTATTTTTTTTAATTAGATCTATATTGGATATATTTTTGTTAAAATTTTTCTTATTTTTTTTAATATATTCCTCGGAGTTAAACTTTATTATTTTAGGGTCATCGCTTATATATAGAATGTAAAGAGGATCAGCTGTATCTACTCTATTAATAATATTTGTTTTAATTTTACTAATTAATTCATTATGATTGACCCAATCACCTATATGAATTTTATTAGAATAGATTTTATTTAATAATCCATTTAAACTAGGTTGTAATTTATATATTCTATCTAAATAAATTAATGCTTCTTGGTAATTTTTAAATGAATATAATAAATCAGCAGCGTTATTTAGTGCTTGAATATAGTTCGGTTGAATCTTAATCGCTTCTTTATATGAAGAAAATGCGTCCTCATATTTTTTTTTATCCTTATAAATATTGCCCAAGGTATTGAAGGCTTTGGCATTCTTTTTATCAAGCTTTATTACTGTATTTATACAATTAAATGCTTGAGTATGATCTTTTAAATTATTTAATGCAATTCCCTTATTTAGATAGGCATCCTTAAAATTATTTTTTAGTTCTATTGCTTTATTATAGTTTTTTATTGCTTCAGAAAAATCGCCAGTTTCTGCTAGCGCAATACCTAAATTATTGTAGCTATCTGCAAATTTAGAATTTAATTTTATTGATAAATTTAGATAATTAATTGCTTGATTATATTTTTTAATTTGTAAAAAAGTTGTTCCTAATAAAAAATATAATTTTTCATTTTTTTTATGTTTTTGTATTAATTTTAAATATAATTTTTGTGCCTCATTTACTTTACCTTGTAAATGTAAATTCTCTGCCCTCTCAAATATTCGATTATCATTTTCCATGTTAATTAATTCATACGAATTATCTCTAAATATAAATTTTCAAGATTATTAGTGAATTTCTTACCATCAAATAAATAATTATTTTTAACTTTGTTTTTAATTATATTTTTAAATTTTAATATTTTGGATTTATTATTTGCTAAATCAATTGCAATTTTCTCATAATCTAAATTATTTTTTGCAATTAATTTAGACAAACCAGCTGCTGAATAAATACTTGAACTAACTCTTGATGGAAAAGAATTGCCCTCTCTTATTATTACTGGCAAATATGCTTTAAAATAATCATAGATTGTTGAGTGCGAAGCGTAAGGATAAGAATCTAAAAATATATCAGCTAATTTTAATCGTTCTACGTGGTCACTTATATTAGTCAGACTTTCCGCAAAAATAATTCTCTTAGAGCCTAACCCTCTCTTCTTTGCCTCATGAAGTATATTTTTTTTAGCTATTTCATTATTAGACTTTATCCACAAAACACTATTTCCAGTTTTTTTTAGAATATTTATCCATAAATCAAATATCTCTGGATTGATTTTATGTGGATTGTGGAAAGCACAAAAAACAATTTCATTTTCAGGTAAATTAAATTCAGATCTTAAAAATTTTTTTTCTGAAATCTTCAGTGCTTCATTTTTAGCATTAGGAATATAACACTTTGGTAGATAGCAAACTTTTTCTATGTAATATTTTTTTTGGTTTTTAGGAATAACTTTTTTATCAGCTATTATATAGTCCATAGATTTTAAACCTATTGTACCTGGGAAGCCTAAATAGTTAATTTGTATTGGTGCAACTCGATTGTAAAAAATACCTGTTCTAGAATGTTCCGTTAAACCAGTAAGATTAACCGCTATATCAATATTTTCATTCCTTGATAGTTTAACTACTTCTTCATCATTAATGTTGTATATATTATAAAATTTTTTAAAATATTTAGTGACCGAATCCTTCCAAATATTATTTTTTACCTCGGGCCCATGAGAAAAAGCATATAGTTCAAATTTAGACTTATTGTGATTTTTAAAAATTTCTGACATTATATGTAAAACTGGATGATTGTGAAAATCCCCACAAAAGTAACCAATTTTAAT
>CACNSD010000016.1 GCA_902623075.1 uncultured Pelagibacteraceae bacterium
GAATTATTCTTTAAATTTTCAATTAAAAATATGGATGATTACTTTATTAATAATGATTGTTCTTATTATCCTAGTTGGAGGACTAACCAGATTAACTGACTCGGGTCTCTCAATTACTACTTGGGAACTGTTTGTAGGTACACTGCCTCCATTAACAAATGGAAAATGGATAGAGTATTTTGATCTTTATAAAAAAATACCTGAATACAAAGAGCAAAATTTTAATATGACCCTGAATGAATTTAAAATTATTTTTTGGTGGGAATGGGGACATCGTCAACTTGGTAGACTAATTGGTTTAACTGTCCTTCTACCCATGATTTATTTTACAATTAAAAATGGTTTTTGGATTTTAAGAGAATATTCAATTATTTTTTTTTTAGTGTGTTTTCAAGGTTTTATTGGATGGTACATGGTTTCAAGTGGATTGGTTGATAGGGTTGATGTTAGTCATTATAGATTATCACTTCATTTAGTTACAGCTTTTATTATTTTATCTGTAGTTTTTTGGAAATATTTGAAACTAACTGATTTAAAAAATAATCAAATTAATATTAAGTTAAACTCAATTAAATTCTTTCTTTTATTATTATTTTTACAATTAATAATTGGTGCATTTGTTTCGGGGATGGATGCAGGAAAAATTTATAATACTTGGCCTTTAATGGGCTCGTCATATTTTCCTGATGACAGTATGATTACTGATTTTTTTAATCTCACAGTATTTGATGATCAATCACTTGTTCAATTTATTCATAGAAATTTAGCGTATTTAATTGTCATAATATATTTTTATATACTTTATTTTGTTTTAAAAAATGGAAATGTAAATTTAAGAACACCAATTATTATTATAGGAATTGCTTTATTGTTTCAAATTTTTTTAGGAGTTCTTACAATTTTATCTGGAGTAAAAATGCTTTATGCATCACTACACCAGATAAATTCTATTTTAATTATACTTTCAACTTTGTATTTTCTTTACATTGTAAAATATAAAGCACCTAATTATTAATTTCTATTTGTAGAAATTAAAACCTAAAATTAGCTAACAGCTTTTAAATTACCTTTTGAAGATTTATTCAATGCTTGATCTAGATCTTCAATAATATCATCAATGTGTTCAATACCTATACAAAGTCTCACATAACTTTGAGTAACACCTGATGCAGCTAGTTCTTTTTCATTTAATTGACTATGAGTTGTGCTTGCTGGGTGAATTGCTAAACTTCTTGCATCACCTATATTAGCAACATGATAGAACATCTTTAAAGACTCAATAAATTTTTTGCCAGCCTCAATTCCACCTTTAAGTTCGATACCAATCATTGGTCCATTTCCACCTTTAAGATATCTTTTCGCTCTGTCAGCAATATGTTTATCATGCTCGGTAGAATAAATAACTTTTGTTACTTCTTTATGTTTTTTAAGGAAATCAACTACATACTCAGCATTAGCGCAATGTTGTCTCATTCTTAAAGCAACTGTCTCTAGTCCTTGAATTATTGCAAAAGCATTATCCGGAGCCAGTGCTGATCCTAAGTCTCTTAATAAACAGACTCTTGCTCTAACTGCAAATGGTACATTTGCACCAGTTAGTTCTGGCACAGCTTTTCCCCAGATTACATTGTTGTAACTACCATCTGGCTCATTAAATAGTGGTTGTCTTTTTGGGTCAGCTGTCCAATCAAAGTTACCACTATCAACTATACTTCCTGCAACTGCCGTACCATGTCCACCTATATATTTTGTAAGTGAGTGAATTACTACTGCAGCTCCATGTTCAATTGGTCTACATATTACTGGTGCAGCTGTGTTATCCATTATTAGTGGAATGTTATATTTTCTTCCAATGTCAGAAACTTCCTTTATTGGAAACACCCTTAAATATGGATTTGGTAAGGTTTCACCATAAAAAGCTCTAGTTTTGTCATCTATTAACTTTTCAAAATTTTCAGGATTACTTGGATCTGCATATCTTATCTCTATACCAAGTTTACTAAGTGTATGTGTGAATAAAGACACTGTACCACCATAAAGATCAGTTGAGCTAACTATATTATCACCGGCTTGGGCTACATTTAATACAGCAAACGTTGAAGCAGTTTGACCTGAGGATACAGTTACACATGATAGACCTCCTTCAAGAGCGGCAACTCTTTTTTCTAGGACATCATTTGTAGGGTTCATAATACGTGTATAGATGTTACCAAATTCTTTTAGAGCGAAAAGGTTAGCCGCATGCTCTGTATTGTTGAATTGGTATGATGTTGTTCTATAAATTGGAACTGCTACAGCGTTAGTCGCTGGATCACTCCTATAGTCACCACCATGTATGGCAATAGTTTCTGGGTTATTTCTTTTTTTAGTCATTTTACTCCTTTTTTAGTGCTTCAACATTATGTTAGGCGCACAATATAGTTCAAATGCCTACCGATTTAATAATTTAATGAAACTTCCTTTTTAGCAGTTATAAGCCCGCAATAGGATCAAATCGGCACTTAATTTCTAACACAATACTAGTATTTTGCAAGGCAAATATAAAATTGACTTTGAATTATTTAATAGTATTAATCCTCGCACAATGACAAAATTTGTAAAAAAAGATCAAGTAACAGCTTCTTGGTATGAAATTGATGCTAAAAATGCTGTTGTAGGCAGACTAGCAACAGTTGTTTCGAATATCATAAGAGGTAAAAATAAAACTACTTATACACCTCATATGGATGACGGTGATTTTGTTGTTGTTAAAAATATTGAACAAGCAAAATTTACTGGAAAAAAATTTCAAGATAAAAAATATTATAGACACACCGGCCATCCAGGTGGAATTAAAGTTACAACACCTGAGAAACTTCATGAAAAAAAACCTGGAGAAACTTTAAAAATGGCTGTTAAAAGAATGTTACCAGGTGGAGTACTAGGCAGAAAACAATTAACAAAATTAAAAATATATGCGGGTAATGAGCATCCTCATTCTGCACAAAATCCGACTGTAATAGAGTTAGATAAATTAAATAGTAAAAATATAGCTAGAAACTAAGATGGAAAATACTCAATCAACTTCTAAAACTACAAAATTAAAATTAGATTTTAAAGATAGCAAATATGCTACTGGTAGAAGAAAAACATCAATTGCAAAAGTTTGGTTAAAAAAAGGTTCTGGTAAAATTTACGTAAATGGTAAATTATTTAGTGATTATTTTGCAGATGAAACTCATAAAATGCAAATTACGAGACCTTTTGAAATTATAAATCAAGCAACAGACTATGATGTTAGATGCAGTGTAAAAGGAGGAGGGCCTACAGGCCAAGCAGGGGCTATGGTTCACGGCATTTCAAAAGCTCTAGTGTTATTTGACGAAAATCTAAAATCGACCTTAAAAACAGAGAAACTTACTACCAGAGATTCAAGGGCAGTTGAAAGAAAAAAACCTGGTAGAAGAAAAGCTAGAAGAAGCTTCCAATTCTCTAAAAGATAATTTTTTTTTAATTTTTAACTGTTATAATAAAAAATGCCTAAGCTTAAAGCATTAGTTGCTGGATCAACTGGATATATTGGAGTTCAATTAATTAAATTATTAGTTAAACACAAATATATTAATATTAAATACCTTTGTGGAAACTCTTCTGTGGGTAAACACGTCAAATCTTACGATAAATCTTTATCTAAATATAAATTACCAAAAATTTTAAAATTTAATAAAAAATTATTAAAAGATGTTAATGTTATTTTTACAGCACTTCCAAACGGAGAAGCACAGGATATATCCAAACATTTAAGCAAAAATCATACTCTAATAGATCTTGCTGCAGATTTTAGATTAGAAAAAGCTTCTGATTATTTAAAGTGGTATAAACAAAAACATCGAGCAACAGATTTAATAAAAAAAAGTATTTATTTACTTCCTGAAATTAATAGAAAAGAGATTAAAAAATATAATATTATTTCATGTCCAGGATGTTATCCAACATCAATACTACTTCCTCTATTTCCTTTATTTAAGAAAAATTTAATTAAATTTAATAATATTATAATTGATTCAAAATCTGGGTATTCAGGCGCTGGTAGAGGAGTTCACAAAAAATATAAAGATAAAAATCTATATGAGTCTTTAAGCGCATATGGAGTTGGTTTTCATCGTCACAATTCTGAAATAGACCAAATGTTAAGAAAATTTACTAAGAAAAAATTTCAATTTACTTTTACTCCTCACTTATCACCAATGTTTAGAGGTATTCTGAGTACTATATATGTTGATTTAGTAAATAATATTTCACAAACAAAAGTATTAAAAACATTGATTAGTTTTTATAAAAATGAAAGTTTTGTAAAAATATTAAAGCCTGACTCATTGTTAAGCACCAATGACGTAATAAATACTAACAATTGTTATATTTCGGTGTGCAAATCTAAATATAGCAATAAAATAATCATTTTATCTGCTATTGATAATTTAATTAAAGGTGGAGCAGGTCAAGCTGTACAAAATCTGAATAATAAATTTAATTTTCCTGAAACGACTGGATTAAAATGAGAAAATTTGTAATAATTTTTTTTTCATTAATACTAGCCAATTGTTCTTTAAACAAAGATTCTCAATATTGGACTGAAAATTCTATTGAAAGTAAAACCAATCAAAAAAAATTAAATGAGATATTAAAAAAGTCAGTCGATATAACATCAATGACATTAGAAGAATATGAAATTTATATAGATGACTATACAAAAAAGAGTAAATATCCAGATATAAGCAAATGAGTAAATTAATAAATATTGCAGTAGTAGGACTTGGTCAGGTTGGTAATTATTTGCTAAATGAACTAAATACAAAAAAGAAAGATATTGAGCTTAAAACAGGTAAAAAAATAAATGTAGTGGCAGTTTCTGCTAGAAATATTAATAAAAAAAGAAAATTTAAAGTTAATAAAAAAATATTTTATAAAAATCCTTTAGAAATTTTTAGGAAAAATAATATTGATATATTATTTGAAGCCATAGGTTTATCAGATGGTATTTCTAAAAAAGTTGTAGAAACTGCTTTAAAAAGTAAAATCCATGTTATTACACCTAATAAAGCTTTAATCTCAAAACATGGCAATGAGTTAGCAAAAATTGCAGAAAAAAATAAAGTTAATTTGGAATTTGAAGCATCAGTCGCTGGCGGCATTCCTTTATTAAGATCTATTAAAGAAGGTTTGGCAACAAACAAAATATCAAAAGTTTATGGAATTTTGAATGGTACTTCAAATTACATTTTATCCGAAATGGAGAATTCAAATGAAAATTTTGAAAATGTATTAAAAAAAGCGCAGATACTTGGTTATGCCGAACCTGGTAATCCAAAATTAGATTTAAATGGTTTTGACGCATTTGCCAAAGTAAGAATTTTGTCTGCATTAGCCTTTAATAGTAAAATTTCTAAACATAAATGTTTAATGGAAGGAATAGAAAAAATTGAATTAAAAGATATTAAAATTGCAAATCAATTAGATTTAAGAATAAAGTTACTGGGAATTTCTGAATTAAAGAATAATCATCTTTTTGAAACCGTCCATCCATGTTTGGTTAGTAAGAAATCTTATATTGGTAATGTTAACGGTGTAATGAACGCAGTTATTCTTCAGGGTAAACCAGTTGGAGAAAGTGTATTACAAGGGGAGGGAGCTGGACCCGGTCCTACTTCTTCATCATTACTTTCTGATTTATTATCAATTTTGCGTGGAAATATAAAAAATCCTTTTGGTGTTAGTGTTTCTAAGCTTAAATCTTTAAAACCATATAATGTGAATAATTATGTTAATTCATTATATTTGAGGTTCGAAGTAAAAGATAAGCCTGGTGTATTGTCTGAAATAACTAATCGTTTAGCTAAATATAAAATTTCAGTTAAAAGGTTAATACAGACACCTGATAAAAAAAACAATAAGGCAACAATAGTTATTATAACTCATAAAACAAATGAAGCTAATATTCATAATTGCTTGTCTATTTTCAAAAAAAATAAAAATATTTTAAAAACACCAACATTAATTAGATTGCTTGATTAATGGAAATTTATTTAAAACTTTTTGAAGTTTTATTTCCAGTATTCCTAATAGTAGGTCTTGGATATCATTTGGGTAAAAAAAATCCTGATTTTGATACATCATTTATAACTACATACGCTGGTAATTTTGGAACTCCAGCTCTCGTTATTTTTGCGATTACTGCAGGTGGAGTAACTTTTGAGTTATTTAGTGAATATTTTGGTTACGCAATTATCTTATTAACATTATTTGGGATTGTAGGTTTAATTTTTCTTGTTCTTATGAAGAAAGATTATATTCGAGAGTTACCAACTTTTATTTTACCAAACACTGGAAATATGGGTATTCCGATTTGTTTATTTGCCTATGGTGAATTAGGAATGGGTATAGCAGCTGCAATTTCATCTCTTATTGTTTTACTCCACTTTACTTTAAATATTTTTTTAGCAAAAAGAGCCTTTGATTTTAAAACAATATTAAAAAGTCCATCATTTTATGCAATTTTAATAACGGTACTCTTTTTGTATTTTGAAATTCCATTTCCTCAATTTGTATTAAATACTGTAATGCTTTTAGCTTATGGAATGATTGTAATGATCCTTATGTCATTAGGTGTTGCTCTTACACAAATGAAGGTATTTTCTTTTAAAGATGCATTAATAACTTCTTTTGGAAGAGTAATATTAGGTCCTATTATAGGATTTGCTGTAATTAAATTTTTTAATTTATCTGGTATACCAGCTGGTGTTCTGTTAATTCAGTCTTGTATGCCTAGTGCAATTTTGTGTTATTTGATTGCGCACATGTATTCTCCAAAAGAAATTGTAGATAATATATCTAGCACAATAGTTGTATCTACAATCATGTCCTTATTCACTATTCCAATTACATTATTCTTTGCTTTAAAATACTTTTATTAAGATATATCCTTCTTTTATGAAGGCCATAATTTTAAATGCATCAGCTTGGATGATTGTTCCTGTAATGGATGCTTTTGCTAAATATTTAAGCTCATCGATGGACGTTTTGCAGATAACGTGGGCTAGATATTTTTTTACAGTGGTCTTTACTTTATCTTTAATGCTTATCTTTTATAGACAATCATTAGTATGGACAAAAAAACCAGCGCTTCAATTAATTAGAGGATTAATTTTTGTTTTTTCTACTTATTTATTCTTTTACGCAATATCGGAAATTTCACTTCCTAAAGCCTTAACCTTAGCTTTTGTAGCTCCAATTTGTGTTACAGCTTTATCTCCATTTTTTTTAAATGAGAAAGTAGGGGTGAAGAGGTGGACTGCTGTATCATTAGGATTTATTGGAACTTTAATTGTAATCAGACCTGGTTTTATTGAGCTTAACTTGGCTACCATGGCTGCTTTAGGTAATGGAATTTGCTATGGGTTTTATCTTATTATCACGAGGAAACTCAGTACCTCTGATAATCCTCTTTTAACCCTTTTACTATCGGGTTTAATAGGAACCATAATAATTAGCCTATTTATGCCCTCAGTTTGGGTTAATCCTACGTCAAACCAGTGGATTTTAATGGCTTTAATCGGCCTTATAGCCTCTGTAGCGCATCTTTTCCTTATATTATCACTCAAATACGCTGATGCCTCTAAATTAGCTCCTTTGGGCTATACAGAGATAATTACAAATATACTGATTAGTTACTATTTCTTTCATGAGTTACCTGATAATTGGACTTATTTAGGTTTATTTATTATTGTTCTCAGTGGTTTATATATTTCTAGAAGAGAATATTTGCTTAATCGTTCTAAATAATAGTAAATAAATATTTACTATTATATAATGTAATACTTTAATATATACATATAAATTATTGTAATTGTTGTATAAATTAATTATATTATTAAATATAAATTAAAATAAATCATTCAGTTTATACAAGAAAATTACAATTAATATCTGCTGTTTTAAATAAACTAAGCCAAAAATGACAAGCTTGCATAAGAAAATAAAGCACTATGCTTAAAAGTGTTTATTACCAATAGTTTTTTCAACTAATTATACACAAAATTCAAAATTCTTATTAAACCATGTAAGTAGGGGACCAAAAATTCATAAAAAATTCTTTGAAATTAGACGCTAAAATAAGCCTTGTTATCATTGAAAAGTAGAGCAATGCAGTTATAGAATATGTGTTTTAAACGGCCATAGAGGTGCTTTATTTTGTTATATCTCGATATATAGCACAACTGAAGGGTGCATAACACTATTTATGTTAAAATACGCTTAAATATTAAAAAAACATTGATTTTACTTGTGTTTTTGACCATAAAATAGGCCAAAAAAGCCACTAAATTTTAACTTTTTCAGATCTCAATAAAAGCAGCTTTGTCTTAATTCCACCTCTCCCTGAGTATCCACCAAGGCCTCCATCGGACCGAATTACTCTATGACATGGTATTTTGGGGGCATAAGGGTTTTTTCCACATGCATTAGCTACAGCACGTGCTGATTTAGGGCTTTTTATAGCTATTGCTACCTGTTTATAGGTTTTAACAGTGCCTTTTGGTATACTTTTAAGGTAATTCCAGACTTTTAATTGAAATTTAGTACCTTTCATCAATAAAAATTTAAAATAATGAAGCAGATTATAAAGAAAACAGTTAAAATTGTGAGATAAATAGTTTCCACGGTTTTTCCAGATTTTCTATAATTAATAAAGCTTAATATTGCAAAACCAAAAGATGTTATTAAGAAATATATTGGTTCAATTACTCCATCTATGCCCATTTTTAAATAATATCTCATACTTGTTGTCCTCACAATCTCATAAATTGTCCATACTGAGAATTAATTATTTGTTTGACATTAAAAATTAGCTAATATATAATTTCCGATAATTAATGGTTATCGGAAAAATATATGAACGAACTAATAACAGACGTAAAAAGCCTTGAATTAGAGACTTTAAAGAATTTAAAAAATTCTAAAGCGAATAATACATTGAGAGCTTATCAATCCGATTTCAAAGATTTTTCAAGTTTCTGCACAAAAAATGGTTTTTCATCAATGCCGAGTGATCCTAAAATTATAGCTTTATATCTAACTCATTTAAGCTCTTTTAGTAAATTTAGTACTTTAAAACGAAGATTAGCCTCAATAAAAGTTATTCATAGATTAAAAGGGCACTATATCGATACAAAACATCCAATCATTGCTGAAAATTTAATGGGAATAAAGAGAAAGATGGGAGTAAAGCAAATATCTAAAAAACCATTATTAATCAATAATTTAAAATTAATTATTAATCTAATAGATAAAGAAAAAAATGAATATAAGAAATATCAAAATCGAGCTTTATTGTTAATTGGATTTGCAGGAGGCTTTAGAAGATCAGAATTAGTATCAATTGAATATGAGGATATTGACTTTGTTAATGAAGGAGTAAAAATATTGGTAAAAAGGTCAAAGACAGACCAAACTGGTCTTGGAATGACTAAAGCAATCCCCTACTTCGAAAATAAAATCTATTGCCCTGTTATATCTTTAAAAGAATGGATTACACACGCTAAAATTAATAACGGCAAAATATTCAATATATCTGACAGAACAGTAGCTTTAACAATTCAAAAATATGCACTTTTAGCTGGGTTGGACAAAACAAAATATGCAGGTCATAGTTTAAGATCTGGATTTGCGACATCAACAGCTGAAATTGGTGCAGATGAAAGAAGTATTATGGCAATGACAGGTCATAAAACAACTCAAATGGTAAGAAGATATATACAAGAAGCAAATCTATTTAAAAATAATGCCTTAAATAAAATAAAAATATAATTAATCCTTAAATTCTTTATTTATAAAAATTAAGTCAGAATAAATATAATTAGCTAAAATGTAATTTTTTGATGTTAAAAATTTATATAGATCAGTTTTAAATAAATTATCAATATTAAGATTTTTGACTTCAATTTTTTTTGCACTTAAATCCAAATATTCTATTACAATTACATCAGGTCTAAAGATGCTAAAATCAAAACCTTCCAATACCTCTCTTTCATGCCCTTCTACATCTACAGATAGTAAATCAATTTTACTATTTTTATATTTTGAATTTTTTATAATGTTTGTGAGTGTATCTGTTTTAATTTTCTTTATTTCTGAAATAGGGGCTTTTTGATAATCACTTGTTTTCTTATCTATGGTATTGATTGGAGATTTTTTGTGATAAAAATATAAATCTGTTTCACCAATTTTGTTTGAAATAGCCACATTTATATTTTGATCATTAGGTCTAGCAACATTAAAGAGATCAATATTATCTTTGTCTAAATCAATATTTAATCCATTCCATCCTTTTTTAAAAAGTAAATAAGTATTGTTATTTTTAATAGGATGCTGACATCCAACATCAATATAAACACCATTATTTTTGTGTCTAAAGATATTCTCTATGATCACATCGACACCACTAAAAGAGTAATATTTTTTTTTAAATAAAAATTTTTTATGAATAATATTAAATTTTAAAATAAAATTATGTAAAATAGACATTATTTATATTGTGCATTTTTCTGGGAAATAAATACGAAGTATTTCAGGTTTTCCTATTACATTATTTTGGTCAATTTCAATCATTTTGTAATTGGAGGTTATAATTAATTCTTCATTCTTATATATATGATTATTTTCAGTAACCAAAAGGATTATATTTGAATTAACTATTTCATTATTTATCAATTGAACAAAGGATAATTCAGAGCTATTTGTTCTTTCTACTAAATCAAGTTGTTTAAAATTTTTATTTATAAATTGAGCATATGGCATAACTTTAATTCTATCATAATCGCTTATTGTTGAATACAAAGTGTCCCAAGTTAAATTTTCAAGATATCTAACATCACACTTTGTTGATATATCGCTGATAGTATTGATGATTTTAATTTTTTGTTCAGGCCAAATGTTGTAATCAAATTTATTATTTATAATTTTTAGATTATTAGAGGAAAAATTTAATTTATTAAATAAATGGTTATTACCAAGAGGATAAAAACAAATCGAAAATAATGATGGCAACAGCAAAAGCATAATTAATTTTTTCTTAAAATCTTTGTCTTTAATTTTATGGATAATAAAGAGCAAAGAAATTAGTCCAAATATT
>CACNSD010000017.1 GCA_902623075.1 uncultured Pelagibacteraceae bacterium
AAAATTAGATTTGTTAAAAATACCATCAAAAAAAGAAAGGCAAAATTTTGATGATAATGAATTTAATGATCCAGAGTTTTTAGAAAAAATATTATTAGATTTTGGTGTTAATGGTAAAATAAAAAAATCAAATCGTGGTCCAGTTGTTACTTTAAATGAATTTGAACCAGCTGCGGGGGTAAAAGTTTCTAAAATAATTAATCTTTCAAATGATATAGCAAGAAACACAAGTTCAGAGTCAGCCAGAATTGCCATTATACCTGGAAGCAATACAGTCGGTATTGAGCTCCCAAATAATACAAGAGAAAATGTTTATTTAAGTGAAATTTTAAATAATAGTGATTTTAAAAAAAAAGAAATAAAACTTCCTATTGCGCTAGGCAAAAGTATCTCCGGTAATCCTATCGTTGGTGATTTGTCTTCAATGCCTCATCTACTTATTGCAGGTACAACTGGATCAGGTAAATCAGTTTGTATTAACACAATTATTTTATCTCTTCTTTATCGACATACTCCTGAAAAATGTAAATTTATTTTAATTGATCCTAAAATGCTTGAGCTATCAACTTATGAAGGTATTCCGCACTTACTATGTCCTGTTATAACAGAGGCAAAAAAAGCAGCTTCGGTCCTTGGTTGGGTAGTTAAAGAAATGGAAAATAGATACAAGTTAATGACAAAAGAAGGTGTTAGAAATATTGATGGTTATAATGCCAAACACAAACTCCCAATGCCTTATATAGTTGTTGTCGTTGATGAAATGTCAGATCTAATGTTAGTAGCTGGAAAAGAAATAGAAAGCTACATTCAAAAGTTATCACAAATGGCAAGAGCTGCAGGTATACATATTATTATGGCCACTCAAAGACCGAGTGTAGATGTAATAACTGGAACAATTAAAGCAAATTTTCCAACCAGAATATCTTTCCAGGTAACCTCAAAAATTGATAGTAGAACTATTTTAGGTGAACAAGGGGCAGAACAATTATTGGGTAAAGGTGATATGCTTTATATGTCATCAGCCAATCGTATTGTTAGAATTCATGCACCTTTTGTATCTGATAATGAAATAGAAAAAATAAATAATTTTTTGAGGTCTCAAGCTGAACCAGATTATGTTGATGAAATATTAAATTTTGTAGATGAAAAAGAAATTGGCGAAAATCAAAATCAAGGAGAGAAAGATGAGCTATATCAACAAGCCGTGGAAATTATAAGATCTGAGGGTAAAGCATCAACTTCATTTTTACAAAGAAAACTACAAATTGGTTACAATAGAGCAGCTAGAATCATAGATATGATGGAAGCAGAGAGAATAGTAAGCAAAGCTAATCATGTTGGTAAAAGAGAAGTGCTTTAATGTTTAAATATTATTCAATAATTTTTTTAATTACTTTAATTACTAATTCAAATGCTGAAATTAAAGATAAAATAATTCTGAATCTAAAGGAAACTGACAATATGGACTTTAAATTTGAACAAAATATAAATGGAAAAATTGAAAATGGAAATTGCACAATTGAATACCCAAAAAAAATTTTTTGTAAGTACGCAAGAAGCAATAATAAAATCCTAGTTTCAAATGGGAAATCTTTAGTAGTAAAAACAAGAACAAGTTATTACAGATACCCATTAGAAAAGACGCCATTAAATTTAATTTTAGATAAAAATTTTCTTGTAAATAAAATTCGTGATCTTAAAGAGAGAATTGTTGATGCTAACATTATTAATTTTACAATTATAGAGAAAGATAATGAAATAAATATATTTTTTGATAATCAAACTTTTGATTTAATAGGTTGGCAGAACACAGATATTTATCAAAATTTTAATATGACTTTTATTTCATCAATAAGAAAAAATAGAATCATTACTAAAAATCTTTTTATAATCCCATCACAAAACTAAATATTTAGTATTTCAGTTTTAAATATTTTCATACCTCTTGAAACGTAATTATTTAGAGCATTTTTATGGTCCAATGAACATGTGTGAACCCAAACTCGAGAAACATTAGCCTTGAAAGATTTTTTTATTGCTTCAGACAACATGTAAGAACCTAATTTTTTATTTTGATATTCTTCTAATATTCCTAAATAAGCAATTTCAGTTTCATTTTTTTCTGGGTGGAAAATTAATTCAAAAAAACCAACTAAATCATCATTAAATTTGAATACATATGATCTAACACTCTCATTAGATGCATAATTAATCCATTTTTCCTCTGACCAGGTAAGTCTGTCTACCCATTTGTGATTTTTACCAATATTTTTGTAAAAAAATTTATTTAATTGAAAATTTATTGGATCAATTAAACTTAAAGAATAATCTTCTGATGGTTTGTTTCCCTCTTTAAGATCTTTAAGTGAATTAATTTCAAGATAATTTCTTTTAACTTCCTTAGTCACTCAACCATTTTTCCTACTCGTTCACCCCCAAACAGATGAAAGTGTAAATGGGGAACTTCTTGTCCACCATGATCACTGATATTTGCTAAAGCTCTGTAACCTTTTCCTACTTCTGTTGAAATACCTAGCTTTTTAGCAACTATATTAATACCTTTTAATAGTCCAACCATCTCCTCCGATGAGGCATTCAAACTAAAATCATCTAAATCAATATATTTCCCTTTAGGGATAACTAAAGCATGAATCTTTTTTTGTGGATTAATATCATGAAATGACAAAACAAAATCATCCTCATAAATTTTATTACAAGGAATCTCTCCACGTAAAATTTTTGCAAAAATATTGTTCTCGTCGTAACTCATTTTTTTCTTTTTTCTAATTCTGACATTACCTCTTCAATTTTAATATCATTAGCCTCTAAATACATTAGCAAATGGTAAAATACATCTGCTGCTTCATGAATTTTGTTTGAATTTTCCTCCACAGCCTCAATCAACTCATTAACTTCTTCTAAAACTTTTGCTTTGCTTAATGATTTGTCAGTAAGCAATTTATTAGAATATGATCCTTCAACTGGGGAAGATTTTCGTTCTCTTGCAAGTTTTATTAAGTTTTCTAATGTGTTAAGCATACTAAATTCTAACAGGAATTCCTTTTGAATCCAAATACTCCTTGGCCTCTTTAACAGAATGTTTGCCATAGTGAAATATTGATGCAGCTAATACGGCGCTTGCATTTCCTAATTTAATTCCATCTACCAAATGATCTAAATTTCCAACTCCACCAGATGCTATTACTGGAATATTTACCTTTGAAGATATCTTAGACATTAGATCGATATCATAACCAACTTGAGTACCATCCCGATCCATTGATGTTACTAGAAGCTCACCTGCTCCACTGTCTTCCATTTTTTTCGCAAATTCAATTGCATCAATACCTGTGTTATTTCTTCCACCATGTGTAAAAATTTCCCATTTATCTCCATTTTTTTTAGCATCTATTGCTACCACAATACATTGTGAGCCAAATTTTTTTGAACTTTCTACTACTACTTCTGGATTTTGAACTGCAGCAGTATTGATTGATACTTTGTCTGCACCACAGTTCAGTAATTTGTTGATGTCATCAATATTTCTAACACCACCTCCAACTGTCAGAGGAACAAAGCATTTCTTCGAGGTTTTCTCTACTACATCGTAAATAGTATCTCTATTTTCATTTGATGCAGTAATATCTAAAAAGCAAATTTCATCTGCTCCACCGTCTGAATAAATTTTGGCTTGTTCGACAGGATCACCTGCATCCTGCAGATCAACAAAGTTAATTCCTTTTACAACACGTCCATTTTTAACGTCTAAACATGGTATAATTCTATTTTTAAGCATCTAATTCTTTCACCAATTCGTCTAATTTAATATCACCATCATAGATAGCTTTTCCAACTATAATGCCTTCAATGTTATTATTATTTAATTCTTTAGCCTTTTTAATGTCATCAATTGAAGAAACTCCACCAGATATAATTACCGGGAAATTAGAAGTATCTGCAACCTTTGATGTCTCCTCAAAATTGGGACTTTGCTTCATTCCATCTTTATTAATATCAGTATAAATCAATCTACTTGCACCATAATCATTTACCTCTTTCAAATAATCTAAAGTCAATTGATTGGAATTTTCTTTCCAACCTGAGACCGATAAATATCCATCTTTAGCATCTAAACCTAAAGCAATTTTATTTGGAAATTTTTCACATGCTTCTTTTAAAAAATTTTTATCTTTAATGGCCGCACTTCCTAAAATAACTTTTTCAACACCAGCATCCGTATATTTCTGAATACTTTCAAAGTTTCTGATACCTCCACCAATTTCAATTTTAAGATCAAATTTTTTTACTATTTCTTTAATAATATCCAAATTAACTGTTTCTCCAGTTAAAGCTCCGTCTAAATCAACTATATGTAAGTTTTTAAAACCATGATCTTTATATTTGCCCGCTTGTTCTAGTGGAGACATTTCATATTCAGTTTTATTATCAAAGTCTCCTTTGACTAACCTTACACACTTTTTATCTTTAATATCAATGGCTGGGAATATTTTCATTTATAAATTTATAAAATTATCAATTATTTTAAGTCCAATTTTATCACTCTTCTCAGGGTGAAATTGAGTTCCAAAGATATTTTCTTTTTCAATAGAACAAACAATATTTGATGAATAATCTGTTGTTGCTGAAATTACATTTTTATTTTCTGGTATAAATTCATAACTGTGAACAAAGTACATATGAGAATTATTTTCTATACCTTTAAAAATTTTGCTATCTTTAACAATGTTAATTTGATTCCAGCCAATATGAGGTAGTTTGTATTTTCCGTTTTGATTATCTATTTTTGATACTTTTCCAGAAATCCAACCAAGACCTTTGGTTTCTGTTTCTTCAAAGCCAACGTCTGCAAACATTTGTAATCCAACACAAATTCCAAGAAGTGGTTTTTTATTATTAGTTGAAAACTCATTTAAAGTATCTACTAGACCACTGATGTTATTAAGTGCATCAACACAACTTTTAAAGGAACCCTGTCCTGGTAAAACAACTTTATCTGAAGATTTAATCTTATTTAAATCTGAAGTTACATCGATATTTACTTTGTCTTTAGCAACTTCCCTAAAGGAGTTTATTACCGAGCTTATATTGCCCGAATTATAATCAACAATTGTAACGTTCATTAAACTTATAATGAGCCTTTAGTGGATGGTATGCTCTTCTTATTCCTTGGATCCATCTCTAAAGCATCTCTCAATGATCTTGCTAAACCTTTATAACAAGATTCAATTATGTGGTGACTATTGTCACCATAAATATTTTCAACGTGCATTGTAATACCAGCAGATTGTGAGAAAGCTTGGAACCATTCTTTGAATAATTCTGTATCCATCTCTCCAAGTTTTTCAACTTTTAATTTTACGTTCCAAATTAAATAAGGTCTGTTTGAAACATCGATTGCAACTCTAGTTAATGTTTCGTCCATTGGAATAATTCTGTGGGCATAACGCTTGATACCGATAAATTTTTTGGAAGCTTTTTTTAAAGCTTCTCCAATAGCTATACCTGTATCCTCTGTTGTGTGATGAAGATCAATATGTGTATCTCCTTTTGCTTTAACTTTTAAATCAATCAAAGAGTGTTTTGATAACTGTTCAAGCATATGATCAAGGAAACCTATACCAGTGTCAATTTGGTACTTTCCTTTGCCATCAATATTAACTTCAACATTGATGCTGGTTTCTTTAGTTTTCCGAGATACTTTTCCTTTTCTAGCCATATATTTTTAATGGTATACATACATAATCCATCTATATCAATATCAGTATGAACACTTGAAGTATCAAAAATAGTTACCATTTATTAAGTATGACAACAATTGTACTGGTAAGAAAAAACAATGAAGTAGTAGTAGCTGGTGATGGACAAGTTAGTATGGGAAATACCGTTGTTAAAAGCACTGCTTCAAAAGTCAGAAAAATTGAAAAAAGAGATGTTGTGGCTGGGTTTGCAGGATCAACTGCAGATGCTTTAACGTTGTTTGAAAGACTAGAAGGAAAACTAGAAAAACATGCAGGAAATTTATCAAGAGCAGCTGTTGAATTAGCTAAAGATTGGAGAACTGATAAATATTTAAGAAGATTAGAAGCGCTAATGGCAGTAGGTGATAAAAATAATAGTTATATTATTTCAGGAACAGGCGATGTTCTTGAGCCAGAAGGTGACGTTATAGGAATTGGCTCAGGAGGCAATTATGCCTTAGCAGCAGGAAAAGTTTTAATGGAAGGTAATATGTCAGCTGAAGAAGTTGCAAAAAAAGCAATCAAAGTAGCAGCAGATATATGTGTTTTCACTAATGATAATGTAAGAATTGAAAAAATATAATGGATAATTCAAACGTAACTAAACTACAACCAAAAAATAAAAATCAAAAAGAGGAAGCCTCTTTAGTTAGCTCTCTGTCTCCGAGAGAGATAGTTTCAGAACTAGATAGATTTGTTGTAGGACAAAATAAAGCAAAAAGAGCAGTTGCTGTTGCGCTTAGAAATAGATGGAGAAGACAAGCTTTAAAAGGTGAAATGAAGAATGAAGTTTTGCCAAAAAATATTTTGATGATTGGACCAACTGGGGTTGGTAAAACAGAAATTTCAAGAAGATTATCAAAATTAGCGGAAGCACCCTTTGTAAAAGTTGAAGCAACAAGATTTACAGAAGTTGGATACGTTGGAAGAGACGTTGAGCAAATAGTTAGGGATTTAATTGAGATTGCTATTTCAATGGAAAAAGTAAAAAAAAGAAAAGAGGTTTTTGCGCAAGCTCAAAAAGCAGCTGAGGAAAAAGTTTTAGACGCTTTAGTTGGAAAAAAAGCGAGTTTAGCTACAAGAGAAAGTTTTAGAAAAAGATTAAGGAATGGTGATTTAGATGATAACGAAATAGAAATTGCTGTCAGTGACACTGGATCTGGTGGTGCTTCTTTTGAAATTCCTGGTATGCCTGGTGCAAATGTTGGAATGATTAATATTGGTGAAATGATTGGCAAATCAATGGGTAATAAGGAAAAAAAGAAAAAAATGACAGTAAAAGAATCTCATGAGATTTTGATAAATGATGAGTCAGATAAATTAATAGAACAAGACAAAATTATTAAAGCTGCTAAACTCTCAACTGAAAACAACGGAATAGTTTTCTTAGATGAAATTGACAAAATTTCAGCACGAACAGACAGAGTTGGAGGAGATGTTTCGAGAGAAGGTGTTCAGAGAGATTTATTGCCTCTAATTGAAGGAACAACTGTAAATACAAAACACGGTCCAATCAAAACCGATCATATTTTATTTATTGCATCGGGCGCGTTTCAACTTGCTAAACCTTCTGACTTGCTGCCAGAGTTGCAAGGAAGACTGCCAATTAGAGTTGAGTTAGAAGCTCTTACAAGTGAGGATTTCAAAAGAATTTTAAGAGAACCAGATTTCAGTCTAATCAAGCAATATGTTGCACTTTTAAAAACTGAAAATGTAGATTTGGAGTTTTCAGACGATGGTATTAACGCAATTGCTAATATAGCTTCAGAGGTAAATGCAACAGTTGAAAACATTGGTGCAAGAAGATTGCACACAATAATTGAAAAAATTTTAGATGAGATTAGCTTCACTGCTACAGATAGATCTGGTGAAAAAATAATTATTAATAAAGATTATATTAATAAAAATTTAGATAATTTAGTAAAAGATACTGATTTATCAAAATTTATCTTATAAAAAATTACAAATAATTTAACTCCTCCATCTCTACCTTAAAAGCTTTTTCTAATTTACTGATGATATTTTTATCTAATGATTTTTTCCAATCATTACCTGGTCCTTGATTAAAAAAAGTTATCTTTTCTTTTGTTACTCTATGTTTAGCTGCCTCAAAAAATCCTTTGCTTTTCTCTAAATCTTTCATATTTTTAAAAGAAGTACTTTCTAATACATTATCTAATTTTGATAAATTTACTGTATATTTAGTTTTATTAAGTCTACATATAAATTTTAATATTTTTAAAAATGTCGATTTTCTCTCTGATATCAAGTCTTCATACTTTATTAGTAAATATCTGTCTTGAAATTGAAAAGACTTCCAACTTTGATAATGACTGCTCCATGTTCCATGAAAAACTGTAATTGGGCTTCCAATAGTTTCTATTTGATTAATTAAATAATTAGAAGAATCTTCAACAGTAGAACTATTATGATTGGCCCATGACGTAACAACATTTCTTGGGTCTCTTACAATATAAATTACACCCAATGAATTTTCTAAATTTGTGAAAGCATAATTGTTAATATTAAATAGATAACTATGAGTTTTAATAAATTGGAGTGAATTTTTATTATTAATTTTTTCCTGAATTTTTATATAATTTTTAATTGCTTCTTTAGTATCACTCGGATCAAAACCAAAATTTTCAAATAATTCTTTTGATGGAAATTGTTTAATATTTTTAATTAAATCAAAGTTAAATATTCCATCATTAGAAAAAAAATATGAAGTAAGCATTGATCTCACCAATGTATTTCCACTCTTTGGATACGAAGCAAGCCATATAATCATAAAATATAAAATTTAAGTTAAATATTTTTATTTCTTTTTAAATATATATAAAACGCTCCTGATCCACCATCTTCTATTTTTGCATCAGTAATTTCGTTAATTACTCTCATTAAACTTTCATTTTTCAGAATAAATTCTGGGACTGAATGTTTTAGTATTCCAAGATTTTTTGAGACATACGGATCATTTTCATTATTAGAATGAATACCTTTTCCCGTGATAACAATTAATTTATTAACATTTTCTAAAAATGCTTGATTAATAAAATTTTCAATAGTTTTGTTTGCATCATCCAAAGAATATCCATGCAAATCAATTATCTTTGTTTTAAAATTTATTTTTTGTTTTGAATGGCGATCTTTATTGGGAACTTTCTCTTTACTATTAACAAAGTTTATCCAGTCTTTTTTGTCTTTTTCTAATATATCGTCAGTCAATTATGTTAAAATATTAACAAGCTGCCAATTTGGATTTAGAGATGATGTATCTCTAGAAAATATCCAAGTGTCATAAATTTTTTTAATTTTCTCTGGATCTCCAGATACAATTTTTTGATCTTTGTCTTTTATGCAAGTTATCACCTCTGCAATAAAATCAACTGTCACATTTAAAATTTTGCCAATTTTTTTATGCTCCTTAATTTTTGCTGAATTTACACCAATAAAAGTAATCTCTGCAAAATGTCCTCTTGAACTTCTTTCCTTAAGGGCTTTATCAAATTGATTGTATATATCTTTATTTAAGAGCGGCTTACTAGCTAAAATTTTGTTATCATTATCGCTAAAATCTGTAATAATCGTTTCGTAAGCAATTTTTGCTCCTTTTAAAAATTCTTCTTGAGCCTTATCATCAAACTTTTCATTGATTTTTTTCGACTGATTTTGATTAACCGTCTTTAAAACCTCTTTAAGTTGAGTTGGGACTTTACCATCAAATCCAGTTCTCTTACCTAAAATTCCTCTTAATCTTAAAAAAATGAACCCAGCAATCATTGCCAACAATATTATATCTATATATTCGAAACTATAACTCATTCTAGGATAGTAATTACTCTATTGATTAATTTCAACTGGCAATTTAGATTAAGGACAAATGAACTCGGTTTTTTTAATAATTGTCTTAATACCAGCAATTGAGATCTATCTTTTCATAAAAATAGGAAGTCAAATTGGTGCTATCACAACGATTTTTCTTATTTTTATGACGGCGCTAGTAGGTGTTTATTATGCAAAATATGAAGGATTAAATACTCTTAAATCAGGTATTTTGCAGTTAAGAAAAAATCAACTTCCAGCTTATGAGGTAATCTCAGGTGCTGCAATTGCTATAGGTGCTGTACTTTTGATAATACCAGGATTTGCAACAGATCTATTGGGTTTTTTAATTATATTCCCCTTCTCAAGAAAAATGATTTTGTCTGGTTTCAAAAAAAACACAATACAGAAAAATAACAAAAAAAATGAGTATATAGACGGAGAATACGAAGATATAGAAGAAGAAAATGACAAAAAATTATAAAATCTTAGGTAAATTTATTAAAGATATATCGAGTGAGACTAAGGATGTGGAAACATATTTATTCGTAAAAGATCGAATTACAAAATATAAGCTTGATATAAGTATACAATCAAAGGCACTTAAAGAAAAAATAATAGGTGTATATACTAGTTTAAAATTTGAGGATAAAGAGGATGTAAAAAAAAAATCATATTTTGAAATTACCTATACAACAATAGTTAGGATTGAAAATCAAATTGAAAAAAAAGAGCTTGAAAAAATTATTTTATGCGATGTTCAAGAGGAAATTCGTCCAGACTTAGAAACAGCATTTGAAAACATTATATCTAATTCTGGATACACTGGAATTAAATTTGAAAAAAAAATAGATTTTGAAAAACTTTATAAACAAAAAATTAGTTAAAGTAATTTTTTTTTAAATTAGTCTTTAAGTATTCCTTATGATTTTTTAATTCTATATCTGTTGGAGATACAATTTTTTTGAAATAAGAAACATTATGGCTAAGTGAATTTGAATAATTATTATTTTCATTAAAATTTAATGTCGGTTCTTTTTGGTCAATTAAATTAATATAAACTTTAGCTAGAAGATCACAATCTATAATTGCAGTATGTGTAACTCTTCTAGAATTGTCTATCCTAAACCTTTTACATAAAGCATCTAGACTAATTTGAGATCCTGGAAATTTTTCCCTTGCTAAAATTAAGGTATCTACAATTTCATTATTAATTTTTTTTTTTCCAATTAATTTGAGTTCATTATTAATATGAGATAAATCAAATTCAGCATTATGAATTATTAATCTTTTATTTTTAATAAATTCTAAAAATTCTTCAGCTATTTCGTTAAATTTTTTCTGTTTGGAAAGAAAATTATCATCATATCCATGAACATTAAAAGCTTGCTCTGATACTTTCCTTTCTGGATTTAAGTAAAAATGAAAATGATTTTTTGTTGGTGTCAAA
>CACNSD010000018.1 GCA_902623075.1 uncultured Pelagibacteraceae bacterium
ATAACTACCTGTTTAGAATTCATATTTTACTAAGAGAAATCTATGATGTTTCTCTTCTAATTTGTTCAATTTTAATTTTTTTTTGTAGGCTTCTATTTTTATCATATAGCAGATTGAATTTTATTTTTTTTGATGTTTTGATAGTAATTACTTTAGCATTTCTTACTTCTAAGTTGTCAGCAACAGCACTTATTGGTCTTTTTAGAGGATTCAAATTTGTGATTACAATTTTTGATTTATCATTAACTATCCTGCCTTTCCATCTTCTTGGTCTAAATGCGCTTATTGGAGAGATAGATAATTTTTTGGAATGTAAACTCAGTATTGGTCCATGAACAGATAAATTATAAGCGGTACTACCAGCTGGTGTTGAAACTAATACGCCATCTGATACTAACTTTTTAATAATTTGTCTTGAACCTTGTTTAATAGATATAGACGCTGCCTGTCTACTTTGTCTTAAAACAGAAACTTCATTAATTGCTATTGATTTCTTGAGTTGATTATTCTTATTTTTAACTACCATTTCCAATGGTGAAATTGAAACCATATTAGCTTTAGATAAATTATTAATTATGTTTTTTGGGGAAAACTTATTCATTAAAAAACCGTAATTACCAGAATTAATTCCATAGAATTTCTTTTTAGAATTTTTATTTTTTTTAAGCGTTTGGAGCATGAAACCATCACCACCAATAACAATGATTAAATTATTTTTGCTATAATTATTTTTTTTAATTTTATTTATCAATTTTCTTTTTAGATTTAAAGATTTGTCATTTTTATCTGAAATTATTTGTAGTTTTTTCATTAATGGTGCCCTCGGCCAGACTCGAACTGGCACTCCGCAAGCGGCAAGGATTTTAAGTCCTTTGTGTCTACCAATTTCACCACGAGGGCATTAATGAATTTCATGAATATTTATGCTAATATTTATAATTGAACAAGAGGAATAAGTAAATTTTTTTTAATTTATCTCTCTATGTCCAAGTTATGTCCAAGTTCTCCCATATTATCCTATAACAAAACCCAGAACCACAATCCCTAAAATTTTTTTCATTTGCCTTTTTTAATCGGGTCGTAAACTATTTTTTTGTAATTAAAATTTTCATGTAATGCGTTAGTAACAACAATTCTAGATCTTTCAAAATCAATTACAACGTGCTGACCTCCATATCCATGCATTCCCATTACAGCTCTTTTTTTATCAATTCCTTTATAGTGAGCTTGAAATTGGCCAGCATACCCTCTTGCAAAAGACCATTGTGTTTTATCACCTCTTCTATCTTTTTTATCGTTATCTTTGCTTATTCTATTTTCAAATATTGTTTTTAAATATTTTCCAACACATGTATCATTTTGCCAATCATCTAACATGGCTTTTGCAATACGAAGATAGTCGTATCTTGTTGCATAAAACATAATATTTGCATTACCTTTTTCTTTAGAAGAACGTGAGGCTTTATAGAAAAAAACACTATGTTTAATTTTAGCGTTTTCTTTAAAAGTTTTTTCTAATATTTTTTCAAAATCTTCACCAGTTTTAAACAAAACATAATTTAGAATTAATTGGGTAGATAATGCGCTATAATTGAACTCAGATTTACCTTTTTTAGAATTTTTAAATTCTGACATGTAAGCTTCGATGTCATGTACATGATCGTCTGCTCCATATAAGTTAGTGGGTATTAAAAAATCACTGCTCCATACATATTTATTATCTCCTGCCTGCATATTTAGTAAATTGATAAATTCTTGATCATAATAAAGTGTATTTTCAATTAATGGCCAGTCATTCAATTTTGAATTAATACTGCCAATATAACCTTCACAAATTGCATGACCAGCAACATAAGATGTCATGGTTTTACCCACAGACATTGATCTTAACTTTGTTTCATTATTAAAAAATTTACCAAATCGATCCTTTGGGCTCATTTTATCAACTGTAATTTGACCATCTTCAAAACGTAAGTAGCTCAGCAGCGCAGTTTTTTTTAATTGTTTGTCTAAATATTTATCTTCTTTTAAACTTGATCTAAATTCATAAGGATTACTAGATGGCTCTACCTCATATTTTTCAACTCTTTGAACTTTAAAAGGTCTTTCATTGAATCTGAAAAGCTCATAAACTAAGGTGCCATAATTTGGTTTGACGTTTTTTTCTGGTATCCAACCATCATAAAACTTTATTTTTAGATTATTTGTAGCTTGAAATTCATCACATTCAAGCCAGAACCACTCGTTAGTTTTAACCTTTGGTTCATCAAAAAGACCAACCTTTGGTACTTTTAAACCATGTTTTTGAATTAATTTTTTGCATCCTGGGCTTTGTTCAATATTTAGATATTCAGTATGACCATTTTCAAATAACCACTCATGAAACTTTGCAACAGATAAATCGTTTGCAACAACATTGTTGGATAAAAATACTAAGCTAAAAATAACAATTATAATTTTTTTCATAATTCAAGATTAACAAATCATAAACCATTAGTCTAACAACTAAAATCTATCTCTATGCTCTGGTCTTGCTCTTGTTGTCTCATAATCTATAGGACAAAAATCCTTAAACCCAGAATCGCTATCCCTAAAAGTTTTTTCATTAAATTTATTTTCTAAATTTATTTTCAATGTAATTGTACATAATTGATGCAAAAACTCCTGATATAGCTATATAAGAAATGGTTATCATTGTATCAAAATAAGGATCACCAGTATTTGTGGATATTCCACCATCATTTAAAAAATTAACTTTAAATATTAATTTAAGTATCTGAACGTATAAGTATAGAATTGACTGATGTATCATATAAAAACTATAACTAATTGTTCCAAAATAAACTAAAGGTTGAAAATTTAAAAATTTATTAATAAAAGAATCTTCTTTTAAAATTGAAACTAATAAAACTATAATACAGAATAAAAGATTATGATGTATGCCAAAGTAGCCTTCGTAGATTGTAAAAATTGAAACAGCTGCAATAAATAATAAAATAAAAAGTATATCATTTAACCTATATTGTATTTTTTCGTAAATAAAAAATATTATACAGCCCATAAAAAAAGTTTGAAGACACAAACTAAACAAAGGATTTAAATATAGATCAGTAAAACCGGTGATAAAATCAAAAAAAATTATGTATGTTGCTGAAATTATAACAAATAAAAATTTGTTATTTCTAATCATTAAAACCAATAAAGCAAAAATCAAATATGTATAAAATTCTGTAGATATAGTCCAAGCAGCACCATTCCAAGACAAGGCATAACCATCATTAAAAATAGCTTGTGTTAAAAACAAATGATGAAAAAAATCTCTTAATGTATACCAATGTTCTGGTGAAAATGGCTCATTTGCAGGAGATAAATTAAAAAAATTTATAACTAATAGCTTTAAAATTTGAATACCTAAAACTAAAAAAAGTACAAATATGTGAATTGGGTAAAGTCTAAAAAATCTTTTAATTTGAAATTTTATTAAATTATTAAAATTAGTTATTCTATCAAAATAATTTAATGCTATTACAAAGCCGCTTAATGCAAAAAAAAAATAAACACCCAAATGTCCACCTTTAATATGAAGAAAGCTAGTAGATGGATAGTGAAAGAATGCAACAGCTAAGGCGGCAAAGCCTCTTAAAGTTTCTAAACTATTAATTTTGTTTTTCATCTATAATCTATTAATTTTTATTTTAATTTATTTTATAAAGTATATTTATTTGTTTTTCAAAATCATACCTTGAGTGACATAAGTTTGGATAAATATTTTTCACTATCCATATTTCGTACTGATTTAAAATGTTGTTAGCAGAATTACAATTATTTACTTTTAGAGTACTTTCAATTTTTAAAACAGATGGTTTTACTTGTTGCCATTTTAAATTAGGGTTTTGAAATAAAGTCAAAATGATAGTAATTAAAAAGAAAAGAATATTTATTAATTTTTTTTTTTTTATTTGCTTTTCAATATAAAAAATGCTTTTCAAGTTATAGAATAAATAAAAAATACAAAAATATATCGTGCCTGAATGGACCCTAATATATGGGTCTTTGTCAATAATAAAGTAAAATAAGAATATACATAAAATAGTAAAATCGATTAAATTTGGTTTTTTGGACAGGTTATAAATTAAAATTAAAAATGAAAACATATAGATTAAAATAAATGTAAATTCCCTGGTGGATATAGCATCCTCACCATTTAAAAATCTTTGAAATGTAAAAAAAAAAGATTGAAAATGATTATTTTCAACTAATTCAGGTGTTCCGCTAAAAACGTTTACAAAACCTGTCTTAATATTATCCAAAAATATTAAGTTAAAGTTATTTAAAATAAAAGAAAAATTTAAGTTATCATTATTGTTAATAACTAAACCATCAAGAAAAAAGAAAATTATATAAGTTACTGATACAGGTATTAAAAAATAAATTATTCCTTGCTTATAAAAATATTTTTTTTTGTACATTTTGAAAAAAATTACAATCGAAATTGGTAAAGAAATATACAATCCGTAAAGTGCGTTGATAGTCAATAAAGTTAATATAATAAGTATATATTTTAATCTTTTTTTATCATCTTGATTTTTATCTAGAGAAATAATTTGATAAAATGCCAAACAGCCTAGAAAAGAATAAATATAATATCCTCTAAATATATTAATTGAATTAAGTAAAAAATTTGAATTAAAAATAATTATTAAAAAAAGGAAACTAAAAATATAATTATTAAAAATTCTATTAAATAGAAAAAAAATACCGAAAAAAGAAAAAAAACTTATTAGTCTAAACAAAAATAAGTCAAATCCAAACAAAGATCTAATTATTGTTCCATAAATTGAAATTAACGTATGGTTATTTACTCCATCTTTTCTTAAAAAATTTTTCCATTCAGTGAATCTTTCTATTGCTGTCACTTCATCATGCAAAGGAATATGATCAATTAATATAAAAAATTTAAATAATAAGATTGTGGAAACAAAGATAGTTAAAATATCAATATTTTGAATTTTAAATAATCTTATATTATCACTCATTATATTTATTTTTAATTAGTTAATAAACTTGATCTAATTATAAATACTAAAATAATATTAATTCATATATAAAATTAATTAATGGTTTTGGTTAATTTTATTTAAAAGTAATATTTAATTTATATTATTGCTTAAAAAAATCTCTACCATGCCGACTCAACTACGTTATCCTAGTATCCTTAATCTTATAATTGAAAATAAATAAGCTATAATTATAATAAAATTTCTTTTAGTTTTACCAAATTTTCTCTGTCGAAAATGATAAGGTATTTCCTTAATTCTAATCTTATTATATCTAACTTTTAATTTAAAAATTATTTCCTCAATAATATCAAAGTGATTACACTTTAAATTTAATTTTTTAATTTTTTTTGACTCATATAACTTAAAACTGTTTGAAACATCTTTTAGATTTAAATTTAGAACAATATTATAAAAAATATTTAAAACTTTACTAAGAAATTCAGCAATAAAACCATTATCGGTTCTTCCCCCATCGACATATCTAGATGCTATAACTACATGATTGTGCCTTTCTTTGTAAAGCTTCAGAATAAATTTTGGTTGATGTGAGTAATCCCCATCCATAAATATTATATATTTTCCAGATGACTTTATTATTCCTAATCTTACAGCGTTACCATAATCATTATTATTTATTCTGTTAAAATATTTAACCTTATATTTTTTTGTAATTAGTTTAGTTTTTTTGTCTACATTCATTCCATCTATAATTAATATCTCAAATGAAAACCTCTTCCCTATGCATGATTTAATTTCTGGAATTAATTTTGTTAGATTTTTACTCTCGTTTAAACAAGGAATTATAATAGAAAGATTAAAATTATACATTTTTATAAATTTTACTACTTTTAATCCACTTTAACATTTGATCTAGTCCCTTTTTATAATCTATATTTGGCTTCCATTTTAAATCTTTATAAATTTTTTTATTATCTGAAATGAATATTTTTTGATCATATAATCTATTATTAATTTTATGATAATTTAATTTTATGTTTAGTTTTTTTTCCAAGAAATTAATTAACTCAATTATTGAAAGACTATTTTTTAGGCCGCCACCAATATTATAAGCATTGCCTTTTAGTTTTTTAAAATTTTTAAATGACAATCTGTATAATCTAGTTATATCTTCAATATGAACTAGATCTCTAACTTGTTTTCCATTTCCAGAAATCGAAAACTTAGTTTTTTTGATAAGCTTATGTTTGATTGCTTGTGCACAAAACCAGCCTACCCAACCCTGATCGTAAGTAAAAAACTGTCTTCCCCCATAAACTGATGAATGTCGAAAAACAATTGTATTGAGATTAAACACTCTAGCATAATCCAAAACATATTGATCGGCACTCCCTTTAGAGCACGCATAAGGACTTTTAAAGTCTAAATAATTATTTTCAGAAAATCCTTTAAAATTATTTTTAATTATAAAGCGTGTTTTTTTTTCAATATAATTAAAATTTTTCAAATCACCATATACTTTATTTGTGGAAGAAAATATAAGAATTGTTTTTTTTGAAAATTTTCTAATACTTTCTAATAAATTTATTGTAGCAAGGACATTGCCTTGAAAATCAAAATCTGGTTTTTTTAATGATGTTGACATAGCAACTTGTCCAGCTAAATGAAAAATTACTTTTGGTTTATGCTGCTTAATTAGTTTTTCTATTTTTTGTTTGGATTTTCCAATATCTATTTTTTTAAAAGAAATATTTTCTTTTTTAAGAATAGACAAATTTTTATTTGCAGTAATTTTAGATAAGTTATCAAGAATTAATATTTTTTTATAATTTTTTTTGCCTAAACTTAAGGCAAGATTTGTTCCTATAAAACCGCAGCCACCAGTTATAAAATATTTCATTAATCAGGGTTTATAATATTTTATTGTTTTTTTCAAAGATTCTTCCAAACTATACTTTGGTTTCCAATTTAATTTATGTAATTTTTTTAGATTTAATTTAACATCAAAGGACTCATTTTTTCTCATCGGTATTTTACCAAAATCTAATTTTGTAAAATTATTATCACATAGTTTCTTAATGAGCTTTACTATACTTTTAATTGAAACATTAATTCCAGATCCAACTTCAAAAATATCATAGCCTCTTTTTTTCTTCAGGGAATATAGTAGTATTTTTTTCATTGCAGAAACAACATCATCAATATAAATAAAATCTCTTTTTTGTGTGCCTTTAGTAAGACTTATTCTCTTAGAATTATTTAAAAAAGATTTTATAATTGAGATTACAAATTTAGTATCATCATCTTGAGCACCGAAAAAATGTTCAATTTTAATATTAGTACAATAAAAATCCTTAGAAAAGAGCTTTAACCATTCTGAAAAATGATATTTTGAAAGAGAATAATTTGAAACATTTTTATTAAGTATTGTATCAGTATTTAAAAAAGCTTTGATTTTATAGTTTTTTGCAAGATCTAATAATTGCATCGGTAATATTAAATTGGGTTGAATTACTTCTGATATAGTTTTTTTAGTTAATCCATAGTTTGTTGCACAATGAACAATTGCATCAAAATTATTTTTTTTAAAAGTAATATTAAGGTTTTTGTTTTCAATATTAATCTTTTTTATTTTTTTTATATTGCTTTTGTCTATTCTTTGGAAATTTGAAGA
>CACNSD010000019.1 GCA_902623075.1 uncultured Pelagibacteraceae bacterium
TGAGTTACAAACAACAAAAGTTACTGGACTGCTTGTTATTTTTGGATCAATAATTTTAACTATATTAATTTATTTATTTGGAAGAGGTTTTGTATAATGTTACCTGCAACAAAAAAGTGGATTTTTTTAAGAATAAGTTCATTAATTTTATTACCTCTAATGTTTTGGTTTATAGTAAATTTAGTAAACTTTTATGATAAGACATATGTTGAAATAGTTGGATATTTAACAGTTCAACCAACTAAAACTTTAATAGGGTTATTTCTAGTATTTTCTTATTTTTTTTCAGCTTTGAGCATAAGCGAGGTATTTGAGGACTATATTAAAGACGAAAAAATCAAAAATGCCGCAAACAAAGCGCTTAATTTTTTTGCTATAGTAATTCCTATAATTACAATTATTGTAATATCTAACTTAAGTACATGAAAGAATATAATATCATAGATCATGAGTACGATGTTGTTGTACTCGGAGCTGGAGGCTCTGGATTAAGAGCAGCTGTAGGGCTGAGTGAAGCTGGATTAAAAACAGCTTGTATTTCAAAAGTATTTCCAACTAGAAGTCACACATCAGCTGCACAAGGTGGAATTTCAGCATCACTAGGAAATATGGGAGAAGATGATTGGAGATGGCACATGTATGATACTGTAAAAGGTGCCGATTGGTTAGGTGACCAAGATAGTATTGAGTATTTGTGTAAAGAGGCGCCAAAAGCTGTTTTAGAATTAGAACAATACGGAGTTCCATTTAGCAGAACTGAAGAAGGAAAAATATATCAAAGACCCTTTGGTGGAATGACAAAAAATTATGGTAATGGCATTGTCCAAAGAACATGTGCAGCGGCAGATAGAACTGGTCATGCAATTTTGCATACACTTTATGGTCAAGCCTTAAAACACAATACAGAATTTTTTATAGAATACTTCGCGTTAGATTTGCTAATGAAAAATGGTGAATGTAAAGGATTGATTGCTTGGAATTTAAATGATGGGACTATACACAGATTTAGAGCTCACACAGTCATTATTGCAACGGGTGGATATGGAAAAGTTTATTATTCAGCAACATCTGCACATACGTGTACGGGCGATGGTAATGCAATGGTTTTAAGAGCAGGTCTGCCATTACAAGATATGGAATTTGTACAATTCCACCCTACGGGTATATATGGCCATGGTACTTTAATAACAGAAGGTGCACGAGGAGAAGGAGGATATCTTACAAACTCTAAAGGTGAGAGGTTTATGGAAAGGTATGCTCCAAATGCAAAAGATTTGGCATCTCGAGATGTTGTAAGCAGGTCAATGTCAATTGAAATTAATGAGGGAAGAGGAGTTGGAAAAGAACAAGATCATGTCCATTTAAATTTAAATCATCTAGATAAAGAAATTATCGAAAGCAGGTTGCCAGGAATAACAGAGGCTGCAAGATTATTTGCAAATGTAGATATCACAAAAGAACCAATTCCAGTCGTACCAACAGTTCATTATAATATGGGAGGAATTCCTACAAATTATAAAGCAGAGGTGTTAACTGTTAATGGCTCAGAAAAAACTGTGCCTGGATTAATGGCTATTGGTGAAGCAGCATGTGTTTCTGTTCATGGTGCAAATAGACTTGGATCTAATTCATTAATTGATCTAGTAGTATTTGGAAGAGCAGCAGCAAAGAGAGCTGCTGAGTTAATAAAACCAGGAACACCACACGAAGAAATCCCAGAAGCTGAAACTCAAAAATGTTTAGATAGGTTTGATAAATTAAGAAATGCTAACGGAAATAATAGCACCGCAGAATTAAGACTTTCAATGCAAAAAACTATGCAATCAAAGTGTGCCGTATTTAGAACGGAAAAAAATTTGAAAGAGGGTGTTGAGGAGATTAGAAAAACTTATGATGGCATGGACTCTATATCTGTTAAAGATAGATCTTTGGTATTTAACACAGATTTAGTTGAAACCTTGGAATTTGATAATTTAATAAGACAAGCAGTAACAACAGTAGATTCAGCTTACCATAGAAAAGAAAGTAGAGGCGCACACGCAAGGGATGACTATCCTAAAAGAGATGATGTGAAATATATGCAACATACATTAGCATGGTGTGATGGAAAAAATACAAAAATTAGTTACAGAGATGTACACAAGTCAACATTAACAAATGAAGTTCAATATTTTCCACCTCAGGAGAGAGTATATTAATGGTTCAAATTAGTTTGCCAAAGAATTCAGAAGTAAAAAAAGGCAAATACTTTCAAGATAAAACTGGTTCTAAAAATCTAAGAAAAGTTAACGTTTATAGATGGGATCCATCAACAGAAGAAAATCCAAGAATAGACACCTATGAAGTTGATATGGATAATTGTCCATCTAAGGTATTAGATATTTTAAATAAAATTAAAAACGAAATTGATCCGACTTTAGCTTATAGACGATCTTGCGCTCATGGGGTTTGTGGTTCTTGTGCCATGAATATGGGAGGTAAAAATGGGCTCGCTTGTACAACATCTCACGCAGAAATTGATGGTGACATTGACATCTATCCTTTACCACATTTGAAAGTTAAAAAAGACTTAATAGGAGATTTAGATGGCTTATATAAACAATATCAATCAATTGAACCTTGGTTAAAAAATAATTCAACCAGACGAACAAATGAAATTTATCAATCTAAAGATGATAGAGCAAAATTAGATGGTGCATACGAATGCATTATGTGTGCATGTTGTTCTACATCATGCCCAAGTTATTGGTGGAATGGTGATAAATATTTAGGTCCAGCAGTTCTTTTACAAGCTTATAGATGGATAATTGACAGTAGAGACGAGGATAGAAAACAGAGATTAAAAAAAGTTGCAGATGAATTAAAACTTTATAGGTGTCATACGATTTTAAATTGCACAAGTGCATGCCCCAAAGGTTTAAATCCTGCAAAAGCTATTGCAGAAATAAAAAAAATGCTAGCAACAGCTAATGTTTAAATAGACTAAATAAGAATTTTGATTTAAAAACCATTCATGAAATTAATTGAACATTTTGTAAATGGAAAAATAATTCCAGGTTCATCAAAAAGGATTGGAAAAGTATTTAATCCAGCAACTGGAGAACAAGACTCCGAGGTACGACTTGCAAGCAAGATTGATTTGGATACTACTGTTGAAATAGCAAAAAAAGCATTTGAAACTTGGTCCTTAAAGCCTTCACTTCAAAGAGCAAGAATAATTTTTAAGTTTAAAGAGTTAGTTGAAAAAAATTCTGAAGAGCTCACAAAATTAATTGTTTCAGAACATGGAAAAGTTTATGAGGATGCAAAAGGCTCCTTAACAAGAGGACTAGAGGTAGTAGAATTTGCTTGCGGAATTCCACATTTATTAAAAGGTGAGTATTCTGAAAATGTAGGTACAGATGTTGACAGTTATTCTATGAGACAGCCACTAGGTGTGGTCGCTGGAATTACTCCATTTAATTTTCCTGCAATGGTACCAATGTGGATGTTTCCCATAGCTATAGCTTGTGGAAATACTTTTATTCTTAAACCTTCTGAAAAAGACCCATCTTGTCCTTTGAGATTAGCTGAATTACTCTCTGAAGCAGGTCTCCCAGACGGAGTGTTTAACGTTATAAATGGTGATAAAGAAGCTGTTGATGCAATCTTAGAAAATAAAGATATTAAAGCTGTTAGTTTTGTGGGTTCCACTCCTATTGCAAAATATATTTATGAAAATTCAGCCAAAAATGAAAAAAGAGTTCAAGCTTTAGGTGGGGCTAAAAATCATTTAGTTGTAATGCCAGATTGCGATTTAGATGGTGCAGTTAATGGTTTAATGGGTGCAGCATATGGTTCAGCTGGTGAGAGATGTATGGCTCAATCAGTTGCAGTTGCAGTTGGAGATATTGGAGATGAGCTTGTATCAAGATTATCAAAAAAAGCTGAGGCTTTAAAAGTAGGTCCTGGAATGGACAAAACATCAGAAATGGGGCCTTTGGTTACCAAAGAACATTTGGAAAAAGTTACTAGTTATGTTGATTTAGGTGTTAAGGAAGGTGCAAAATTAGTAGTTGATGGAAGAGGTTTAAAACTTCAGGGTTATGAAAATGGTTTTTATATAGGTGGATGTTTATTTGATCATGTAAATAAAGATATGAGAATTTATAAAGAAGAAATATTTGGTCCAGTATTATCAGTTGTAAGGGTAAAAACTTTTGAAGAGGCAGCAAAATTAATCAATGATCATGAGTATGGAAATGGAGTTAGTATTTATACAAGAGATGGTGATGCTGGCAGAACTTTTGCAAGCAAAATTCAAGTAGGTATGGTTGGAATTAATGTACCTATTCCAGTGCCTATGGCATTTCATAGCTTTGGCGGTTGGAAAAGATCTATATTTGGAGATAGTGGAATGCATGGTATGGAAGGAATAAAATTTTATACTAAACTAAAAACAGTAACATCTAGATGGCCCTCAGGTGTCCGATCAAATGCAGAATTTGTAATGCCAACAATGAAATAAAGGAATTCAATGACAAAAATATCTTTAATTGGTGCAGGCCAAATTGGTGGAACTCTTGCACATTTAATTGGAACAAAAGAATTAGTTAATGAAGTAGTTTTATTTGATGTGGCTAGTGGAATTGCTAAGGGAAAGGCTTTAGATATTGCACAATCTTCGTCAGTCGATGGATTTAATGTTAAATTTTCAGGAACCGATAAATATGAAGATATAAAAGATTCTGATGTAATTATAATTACTGCAGGTGTACCAAGAAAACCTGGAATGAGTAGAGATGATCTTCTTGGAATAAATTTGAAAATCATTAAACAAGTTGCAGAGGGTGTTAAGAAAAATGCTCCTAAAGCTTTTGTGATTTGTATTACAAATCCTTTAGATGTTATGGTTATGGCATTTCAAAAATTCTCTGGTTTGTCATCAAGTAAAGTTGTTGGTATGGCAGGTATTTTAGATAGCTCAAGATTTAAATTATTTTTATCACTTGAACTTAATGTGCCTGTAAGAGAAATTGAGGCAATGGTTATGGGTGGTCATGGTGATACTATGGTTCCAATGCCAAGATTTACGAAGATTTCAGGTAAACCGTTGCTAGATCTTGTAAAGGATGGAAAAATTTCTGTAGATAAAGTTGAAGAAATTAATCAAAGAACAAGAGATGGTGGTGCTGAGATAGTCAAGTATTTAGAAAAAGGATCGGCATTTTATGCACCAGCAGCATCTGGTATTCAAATGGCCGAAGCTTATTTGAATGACCAAAAAAAATTGTTACCTTGTGCGGCTCAATTAAATGGAGAATACGGTGTAGAAAATGTTTATGCAGGTGTTCCAGTTGTCATAGGAAAAGATGGTGTAGAAAAAATCAAGCAGATTGATTTAGATGATAAAGAAAAAAAGGAATTTATGCATTCAATAGACGCTGTAAAAGCTCTATGGGAGGCTGCATCTAAAATAGATCCTGATTTATCTAAGTAATAATGAATATCCACGAGCATCAAGCTAAACAAATATTAAAGATGTATGGTGCTGTAGTTCCAGAAGGAGTATTTGCCCTTAATGTTGAGAAGCTTATTGAAAAAGCAAAAGCACTAAAAACCGAGAAATATGTTCTAAAAGCACAAATTCATGCTGGTGGGAGAGGAAAAGCTGGTGGTGTAAAAATTTTAAACTCCATTGAGGAATTGAGAGTGGCAGCTAATGAGCTACTTGGTAAAACATTAGTTACTCATCAAACGGGACCTGAAGGTAGAGAAGTAAAAAGATTATACGTAGAAGAGTCTTCAAATATAGATCGAGAGTTTTATTTATCTTGTTTAGTTGACAGGACAAGTTCTAAAATCGCATTTATATCTAGTGATCAAGGTGGAATGGACATTGAAGAAGTAGCAAGCACCTCACCTGAAAAAATAATTACGACAAAAGTTGATATGAGTGACGAAATTTCAAACTTAGATTGTGAAAAAATAATTAAAATTTTCAACTTAAATGAAAATACAAAAAATCAAGCAATATCTTTAATAAAATCAATATATAAAATGTTTGTTAGTAAAGATGCAAGTATGGTTGAAGTGAATCCATTAATTTTAACAAAAGAAGAAAAAATTGTTTGTTTGGATGCAAAGGTAAATTTCGATTCAAATGCTTTGTTCAGACATCCTGACATTGTTGAATTAAGGGATTTAAATGAAGAAGATCCTACCGAGATAGAAGCTAGCAAGCATGATCTTGCTTATATAAAACTAGATGGAAGTATTGGATGTATGGTGAATGGAGCAGGATTAGCGATGGCGACGATGGATATAATTAAATTGTATGGCAAAGAGCCAGCAAATTTTTTAGATGTAGGTGGTGGAGCGTCTAAAGAAAAAGTATCTGCTGCATTAAAGATAATTCTTTCTGATAAAAATGTTAGAGGGATTTTAATAAATATTTTTGGAGGAATCATGAGATGTGATGTACTTGCTCAAGGAGTGGTTGATGCAGCTAAAGAAATTAATATTGGTGTACCTTTGGTAGTAAGATTAGCAGGAACAAATTTTAAAGAAGGAAAAGAAATTCTAGATAATTCTGGATTAAAGTTAATTTCCGCAGAAAATTTAGATGATGCAGCCAAGAAAATTGTTGAGGCAATAAAATAATATGTCAGTTTTAGTAAATAAAAATACAAAATTAATTTGTCAGGGATTTACCGGTACACACGGAACTTTTCACTCAGAGCAGGCTATAAAATATGGAACTAATCTTGTGGCAGGGGTCACACCAAAAAAAGGTGGACAAAAACATTTAGACAGACCAGTTTTTAATACCGTGTTAGAAGCTAAAAATGAAGTAGGAGCAGATGCAACTATGATTTATGTACCTGCTAAATTTGCAGCGGCAGCTATCATTGAAGCTCTAGAAGCATCAGTTAAACTTATTGTTTGTATAACAGAGGGAATTCCAATTCAGGATATGATTAAAGTAAGACAAAGATTAAAAGGTTCTGATAGCAGATTGATAGGACCCAATTGTCCCGGAATAATTACCCCAGATGAATGTAAAATAGGAATTATGCCAGGGAATATTCATAAAAGAGGAAGCGTTGGAATTGTATCAAGATCAGGAACATTAACATATGAAGCAGTAGCACAAACAACTAAAAATGGACTTGGTCAATCGACCTGTATAGGAATTGGTGGAGATCCTATTAATGGAACGAATTTTATAGATTGTTTAGATTTATTTTTAAATGACGATGAAACAGAGTCTATTTTAATGATAGGCGAAATTGGAGGAACAGCTGAAGAGGAAGCTGCTGATTTTATAAAAAATCACAAGATCAAAAAACCAATAGTTGGATTTATTGCAGGAATTACTGCTCCGCCAGGCA
>CACNSD010000020.1 GCA_902623075.1 uncultured Pelagibacteraceae bacterium
TCAAGTATCCGAAAAATTGATTACAGTTCTAAATTGGCTAGCCAAATTAAAAATGAAGTAAAAATTTCAAACAAATTTATAACAAAATTTTTAGAAAAAGAGCTAAAGATTAAAATTAAAAAATTTATTTCAAATGAAAAAATAAAAAATATTAAAAAAATAAAGATACTTAATCTATGGGTTGTTAGACAATTTAAAGGAGAATATAATCCAATTCATTATCATAATGGTGATTTATCTGGAGTGGGCTATCTAAAACTGCCAAAAGGTATGACAAATAATAAAAACTTAAAAAATAAAAAATTAAAAACAAATGGAACAATAGATTTTATTAATGGTCAAAGAGCTTTTTTGTCTAATAGTATTTTTAATCTAAGACCAAAAGTAAGAGATTTAATTATATTCCCAAATTACCTTATGCATACAGCATATCCTTTTAATATAGATGGAGAAAGAAGATCATTTTCATTTAATGCAAAAATATATTTTAAAAAATAAAGTAAATGGATTTAGAATTTTTTAAAAAATTAAGAATTTTAGATGGAGGTATGGGGCAAGAACTCCTTGCGAGAGGAATGGAGATCAATTCTACTCTTTGGAGTGCAAATGCTATTTTGAATAAAAAATACCATCAATTAGTAATTGATATACACTCAGATTATATAGAAGCTGGTGCTGAAGTTATCGTTACAAATACATTTACCTGTCGAAAAAAAAGATTAAAGCAAAATAATATCGAGGACAAATTTGAAGAACTTAATAATAAAGCTGGAGAGTTAGCAGCACAGGTAAAAAAAAAATATCCTAATGTATTAGTTGCAGCTGGTCTACCTCCTCAAAATTTAACTTATCAAGCAGATGATAGAGATGAGTCAGAAATTATTAAAGATTTTAATGATCAAGCAAAAATCTTGGATAAATATATAGATTTTTTTTATTTCGATGTATTGAGTAGCATTAAAGAGATAAAATCAGCAATTTTAGCTGTAAAGGAGTTTAAAAAACCTTATCTCATTGGAGCTCATATTTCTGAGGGTATAGCATTACCTAGTGGAGAAAAAATTTCTGATATAAAAAATATAATTGATGACAAATTACTTGGAGTAATACTTGCTTGTGTTTCTCCAGAAAATTTTGAATTAAATATTAATGAACTAAAAAATTTAAAACTTCCTTTTGGATTTAAATTAAATGGATTTAAAACTACAAAGATTAAAGGGGGCTATACTTCAGCTTTTCTAAAACAAAAATCAAACCCTAACGAATTTCTTGGAAAAAGAAATGACCTTACTCCTGAAAAAATTTCTGAAATTGCTAAAAAATTTAAAAATGCAGGAGCTACGATACTTGGTGGTTGTTGTGAAACTAGCCCATCACACATTTTCGCTATTTCAAAAGTTAAATAGTTTTTTTGTATTGTCACCTCTTCTTACAAAATAAACTCCAATACAAACAGCTATTAATGAGATCACCACCTTGGTAGTAATTAGCTCTTTCAAAAAAATAAATCCTAAGATCGTACCAAATATTGGTATTAAATAGGAAACTTGTGATTGGAAAATTAAACCATTATTTTTTAAAATTCTAAAACGTAATAACCAAGCTATCCCTGTTGGTACAATTCCTAAATAAATAACTGACATTAATGAGTCTGTTCTTGGTATGGATTGCCATGGTTGTTCGATAAACAAAACAAATGGTATTAAAATTATAATTGCCCAAATTAAAATAGACCCTGTTACATTTTCATTTTTCTTTTTACTAATTTTTAAAGTTAAAACACCTCCAATTACATAACATGTTGAACCTAATAATATTAACAAAGCAGACATAAAATTATTTTGATCAATTAAAATATTATCTGAAAATAAAAAAACAATTCCAGAAAATCCAATTAATATTCCAACTGTTTTGACTATATTAAATTTTTCATTTTTTGTATAAAAGTGTCCTAATACAGTTGAGCTTAAAGGTGTTGTAGACATTAAAATTGCAGCTAAATTACTCTGCACAGATTTAACTCCATATGCGATTAAAAAAAATGGTGCTACAAGATTTATAAATCCTATTATAGCAAACCAATGCCAATCTTTTGAAAAAGCTTCAATTTTTATGTTTTTATAGTAGCAAAGCAGTAAAACAGGTATTGCCCCGAAGAATACTCTAAGAAAAGCAATAGTAATTGGTCCAAATGAATAAGTTGCTATTTTAATATTGAAGAATGCTGAAGCCCAAATTAACGCAAGTATTGTTAATAAAATATAATCAATTAATTTTGGTGTTCTCATTCTGTAAATTCTTCAATTTCTGCTGAAGTTAATATTATAAATTGATTTAAATCTATTCCAAAGACTGCATTAGGGTGACCTGCCGCAGCATATATTTTTGAAAATCTTTTTAAATTATTGTCTAAAATAATTTTTAATTTTGTTAAATGACCAACAGGTGAAACTCCTCCTATAGTATAACCTGTAATTCTTTTAACCTCATTTGGCTTTGCCATAGAAACATCTTTTTCATTTAAGATTTTTTTTAATTTATTTAATGAGCACCTTCTATCTCCAGATACTAAACAAAGTAAAAATTTATCTCCAGTTTTGAACAATAAACTTTTAACAATAGCACCTACACTACAACCCAAAGCTGAAGCTGCTTCTTCAGCTGTTCTAGCTGTATTTTCCAAAATTAAAACTTTCAGGTTATTGTCAAAACTTTTTAATGACTTTTGAGCTCTTTTTACAGCTTCTTTCTCGAGAATAGAGTTTTTAGACATAAGTAAATTAATAATTATGACTAAATACACTACTTATGTAAAAATTGCATAGGTGTTATTTATTAAATAAGCATTGTTTAAGGTCAATTTTTTGTTATTTATCCAATATCTAATTACTCTGGAGACAAAATGAGCGCAGCTAATGTTTTAAATTTTATTAAAGAAAAAGAGGCCGAATTCGTAGATTTACGATTTACTGATCCAAGAGGAAAACTACAACATTTAACTATGGACGCATCAATAGTTGATGAAGACATGATTAATGATGGTGTGTTTTTTGATGGTTCCTCAATTGCTGGATGGAAAGCTATTAACGAGTCAGACATGATTTTAAAACCAGATACAGCTAGAATGTTCATGGATCCTTTTACATCACATAATACTGTTGTTTTGTTCTGTGATATTCTTGATGCAATTAAAAAATCACCTTATGAGAGAGATCCAAGAGGTATTGCGAAAAGAGCTGAGGAGTATCTAAAAACTTCTGGAGTTGGAGACAAAGCTTTTTTCGGTCCTGAACCTGAATTTTTTGTATTTGATGATGTAAGAATTAAAAATGACATGAACGAGTGTGGTTTTAAAATTGATAGTAAAGAAGGTCCATACAATTCTGGAAGAGAGTATGAGAACGGTAATATGGCTCACAGACCAGGTGTTAAAGGTGGGTATTTTCCTGTTCCACCTGTTGATAGCGAACAAGACATGAGAGGTGAATACCTAAAAAATTTAAAAGAAGTTGGAATTAAAGTTGAAAAACATCATCACGAAGTCGCCCCAAGTCAACATGAACTTGGAATGTATTTTGGAACTTTAGTTGATCAAGCAGACAATGTTCAATTATATAAATATGTAGTTCAGATGGTTACACATTCTTTCGGTAAAACAGCTACATTTATGCCTAAACCAGTTGCAGGAGACAACGGTTCGGGCATGCATATTCATCAATCAATTTGGAAAGGTGATACTCCTGTTTTTTCAGGAGACGCATATGCTGGTCTATCTGAAACTGCACTACATTACATCGGTGGAATTTTAAAGCATGCAAAAGCGATAAATGCTTTCGCTAACTCTACCACTAATAGTTATAAAAGACTCATTCCTGGTTTTGAAGCACCAGTGCTTCTAGCTTACTCTGCAAGAAATAGATCTGCTTCATGCAGAATACCAATAACGTTAAGCAAGAAAGGAGCAAGATGTGAAATAAGATTTCCAGATGCTTCTGGTAATCCTTATTTAACATTTGCTGCAATGCTGATGGCTGGTTTAGATGGAATAAAAAATAAAATTCATCCTGGAGAATCTTTTGATAAAGATTTATATGAATTACCTCCTGAAGAAGTTAAGGCAATACCAACTGTTTGTGGTTCTTTGAGGGAGGCAATGGAAAGTCTTGATAAAGATAGAGAGTTTTTAACTGAGGGTGGAGTATTTACTGATGACCAGATTGATGCATATATTGCCCTAAAGTTTGAAGAAATTCACAAGTTCGAACACTCACCTCATCCAGTTGAGTTTGAGATGTACTACAGTAGTTAAGATTTAATTACTGTCTGGTAGTTGCAATAGTATCTTTGTTAATACCTTTTTTTACTACATAGTCTTGGGTACCATTAGCACCAGTTTCAACTTCTTTACGCAGTTCTTTGAAAAAAGACTTTTGTCTTAAAGTATTTTTTAGGTTTTTAACAAGATTTTTAAATTCAAACTTATTCATAGAGTTAATATACGATAGTTATGCAGAAAACACAATACTGATATGCGTTAAATGGGATAATACAACCTAATCGATTTTAAAAGATTCACCACAGCCACAACGCTCGGTTTCATTAGGGTTGTTAAAAACAAATGCTGATGACATTTCCTCTTGTTTATAGTCCATTTCTGTACCTAATAAATACATAACTGCAGCAGGATCTACAAAAACTCTAACACCCTTATCCTCAATTACTTCATCATTTGGATTTGCTTCTTTTGTGTACTCCATTACATAAGACATACCTGCACAGCCACCAGTTTTTACAGATACTCTTACACCCAATGATTCATTTTCTGCATTAGACATAATTTCTTTGATCCTAGCTGCAGCGTTGTCGCTCAATTTTATTATTGGATTCATCATAAATTCATTTCAAGTTTTGCAGCTTCTGACATCATGTCTTTGTTCCAAGGTGGATCCCATACAAGTTGAACATCAGCATCTTCGATTCCATCAACTTGCATTGCTCCTTCCTTTACTTCTTTTGGAAGACTTTCGGCTACAGGACAATTAGGAGTAGTTAAAGTCATTTTTATTTTTGCAAATTTCTCATTCTCAATAGTTATATCATATATTAATCCTAGCTCATAAATATTAACAGGTAGCTCTGGATCATAAATTTTCTTAATTTCCTGAATTATTTTTTCTTTTTTTTCCATTTTTAATTTTCTGTTTTAACCTCTTCTTTATCGTTTTTAAAAGCAGAAATTAAAGTATGCCAAGATAAAGTAGCGCATTTAACTCTCATTGGGTATTGCTTTACACCCGATAAACACATTAATTTAGTTTTTTCATCTTCTTGTAAATTTTCTGACTTTAATTCTGGGTTCTCTTTTATCATTCCTAAAAAATCTTCAACAATCTCTTTAGCCTCATGTTCATTTTTTCCCTTTATTAAATCTGTCATTATAGAAGCTGAAGCCATTGAGATGGCACATCCACTTCCTTCAAAAGATGCATCCTCTACAATTTTTTGTCCATTAAGTTTTAAATAAACATGAACATTATCACCACAAAGAGGATTGTTCCCTTTTGCGTCTTTATTGAAACCTTCTGTCTTTCTCAGATTTCTTGGGTTCTTACCATGTTCTAATATAATTTCTTGATAAAGTTCTTTTAAATTCATTATAAATTAAATATTTTTTTACAGTTATTTATAGACTCATTTAACTGATCTAAATCTTCTTTCGTATTATAAATACCAACTGAGGCTCTTGCACTTGCTGGAATATTCAATTTGTCATGCAAAATTTGGCAACAATGATGGCCTGCTCTTATTGCAACACCATCTTCATCTAATATTGTTGCTATATCATGAGGATGAACTCCTTCTATAGTAAATGATAAAACTCCTCCTTTATTTTTTGGGTTTCCAATAATTTTAACTGAGTTATTTTTCTTTAATAACTCTTGCCCATACTCAATTAATTCAGCTTCATGCTTCATGATATTTTCTATACCAATGCTCTCTAAAAATTTAATTGAGCGATCAAATGCAATTACTTGTGCAGTAGCCATAGTTCCTGCCTCATACTTATTGGGTAAATCACCATAGGAGATAGTATCTTTTTTAACTTCATTTATCATTCCTCCACCACCTTGGTATGGAGGTAATTCCTCTAACCACTTTTTTTTTCCATACAATACTCCTAAGCCAGTTGGTCCATACATTTTATGACAAGAAATAGCATAAAAATCACAATCTAAATCTTGCATGTCGAGCTTTAAATGTGGCGCACCTTGGCATCCATCAACTACAACTATAATTCCTTTTGAATGGGCCAAATCAGTTATTTCTTTAACTGGTAAAATTGCACCAGTCACATTTGATAAGTGAGTAATGGCTATTAATTTAGTTTTTGGTGTTATTTTTTTTTCAACTTCTTCTAAAGTAATTTCACCTGCTTCATTAATTTCAGCGAAATTAATTTTAATATTTTTTGATTTTCTTAAAAAATGCCAAGGTACATAATTAGAATGATGTTCGAGTTCAGTAATTAAAATTTCATCTCCTTCCTTCAAATAATTTTGACCTAAAGTATTTGCTACTAAATTAAGGGCCTCTGTTGCACCTTTTGTAAATACAATCTCATTTCTATCTTTTGCATTAATAAATCTTTGGACTGAAGTTCTAGTATTTTCATAAAGGTTAGTAGCAGCTACAGCAAGATAATGAACACTTCTTCCTACATTAGAAAATTGTTTAGTATAAAATTCGTTGATTCTATCTACTACAACTTTTGGTTTTTGAGATGAATTTGCACTATCCAAATAAACTAAGTCGTTATTTTGGATTTTTTCATCAAAAATTGGAAATTCTTTTTTTATATGGTCAATATTCATTCCTTGATTCCAATCATATTTTTAACTAGGTTTTTGATTTCTGAGTCTGTTATTTTTTCTACTACATCAAGCAAAAAACCATTTATTAATAGTTCTCTCGATTGCTGATAACTTAATCCTCTAGACATTAAATAAAATATAGAATCTTCATTTAAACTTCCAGATGCAGAACCATGGGAACACTTAACATCATCAGCATAAATTTCTAATTCGGGCTTTGCGTTAAATTCTGACTCTTTGTTTAATAATATTGCTTTACTTAATTGATACCCGTCAGTTTTCTGTGCTTGTGGATTAACGAATATTTT
>CACNSD010000021.1 GCA_902623075.1 uncultured Pelagibacteraceae bacterium
AACGTTAAATGACCTAAATGAAATTTTAGAAAAAGAAATTTTGCCAAAGTTAAGTGAAAGGGACACACTTATTTTTTCAGACTGGAGATGGAGAACAAATTTACCTTTTGAGAAAGAAAATAAAGAAACTTTATTTCAAATTATTCGTGATAATTTTGAATTTTTACCTAATTTAGATGTAATTAAAAAAAAATTTCTCTTTTTGCCTCCTTGGTTTAAAAATAGAACATCTTATGGGGATATTTTTGAAAAAGATTTCAAGTTAAATGAAAATTTAATAAAAATAGAACCCCATGTAAAAATTAATGAAAATTCTTATAGACTTTCAATAAATCTTTTAAAAAGTCAGTTGAAAATTTTAAGTAGTTCAGTCGCAAATATCTACTTAACATTTACACCAATATTTATAGAAGAAATCTCCGAAGATTCTTTTTTTTTATATAACAAAAAATTTATAAGCGAATTTAAAAAATTAAATAATAAAGAAAATATTAAATTTTTAGATGAGAATTTAATTTTTTTAAATTCAAATTTTTATTTAGATAATACACATCTAAATCCAACTGGCAGAGATGAATGGACAAGTAAAATTATAAATAAAATATATAAATAAAAAAAATTACTAATAATACTACTTCTATGTATTGAAATTTTAAATCTAAATAATTTGTAATTAAAAATAATTATTTTTTTCTAAAAATAAATTGACACTTATTTAAAGTCTTTTAATTTAATTTGATAATTTTCCTGCAAATCTCTTTTCGTTTTTTTTCCAATTATCAGTCCAATTTTATTATAAAAGAGCCTAGATTCAGGTCTTTTAAGTTTAAGACATATTTTTTTCATAATCGTATTACATTATTTTAAAAAATTTTTTTCAGTGCATAAATCAAGCCAATTGAGCTATTAGTACTGGTCAGCTGCACGCATTACTGCGCTTCCACATCCAGCCTATCAACGTGGTGGTCTACCACGGCTCTATAGGAAGAACTAGTTTTGAGGTGAGTTTCCCGCTTAGATGCTTTCAGCAGTTATCTCGTCCATACTTAGCTACCCGGCACTGCAGCTGGCGCTACAACCGGTCCACCAGTGGTATGTTCAACCCGGTCCTCTCGTACTAGGGTCAACTCCTCTCAATTCTTCTACACGCATAGCAGATAGGGACCGAACTGTCTCACGACGTTCTGAACCCAGCTCACGTACCACTTTAATTGGCGAACAGCCAAACCCTTGGGACCTGCTCCAGCCCCAGGATGTGATGAGCCGACATCGAGGTGCCAAACACTGCCGTCGATATGAGCTCTTGGGCAGTATCAGCCTGTTATCCCCGGCGTACCTTTTATCCGTTGAGCGATGGCCCTTCCACTCAGAACCACCGGATCACTATGACCGACTTTCGTCTCTGCTCGACTTGTCAGTCTCACAGTCAGGCAGGCTTATGCCATTGCACTCTACGAACGATTTCTGACCGTTCTGAGCCTACCTTCGCACGCCTCCGTTACTATTTGGGAGGCGACCGCCCCAGTCAAACTACCCACCATACAATGTCTTGATGCCGGATAACGGCAATCAGTTAGATACCAAGAAAAACAAAAGAGGTATTTCACTGGTGACTCCACAAAAGCTGACGCCTTTGCTTCAATGTCTCCCTCCTATGCTAAATATGTTTTTCCTAATACCAATGTAAAGTTGCAGTAAAGGTGCACGGGGTCTTTCCGTCTAACTACGCGAACTCCGCATCTTCACGGAGAATTCAATTTCACTGAGTTGATGTTGGAGACAGCGGAGAAATCGTTACGCCATTCATGCAGGTCGGAACTTACCCGACAAGGAATTTCGCTACCTTAGGACCGTTATAGTTACGGCCGCCGTTTACTGGGGCTTCAGAAGTTAGCTTGCACCAACCGCATTAACCTTCCAGCACCGGGCAGGCGTCAGACCCTATACATCCACTTACGTGTTAGCAGAGCCCTGTGTTTTTGATAAACAGTCGCTTCTCCCTGGCTTGTGCCACCTTCCCATAGTTGCCTACAAAAAGGTCTTCCTTATCCCGAAGTTACGGAAGTATTTTGCCGAGTTCCTTCAACATCATTCTCTCAAGCGCCTAAATATACTCTATTAATCCACCTGTGTCGGTTTAGGGTACGGTCTAATGATGGAGCTATTTCTTGGAACCTTTTCGCGGCAAGCTCAATCCATTAAGAACTTACAACTTACAAGATCCGTCACTACCATCTGGTTAAGGAATATTAACCTTATTTCCATCGACTACGGCTTTCGCCCTCGCCTTAGGTGCCGACTAACTCTGCGCGGATTAACCTTGCGCAGAAACCCTTGGATTTTCGGCGAAGAAGTTTTTCACTTCTTTTATCGTTACTTATGTCAGCATTCGCACTTCTGATACCTCCAGGATCCCTCACGGGTATCCCTTCACAGGCTTACAGAACGTTCCGCTACCAGATGCAATTTTCGAAAAAATTACAAATCCACAGATTCGGTATATGATTTTAGCCCCGTTACATCTTCGGCGCAGAAACTCTATTAGACCGGTGAGCTGTTACGCTATCTTTAAAGGATGGCTGCTTCTAAGCCAACCTCCCGGCTGTTAAGGAATTTCCACATCCTTTCACACTTAATCATAATTTGGGGACCTTATCTGGTGGTCTGGGCTCTTTCCCTCTCGACCATGGACCTTAGCACCCACAGTCTGTCTGCTGAAGAACAACATTTAGCATTCGGAGTTTCATTAGGTTTGGTAAGAATCTCTTCCCCCTAGCCCATTTAGTGCTCTACCTCTAAATGTCTATTTATTCAACGCACTACCTAAATAGTTTTCGCGGAAAACCAGCTATCTACGAATTTGGTTGGCCTTTCACCCCTTACCACAAGTCATCCAAAGACTTTTCAACGTCAACTGGTTCGGTCCTCCGGTAAGTGTTACCTTACTTTCAACCTGCTCATGGTAAGCTCATTCGTTTTCGGGTCTAATTCATTAAACTAAACGCCCTATTAAGACTTGCTTTCGCTGCGCCTACACCTAGATGGCTTAAGCTTGCTTAATAAATTAAGTCACTGACCCATTATACAAAAGGTACGCCGTCACTCTAAAAAGAGCTTCGACTGATTGTAGGCATGCGGTTTCAGGTTCTATTTCACTCCCCTAATAGGGGTTCTTTTCACCTTTCCCTCACGGTACTAGTTCACTATCGGTCACTGAAGAGTATTTAGGCTTAGAGGGTGGTCCCCCTATATTCGAGCAGGATTTCACGTGTCCCGCTTTACTCAAGAATTTTGTTAAACATTACTCATACGGGACTATCACCCTCTATGGTTAGCATTTCCAAACTATTCAAATTTTTTTAACAAAACTACTGGCCTAATCCGCGTTCGCTCGCCACTACTAACGGAATCTCAATTGATTTCTTTTCCTCTGGTTACTTAGATGTTTCAGTTCTCCAGGTTGTCTCTTTAAACCTATGTATTCAGTTTAAAGTACCACATAAAGTGGTGGGTTTCCCCATTCGGAAATTTTCGGATCAAAACTTACATACAGCTCCCCGAAACTTATCGCAGTATATCACGTCCTTCATCGGCTTTCAGTGCCAAGGCATCCACTACACGCCCTTAAACGCTTGATTTATGCACAGAAAAAAATTCTGTGTTGAATCAAATTTTTATTTTGAACATTAGCTAATAACAGTACTAATGTTCGGATATAGATATTGATATTAATTATTTTTATTCACAATTTTTGACAACTAAGTGTTTGGTGGAGGATAGCGGGATCGAACCGCTGACCTCCTGAATGCAAATCAGGCGCTCTCCCAGCTGAGCTAATCCCCCAAGATCTTTAATTGGTGGGCCGAGAAAGACTCGAACTTTCGACCCCACCCTTATCAAGGGTGTGCTCTAACCAACTGAGCTACCGGCCCCCATGCAAGAGAAACACTACTTTAAGAAGAGAAATGAGGACGGTCAACATTACCTGTATATTATTTAGAATGAAATTTGACTTTCATTCATCCTTAGAAAGGAGGTAATCCAGCCGCAGGTTCCCCTACGGCTACCTTGTTACGACTTCACCCCAGTCGCTGACTATACCGTGGTCAAGGGTTTTAAACCTTGCCTTAAGGTAGAACCAACTCCCATGGTGTGACGGGCGGTGTGTACAAGACCCGGGAACGCATTCACCGTGGCACGCTGATCCACGATTACTAGTAATTCCAGCTTCATGCACTCGAGTTGCAGAGTGCAATCCGAACTGAGGTATCTTTTAAGGATTTGCTTAACCTCGCGGTTTTGCTTCCTGTTGTAGATACCATTGTAGCACGTGTGTAGCCCAACACGTAAGGGCCATGAGGACTTGACGTCATCCCCACCTTCCTCCAGCTTATCACTGGCAGTTCTTTCAGAGTGCCCAACTTAATGATGGCAACTAAAAGTGAGGGTTGCGCTCGTTGCGGGACTTAACCCAACATCTCACGACACGAGCTGACGACAGCCATGCAGCACCTGTGTTTCGTCCGGCCGAACCGAAAACTTTAATCTCTTAAAGTCGCGACGAACATGTCAAGTGTTGGTAAGGTTCTGCGCGTATCTTCGAATTAAACCACATGCTCCACTACTTGTGCGGGTCCCCGTCAATTCATTTGAGTTTTAACCTTGCGGTCGTACTCCCCAGGCGGTGTGTTTATCGCTTTCGCTGCGACACTGAAAATAAATTTCCAACGTCTAACACACATCGTTTACGGCATGGACTACGAGGGTATCTAATCCTCTTCGCTACCCATGCTTTCGTTCCTCAGTGTCAGTAATGATCCAGAAAGCTGCCTTCGCAATTGGTATTCTTTCTAATATCTACGAATTTCACCTCTACACTAGAAATTCTGCTTTCCTCTATCATACTCTAGCTGAAAAGTTTTGATGGCAGTTCCAGAGTTAAGCTCTGGGATTTCACCACCAACTTTTTCAACAACCTACGAACTCTTTAAGCCCAGTAATTCCGAACTACGCTAGGTCCCTTCGTATTACCGCGGCTGCTGGCACGAAGTTAGCCGGACCTTCTTATTCGGGTACAGTCATTTTCTTCCCCGACGAAAGAGCTTTACAACCCAAAGGCCTTCTTCACTCACGCGGCATCGCTGCATCAGAGTTTCCTCCATTGTGCAAGATTCCCCACTGCTGCCTCCCGTAGGAGTTTGGGCCGTGTCTCAGTCCCAATGTGGCTGATCATCCTCTCAAATCAGCTATTGATCACAGTCTTGGTAGGCCATTACCCCACCAACAAACTAATCAAGTGCAGGCTCATCCAATGGTGCATAAAGCTTTCTCCGTAAAGACTTATCCGGTATTAGCACAAGTTTCCTCGTGTTATTCCAGGCCAAAGGGCAGATACCTACATGTTACTCACCCGTCTGCCACTAAGTATTGCTACTTCGTTCGACTTGCATGTGTTAGGCGTGCCGCCAGCGTACGTTCTGAGCCATGATCAAACTCTCAAGTTTAAAAACGGCGCACACTAGCTTCATATAAATTCTAAGAATAAAATTTATATGTGATTGAAGTGTGTACGACAAATTTTTGGTAACCTTAACCGTCCACACTTCTCTTCTTAAATTTTAACATTTTAAATAGCTAATTGGGCTAAAAAGCCCAATAAATCTCATTAATTTATTATATTAACAATAATCTTATTGAGAAAGTTCAGTGCTTATAGGCTAAAATAATAGGAAATCAAGCATTTATGAATAAAAAAAAGAATAAAAATCATCTATTTTAAAGGGTTTTTTTTGATTTTTCGCTACCCCTAAACTATTAATTGAATGACTTTCAGAAATATATGTTAAAGAATTTAGAAAACAAAATTAAAAAACATTTTCAA
>CACNSD010000022.1 GCA_902623075.1 uncultured Pelagibacteraceae bacterium
CAGTAATTGCTCAATAGATTTCTTAAATTTAAAATTAAGCTTTAAGTTTAATTCTTTTTTTGCTTTAGATATCGATGGAACATAATAATCAAGGTTATTTTTTAATTTCTTTTTATTAATTATAGAAACTTTTTTGTTGAATTTTTTAGATATGACATTGGCTAATTTTTTAATTGTAACAGGTTCATCTGATCCCACATTGTAAATATTGCATTTAGTATTTGAGTGAAGCAAAATTGTTACTAACCAATTTATTAAATCTTCAGCATTCATATATGCTCTGTAAACATCATTTGAACTATTTAGTAATAAATGTTTTTTATTAGAGCTTTTGGCCTGATTAATTAGATTTGTTACTGCAAAATCATTATTGATTAATATTCTTCGACCTATAAAAGAAAATAATCTAGCTATAGAAACATTAAAACCTTTTTTTCCTAATTTTTTAAATTCATTTTCAATAATAATTTTGGACTTAGCATATCCTTTTTTATATCCTTTAAATTTAGATATACTTTTAAAATTAATTGAGTCGTTTTCTTTAAATTTTTTTTTAAAATTTCTTTTTCCATAAACTGCTCCTGAACTTGTAAATAGTATTTTTGTATTTTTATGCCTATTATTCAAAAGCTTTTTAAAATTATTTATACCTTTTATATTTTCTGAATTTATAGCTGAATTAGCTGCATAAATTATATAATCTGTAATAGGTATTTTTTTTATAGTTACTATATTTTTTCTAATATATGAAATTTTAATTTTACTTTTAATTTTTTTTTTTTTTCGAGAAATTATTATTATTTTAGATAATTTTATTTTTTTTAATTTTCCTTTATTTATGTAATCAAAAAAAGACTGGCCTAAAAAACCAGTTCCTCCAATAATTAATAATGATCTCATATTTTTTTAAGTAATTTTTGGATTAAACTTTATATTAACAAATATCAAACTTAACATAAAAGTAAGTAAAATAGGCTGATATAACCAATCTAAATCCAACAAATGTTTAATTAACCTACTAAAATAAAAAAAATAAATTACAAAATAAAAATTTATCTTATTTAAGAAAGTATTAATGTTAAGTAGTGAATAACATGCGAGTGGGAACAGTAATACATAATCATAATTAGAATGCGGAAAAAATAGCAAGGGACAAATGAATATTAATGACATTTTTAAAAGTTCATTTTTTAATTTATTAACTTTAAATAAAATAAATGTGTTAAAACCAAATATAAAAATAATTGATAAATATTTCATATAAACTTGATGGCTATCAATAAAATAGATTTGAAGAAGTGAATAAATATCTCCATCTCTGGCATACTGCTTATTTAAAGACCAATTAAGTGGTTCAAAAAAATTTACAATTAGATTGCTATTTGTGTAAAAAGAATAAATTAACCATCCAACTAAATAAGGTATTGTTGCGATAAAAAAACTTTTAAATTGTTTTTTTACTAAAAAATCTAAAAAAATTATATATCCTGTACTATATTTTATACTTGAAAATCCTGATAAAAAAATTGCGAATTTTGATTTAAAGATAAAAGGTAAAATTAAAAAAAATAAAACAAATAAACTTTGTTGACCATAATTAATAGTCATTCTTGTTGGATAGCATGTTAAAAAAATAAGTAATAATATAAATGTTTTATATTTGGATAAATTTAAATATTTACATAATAAAAAAGGTATACTGAAAGCAAAAAAGACATTAGTTATTAGCCATAATATTCTTGCTATTTCCCACTCAAATAAAGTGTATGGGTATAAAATTACATGGAACAAATGTGCATATTCTCCACCCTGACATAAAAAATCTGATTTGCCGTTATTAATAAATTTTTGATAATGATTAATTCCATCCCAGAACAAAACTGAAGGCTGCCATTGAAAATCACAGCCATTTAAAAGACCTTTTCTTAATGTATCAACAAAAGAGATTAATGTAATAAATATTAAAAAATATAATATATTCTTTTTATTTTTGATTAAAAAATCATTCATAAATAATTAAATTTTATTTTTTAAATAAAGCAAATTTCAAATATTTAAAATCAAGATCACAATCTTTATATCCTCGTTTTACAATATTTAAATATCTTTCAGTTGGAAATCTAAAAGGAGATTTTTTTACCATAGTATAAGTCATAACCTCCTTTCCATAATAATAAAAAAAATACTTTTTATAAAGAATTGGAAAATCTTCATACACATCAAGTTTTTTTTCATCACTTTTAGAAATTTCAAATAAAGCTCCAGGTACAATTGAATTTTTCTTATGCTCAATATCAGCTGCCCTATATTTACTTCTGAATGTTAATCTAAAATTCTTTAGATTAATCTTTTTTAAATATACACTATCTTTGCATCTTCGTTTCATTTGAAAATGATTAAGGTTACTTCCGTATGCAAAATAAAGCATTTATCTATCTACTACTTCAATATTTTTTTCTTTAACAAAATTTAAAATTTGTAAGTTACAATTATCAATTTTGGATTGGTCTTCAGAACGTATTACAATTGATACACCAAGTTTTCCAGCTTGAAAAAAAGGATAGCTACCTATTTCTACATCCTGATTTTCATTCTGTATTTTTGTTAATGAACTAGCTATCTCACTTTCAACAGTTCTTAAGCTAATAGTTAGACTTAAGATTGGTTCACCTCCAACAATAAGATTTGTTAACCCTCCAAGCATTGATTTTAAAATTGATGGAACTCCTGGTAAACAAAATACATTTTCAATATAAAAACCTGGGGCACCACTGGTGGGATTTAATATAAGACTAGCGTTTTGAGGCATCCAAACCATTTTTTGTCTACCTTCATTAAATTCTCCTGGTTTATAGTATGCTTCTAAAATTTTATAAGCTTGTTTTTGTATTTCGTATTTAATACCAAAAGCTTTTGCCACTGATTGAGCTGTAATATCATCATGAGTTGGTCCAATACCTCCTGTAGTAAAAACATAGTCACATCTTGATCTTAATAAATTTAATGTGGCAACAATTTTTTCCTCTATGTCAGGTATTATTCTTACTTCATCAACTTTTACACCAATAGAATTTAGCCAAGTTGCTAGTGTTGATGTATTTGTATCTTGAGTTCTTCCCGATAATATTTCATTACCTATTATTAATATCGCAGCTTTATATGTTAATTTTTTATTCATTTTAAAAATAATTTATTTATCAAACTTATTATTTAATGTACCAATTTAATAAATATAATTATAATTAATATAATTTACACAAACTAAATTTAAATACTTTAATAATTATCAGTTCAAAAATGAATGTATCCAATATAATTTTTCAAAAATTAGTAGAAAAAGGCATTGATACTTGCTTTATGGTCACGGGTGGTGGTGCTATGTTTCTTAATGATGCTTTGTATCAGAATAAAAAAATTAAAAAGATTTTTTGTCATCATGAACAAGCATGTGCAATGGCTGCAGATGCTTATTATAGATTATCCGGAAAACCAGCGATTGTTCAGGTAACAACTGGTCCTGGTTCAATCAATGCTCTTAATGGAATTTTTGGAGCACATGTAGACTCAGTAGCAATGATAATAATTGCGGGTCAAGTTAAAAGCTCTGACATGACATCATTGAACAAAAATTTAAAAAACCTAAGACAATTTGGTGATCAAGAAACTAATATAAGATCGATATCAAGAACAATTACAAAGAAAAATTTTACTATAAGTAAAGTTCAGAACACAGTTTCTATAATTGAAGAGGCCATTGATATTAGCACAACTGGTAGACCTGGACCTGTATTGGTTGAGGTTCCATTAGATATACAAAATACGTTCTTAAAGAATTTCAAAAAAAGTAAAAAGAAAAATGAAAAAAAAAATTCACAGTATCAAAAAAAGAAATTAAAATTTTTATTAAAAAAAATTAAATATTCCAAAAGACCTATAATGATTGTTGGAAATGGAATTAGATTTTCAAATTCGTTCAACCTATTTAAAAAATTAATTAAAAAACTCAAAATTCCTATTTTAACGGTTTGGAACTCACATGATTTGATTGAAAATGATAATCCATATTACGCTGGTAGACCTGGTCTAGATGGAGAACGTGCTGGCAATTTTAATATTCAAAATTCTGATTTATTGATAATTATGGGTGCAAGAATGCATGTTAGACAAATTGGATACAATTTTAAATCATTTGCTAGAGAAGCCTATAAAGTTATGATTGATATAGACCAAGCCGAAATTAATAAAAAAAATTTAAATATAAATTTAAAAATAGTTACAGAAATTAATGGTTTCATCAAAAAATTGTTAAATTCTAAGAATAAAGATTTTTATAACCCTTGGCATCAAAAATATTTAAAGTGGTGTAAAAATAACGTCAAAAGATTTAATATTTTACAAAAAAAACATTTAAAATTTAATCAAAATCATATTAATCCTTACGCTTTTATTTGTAATCTTTTTGATGAGATAAAACCAAATTCAAATATAATAACAGGAGATGGAACTGCTGCTGTCATAACATTTAAAGCAGCAAGATTGAAAAAAAATCAAAGAATGTTTACTAACAAAGGGTGTGCTTCTATGGGTTATGATTTGCCAGCAATTGTTGGAGCATATTTTAGCAATAAAAAAAAAGATTTAATCTGTATAACAGGTGACGGAAGTATAATGATGAATTTGCAGGAATTACAGACAATATCAGGTAATAAAATTCCAGCTAAAATTTTTATACTAAATAATGAGGGTTATCACTCAATCAGGCAGACACAGCATAATTATTTTAATGGGAGAGAAATAGGTTGTGGAAAAAGCAGTGGATTAACTTTTCCATCATTCAAAAAAATTGCAAATGCTTTCAATTTTAAATATTTTAGAATAAAAAATATTAAGGACTGTAAACAGAAAATGAAATCAATCCTTAATTATAAAAAAGCTCTAATTTGTGAGGTTAATATTGATAAAAACCAATTATTTGAACCAAGAATTGTGTCTTACAAAGATAGTAAAGGTAAACTCAAAACTCCACCTCTTGAAGAAATGACACCACTATTAAGTAATAAAACATTTAATGAAATAATGATAATTAAAAAATGGCAAGATTAAAAAAAAAAACAATCATTTTTGGGTCGTCTGGTGATATAGGAAAAAAAATTAAACAAGTTTTAAATAAAGATAAAATTTTAGAAATCAACTCAAAAAATTTAGATTTAGGAAACATAGAACAAGTTGAAAATTTTGAAACTAATTTTATTCCTGATAATATAATATTTGTATCAGCAAAGAATAATCCAAAAGATTTTTTAAGTTTAAGCAATAGAGAAATACAAGAAATTTTTAATATAAATTTTATATCTTTTATAAAAATACTTAAAAAATTATTAAAAAAAATCATCAAAGCTAAAAAAAAATGTAAAATAGTTATAATTACATCTCTTTACTCAAGAGTTGGAAGATCCCAAAGAGCTATTTATTCTATATCAAAACACGCTTTACTAGGTTTGACCAGAAACTTAGCAGTAGAATTGGGTCCCAAGGGTATTACAGTAAATGCTGTTTCTCCAGGTTATGTTGATACCAAGATGACAAGAAACAATTTAACCTTAAAACAAATAAATTTTTTGAAATCTAAAACACCACTTAAAAAAATTATTTTACCTAATGATATTGCTCGAATTGTTAAAATATTACTAGATGATGAAACTAAATCGATTACTGGACAAGAGATTATTGTTGATGGTGGTATATCTATTAATGGATCCTTTGGTTTATGATAGAGAAATTTAAAATTCAAAATGTATCTTTAACTGTAAACACAAATAATTTTTTAAAAAAAAATTTAAAAATAAAATCA
>CACNSD010000023.1 GCA_902623075.1 uncultured Pelagibacteraceae bacterium
GTTTGAATGATAAATCTCATAATATTATAGAAAGTCATTTTTTAGAACCTCATTCCAGTAAGCTTCTTTTTATTTATTTTGTAAGTTTTGTTAAAAATTATTTTAACTTATCAATCATTTTTTCAATGTTTTTGATCAACTTATTATCATGTTATTTGTTGTTTTTAATTATTTTTTATTTTTTAGGTTATTTTAAAAAAAATTTAGTATTACAATTAATTTTAACTTTATCGTTATTTTGCTTATGGAATGGTCAGCTAAGGTTTTCAATATATAATCCAAGTTATGCTTTTGCTTTTAATTCATTATTAATTTCATTATCAACAATTACAATTTTTTTTTTTATTGAAAAAAAAAATTACTACATAATAAGTATAATCCCATTTATTATATTAATTTCTCTTCAGAGATACGTAGTAATTTCATCTATAATATTAATTACATTGCTGTTGTTTTATTTAAATCAACTTAATTCAAGGAATTTTTTATTAGATAAATTTAAAAACTTTTTTAGTTTGAGAAAAATAAATAAATCAAATCATATTCAAAAAAAACTATTAATACTACTTTCTATTATAATTGTCTGTGTAATTTTTTTAAAATTAACATCCTTAAAAGGTGGCGCCTTCAGTTTTTTAAAAATAGTTATTAAGTTTAGCTATTTTCACCTTCATCCTCTTGAATTTCTTTACAGTTTTTATTTTGCTTATGGAGCTTTGTTCATAATTTTGTTGCCAAATTTTTTAATCTCAAAATTAAGAAAAACTTTTTTTTCGTATTTAAATAAGATTTCTAAAATTCAAAAATTGATTTTAATTTCAATTTTTTTAAATTCAATTTTATTGGGTACACTTGGTGGTGATGACTCAAGTAGATTTTTACTGTGGTTCTCACCTTATTATATTTTATTATTTTATTTATCCTTTTTAAATATTTTACAAAATTTTAAAATTTCATTGTTGTTAATTATGATACCAATTTATATTTTGGGTGCTAGAATTTTTGTACCAGGAATACCAATATATAATTTTAATCAATTATTTTTAAAAGATTCACAATTTGCTTATACAAATTATGATGATAAATATTTTTATGGACCAAAGTTTATGAAAAAATTTAGAAATGAAATTGAGATTAAAAAGATCGAAACTGTCCCATCTTATTATAAGACAAATACAAAATTTGTTGAGGCCGGAGTTCCAAAAAATTTAATAGATGGAAATAATTTAAATCTTTATATTTACCCATATAAATATAGGATTAATGATATACCTTTTCCTTTAGGCTATTTACATAATCAAAAAAATGCTTTGATAGATCATCCTTGGCATGGAAAAACATGGGTCAGGTTTGCTTTAATACTTCAATGGCTTTTTGTTCAAATAGTTTATTTATCAATATTAAAAAAAAATTTAAAATCTAAACCATAAGGTTTTTCTTGATATATTAAATATCTTATTTATTAAATTTAATGTGTTTAATCTAAACTTTAAATGTAAATTTTTTATGGCCTGTATACGAGAGAAATATTGTAACTAACATTGATGTAGCTTGAGAGATATAAATATTAATACTTAAAATTGAGATACATAACCATAAAACAAAAATACCAACTATTCCTTTTACACCATAAACAACATAAGATCTTAAGTATTCAAAAAACCAATTAGTGTTAATTGTCTTAAATACAAACTTTTTAAACATTACAAAAGCAAAAGTAATATTTACAACATTATTGATAATACCAACTCCAATTATTCCTATGGTTTCAAAAAATATGAAATAATTTAATAATCCAGACAAATATCCAAATACAGTATTTATGAAACCTACAATTACAAATCTTTTTGGGATTTTATTTAGTAGATCAATTAAGAATTTCATTAATAAATAATTAAAATTTATTTATTTAATAATTAGATTTTAATCCCTCTTTTTGTGATTTTTTGTTTTAGAGATTTTATTTTAGAATAAGGACCTTCAATATTATCAATATTTAAAGGATCACCTTTTTTTAAATCTTTTAATAATACCTCACCATCTAATAGTTCTCTACATGAAAGTTGTCCTTTTTGTAATGGAATTGCTAAAAAAAAGTTTGTATTCAAATTTTTATTATTAATTTCAAATCCTTTCTTTAGATCTTTTTTAGCATAAACACCTCTAACTAATTTATCTAAATATTCAGTCTCATTTCTTGATATAATCCTCCTTTCATCAGAAGATGGACCACACATTTCAACTGCTTTATGAAATGATTTAAACCATTCATCAATTTGATGAGGTAATGAATTATATTTTGAAACCTGAGCATTTTCAAATTCTATATCGATATGCCTTTCCCAAGTTCTTACACCTTTTGCATAGGATACATGCATAGATGTTGACCAATCTGTATATTCGTGCGTTGAAAAACCTATTACATTTTCAGGGTATCTATTTTTTAAATAGTCTATTTGGTTCAGCATAAGTTCAGAATCTTCCGAAGGGTATAAAGATACACAGTGATTTATTGCTAAATCAATTTTTCTATTTTTGAAGAAAAGCACTACATCATCTAAATCTTTTTCTGACACACCCCCAGTAGAAACAATTACAGGCTTTTTTGTAGAAGCAATTTTTTCTATCAAAGGCCAATCATTACAGTCAGAGCTAGCTATTTTGATTATCGGAAAATTAAATTCTAAACATAAATCTACAGATTTTTCATCGAAAGGTGTGGCCATCGGAATGCATCCATTTTTTTTAATATGGTCAACTAAAATTTTATATTCATTTTTACTAAGTTTTGTTTTTAATGTTTTTTTAATATATCTTTCATCTAATTTTTTGTAAGAATCATGAATAAAATTATCAACATCTCTAAATTGTAATTTTATAGCTGCTTTAATTTTATTAAACCTTACTACTTGACCATATTCAGATATGATTTTTTTTCCTCTTACTACAGATCCAAGATGATTATTGGCCAACTCAAGTACAAATAAGTTATTAAATATTGATTTTGAATTTTTCATAAATTAAATTTCATGAGTTTTATCAAACCTTTTAAAGTTTCGTCAACTTTTGAATTATCAATTTTTGTAACTATACCTGTTTTATACTCAAAATAACTTTTAATTAATGGTATCATTTTTGGAATTCCTCCAGATAAAATAATTTTATTTATCTTTGGTTTATTAATTTTTGATTTAATTAGTATTTTTATATATTGCTCACAGTAAGATTTTAGTAAAATTGTAGAGAATTGTATTAAATCATTTTTATTTTTATTAGAAATTTTAGTCTTTTTTATACTTGAAAAATTTAGATTTATAATTTTATCACAATCTTTAAGGTCATTGATTGATATTTTTTTTATCATATTCCATAAATAATTTTTCTTTTTATATAATTTATCTATTTTCTTTGAAATTAAACTCAAAGATCTACCAGACGGGATATGTGTTATACAATTTAAATTATTGCGAAAATAAACTCTTTTTTCAAAATTATTATATTTAATTTTATCTTTTAAAATAATTTGAGAACCTGTGCCCATATTTATCAATAATTGATTATTTTTTAACTTTGACCCCATAAAAGCAGCTTGAAGATCTCCATAACCACCATATAAATTTTTTTCTTCTTTATTAAAATTAATAGTACCTATTAAATTTTTCTTACTGTTGACAATTTTATTTAAAAATTTTTTTTTATTTAAAAAATTTTTGTTATTTAATTTATAAAAACCAGTGGATTGTGCATATGTTGAATGAAGATTTCCAAAATATTCTCCACCTTTGACACATAATATTTCACCAATACCACACAAATATTCTTGCTTAATTTTATAATCTTTTCTTGTGAGCCAATTTACTACTGGTAGACCATCTCTTGGCTTTAGTCCTGTTAAATTTTGAAAATTATTTTTTTTAAGATATTTTATCATTGTATTAGAATTTTTTTTTGTATACCTCCAGCTAAAATAGTTAGATAATATTTTTGTATTTTGATCGTAAAGTGCAAAGCCATGCATTTCACTACAAACTATTATTTTTGAAAATTCATATTTTTTTGAGTAGTATTTTAAATGTTTTATCAAACTTAAATAAAAAAAATTGGGATTAATTTCTTTATTTCCAAAGTGATTGCTTCCTTTGGTTTCAAATTTATCTATAATATTGCCAGAATTTAGAAAAGCAGCTGATTTAATTCTTGATGCTCCAAAGTCAATTGCTATATTTTTTTTCATTAAAAGCTTTTAAAAAAATTTTATTTGCTTCAGTTAGATCATTAATATTTTGCTGATTAAGTTTTTGATTATAAAATTTAATATATCCAATTTTTTTTGGTACTGTTAATTTGATAACTCCATTGAGAGTTTTTTTATCCTTTAACATTATTTTATTAAGATCTTTTAGATTAATTTTTTTGATAATATTGTGATCATTTTTTGTAATAAGTTTTAGGGCTAGTTCTAATATTAATTTATATATTTGTTTATCAATTTTAAATTTTTTTGAGCACAAGATTGTCTCGACACACATTCCAATAGTCACAGCTGTTCCATGAGGAAGGGTGTGTTTGCATAATATTTCAATAGCATGTCCATAACTATGTCCAAAGTTCATCGACTTTCTGATATCAAATTCATACTCATCATTTTCAACTACAGCTCTTTTTATGAGAAGAGAATTTTTTATAATATTGGTTAAATTTCTTTTTTTATATTGAATTGCTCCATCTATATTTTCTCTAAATTTTTTAACAAAATACATCCCACCAGTTAAATGAAGTCTTAAAGCCTCACCCAAACCCGAAAGCAAATCTTTTTTAGATAATGTTTTTAAATAATCAATATTTATTATAACTTTTCTTGGTGCCGAAAATAAGCCTGCTAAATTCTTAGCTTGACCAAAATTTATTCCAACTTTACCACCTATGCAACTATCTGTCATTCCAAGGAATGTTGTTGGCATATATTCCCAATGTAAACCCCTTTTATAAATCAAAGATGAGTATCCAACTAAGTCTTGAATTATTCCTCCTCCAATCCCATAAATTTTGTC
>CACNSD010000024.1 GCA_902623075.1 uncultured Pelagibacteraceae bacterium
ATGTAATTGAATGGAAGTTTCTAAATTATCATAAAAAGTCTTATGCCATTGTTTAAATTTATGATGTGTAACCCCTATAGCTGCACCTGCAATTGTAAAAGCACTAAATTTTCCTATTAATTTTTTTTTCTTAAGATGATTATGAACTAAATGTTGAAATCTTGGATCTATACAAGATAACACCATTGCTTTAAATTTTGATTTCTTCAATTTATTTCCACTTTAAACATAGCTTCATTTCTTCTATTCATCGGAAGAGTAAAAGGACTGTCATATGTTGCTCTAATAGGTGGGCTTATGATTGTTATATTATTTTTTTGTAACTCTTTTTCTAAAATTTCTTTATATTTAATAAAATTTCCATCTGAAGCTCGTCCAGAGTATCTTAAAACTGCGAAGTACCCTCCTGCAATATTAATTATTTTAACATCTTCTCTGCTTGGATTTGGTGCATTTTCTAAATTAAATTTAGAAGGTAAATAAAATTGCATGCTCATATTTCCATTTTTCTCAACTTGAGTAACTGGTGTTGTCATTTTAATTTTCTCTTGAGTTTCATTTCTGCCTGAAATGTAATTAAATAATTTTCTAAAATTATTATCTATTCCAGATGTCATCGTTTCTACTGCTAATCGATCAGAATATTTTCTAATCTCATATATTTCATTTTTAGAAACAACTTCGTAATTTGCTTCTTCGTAAGCCATAGCTGTAGAATAGGGTAAAATAAATAAACTACAAAATAATATAAAATAAAGCTTTAATATTCTCATTTTTACATAACTTTATATTCAAAATTTTGTGTAGTTTCATTAATTTGAATTAATTTAGCACCATTTCTTTCATGAAAATTAGTAGCCATTTCCGTAAGTGGTGAAAGAGTTACCAATCTATTCAAATGATTTGATTTTTTAACCTTTTTGAATACTTCCTTTACAATTAATTTCCCTCCACCTTTTTTTTTAGACCAGACAGTATAAGCGATAGATATTTGACCACCGGCTTGATCTCTCATAGCGGTTTGTAGAAATGCATCGGTGCTAAGTTTTTCTAATTCCTCAACACTTTTTGGAATTTCGTTTGTATAAGCAAAACACATAACAGCATGAATTTCTCCCTGATATTCAACTCCAAATATTTTTCTACCAAAACCTGTTCTGAATTTATTATCTAATTCTGGTCTGACAGGATCTTCTTCTGTATTACATTCTTTTAACTCAATTAGTTTTGCACCTTTAACCCACCCAAAAAAATTATCTATATTTTTTGTAAAAACCTGTCTATTTTTTCTTAGTCTTGCTTTTATTCTTGGATTAAATTTTTTTTTCATATGGTACTATTTTTTAATCTTTTATTTAAAATTTAGTATGTGTAAAAAAATCATACCAGATAATCATATAAAAGCTTTGTACTAGTGACAAAAATTAAAGCATATATAAAGTTATAAAATATTTTTTCCTCAATTATTTTAAGTAGCTTATATCCAATTAAAATACCCAATAGTGCAACTGGAAATAATATTGCTGAATGCTTAAAGGATTCGAAATTAGTCATTGATAAACTTATATATAATGGAAGTTTAATTAAATTTATAAATGTAAAAAAAAATATTCTTGTACCAACATATATTTCTTTTTTCATTCTCAGTGGAAGTAAATAAAGACTTACTGGAGTCCCCCCTGCATGAACACAAAAACTTGTAAAACCTGCAACTACTGAACACGTTCCACCTTTTAAAAAATTTTTCTCCGATTTTTTTTCCTTATCTTTTTTTAAAAAGAAATAATGACCTGCAAATAAGAAACCCATTACTCCAATTATAAATTTCAATAATTCCTCTGAAAAATATGAAAAAGTTAGGGATCCTATAATTATACCGATGGCAGCAAAAGGAACCATTAATTTTAAAGTTCCAAAATCAAATTCTTTTCTATATTTATAAACAGCAATAAAATCTGAAAATATTAAAATAGGTAAAATTATTCCTAAAGCTTGATTTAACGGCATAACTATTGTCATTAAAGGAACAGATATTAGAGTCATAGAACCGCCTAAACCTGATTTTGCGATTCCATATAAAATTATGGCTGGAACTACCGTAAAAAAAAATAATAAGTCTATTTCCATTTATTTAATGAATTTAATAATTTTGACCTTAATAATTAAGCAGCAAAAGAATAATTGCTATTAAGGCAACAATTGAGCTAATAACAATATAATTAAGCTTAATATTGAATTTCTTTTCTACAAAATCGGTAATTTTTTCCCAAAACAAAACAATCAAAAAGATGATAATTGCTGGTAGGATATATTTAATCATTTTTAAGTATTATCATTAACATAAACAGGTACTCCATTTTTTTATAGCCCTTAATTAAAATATTTTTTCAATTAAGCTTTAATATTGTATCCTCTCTTGAGAAGATTGGTCACAAGCAGAATACAAATTATTAGAAATAACAACATTAACCCTACACTTATCCAAATATTAAAATCTGAAACTCCATAAAATGCAAATCTAAGACCATTTATTAAATAAACCACAGGATTAAAATAAGTTACAACTTGCCAAAACTCAGGCAGCATATCTAATGAATAAAGACTTCCCCCTAAAAATACCATTGGGGTTATTACTAAAGATGGTATAATTGACATTTGTTCAAAATTTGAACTCATTAAACCAATTAAGAAACCAAATAATGCAAAAGTAAAAGACACTAGAACTAACAAAAAAATCATTAAGATTGGATATTTTACCTCTACTTCTACAAAAAATGTTGCTGTTACAAAAATCATAGCTCCAACTATTAATGTCTTAGTTGCTCCAGCACCAACAAACGCTAGCACAATTTCTAACGTTGAAATTGGAGCTGCAAGAATTTCATATACGGTTCCATTGAATTTTGGAAAAAAAATTCCGAACGAAGTATTGCTAATTGATTGTGTTAACAACGTAAGCATTAACAATCCAGGGACAATATATGAGCCATAACTGATACCATCTATCTTTTGAACATAACCTCCAATTACTGATCCAAATACGATGAAATAAAGTGAGGTAGATAAGACAGGAGATAATAAAGACTGAGCTAAAGTTCTTCTGAAACGATCCATTTCATGAAGATAAATTGCTTTTAATGCATAATAATTAAATTTCATTATTTTCCTTTACCAATGTAACAAAAATTTTCTCTAAATTACTTTGTTCTGTTTTTAAATCTCGTAGTTTTAGCCCAGCATCTTTTATATCCTGTAAAAGATTAGTTATACCTGTTTGTTTTTCTCTTAAATCATATTTATAATTAAGTGAAATATTATTATCTCCAAGAGTTAATTTGTATTTACTTAATTCAGCAGGAATATTTTTGATTTCTTGTTGTAATTCTACAGTCAATGTTTTGTTACCCATTTTTTTTAATAGTTCTTTTTTTTGCTCTACAATTATAAGTTCACCTTGATTAATAACTCCCACTCTATCTGCAATTGCCTCAGCTTCCTCAATATAATGAGTAGTTAAAATAATTGTAACACCTGTTTCTCTTAAATCTTCTACTACTTTCCACATCTCTTTTCTTAATTCAACATCAACCCCTGCTGTTGGTTCGTCTAAAAACAAAATTGAGGGCTCATGTGATAATGCTTTTGCGATAAGGACTCTTCTTTTCATACCTCCAGATAGTTGTCTTAATCCTAAATCTTTTTTATCCCAAAGGCTTAACTGTTTTAAAACCTTCTCAATATACAATGGATCAGGTTTTTTACCGTAAAGACCTCTAGAATAAGAAACATTGTTAAATACGGTTTCAAATTGTTCCAACGTTAATTCTTGTGGAACTAAGCCTATTCTTGATCGTGTTTCTCTGTAATCATTTATAATATCAAAATTCTCGACTAAAACTTTTCCAGATGAAGGCTTTACAATTCCACAAACAATACTAATTAAAGTTGTCTTACCTGCACCATTTGGTCCAAGCATTGCAAAAATTTCACCTTTTTTTATTTCTAGATTTATGTTTTTGAGTGCTTCAAATCCATTATCATATATTTTCGATAAATTATTAATACTTATTTGATTATCAGACATTATAGACCTAACGTATATAGAGACAATTTAGTATATTACAATGTATATAAATTATCGTAATTACCTGAAATCATGAAAAAAATATTAATTTTAATTTTTTGTATATTTGCTTTTAACGCGACAGCGAAAGAAACAACTTATAATAAGGTAGATTTTGATAAAGCTTTATCAGAAGGTAAGTTAGTAATTGTAAGTTCATGGATAAAATATTGCACATCCTGCGCAAGTCAAATGAAAGTTCTTAATAAAGCTATTAATGAATTTGATAATATAGAATATTTTGCATTTGATGTGACTAATAAAGAAATAGCAAATTCGTTTAATGTACAGTACCAAACAACACTTTTAATTTTTAAAGATGGTAATGAAGTTTATAGAAGTATTGGTGAAACATCAAAAGAT
>CACNSD010000025.1 GCA_902623075.1 uncultured Pelagibacteraceae bacterium
AAATCAACAAAATCAATAATTTGTGCAGAATCTATAATATGGCGATCAATTATAGCTTTTTTTGAAGCTGTTTTTTGCCCAATTATGTTAATTTTTTTATTTTTTTCAAGAACCATGGATATATAGTTTTCAAAGTCTAAAAATGTTTCACGTGAAACATTCAAGTGATTGATTCTAGTGTAAGAATTTAAAATTTCTTGATCCATTAAGCTATATGCTTAATAGACTTTCTTTTGACATGTGACAACAAAATATATACAGCTGCTGGAGTAATACCATCAATTCTTAAAGCTTGACCCATAGTTTTTGGCTTAATTTCTTTAAATTTTGCTTTTACCTCATTCGATAAACCTGAAAGTCCATCATAATCAATTTTGTCTGGAATAATAAGATTTTCATCCCTCTTAAATGCTAAAATATCAGCTTTTTGCCTCTTTAAATAACCCTTATAATGAGCATTGATTTCTACCTGTTCATCAATTTCTTTACTAAAAAAAGGTATATCGGACCATATTTCCCTAATTTTATTCAAATTAACCCCTTTTTGGGTCAAAACTTCGCTAGATGATCTCAATATTCCGTCTTTTGCTATTTTTATTCCAAATTTTTCGGCTCGAGATGGTGAAATCCTAGATTCGGTCATTTTTATATTTATTTGTCTTATTTGATCATATTTACGAAGGTATATAACTTTTCTATTATCATCTATTAAACCAATCTCTATTCCCTTTGGAGTTAATCTTTGATCTGCATTATCAGATCTCAAACTTAATCGATATTCAGCTCTTGATGTAAACATTCGGTATGGCTCAGCTACTCCTTTAGTCACCAGATCATCGATCATTACTCCGATATAAGCGTCAGATCTATCAAGAATAAATGGTTCTAATTTTTTGACAGACAAGGCAGCATTAATACCCGCAATAAGGCCTTGAGCAGCTGCTTCCTCATATCCAGTTGTACCGTTAATCTGACCAGCAAGATAAAGATTATTTATTTTCTTAGTTTCAAGGGTTAGGAAAAGTTCACGTGGATCTATGTAGTCATATTCTATGGCATATCCTGGCCTTATTATAGATACATTTTCTAAACCATTGATATTATTACATATTTCTTGTTGAACAGCCATTGGAAGAGATGTGGAGATGCCATTTGGGTAAATTATATGATCATTTAGACCCTCTGGTTCCAAAAATATCTGGTGACGAACTTTATCTGCAAATTTTACTACTTTATCTTCTATAGATGGACAATATCTTGGGCCTACACTTTTTATACTGCCTGAGTAAATAGCGCTCTTAGATAAATTTTTTTTTATTATTTTATGAACCTTGTCATTTGTATATGTCATTCGGCATGACACTTGTTTGTTTAAATTTTTTTTTGTTAAGAATGAAAAAAAATAAGGATCCTTATCAGCGAATTGTTCTTCTAAGTTTTCAAAATTAATTGTTCTTGCATCCAACCTTGGTGGTGTTCCAGTTTTTAATCTTCCAATTTTGAAATCATATTTAGCAAGTTGTTCACTCAAACCTGTGGAAGGTTTTTCATCATATCTACCAGCAGGAGTTTTTTCATCACCTATATGTATCAAACCATTTAAAAAAGTGCCTGTTGTTAGTATTATCTTATTAGATAGAACTTTCTTACCTTCTTTGGTTACAAATCCATTTATTGAATTTTTATTAAAAATAAACTTTATAACAGGGTCAGCAAAAACGCTTAAATTACAATAGTTTAAGAGTTTTTCTTGCATATATTTACGGTATAATGACCTGTCAGATTGAGTTCTTGGTCCTCTAACTGCAGGTCCTCTACTTCTATTTAATAATCTAAATTGTATACCTGATTTGTCTGCTACATCTCCCATAACACCATCAAGCGCATCAATTTCTCTGACCAAATGTCCTTTGCCAAGACCGCCTATTGCAGGATTGCAAGACATCTCTCCGATAGTTTCTATTTTGTGAGTGAATAGGGCAGTGTTTATTCCTAAACGAGCCGATGCTGCTGCTGCTTCACAGCCTGCGTGGCCACCACCTATTACTACTACCTCAAATGATAAATCATTTTTCATATCACGAATTTATAGGTGATTATATAATTTACAAGATAGGCTGAATTTTTTGTAAATAAGGCACATTTATCAACGTTTTTTGATTAAAAAGCCGAAAAAACCAGCAAAATAGGGTATTACTTGCCAATACAAAAATCGTTGAAAATGCTGCCTAATATCTCCTCCACATCAACTTTTCCGACAATCATACCTAAATGTCTAGTAGCTAATCTTAAATCTTCAGCAGCTTTATCGAAATCATCTATTTCTTTTTTTTGATTAAAATTATTTAAATGATCTAAACATTGTTGCAAATGTTGTCGATGTCTTTCTCTGGTAATTAAAATATCATCGCTTGATATAAATTTATTTTTTAATTTATTTTTTATTTTTAAAATTAATTCTTCGATATTTTTGTTTTCTTTAATTGAAATTAAAACGTGATTTGTTTTATTAATTTCTGGATCAATATCTTTTTCTAAAAGATCTGACTTATTTGCAACTAATATAGCATTTTCATCTAAAAGACCCTTCAAAACATCAGTAAAATCAAGGCTTTTTGCTTCTATTACAATAAGCTTTAAATCAGCTTCTTCTGCTCTATTTAAAGATAATTTAATACCCTTTTTTTCAATTTCATCTTTAGAATCTCTTATTCCTGCAGTATCAGATATTATTACAGGGTAGCCATCTATGTTAAGATGTGTTTCAATTACATCCCTAGTTGTTCCAGCAATTTCTGAAACAATTGCTACATCTCTGTTAGATAAATGATTCATCAGACTAGACTTTCCAGCATTTGTTGGTCCAAGAATAGCAATCTTGAAACCTTCTCTAATTCTTTCCCCAACTTTTTGATCGTCTAATATATTTTTAATTTTAGTTATTACTTCATCCAAACTATTTCTAATTTCGTCTAAAATATTGTTTGGCAAATCTTCATCTGGAAAATCTATTTTAGCTTCGACATGTGATAAAATTTTTAAAAGTTTTTCTCTTAGAAAATTAAATTGATCTGCCGATTTTCCATTCATAATTTTTATTGCTTGTTGTCTCTGAATTTCGGTTTCCGATGAAATTAAATCAGCAATACTTTCGGCTTTGAGCAAATTTATTTTTCCATTTTGTAATGCTAATTTTGTAAATTCACCTGGTTCAGCTAGCCTACAATTTTCTATATCTGAAAGAGAAGAGTGAAGGGCATCTACAACAGCTTTGCTCCCGTGAACTTGGATCTCGGCCATATCTTCACCAGTGTAGCTCTCAGGACCAGGAAACCACAGAATTAAACCCTCATCAATCAGCTCAGAAGTGTTAGTTTTATTGATTTTTCTTAATGTTGCTACTCTTGGCTTTGGCGGCTTTTTACCAGTTAAAAGCTTGATTACTTTCGAAGTTTCTTTTCCTGACACTCTAATAACAGCAATACCTGATATGCCTGGACCGCTAGATAAAGCATAAATTGTCATTTAATAAAATATATCTACTATGAATAGAATTAATACAATTTTTTTAAAAATGTTTAATTGTGCAAAAAGATAAAGAAAAATTCAATTTAGGAAGACAGCTTCATTTATCAGGGAGAATTGAAGAAGCACAAAAAATATACCATCATTTAAGCAAAAAATATAAAGAACATCATATTTTATTCTGTTTACTGGGCACTACATTCTTACAACTTAAAAAATATGATGAAGCAATAATTAATTTAGAAAAATCGATAAACCTAAATTCGAATTATGCGGACTCCTATAACAATTTAGGAATAACTTTAGCTGAAATAAAAAAATATCCAGAAGCTATACAAAATTATAATAAGGCAATTCATATAAAAAAAGATTATTTTGATGCTTACTTGAACAGAGGAATTTCACTAAATAAATTAAATAAATATAATGAAGCAATTAATGATTTTAATTTAGTAATCAAATATCAACCTAGGAATATTAAAGCGTACAATAACTTAGGAAATGTCTTTAAAAACTTAAACAAACCTAATGAAGCAATTAACGAATATGATAAAGCGATAAATATTAATGAAAATTTCTTAGAAGCAATAAGCAATAAAGCTGATGTTCTAGAAAGTCAAAAAAA
>CACNSD010000026.1 GCA_902623075.1 uncultured Pelagibacteraceae bacterium
GGTAAGGCAACACTTATAAATTTAATAGGCTATGATGACTCAGTTAAGTATTGTGATAAGATAATAAAAGATATTAATAAGAATTTAAAAAAATACGGTTCAAAATCTGAAAAAATAAATGAAACATTGGACTATATATTAAATAGAAAAAAATGAAAAAAAATTATCAATTTTTAAATGATATCAACTTTCCATCTGATTTAAGAAAAGTTTCTGAAGATAGTTTACAAAAAGTGGCAGATGAGGTGAGGGAGGAAATGATAAGTGCTGTTTCAGAAACAGGCGGTCACCTTGGTGCTGGTTTGGGAGTGGTTGAATTGACAGTTGCACTTCATTATGTTTTTGACACACCAAATGATAAATTAATATGGGATGTGGGCCATCAATCTTACCCTCATAAAATTTTGACTGGAAGAAAAGATAAGATTAGAACTTTACGACAGGGTGATGGTTTATCAGGTTTTACAAAAAGATCTGAAAGTGAGTATGACCCATTTGGAGCAGCCCATAGTTCAACATCTATTTCATCAGCATTAGGAATTGCTGAGGCAAATAAATTAGAAAATAAGTCTTCCAATGTAATAGCCGTCATAGGCGATGGAGCAATTAGCGCAGGTATGGCTTACGAAGCCATGAATAATGCTGGAGCATCTAAGACAAAAATGATTGTTATTTTAAATGATAACGACATGTCAATTGCAAAACCGGTTGGGGCAATGAGAACTTACTTGGCAAAATTATTTACGGGTAAAATATATTTTAGTCTAAGGGAAACTTTAAAATTAATTACATCTGCATTTTCCAAGAGATTTAGTGCGAAAGCAGGAAAAGCAGAGGATTTTTTTCGATCAGCAGTTACTGGAGGTACATTGTTTAGTTCACTTGGTTTTTATTATGCTGGTCCTATTGATGGTCATGATTTATCAAGTCTAGTTCCAATTTTAAAAAATGCAAAAGAATCAAGACATGAGGGTCCAATAATGATTCATATCAAAACTCAAAAAGGAAAAGGTTATTCTTATGCAGAAAAAGCAAATGATCATTATCATGGAGTGTCAAAATTTAATGTTGAGACTGGCGAACAAATAAAGAGTAAATCAAATCTTCCAGCTTATACAAAAGTATTTGCAAACACGTTAGTTAAACATGCCAAAAAAGATAGCAAAATAGTAGGAATAACAGCAGCGATGCCAGGAGGGACTGGCATGGATATTTTTGGCAAGGAGTTTCCAAATCGAATGTTTGATGTAGGAATTGCAGAACAACATGCCGTAACTTTTGCAGCCGGTCTAGCAACTGAAGGATACAAACCATATGCTGCAATTTATTCTACATTTTTACAGAGAGCATATGATCAAGTTGTCCACGATGTTGCCATTCAAAGTTTGCCAGTTAGATTTGCGATAGATAGAGCAGGATTAGTTGGTGCTGATGGATCAACACATGCTGGTTCATTTGATATAACTTACCTATCAACTTTGCCTAACTTCGTAGTAATGGCAGCAAGTGACGAAGCTGAACTAGTAAAAATGATAAATACTTCAATTGATATAAATGACAGACCTTCTGCAATCAGATATCCAAGAGGAACTGGAGTAGGTGTTAATCTCCCACCAATAGATGAAAAAATTGAAATTGGCAAAGGTAGAGTCGTTCAACAAGGGACACAAGTTTGTGTATTAAACCTCGGAACTCGACTTGAAGAGTGTAAGTTAGCTGTAGAAGAATTAAAAGCAAAAGGAGTTTCAACAACTTTGATAGATGCCAGATTTGCGAAGCCTTTAGACGAAGAACTTATACTAAAATCTGCTAAGGAACATGAGCTTATGATAACTGTTGAAGAAGGATCAATAGGTGGTTTCGGTTCTCATGTTAAAAATTTATTAGCAGAAAGAGGAGTATTTGACAAAGGTTTAAAATTTAGATCAATGACTTTACCAGATGAATTTATTGAACAAGATGATCCAAAAAAAATGTACGATAAAGCTGGATTAAACAGTTCTCAAATTTCTAAGAAAATTGCTGATATTTTGTTTCAAAAGGAGACAATAAGAGTTGTGAAAAATTAATTTAAACTAACTACACTGGGCTTTATTCATTAAATAGTGGTCAAGTAAAACACAGTTCATCATAGCTTCACCAATTGGTACAGCTCTAATTCCTACACAAGGATCGTGTCTACCTTTAACAGATATTGAAGTATTTTTTCCAAATTTATTTATAGTTTTTCTGCTGGTTAAAATTGACGATGTTGGTTTGACAGCAAAAGATGCAACAATTTCTTGGCCTGTAGAAATTCCACCAAGTATTCCACCCGCTTTATTTGAATTGAATTTTAATTTATTTCCTTTTGAAGAAATTTCATCTGAATTTTGTTCTCCACTTAATTGTGCTGAGTTCATTCCTGCACCAATATTTACACCTTTAACTGCATTAATACTCATTAGACCTGAAGCTATGTCAGTATCTAATTTTGAATAAATTGGAGCACCTAAACCAACTGGGATACCTCTTGCTCTTATTTCAATCACTGCTCCACATGAGGATCCTGATTTTCTTACACCAAGCAAGTATTTTTCCCACAATTTAATCATTGATTTATCAGGACAAAAAAATGGATTTTTTGAAATTACTTTATCGTTCCATTGATTTGTATCACATCCAAGAATTCCTAGCTGAGTAACTGCACCAATTACATTAAATTTTTTACCTAATCTTTTTTGAAGTACTACTTTTGCTATTGCACCGGCCGCAACTCGTGCTGCAGTTTCTCTAGCAGAAGATCTGCCACCACCTCTATAATCTCTAATTCCATATTTTTTAAAATAAGTAAAATCTGCATGACCTGGTCTGAACTTATCTTTAATATTACTATAATCTTTGGATCTCATATCTTTATTGTAGATTATGAGAGAAATAGGTGCTCCTGTAGTTTTACCCTCAAATACTCCTGACAATATTTGAACTTTATCATCCTCTTTTCGCTGAGTTGTAAATTTAGATTGTCCTGGTTTTCTTTTGTCCAATTCTATTTGAATATCTTGCTCTTTAAGATTTATGTTTGGAGGACAACCATCGACAATACAACCAATTGCAGGCCCATGTGACTCTCCCCAAGTTGTGAAACGAAATAGCTTTCCAAAAGTATTAAATGACATTATTTATATTATATAGATTATTTTGTTAAAATTATGAATCAAAAAAACTCTTTAGGTCTTAATAGTTGCTTTCTTGATATAGATGATCCAATTCAATTATTTCATGAATGGATGGAGGAAGCAAAGAAAACTGAGCCAAATGATCCAAACGCTGTTGCTTTGGCCACATCAAATAAAAACAATATTCCTTCAGTTAGAATGGTTTTGCTTAAAGATTTCAACAAAGATGGATTTGTATTTTATACAAATTTAAACAGTCAAAAGGGAAATGAATTAAAAGAAAATCCACATGCTGCGATGTGTTTCCATTGGAAAAGTCTCCTAAGACAAATAAGAATTAATGGAAAGGTGTCATTAGTTTCTGATCAGGTTGCAGATGAATATTATTCATCTAGAGCTTATGAAAGTCGAATAGGAGCATGGGCTTCTAAGCAAAGCGAAGAATTAAATTCGAGAGAAAAATTGTTAAAATCTATACAAGATTACAAAAAAAAATATAGCAACGAATTAGATGTACCAAGACCAATTCACTGGTCTGGATGGATTTTATCTCCAAATAGTATTGAATTTTGGCTAGATGGTGAGAACAGAATCCACGAGAGGTTAAAATACAATAAAGATAACTCCGGGAAGTGGATAAAGTCTTTATTAAGTCCTTAAAAATTTCTTGATAAACTAAATGATGTTAATCTTTTAAGAATATTTTTTTCCTTAGAGTCTTTAAACACACTTAGAGAATTTGAAGCTAAATTTATATAGTGCTGTGCTTTTTGATAACATTCCTGTTTTCTTTATTTCCATTTCTAAAATTTTATTCCTTGATATTTTCTTTTTCTCATAGCTCAAATCTAAATATTGACCACCAGCTATTCCTAAATGACCTGAACATTCTGATAATTTTTTGATTAAATTAATTTTTATCTTTTCATTTAATTTCAATTTAGAACT
>CACNSD010000027.1 GCA_902623075.1 uncultured Pelagibacteraceae bacterium
ATTATTATAAATGCAAGCACAACCGATATAGAAAAAAAATTAAATAGATTTAAGAATATAAAAGTTGTTTTTCATTTTGGAGAATTTTCAAGAATTTTTCAAAGTTTTAAATATGAAAAAGAATGTTTTATTAGTAATACATTAGGAACTTATAAAGTTTTAAAATTCTGCAAGGACAGAAATATAAAAATTATTTATTCTGCTTCATCAAGTAAATTTGGAAATAATGGTAAAAATGAAAATTTAACCCCTTACAGTTGGACAAAAAGTAAAAATATAGAATTAATTAAAAATTTTAATAATTGGTACGGTTTAGAATATGAAATTGTTTATTTTTATAATGTCTATGGACCAGGTCATGACCAATCAGGAAAATTAGCTGCCGTAATTGGAATATTTGAAGGACAATTTTTACAAAATAAACCATTGACTGTTGTATCACCTGGAAATTTTCGAAGAGATTTTACACATATTAATGATATTGTAAGAGGAACATATCTTGCTTGGAGGAAAAATTTAAATAGAGAGTATTTTTTAGGTACAGGAAATTCTTACTCAATAATCCATATAGCTAAATTGTTTAAACATAAAATAAAATTTATTCCCTATAGGTCAGGTGAAAGATTTTCATCAAATAAAATTAGTAACGATACATATAAAATTTTAGGATTTAAACCAAAAATTAAAATTGAAAAATATATTGAAAACTTTATAAAAAAAAATAAGAAAGTTTTGAAAATAAAAAAAAAACTTCTTAATTAAATTTAAATTACCGAATTCTTAGTGATGGTGCCCCCGCACGGATTCGAACCGCGGACCTATTGATTACAAATCAACATTCATTATTAAAATGAATATTATTTATCAACGTTTATCAAAACCTTGTTTGATTTGACCGCACTATGTCCGCAATGATAAAGTTTTTTAATGAAAAAAACTCTGGGCACATTAGAAAAAGTTGAATTAAGAGAAGTATGGGAAAGGGAGAATTCCGATTTCACTCCTTGGTTAGCAGGTGAAGAAAATATTAATATTTTAGGTCAAAAAATTGGCTTAGATTTGGAAGTTGAAGCTCAAGAAAAAAGTGTTGGTAAATTTAAAGCCGACATTCTTTGTAAAGATATTAATACTGATAATTGGGTTTTAATTGAAAACCAATTGGAAAAAACAAATCATGGACATCTCGGTCAATTATTAACTTATGCTACTGGTTTAGATGCTGTTACAATAGTTTGGATTGCAGCTTCATTTAATGAAGAGCACAAAGCGACCTTAGAGTGGTTAAACAAAATAACAGATGAAAATTATAATTTTTTTGGATTAGAAATTGAATTGTATAAGATTGAAGATTCTAAAATTGCTCCAAATTTTAAAATCGTATGTCAGCCAGATAATTGGTCTCAAAGTATTTCAAGAGAAGCTAAAAGAATTGAACAAGGAGAAGTTTCTGAAACAAAATTAAAACAATATAAATTTTGGACAGAATTAGGTAAGGAGCTTCAAACAGCAGAAACTCCGCTCAAGTTACAAAAAGCCCGACCTCAACACTGGACAAATTTGGCTGTTGGAAAAACTGGTGTACGTTTAGCAGCAACCTTTAATACACAAGAAGAAAGAGTCAGCGCACAATTATATATTGTTCGTGACAAATCTATGTTTAAAGCTCTTGAAAATGATAAAGAGTTAATTGAAAAAGAATTAGGTGAAAAGTTAAGTTGGCAACTTCTACCTGAAAAAGCAGCATCAAGAATTGCATTATATAGACCAAACTCTGATATAGAAAACAACGATGACTGGAAAGAAATGCTAAAGTGGCTTGTTGAAAAACTTGAAAAACTTCGTTCGGTTTTTTCTCCAAGATTAAAAAATCTTAGATTAGAAAGTGAAGAGGGAAATTAATAATTCTTAAAATAATGAGTAGGATCATTAATTTAGAAAAATTTAATTTTCATATTTATTTAATAAGCAGTTCTAAAGATGGACCTGTCAAGATCGGCTTCAGTCATCATCCACCATCTAGACTTAAAGAAATTCAAACAGGTAACCCAGATAAATTATATATCTGTGGATCTATAAGTGTTAAACAAAAAATAATTGTAGAATTGATAGAAAAAATAATTCATGCTCATCTTAAAGATAATAATTTACATTTGCGTGGAGAGTGGTTTAATATAAACGTTAAATCTGCGATAAAAATTCTTGAACTTTTTCCAATAAGTAGAGAAAATTTATTTAAAAAAGTTGAAATTAAAAAAGACAAAATTGAAAATACCATTGATCTTATTCAATATGGATTTCAGAATAATATTATAAATGAAGAAGAATATGATTTATTAAATGAGGTATTTATGATTTATGATGAAGAAAAATATCAATTTAACGACTTCACTCTGATTAGTTGATATATCAATAATCTGTCCGCACTATGTCCGCACTCTATAACTAAATCTAATTAAAATTTAATTTTGTGAAAATAATAAGTGTTGATTTTATTGAGTGATGGTGCCCCCGCACGGATTCGAACCGCGGACCTATTGATTACAAATCAATTGCTCTACCAGCTGAGCTACAAGGGCATATGAGTATGATGCTTATATAACAAAATTTTTTTTTATCAAATTCATATTTTACATGATTTCTTATAATTTTTTAAAATAAAACTATTTGAGTATTTTAATTAATTTTTTGCCATCTTTTTGGAATAGTATTTTGATTAACGAAATTTTTGGATGAAATAATATCTATATTTTCATTATTCATCTCTGAAATATAAGCAGCCCACCAATAAAAGGTACTATTCGAAATAATAAAGTATTTAAATTTTGACATTAATATAACTGTATCTTGAGCTGACAAATTTGAATTTAAACTATTTAAAAAAATAAGTTTATTTTCTGGAATATCCAAATTGTTAATAATCTCATTTTTTATATTGGAAAAAATTACAAATGTTGGATCTTTTAATTTTTTTTTGAAATAATTAATAGAATGATTATAAAATTCCTCGTTTTCAACACCTCCTAATTTATGTAAATTTTTTTTTGGAGCCTCTTCAAACATACGAATACCTAACGCAACAG
>CACNSD010000028.1 GCA_902623075.1 uncultured Pelagibacteraceae bacterium
TTTATTTATTGAAAATAATCAAAAAATAAAATTTATAATAGGTGAAAATTTAAATAATAAAATCACGTATCAAGATGATATAAAAACCAATAAAACTTATTTTGGAATTGGGTTTGATATTCATAGATTAATAAAAGGTAAAAAACTTTATTTAGGTGGAACAAATATTCCTTTTCATTCAGGTCTTAAAGGTCATTCAGATGGTGATGTAATTATTCATTCTGTAATAGATTCTCTTTTAGGAGCAATGAAGAAGAAAGATATTGGAACCTTTTTCCCAGATAATAAAAAGAAGTTTAAAAATATAAGATCTCCAAAAATGCTTAAACCTATAAAAGAAATTTTGAATAAAAAAAACTTTTACATCAATAATTTAGATATAAATTTGATCTGTGAAAAACCAAAAGTTTCAAAGTATAGAAATAAAATAATTAAATCTTTGTCAACCCTACTGGATATTGATAAGGAGTTGATAAATTTAAAGGGTAAAACAGTTGAAAAACTTGGATTGATTGGAAAGGAAAAAGCAATAGCTTGTGAAGTTATTTGTTCAATAACAGGATGAAAAAAATTAATGTTTTGTTATCTACATTTTTTGGTTATGGATATTTAACAAAAATACCAGGAACGGTTACATCTGCAGTAACTACTATTTTTATATATATTGCTTATGAAATTCTAGGATATACAGATCTTAAATTTTCAATAATTTTTTTTGTTATTTTGTTTTTTTATTCATTTTATGCAGTAAAAGATTCAGAATCTGAATTTAAAAATAAAGATCCTAGTCAAATTGTAATTGATGAGGTTTTGGGTCAATCGATGCCTTTAATTTTAATATTATATTTAAATCAAACAAATCAAATAAAAATTCCAATTGAAATTTATTATTTTTTATCTTTTTTATTTTTTAGGTTTTTTGATATTTTAAAACCGTTTCCAGTAAGTTTCTTCGATAAAAAATATAAGAATTATTTTGGAATAATTATGGATGATATAATGGCAGGATTATATTCAATGATATCAATTTATTTAGTAAGTTTACAATTTTAATCATGCTTAAAAAAATTCATAAAAAACTATTACAAAGAAAAATAACTCTGTCTGTTGCTGAGTCGTGCACTGGTGGTCTATTATCTAGTTACCTAACAAGTCTGCCAAAAGCATCAAATTACTTTCAAAATGGTTTAATTACATACTCAAATAAATCTAAAATAAAATTATTAAAAGTTAACAAAAAAATTATTGATAGATATGGTGCTGTAAGTCACGAATGTTGCAAACAAATGGTTAAAAATTTATCAAAAATATCTAATAGTAAAATTAATATATCTATTACTGGAATAGCTGGACCTGGAGGTGGTAGTAAATTAAAACCAGTCGGATTAGTTTTTATAGGTCTAAAAAAATCTAAAAAAATTATTATTTGTAAAAATATATTTAAACAAAAAAAAAGAGAATTAATTCAAATTGCAACTGTTAGAAAAACTTTAGAATTAATAAATTCAGTTATTTAATTTAGTAATTAATAATTTTTAAATATTAAATACAAACTTTCTTCAAAATTATCCAACTTAAAACTAGATATTTTTTTATATGAATACTTATCGCCAATAAATATTTTATTTCTAATATTGCTTTCGACTGACTTTTTAAAAAATTTACACTCAACAATACATAAAATTAAATGTTTATCTTTTTTTTTAAAAAAAAGATCATATAAATTATTTCTTCTTTCATCATTTAACAAACTGAACATTTCTAAAGGTAAAATTGGCATACCGTAGCCTTCAGAATTTAAATTATGATTTCTCTCATGTATAATATTATTCGTAATCAAGGTTAATGGTAACTCATAATATTTTGAAATTTCATTTAGTGCTTGTTTTGAAGGTATATAGTCAATTGTATTATAAACTGGATAAACAAATTTAAAAACATAAAGATTTTTTTTAAATTTGTCAAAGTTTGAAAATATAGAAACAAAAGAAGATGTTATGGAAAATAAAATAAAGATAAAAATTATAATTTTTCTATAAATAATTAAATTTTCAGAGACTATTTTCATAGAGCATATAAAAAAAATAAAAAAAGGTAAAAGTGATATTAAATTATTATTTACGCTTCTATTAATGAAATAAACTGAAAAACTTATAAGCAGACAAAAGAAAATTAAATTGTGATAAAAGATTTTTTTAATACCAAAACTGTACCTTAAAATTAAATATGAAATAAATATTAAAAATATAAATAATAACGTAAATTCATTATTAATAATTTTTTCAGACAAGGAAGTATTAGTTAACAAAGCATATTCATAAAAAAATAATAATTTTTTTTTATTTAATAAAATAAAAGTAGCAATACAAAAAGTTAGCCCTAAAACAACACATATCCTTAATAACTTTTTTTTATTAATTTTAATAGAATTAGGAAAATAATTTTGAAAAAATATGTAAGAAAGTTTAAATATTAAAAAAATAAATAAAGGAAAACTAGTGAAGAAAAAACTTTCAAAACTCCATAAAAAACTAATCAAACATGAAATAAAAAATAAAATTAAATTAGTATTATTTAAATTTTCATTAATTACACGTGAAAATAAAATAATTGTTATTATTGGAGGTAAAAATCTTAGAACAGACGATGATGGAATAAAAATTGAGCTAGTTAAATCTCCATAGCCAATACTACCAAAAATAATCAAACACGAAAACAAAGTTAAAATTGAGTAAGGTAAATTGATAACTTTGACTAAATTTTTAATGAAAAGTATAAAAAAAATAAATAATAAAGAAATAATAAATATTATAATTGCAATACTTGAACTTAAATCTGTTAATTTGGTAAATTTAAATATTGCTAAAATATTAAGAAACCCGTATTGACTAACAATTTCATTATATAATTCATAGTTAAATAAAGAGTTTACTGGTCCCAAGTACCATGCATAATGAAAGGCATCCTTCTCAGATGAAATTAAAAAAACTTTAAAGAAAATTATAAAAAAAAATAGTGATAGAATAATATCTGGTCCCTTATCCATTTTTTTTGATA
>CACNSD010000029.1 GCA_902623075.1 uncultured Pelagibacteraceae bacterium
ACTTATAAAGAAATTAAAAAATTAAAATTTGAATGTTTAGAGGTATCTAAATTTACTAATTCTCCTGAAATTTTAGAAGGTAGAGTAAAAACCCTCCATCCAAAAATTCACGCTGGTATTCTAAATAAAAGAGAAAAAAAATCACACCTAAAAGACCTAAAAGATAATAATTTTGAGAATATTGATTTAGTTGTTGTTAATTTTTATCCATTTGAGAACACTCTTAAAAAAACAAAAAACCATAAAAAAATTATAGAAAATATAGATGTGGGTGGTCCCACAATGGTTAGGGCCGCAGCTAAAAACTATAATGATGTTACTGTAATAACTTCTTTAGACCAGTATGAGGAATTAATTGAAGAATTAAAAAAGTTCAAAGGATCTACTTCTTTCAGTTTTAGGGAGAAGCTATCAAGGATAGCTTTTACCGAAACAGCTTATTATGACTCTGTAATTTCAAGCTACTTTAACAAAAAAACTAATACTATTTTTCCTGCCAAAAAAATCTTTCATGGAAATCTAATTGAACAACTTAGATATGGAGAAAATCCTCATCAAGAAAGTGCAATTTATTCAAGCATTGCAAATAGGAATTTGAAACAAATTCATGGAAAACAACTAAGTTACAACAATTATAATGACATATTTAGTGCTCTAACTATTTCAAGATCTTTACCAAAAGGCAAAGGGACAGTCATAGTTAAACATGCAAATCCATGTGGAGTCTCTACTAAAAATAATCATTTAGAGAGTTATAAATCTGCTCTTGCTTGTGATCCCGTAAGTGCTTTTGGTGGAATAGTTTCTTGTAATTTTAAAATTACTAAAAATTTAGCTTTAGAATTAAATAAATTATTTTTAGAAGTAATTATCGCAAATGGATTTGAAAGCAGTGCTACCAAAATATTAAAAGCTAAAAAAAACTTAAGATTAATTGACGGAACAAATTATACATCAAAAGAACTATTTAAATTTGTATCATTCAACAAAGATATAATGATACAATCAGAGGACTTAAATTTATTTTCAAACAAAAATTTTAAAATCGTCTCAAAAAAAAAACCAACAACAAAACAATTTAAAGATCTTATTTTTGCTTTTAATGTTTGCAGATATGTTAAATCAAACGCAATAGTGTTAGCATCAAACGAAACCACTGTTGGTATTGGTTCAGGTCAACCAAGCAGATTAGATAGTTGTCAAATAGCAATAAATAAAATGAAAAAATTTAATCTTCAGAATAATAATTTAGTTGCAGCCTCAGATGCATTCTTTCCTTTTGTAGATGGTATTGAAAAATTAGTCCAATCTGGTGTTAGAGCGGTAATTCAACCATCTGGATCAATAAGAGATAAGGAAATAATTAATTTTGCAAATGAAACAGACACTGTACTTCTTTTTTCAAAGACAAGACACTTTAGGCATTAGATATTTTATCTATTTTTGCAGCAAGAATAAAATCACTCTCAGCTAGACCTTTAATTGCATGTGTGAATATTTTAATTCTCGCATATCCCCATCCAAACCATAAATCAGGATGATGACCTTCTAACTCAGCAATTTCTCCAACTTTATTTACAAATTCCTGACTTTGTAAAAAATTATCAAATTTAAAATTTTTAATTAAATGAAAACCATCAACTTTATCCTCTAAAACTTCCCAACCATCGACTTTTTTTAAATATTTGTGTATCTCCTCAGCTTTAAATGGAGGTATATTTCCTTCACATGGAACACATTTTTTACTAGCTAAATCACTCATACATAACCATAACTTATCATAAAATATTTTTTTGGAGCGGGCAAAGGGGGTCGAACCCTCGACCTTCTCGTTGGCAACGAGACGCTCTACCACTGAGCTATACCCGCCTATATAAATATTATAATAAGCAGTTTTTATAAATGCAAGTAATAAGAGAGATTAAATTATAAAATATAATTTAATTCTTCAAGTTCTTTCTTAAAGACTAAATTTAGTTTTTTTTGATAATTTTGATCAAAAATATTTTTCCAATCATTTTTAGGTCCTAAGTGAAAAAAAGGAATTTTTTTTGGATCATTTTTAGATAAAACTGACTCCAAGAAACCATTTTTTTTTTCAATATTTTTCATTTTTTTAAATGTTGTTGATTGAATAGTCTTTTTTGCTTTCTTCCTATCTAAGCTTTTTTTACTATCAGATATTTTTTCGATAAATTCTATTAGTTCTTCAAATACCTCGTGTGTCCTCTTAGTTAAATCTTCATATTTAATAATTTTGGTTGGGAAAACATTTTGATTTTTCCATGATTTGTAATGTTTTTCCCATGAGCTTATAAATTGAAAATCACTATAGTCATTTTTTTTATGATAATCATGGATAAATTTATTTTCACTCAACATAAATTTTAATGCTTCTTCTTTATCTATTTCATAGTGATTTTGAATAGAGGTAATTACATTTCTTGGATCACGTACAATATATATTGCACCTAAAGTATTATTTTTATCGGTAAAATTATTCTTATTAATTGCACCTAAAATGTTATGAGTTTTAAAAAATTTTAATTTTTTGTCTTTATTAATTTTATTTTGAGCTTTAATCCAAAAGTTTGAAGTACTGGTTACTATTTCTTTATTGTAGCTAAAATCCTCAAAGTATTTTTTTTCTGGGAATTGACCAATATTTTCAAGTAATTTTTGATGAAATACACCATTTTCAGAATAATAGTAAGATGACAACAAGGCTCTTAACCAGGTATTACCGCTCTTGGGATATGAAGCAATCCAAAATATCATTTAATATTTTTTTAATAATATATTATAAATTAAAAAATGAATAATTATCCTAAATTAATTCCAGTTTTCCCACTAAGTAACTTCATA
>CACNSD010000030.1 GCA_902623075.1 uncultured Pelagibacteraceae bacterium
CAAAAGTTAATATGTAGTCATATTTTTATCCCTGTTTAAATGAGTATAACCAATTATCTTTTGTTGAAGAAAAAACCATTTTTTTTCATTAATAATTATTTTTAAAATTATTTCACTTAGATAATATGCACTCATTTTAGTTTGTTTGGAGTATTTTAAAAATAATCTTTTACTTAATATTTGAGAACTGATTAAACCAAGTTTGTGAATACCTTTTTCTAAATTAAATAATTCAAATTTTTGATTTTTATTATTTAAGTCATATGATTTATTTTGTGAATGTACATTTAAAGTCAAACCATTAATATTGTTTTTTAAAATCATTTTTATAGAATTGCACTTGTCTATTAATATTCTATCTTTGTCGCTCATAAACCATAGATATTGTGACTGTTTAATTAGATTTGTTTGAAGGATAGATATATTTCTGATTCGGTTTTCAAGTTCAAAATTATTTTTTGATTTAATTGTAATTATTTTTTTAAATATTTTAGTGAATTTCTGCTTTATATAATTTTCTGAATTTAAATCCTTAAAACTAAAAATTATTATTTTATCAATTATCTCTTTAAATTTTATTAAATCTCCAAGTGTTTCTTTAAGATAATTTAACCTGTTAGAGGTGAATATTACTACAGTAATCATTTTTCTTTTATTTAAAATTATTATAAGTATGTACTTTATGTTAAATATTTAAAAAACAAATATGAAATTGGTTATATTAGCAGGCGGTAAAGGAACAAGAATTAGTGAAGAAACTTTATTAAAGCCAAAGCCTCTTGTGGAAATTGGGGGTCTACCTATTATTTGGCATATAATGAAAATTTATTCCTCCTATGGATTTAATGACTTTGTAATTTGTTGTGGTTATAGGGGTTACATGATTAAGGAATATTTTAGCAATTATGGTCTACATACCTCTGACACTACAATAAATTTAAAAGATAAAACTATAAAAGTTCATAAGAAAACAACAGAAAAATGGAAAATAACACTTATAAACACAGGTGAGGAGACAATGACGGGTGGAAGAATTCTTCGCATAAAAGATTATGTAGGTGATAATTTCTGTCTCACTTACGGCGATGGATTAGCAAACGTAAATATAAAAAAATTAATTAATTTTCACAAAACAAAAAAGAAAATTGCGACTGTTACAGTTGTTCAACCAACTGCGAGGTTTGGAAAGGTTGAGATAGATAATAAAATGATCGTTACTAAATTTATTGAAAAATCTAAGGGTGATACAGGCTGGATCAATGGAGGTTTTTTTGTTCTAAATAAAAAAATTTTTAAATATTTAAAAAATGATCAAACAGTGTTTGAAAAGGAACCGTTAGAAAAATTATCTATAGATAGAGAGTTATCAGCTTTTAAGCACGAAGATTTTTGGCAACCAATGGATACTTTAAGAGAAAAAGAATATCTAGAAGAATTATGGAAATCAAATAAAGCTCCATGGAAAATATGGTAAAAAAGTCTTTCCTCAGTTTTTGGAAAAATAAAAAAGTTTTTGTGACTGGTCACACAGGTTTTAAAGGATCATGGATGATTTTTTTTTTACAATCCTTAGGTTGTAAGGTAGCAGGCTATTCTCTAGCTCCTAAAAAAAAAGATATAATTTTTCAAAATTCTCAACTTAAAAAAAATTGTATAAATTTTTTTGGTGATATCAGAAATTATAAGTTACTTGAAAGGTCAATTAAAAAATTTAAACCAGATATTGTCCTCCACATGGCTGCACAACCATTAGTACTCCCATCTTATAAGGATCCAAAAGAAACCTTTGAGATAAATTTTAATGGAACTTTGAACATTTTAGAGCTAATTAAAAAATTTAATATTAAATCATCTTTAATTATTACAACAGATAAAGTTTACAAAAATGATGATAGGATCAAATTTTTTAAAGAAACTGACTTAATTCAAGGTTCAGACCCTTATAGTACTTCGAAGGTTGACGCCGAAAATCTTGTTAATTGTTATAATAATAGCTTCTTCAAGAACAAAAAAAATATAGTTGTTACTGTGAGAGCGGGCAATGTGATAGGTGGCGGTGATAGATCAGAATTTAGAATCATACCAGACTTTTTTCGAGCTTTGGATAATAAAAAAACATTAAACATTAGATTCCCTAATGCAGTAAGACCATGGCAGTATGTTTTGGATCCTTTATTTGGTTATCTTATATTAGCTAAAAAGTGCTATCAAATGAAACAAATAAATTTTAAATCTTGGAATTTTTCTCAAAATAATAAAAAAATAATTAAAGTAAAAGATTTAATTTCTGAGTTAAATAATCATTTTTTAGTTAAAGTAAAAGTTAAATTAACAAATAATATAAAATTAAAAAG
>CACNSD010000031.1 GCA_902623075.1 uncultured Pelagibacteraceae bacterium
AAATTGATAATTACGGAATATTAAAAAAAAAAGAGTTTTATAATAAGGACGATATGCAAAATATTAAAATTACTGAAGCAACCACTGAGTCAGGTTTCAAACGAAACTCATTCATATATGATTTTATGTCTAGCATGAGACAAAAGATTAATGACCCTCTTGGTCAGAGGGCCAAAAAACGTAAAGAAATCAACCAGCGATAACAGCTAATAAAAGTAAAGCTACTATATTAGTTATCTTAATCATAGGATTTACAGCAGGACCAGCAGTATCCTTGTAAGGATCTCCAACTGTATCGCCTGTAACTGCTGCTTTATGAGCTTCTGATCCTTTACCTCCATGATTTCCATCTTCAATATATTTTTTAGCGTTATCCCATGCACCACCACCTGCTGTCATTGAAACAGCAACAAATAAACCTGTGATAATAACACCAAGCAACATTGCACCAACTGATGCTAAAGCTGCAACCTGACCACCAATAGAAAAGATTACAAAATATAAAATTACAGGCGATAAAACAGGAAGTAACGATGGAATTATCATTTCTTTAATTGCAGCTACTGTTAATAAATCTACCAATTTCGCGTAATCTGGTTTTTGCTTTCTTTTCATTATACCAGGAAATTTTTTGAACTGCCGTCTAACTTCAACTACTACTGCACCACCAGCTCTACCTACAGCTTGCATACCCATTGAACCAAATAAATATGGAAGCATTCCACCAATTAATAATCCAACAACTACATAGGGATTTGATAAATCAAAAGTTACAACTATACCCTCTAATGCAGATCCAGCTTCTTTTGAAAAATGTTTGATATCCTCAGTATAAGCAGCAAATAAAACTAGAGCTCCTAAACCAGCAGATCCAATAGCATAACCTTTTGTTACAGCCTTAGTAGTATTACCTACAGCATCTAAAGCATCAGTTGTTTTTCTAACTTTTTTATCTAAGTTGGACATTTCAGCTATACCACCAGCATTGTCAGTTACCGGACCATAAGCGTCTAATGCAACAACCATACCGGCTAATGCAAGCATAGTGGTAACTGCAATAGCAATACCAAATAGTCCAGCAATAGAATTTGTAATAAGTATACCGGCAACAATAATTAATGCCGGAATTGCTGTTGCTTCCATAGAAACAGCTAAACCTTGAATAACATTTGTACCGTGACCAGTTGTTGATGATAAGGCAACAGATTTTACCGGTCTATAACTTGTACCAGTATAATATTCAGTAATCCAAATTAACAATCCAGTTATTACAAGCCCTATTACACCACAATAATATAAATCCATTCCATTAAATGTTTTATTATTAACTGTATATTCATTTGTGAAACCAATTACATGATCTGTGACTGGCCATAAAATTATTAGAGAAGTAACTGCAGAAACAATAAACCCTTTATACAAAGCATTCATAACATTATTATTTCTTCCAAGTCTTACAAAAAAAGTACCAATGATAGATGTTATCAAACAAGCTGCACCAATTGTTAAAGGGTAAATCATCATATTTAAATCTCCAACAAAGAAAATTGAAGATAGAACCATTGTTGCAACAATAGTAACTGCATAAGTTTCAAATAAATCTGCAGCCATTCCTGCACAATCTCCTACGTTATCACCAACGTTATCTGCGATAACAGCGGGATTTCTAGGATCATCTTCAGGTATTCCTGCCTCAACTTTTCCAACTAAATCAGCACCTACATCAGCACCTTTTGTAAAAATTCCACCACCTAATCTTGCAAAAATTGAAATTAATGATGCTCCAAAACCTAATGCAACTAAAGCATTTACAATCTCTCTTTCATCTACATTAGACTTTAATAGAATGTAATAATAGACAGCTATAGATAATAAAGCTAAACCTGCAACTAACATTCCTGTAACAGCACCAGATTTAAATGCAACGGAAAGACCTTGTGCTAAGCCTCTTCTAGAAGCTTCTGCAGTTCTTACGTTTGCTTCAACAGAAACTAACATTCCTACATATCCTGCAATACCAGATAAAGCTGCACCTATTAAATAACCAAGACCCACTAGAGGACTAAAAGCAATACTTACAATTACTAAAACCACAGCACCAACAATAGCAATAGTTTTATACTGTCTCGCTAGGTATGCTTTTGCACCAATTTGAATTGCTGACGCAATATCTTGCATTTTTGCATTTCCTGCACTTGAATTAAGAATATTTTTACCAGTTAAAAATCCATAAACGATAG